>CAKZWQ010000029.1 GCA_937921935.1 uncultured Gammaproteobacteria bacterium | reverse complement strand
GCTTCTGGGCGGTCTGTTCCTGACGAGCTGCGCTACCACCATGACGGCAACGACGGACTTTGATCCGTCCGTGGACTTCTCTGCCTACCAGACGTTTGCGTGGATCGATCCGAATCCGCTGATCAGCGCAATTACCCAGCGGCCCCTCAGCCCCTTGGTGGTGCAGCGCCTGAAAGCCGACTCACGTGAATTGCTGACGGCCCAGGGTCTGCGTTTCGTGGAAGATCCCACCGAGGCCGACCTGGCTGTCGCCTTCACGATTGGCTCCCGCGAAGGCTTGCGCATCACCAGTTATCCGACCCGCAGTTTCCAGAGCGGCCGTCGCGGGCGACGGGATTATCGCTGGGGCGGCTACTGGAACAACAATACAGTGCGGGCCCGCCAGTACACAGAAGGCCAGCTCGCGGTGGATCTGTTCGACGTGGAGCAGGCGCGACCCGTCTGGCATGGCACCACGGCCAGCCGTATTACGCGCAGCGATCGGGAATCGCCGGATGAACTGATCCGGCAGGCCCTGGAGGCGATTCTGGCGAAATTCCCGCCCGGTTGACACGACACCAAAGTCGCCGGCGACAGCCGGTTCTGGATATGGGCGCTCGGTGGACTACTATTGCCCGCTGATCTGATGGGAGCGTCTTGATGAAGCGCAGGGAATTGCTGACGGCGGGTGCCGCCGCCGCACTGGCCGGTTGTGCCGGTGAGCAGGTTGATTGCGGGCCGGGTGTCGCCGGCGAAAGTTTCACCTGGAAGCTGGTCACCACCTGGCCCCCTAACTTTCCCGGCCTGGGCACGGGCGTGAATCGCCTGGCTGAAATGATCGGGAAGGCTTCCGGCGGGCGGCTGAAGATAAAGGTCTATGCCGCCGGCGAACTGGTACCGGCCTTTGAGGTGTTCGACACGGTGCGCAGCGGCACCGCCGAGATGGGCCACGGTTCGGCCTATTACTGGAAAGGCAAAAGCGAAGCAGCCCAGTTCTTCACTGCCATTCCCTTCGGCATGAGCGCCATGGAGATGAACGGCTGGCTATACAACGGCGGTGGTCTGGAGCTTTACCGTGAACTCTACGCCGGCTTTGGCCTGGTGCCCTTCCCCGCCGGCAATACCGGCGTGCAGATGGGTGGCTGGTTCAATCGTGAAATCAACAGCATGGCGGACTTGCAGGGCTTGAAGATGCGCATACCCGGCCTGGGTGGTGAAGTGCTGCGCCGCGCCGGCGGGACACCGGTGAATCTGCCCGGCGCGGATATTTTTACGGCGCTGCAGACCGGCAGTATCGATGCGACGGAATGGATCGGGCCGTACAACGATGTCGCCTTCGGTCTGCACAAGGCGGCTCGCTACTATTACTACCCCGGTTGGCAGGAGCCCGGCCCCGTGCTGGAGTGCACGGTGAATAAAGAAGCCTATGAATCCCTGCCGGAAGATTTGCAGGCCATCATCCAGATTGCGTGCAGCGCCACCAACGATCAGATGACGGCCGAATTCGTGGCCAGAAATGCCCAGTCCCTGGCGCAGTTGCGCACTGAGGGTGAGGTGGAGTTTCGCAGTTTCCCCCCCGAAGTTCTGACTCAGTTGCGCACCCTGACGGATGAGGTGATTGCCGAACTGGTGGCCGGGGATCCCGTCGCGGCGAAAGTTTACGCGTCGTGGTCGGCCTATCGAGACAGGGCCCAGGACTGGACCGCCCTGTCCGAGCAGGCCATGCTGAATACTCGCCCCTGATGCGCTTACTGTTGCTACTGCTGGTGTCTTTGCTGGCTGCCTGCGGCAACGAGCAAGGCGAGGATTCCGATACGGCCGGATTGCGGGTCTACCATCATTCCTCGGACGGTGCGCCTACCAGCCTGGACCCGGTGCAGGCGGCCACCCTCTACGCCAACCTCATCGTCGTCAACGCGTACGACACCCTGTACTCCTACAAGTACCTCGAGCGTCCCTATGCCCTGAAACCCAACCTGGCAGCGGCTATGCCCGAGGTATCCGGGGACGGCCTGACCTACACCATTAAGTTGAAGCGCGGTGTTCATTTCATTGACGATCCGGCCTTCGACGGTGGCAAGGGCCGGGAAGTGACCACCGCTGACGTGGTGTACTCCATCCTCCGCCACTTCGATCCCGAAACCCGTCCCCAGGGCGCCTGGCTCTGGCAGGGCCGCGTGGCAGGCCTGGAGGAATGGAAAGCCGCGGGCCCTGACTATGACCGGCTCCCCGACGGGCTGGAAATCGTCGATGACTACACGTTGCGCATTCATCTGCTGCAGCCCTACCCGCAACTGCTCTACACCCTGGCCATGGGCTATTCCGGCGTGGTGCCCAGGGAGGCCGTCGAGGCCTACGGTCGCGAGTTCGGCTTGCGTCCCGTGGGCTCGGGCCCGTTTCGCGTGGTGCGTTACGACACCGAGAAGCTGATCTTCGAACCCAATCTGAACTGGCGCTGGGAACCGGTGGATCTGGCCGCCGAAGGTTTTGATCCGGCCACCCAGGGCTTCACGGGCATCGAGGTGCTGGACGGCCAGCGGCCGCCCTTCGTGGATCGGTTTGAGATCTCCTTTATTAAGGAGTCTGCCGCCCGCTGGAATTCATTCACCAAGGGTAATGAGATTCAGTATGCGGGTGTGCCGGTGGAGCTGGTGGATCGGGTGCTGGCCTCGAAAGACCCGGTAAGCCTGGCGCCCGAGTACGAGGCCTTGTACCAGGTGCGTTCGGACATTGAAGCGGGCTTTGTCTACAGCGCCTTCAACATGGACATGGAGTTCGGCACCGACCCGGATCCGCAGCAGAACGAACGTAACCGCGCCCTGCGTTGCGCCATGATCAAGGGTTTTGACTGGGAACGTCGTAATGACAGTTTCTATGTGAACCTGGGCAAAGTTTTTCCCGGCGTGATTCCCCCGGTGGTGCCCGAGTATGACCCGGATGCATCGGTGGACAGCGTAACGCGAGATGTGGCCGGCGCCAGGCAGCTCCTCGCCGCCAACGGCTGGACGCCCGAGACCCTGCCCACCATGGTTTATGGCACCGTCGGCAGTGTGCGCAGCCGACAGTTCTACGAGCAGTTTCGTGCCTGGATGATGGAGATTGGTTTCCCGCGGGAAAAAATCGTCCTGCGCGAGTTCGCCACCTTCGGAGATCTCAACAAACGTTGGCGGGAAAGCCAGTTGCCCCTGATCTCCGCCGGCTGGGGTCTGGATTATCCGGACGCCGAGAATACCTTGCAGCTGTTCTATGGGCCCAACAAGGCGCCGGGATCCAACTCGTCTAACTACAATAATCCCGAATACGATGCCCTGTTCGAGCAGGCTGCCGTCATGTTGCCGTCGCCGGAGCGAACGAAGATCTATCGGCGCATGAATCAGATGGTGATTGACGATTGCGTGGCCATCACCGGCCTGTCGCGGACCCGCATCAGCGTGTGGCATCGCGAGGTGCTGATGTATCCCGACACCAGTATCGTCGGCGGCTTCTTCTTTCCCTTCGTGGCGCTGCAGGATGAGAAGGGCTTGCGCCTGGCGCCTGAGCCAACACCCGAGGTCAACTGAGCGTGGAGCTTTTTTCCTATTCCCTGCGCAAGCTGGCCACGGGTATACCCCTGATCATTGGCGTGACCCTGGTCAGCTTCCTGCTCATGGTCTACTTCGGGCCGGACAAGACTTTTGAGCTGGTGGGCAAGAACCCCACGCAGGAACAGATTGACGAAATCCGCGCTCAGCTGGGCTATGACCAGCCCATGGTGGTGCGTTACCTGGACTACCTGCGCGAGATCGTCACCCTGGACTTCGGTAACTCGGAATCCACAGGCGAACGCATCAATGCCCTGCTGGCACGCACTATTCCCGTTTCCATCGCCGTCGCCTTGCCGGGTTTTATCCTGGGCAACCTGCTGGGCGTGGGCCTGGGCCTGCTGGCGGCTTTCTACCGGGGCCGCTGGCCTGACAAGATGATCATGGGCTCGGCGGCCATCGGCATGAGCATCAGTTTCCTGATCGTGATCATCGCCTTTCAGATTATTCTGTCGTCCAGTTACGGCCTGAACCTTTTCCCGGTGCGCGGCTGGTCCGTTGATTCCTTCGGTGATTACGTCAGTTATGTGACGGTACCGACCCTGGCCACGGTATTCGTGGCCCTGGGGTATAACACGCGCTTTTATCGTTCCGTGATCGTGGAAGAAACCACGCGGGACCACGTACGCACGGCACGCGCCTTCGGGGTGCCGTCCCTGCAGCTGTATTGCAAACTGATTTTGAAGAATTGCCTGATACCCATCATCACGCGGATCATGTTTTCCATTCCGTTTGTTGTGATCAGCGGCAGCCTGTTAATCGAAAGCTATTTCGGCATTCCCGGTATTGGCAAGGTGACGTATGACGCCATCATCACGGGCGATCAGCCCATTCTGAAAGCAGTGGTGGCCCTGACGGCCATCATGCTGGTGGTGGTGCAGCTGCTGACCGACATCATGTATCGCTGGGTCGATCCGCGGGTGTCTCTCAAGTGAATGCTGCCGCTGAAGAACTGGATCCCGTCGGCTTGAGCGACGCAGCGCCCGAGTCCCTGTGGACCAAAGGCCTGTACAAGTTTCGTCGCGATCGGGTGGGTATGTGGTCCTTCGCCGTGGTGCTCCTTTATGTGGGTATCGCCCTGGGTGTGTGGCTGGGTTTCTGGGCCACGGGCTGGGCCGATCTGGCCGGCGGCAAATGGGAGCCTGTGTCTGGCGCCCACTGGTTCGGCACCAATATCATCGGCCAGGATATTTTCGACCGGGCCATTTACAGCACCAAGACTTCCTTCGAAGTCGGACTGGTGGTGGCCGTGCTGGCGACGGCTTTGGGCGCGATCCTCGGCGCCATCGCCGGGTTTTTCAGCGGCAGCTGGCTGGACGAACTGATTCTCTGGCTCATGGGCGTGCTCGATTCCATTCCCTTCCTGCTGTTTGTGGCCGCCATTGCCTACACCCTGCAGAGCATTCCCGAGATCAGCAAATATTCCATGCATATCGCCATGATCGTGACTTTCTGGATCACGGCCGGCCGCCTGGTGCGGGGCGAGGTCATCAAGCTCAAGGAGATGGAGTACGTGGATGCCGCCCATGCGCTGGGCGTGCCTGAGTACACCATTATTTTCCGGCACATCCTGCCCAACACCGCCCACATTCTGCTGGTGCAGGCCACCATTACTTTTGTGGCCGCCATCAAAAGCGAGGTAATTCTGAGTTTCCTGGGTCTGGGTGTGAAGGACAGCATGAGCTGGGGGTTGATGATTTCAGAAAGCAGCCAGGAAGTGCTGGCCGGTTTCTTCAATAATTTTCTGGCCGCGTCCGTCCTGCTGTTCGGCCTGGTCATGGCCTTCAATCTTTTCAGCGACGCCCTGCAGGACGCCCTGGATCCGCGGACGGTGGCGGACTGATGGCCGAGCCCTTGTTGCGCGTGCGCGATCTGGCGATCGAGTTCGACACCCAGTACGGCACGGTGCGGGCCGTGGATGGCGTGAGCTTCGATATTTATCCCGAGGAGACCGTGGGCCTGGTGGGCGAGTCAGGTTGCGGCAAGACCGTGACGGGCTTGTCGCTGCTGGGACTGATTCCAAAGCCGCCGGGCCGCATTGCTGCCGGTTCCATTGAATTCGGCGGCCGGGACCTGGCGACGGCGTCGGAAGAAGAGCTGCGAACAATTCGCGGCAGCGAGATCTCGATGATTTTTCAGGAGCCCATGACGGCCCTGAACCCGGTGTTCACCATCGGCAACCAGATGGCTGATGTGCTGGCGCGGCACAAGGGCCTGACTGACAGCCAGGCCCGCACCGAAGCCATCGAGATGCTGGGGCGGGTGGGCATTCCGTCGCCGGCGCGCCGCGTCGATGAGTATCCCCACCAGTTATCCGGCGGTCAGCGACAGCGCGTGATGATTGCCATGGCCCTGTCCTGCAATCCCAAGTTGCTGATCGCCGACGAACCCACTACCGCCCTGGATGTCACCACCCAGGCCCAGGTCCTGGAACAGATCAACAAGCTGCAGGAAGAGTTTCGCATGGCCGTGATTCTGATCACCCACGACCTGGGGGTGGTGGCGGAAACCTGCCAGCGGGCCCTGGTCATGTATTGCGGCAAGGTGGCTGAACAGGCACCTATCGAAGAACTTTTCGCGCAGCCGCGGCATCCGTACACGGCCGGTTTGCTGAGTTCCATCCCGCGCATTCGCGAAGATCGGCCCGAGCATCTGCCCATCATTGCCGGTCGTGTACCCGACCTGCTGCATTTGCCTGCCGGCTGCCGTTTTGCCGCGCGCTGCGAGCGGGCTTTGGACCGCTGCCAGACTGAGCAACCTGAACTGGGCGAGAAGACCGCCAGTGCTGCCTGCTTTAATCCGGTGCCGGTATGAGCAGTCCCCTGCTGCAGGTCGAGGAGCTGCGCAAATACTTTCCCATTCGCGGCGGACTGCTGCGCGGGGTCAAGGCTCAGGTCAAAGCGGTGGATGGTGTGAGCCTGGTGCTGCAGCCGGGCCAGACCTACGGGCTGGTGGGCGAGTCGGGTTGCGGCAAGTCGACGCTGGGTCGCTCCATCATCCGGCTGTATGAGCCCACGGCCGGCAAGGTGATGCTCGACGGCGCCGACATTACGCACTTGTCGCGAAACGAGATGCTGCCCTATCGAGAGCGCATGCAGATGATTTTCCAGGACCCTTATGCGTCCTTGAGCCCGCGCCGCACCGTATCGCAAACGCTGCGTGAGCCGCTGGATATTCACAACAAGGGCGACCGCGATACGCGGGACAAGCGCGTCCGCGAGCTTCTCGATGTGGTGGGCATGAGTCAGCGGGCCCTGAATCGTTATCCCCATGAATTTTCCGGCGGTCAGCGCCAGCGCATTGGTATCGCTCGTGCCCTTGCCCTGAATCCGCGCCTGATTATTGCCGACGAGCCGGTCTCTGCCCTGGATGTCTCTGTGCAATCCCAGGTCCTCAACCTGGTAGCCGACCTGCAGCGGGAGCACGGCATCGCCTTTTTATTCATCGCCCATGATCTGGCCGTGATTCAGCATGTCAGTGACCGGATCGGTGTGATGTACCTGGGCAAGATTGTCGAAGCGACGGACAGCCAGACCCTCTATGCCCATCCTAAGCACCCCTATACCCGGGCCCTGCTCTCGGCGATTCCCTTGCCCGAGCCGGGCCGCAAGCGGTCGCGGATCGTCCTGGGCGGCGATGTCCCGTCGCCCGCAAACCCGCCCGGCGGCTGCCCCTTTCACCCCCGCTGCCCCGACGCCATGGATCGCTGCCGCACTGAGATTCCTGCGCCCAGGGAGCTCGGCACGCCGGCGGCTCCCCACGAGGTGAGCTGTCACCTGTACGATTAGGGGTTCGGGCGCCTCCGCGGCCGATGGAACTGGTATGAGATTGTTCGATTTTTCCCGTGCGCCCAATCCCCGGCGCGTGCGGATGTTTCTGGCCGAGAAGGGGATGGAAATCCCCCGCGTGCCCGTGAATCTGTATCGCATGGAGCAGCTGTCGCCGGAGTTCCTGGCGATTAATCCGGGCGGTACCGTGCCGGTGCTGGAGCTGGATGACGGCACCCGTCTGACTGAATGCCTGGCTATCTGCCATTACCTGGAATCTGTGCAGCCTGAACCGCGGTTGTTTGGCCAGGGCGCCAAAGGCGAGGCGCTGGTGCTGATGTGGAACAACATTGTCGAGGCCGAAGGTATTCCGTCTGCGGCTGAAGTCCTGCGCAATCTGTCGCCGGGCTTCCGTGACCGGGTGTTTCCGGGAACGGTGGACTACCCGCAGCTTCCGGCCCTGGTTCAGCGCGGGGCAATCCGGACTCAGCAGTTTTTCGATCGGATGCAGGCCAGACTAGCCGAGAGCCCTTTCCTGGCCGGCGAAGCCTTCAGTTTCGCGGATATTACGCTGCTGGCCACCGTCGACTTTGCCAAGTGGGTGGAAATTGATGCCACCCATGATCGACCCGCCGTCGCACGCTGGTATGCCAGCGTCAAAAGCCGACCCAGCGTCGGGGCCTGATCAACATGCGCCACGGCAATTTCAGTCAGGAACCCGGGCAGAGCATGAACTGGCGAGTCGTCCGCGTGCTGATGCCTTATCTGTGGGAGTACCGCTGGCGGGTTGGCCTCTCCCTGCTGTTTCTGGTGGCTGCCAAGGGTGCAATTCTGGTGATCCCCTTCCTGGTCAAGGCGGTGGTGGATTCACTGGATGTGCCCGACCGGGGCAACATTCTGGCCATGGGGCTCATTTTGCTGGTGGTCGCTTATGGCGTCGCTCGATTCTCCAGCGTGCTGTTCGGGGAAATTCGCGACACGGTTTTCGGCCGCGTCACCGAGCGCGCCATGCGCAAGATTGGCCTGCAACTGTTTCGACACCTGCATGCCCTGGACCTCGACTTTCACCTGAACCGGCAAACGGGTGGCCTGGCCCGGGATATAGAACGCGGGGTCACGGGCATCAGTTTCCTGATGCGTTTCATCGTCTTCAATATCGCACCAACCCTGTTCGAAATCGCCATGGTGGTGGGCATTCTTTACGCCAAGTACGGGGCCATCTATGCACTGATCACTTTTTTTGCAGTGGCGGCCTATTGGGCGTTCTCCGTGCGCGCTACCGAATGGCGCACTCAGTTCGTCCGCGAAGCCAACGAAGCCGATTCGGCCAGTAATACCAAGGCTATCGACAGCCTGATGAATTTCGAGACGGTCAAATACTTCACTAATGAGGAGTTCGAGGCGCGTCGCTACGACCGGGAGCTGGAAAAATGGGAGATTGCCCGACGCAAGAATCGTTTGTCCGTGTTCACCCTCAACAGTGGTCAGGCCTTGATCATTGCCATTGCCCAGACGAGCATGATTGGCTTGGCCGTGTTCCAGATTCGCGCGGGCGAGCTGACCATCGGCGACTTTTCCTTCATTCAGACCATCATGATCCAGTTGTTTCTGCCCCTGGGCTTCCTGGGTTTTGTCTATCGGGAGATCAAGGGGTCCCTCGCTAATATCGAGAAGATGTTCGACCTGATGGCGGTGGAGCCGGGTATCAATGATGTGCCTGACGCCAAGCCCCTGCAGGTAGGTCAGGGGGCTTTGGAATTCCGGGATGTGAGTTTCGGCTACCGACCGGACCGCGCGATCCTCAAGGACATCAGTTTCAGCGTTGCCCCGGGTAAGAAAGTGGCGGTGGTGGGGGCCAGCGGTGCCGGCAAGTCCACCCTGGTGAAACTGCTGTTTCGCTTTTACGACGTCAACGCCGGGTCCGTGTTGATCGATGGACAGGATATTTCCCAGGTCACGCAACATTCATTGCGCGCGGCCATCGGCATTGTGCCCCAGGACACCGTGCTGTTTAACGATACGATTTTCGAGAATGTCCGCTACGGCCGGCCGGATGCGCAGGATGATGAAGTGGGCGAGGCCATTCGTCTGGCCCATCTGGAAGACTTTATCGGGCGACTACCGGCCGGCGGCAACACCATTGTGGGAGAGCGCGGGCTGAAGTTATCCGGGGGCGAGAAACAGCGGGTTGCTATCGCCCGGGCGCTGCTCAAGCAGCCGCCTATCATGATTTTTGACGAAGCCACCTCGTCGCTGGACAGCAAGTCAGAGCGGGCGATCCTGGCGGCAATCCGGGAGATTGCCACCGGCCATACCAGCCTGGTGATTGCTCACCGCCTGTCCACCGTCGTCGATGCAGATCAGATCGTGGTGCTGGACCAGGGTGAGATAGTCGAAGTGGGCGCTCACGCGCAGTTGCTGGCCCACGAGGGACGCTATGCGGAGCTATGGCGAATACAGCAGGCAGAGTCGGAGCACCCGGAGCTGCGGTCGCCCGACAATGCCACCCTGCAGCCGGCGGGCTAGCCGGCGCTAATTTTCCACACCGCTCACCAAAGGTTCAGAAATTATGACCACGGAGGAAACTATTGAGCCGGCCATGTCGCGCAATCGCTTTAATTGCCCGACTTGTGGCCGCCTGGCCGATCAGGCCTGGTTCAATGCTTATTTAAGTCGCATCAATAATCCGGAAGGAGTGCCCTTGAGAATCCAGGGTGCTGACCTGCAGCGCCTCGCCGAGAATCCTCAGTTTCCCCCGGACGTTCGCGAGCAGAAGGTTGATTACTGGAATAAAGTGAATTCCGGTGCGCTTTTCATCGATCGCTGGGCACCTATTCAGTCCGACTTGTTCGCGGCCGGCATGGAATTCAGTGCCTGCCATGAGTGCATGGCGGTAGGCGTCTGGATCGGCGGCAAACTGATCCATCCGGCTGCTGACTGACCGCTCTCAAGACCCGGCCTAAGCTGTCAGCCGTCGCCCGTAATACAGGTGCCCGCACTCCTGCCCGTCGAAATTCGCCACGCGCGGCAGATGCCCCCATTGCTCAAAGCCCAGCTTATCCAGTATGCGAACGCTGGCCTGGTTGATGTCCAGCAGAATCGCAAACAGGGTCTTGATGCCCAGGTGCGGGCACTGGTCCATGGCGTGCTGAATCAGGGCGGTGCCAATGCCGGTACCACGGTGATCGGCGTGCACGTAGTAGCTGATCTCCGCGGTGGCTTTGAGGGCCTCGCGGCCCGCGCGATAGGGGCTCAGACTGCAGTAGCCCACCACGGGCTTCTCCCGCACTGCCACGAACACCGGATAGTTAGCCGGCGGATGGCTGTGCAGCCATGCGCGCCGGTCATCCAGGGTCACGGGCCGTGTATGTGCAGTCGCCGTTCCCAGGGCAATGGCCTGGTTGTAGATATCGGTCAGGTAATCAAGATCCTCATCTACAGCGATGCGCAGTTGCAGCGTGGTGTTCATGCTAGCGAGCCTGGCGCGAGAAGCCTTTGGCAGGCCAGTATAATTCAAGGCCCGTAGACTTAAGGATACGATGTCGGTGCTGCCACGGGGGATAAACAGGATGGATGACCCGAAGAGTCCGATCGAACTGCCGCGTAGTTTTCAACCCGACTCGGCGCAGGCCGGTCTGCCGTCGGCCTTGCTGATTGGGGTGCTCACTTACGGTGGCTGCCTGATTGCGGGGCTGGGCTTGTTCATGTGGCTGAGCCCGGCTCAGACACTGATACCTGCGAGGTCTGGTTTGCCAGACTTCGCATTGGAATTGATCTTTCTTGGCTTTGCCCTGGATGGTATGGGCGCCTACCTTCTGATCAAGCGGGGACGACTGATGCGGGCCCGGGCTCGCGGCGACGACGCCGCCTAGCGGGATCGTCGGTCGGTGAAAAAAAACGCGATGACCCTGCTGCTAAGTGCGACTCTCATCTATGCAGGCATCTGCCTGTCGCTGTATTTCGGCCAGCGACGATTGATCTACTTTCCGCAACCGGAAGTCGCAAGCGCACCGGCAGAAGCAGTCTGGCTACCTAGTGGTGCGGAGACCCTGAAGCTCTGGCGTGTGAACAGCGGCCGTTCCCGGGCAATCGTGTATTTTGGTGGCAACGCTGAAGAGATCTCACACAACATTCCCGACTACACTGCCTGGTTTCCCGAAACCACAATCTATTTCGCCAACTATCGTGGCTACGGTGGGAGCACAGGTGAACCTTCGGAAGCTGCCCTGTTCGCCGATGCCGTGCGGATATTTGACGAACTTGCCCCCCGGTATCAGGAGATCGCAGTTGTCGGCCGCAGCCTGGGTAGCGGTGTCGCCGTTTATCTTGCTACCCAGCGGCCGGTGCAGCGACTGGTTCTGGTGACCCCCTTTGACAGCGTGGCCCGCATCGCCCGGCGGATGTTCCCGATACTGCCCACGTCCCTGTTGCTGCAGGACCGGTTTGATTCTGTCAGCCGTGTGCCTGAGGTAGCCGCCCAGGTCCTGGTGGTGGTCGCCGCCGAGGACAGCGTGATTACCCGGCCCCACTCTGATGCGCTGGTGGCGGCTTTTCCCTCGAATCAACTAAGTTTTACGCTGATTCCGGAAGCGAATCACGGCACCGTTCATCTTTGGCCGGCGTACGCGCAGAGTCTGCGTGAATTCCTGTAATCCGCGCGGCAATAGCCAGCAGACTTGCCTGTTAAGCCAGGCGTGTTGCCTGTGACCGGCGACTCCGACTGGCATGTGTACATGCTTCGCTGTGCCGACCAGAGCTTGTATACCGGGGTCACCAAGGATCTGCAGGCTCGACTGACCCAGCATAATCGCGGCAAGGCCTCACGCTATACCCGTGCGCGACTGCCCGTTGAAATAGTTTATGCAGAGCCGGCTGCCGATCATGGCACGGCTCTGCGACGGGAGTTGCAGATCAAGAAACTGGCACGCGCTGAAAAAGAACAGTTGATCGTTACAGCCAAGTGATGAACTTGTGCGGCACATGAAATGGGACAGCTGACATAAGCACATAAGAGCCCGGTAAAAAACCGCACAACCACACCAATCAAGCCTGCAGAAGTGTGACGCAGGTGCATTTTTCAGGCCGGCTGATCTAGACTTTTTTCGTCGCTGAAAAAGAAGAAAAAGATCATGGACGACCTAAGGATTGGAACTTTTCCTAAAGCTCTGGACTATATCGCCTATAAGAATCGACAATCTCTTTCGGACTGGGAAGAACGTTTGTGGCAGCGCCAACTGCGCGGAGAGCTTGTGGATCCGAGAGACGAAGAGGGTCGTCGGCGGTTCCGGGATCACCAGCAACGCATAGCCACCTTGCGGGGTGTCGCACAGGAGCTGCACTACGACCGCTAACTTAGTCCTGAGTGCTGGCGTATCCTGATGCGCAACCGGTGTTGGCCGGCGGCAGGAGCATGAGATGCAGCAAGCGGCAGTTGGCAGGCCTGATTCAGGCGCCGAGTACCTCACCGAGGAGAGGTGCTACATTCTCGAGCTCTCCAATGGCGCGGAAGATCCTGCGGTTTCCATAGCCCGGGCCCGTGTCCTGCCAGGGGTCACGACCAAACTGCACCGTGTCCTCAACACCGCCGAACGCTATGTGCTGTTGCAGGGGCAGGGTGAGGTGAGTATCGACCGGGGGCCTGCTGAGGCTGTGGAGCCTGGCGATGTGGTCCTGATTCCGCCCGGTGTCCCCCAGCGCATCAGCAATACCGGCCCCGAAGACCTGATTTTCCTGTGCATCTGCACGCCGCGTTTCGAATGGCCAAACTACGAGTCTCTGGAGTAGCCTGTAGTTCGTTTCACCGGGAATGGGGAGCTGAATTATGGAGCTCAAGGGATCCTGTCATTGCGGCGCGGTGCACTTCAGCCTGCAGAGTGCTCACCCGTATCCGTTTAACCTCTGCTATTGCTCTATTTGCAGAAAAACTGCCGGGGGTGGTGGCTATGCGATTAATCTGAGTGGCGATCACCGCACTCTGCAGGTTCAGGGCGACGAGCACATCGCTGTTTATCATGCCCGCCTGACAAATCCCGACACCGGTGAAACACGCACCAGTCGGGGCGAACGGCGCTTCTGTCGCGAATGCGGCAGCGCACTGTGGGTTTATGATCCCAACTGGCCGGAGCTGGTGCATCCCTTTGCTTCTGCCATTGATTCCGAACTACCGACACCACCGGAGCGCACGCACCTGTTGCTGGACTTCAGGGCGAACTGGGTGCCGTTGCAGGCTGATCCCCAGGACAAACAATTCCCTCGTTATCCGCTTGAATCCATTGCGGCCTGGCATGAGCGGCTTGGCCTGGAGTGCTGAAGATTCTTTGCAGAAGATTGAGCGAAATTCAGGCAAAAAGGCCAGACCAAAGTGAGGGTTTATCAGTATCTCGCTGACCTGGTACTGGTGGTCCATTTTTTCTTCGTGGCCTTTGTGGTACTGGGATTATTGGCTGTCATCGCAGGCAGATGGGCAGGCTGGCCCTGGACCTGCTCTCTGAAGTTTCGGCTACTCCATCTGCTGGCCATTGGAATTGTTGTTGCCCAGGCATGGCTGGGCCAGATCTGTCCCCTGACCCGGTGGGAGAACGAGTTGCGGGTGCGTGCCGGTCAGGCACCGTACGAACAGAGCTTCGTTCAGGACTGGCTGCATCGGCTGCTGTTCTACGATGCCCAGGTCTGGGTTTTCGTCTTAGGCTATACGGTATTCGGCGCTGTCGTGGCCGGCCTGTGGTGGATTGATCGGCGTCGTTTACACTGGTAACTCATTAACGAACTCCCTGTAACAATTAGTGCAGTTTAGTGACCTGTCTTCCAGCTGAGGTTTAAGCATGTCCAGACCATATTTTCTTCTGACTGGCCTGATTTTTGTGGTGTTTACCGGGGGCTGCAGCTGGCTGCTCGGCGGTCCCGACTCCTACGAAGCTCGCAAGGGCGTTTCAAGCAGCCTCGTTGACTACCTCTATCCGGAAGGCCAGGTCCCCCCCGAACTCACGCCGGGCGTCCCGAAGCTGGAGTTGCCGCTGCGGGCAGGCATTGCCTTCGTGCCCAGCCCGGGGACCGGCATCCAGGGCTTGTCCGAGGCAAAGAAAGATGAGCTGCTGAATAAGGCCAGGCAGGCATTTGTCGACCGCAAGTATATCGAGCGTATTGAAGTAATCCCTGAGACTTATCTGCGGGCTAACAGTGGCATCGCAGGCATGCAGCAGGTAGCCCGACTCTATGGCGTGGATGTAATCGCCCTGGTTTCTTACGATCAGGTGGCGGCAACCGGGGAGACAACCGCATCATTGCTGTACTGGACAATTGTCGGTGCCTACGTGATTCCGGCAACAGAGAATGAAGTGCAGACATTTGTCGACACGGCTGTCTTTGATGTGCCCACCGGAACCTTGTTGTTCCGCGCTCCCGGAACCGACAAACGTCAGTCCCAGACCACAGCGGTGAAGAGTACGGAACGTATGCGTGACGAGCGTGCGGCCGGCTTCTCTGCCGCCATGGCTGATATGACCACCAATCTGATGACGGAGCTGGATCGCTTTGAGGTACGCCTGGAAGACGAACCGGCATTGGCCGAGGTGACCTGGCAGAAGGGTAGCGGCGGCGGTGGCGGAATGGCATTAGACGGCGTAACGCTTCTCAGTCTCTTCCTGTTACTGGTATTCAGGCGCAGGCTCATATGAAGGCTGCAGAGCCTATTCAGGATTTTTATCCACCGGAATTCAGTCATTGCTATGGCTGTGGCCGCCTGAATGACCACGGCCTGCAGATCGAGAGTCGGTGGGACGGCGAGCAGGCCATCGCGCTGTTCACCCCCGAGCCACATCATATTGCGGTGCCCGGTTTCGTCTATGGTGGGTTGATTGCCTCATTGATTGACTGCCATGCGATGGCGACTGCTGCTGCGGCGTCTTATGCGGCGGAAGGCCGGGCGCCCGGCAGCCTGCCTGATTTTCGTTTCGTGACCGCATCCCTGAACATTGATTTCCTCGCGCCCACACCCCTGGGGGAAATCCTGGAGCTTCAGGCTCGCCCCGCTGAAACGGGTCGACGCAAGGTGGTCGTGGCGGTGGAGTTATGGGCTGCGGACCAGTTGCGCGTGCGCGGCCAGGCCGTGGCTGTGCGGATGCCCGATACCATGGAGCAGCCGCCCGGCTAGTTCTATTCAGGTTTCTCCCAGCGCCCCGCCTGGTGGCGGGCCAGCGCCTGCAGGTGGCGCAGATTCATATGCACGCTGAAGTACTCGCCTGCGCCGTTATCGGTTTCTCGTAACTCATCGAGCCCGCGTGGTTCAGGCAGTGCCTCGCCCCGGCCCAGTCGTTCCGCAATGCGGCCCTCCAGGGCCAGGCGTACCCGGGCCAGGGCCTCGCCGGATGAGGCCCCCCGGACTTCACAGCCCGGCAGGTCCGGCGCATGGGCTGCCCAGCCACCCGAATCCTGCTGTTTAAGGCAAACGCCAACGTATAGATGCATGGCCTAACTCCCCGGCTGGCACGGATTTCACCGCAGATCGGATAAGGGCCCCAAATCCCGATTGCGCTTTGCAGCGAAATATTATGCACTGTAATGAACATATCGGGATACTAAATGCAGCCGCCTGCGCATCCCGAAGGAGAATAAGAATGAAGGCAAGCTGGAAAGGCGCTGTAATTGCCCAGAGTGACGACACGGTGGTGGTGGAAGGCAATCACTATTTTCCTGTCGCCGCGATCAAGCAGGAACACTTTGAGAAAAGCGACAAGACCACCGTCTGTCCCTGGAAAGGCACCGCCAACTACTATCATGTCATCGTCGATGGCCAGAAAAATGCCGACGCCGCCTGGTACTACGCCACACCCAAAGAGGCGGCCAGTGAAATCAGCAATCGCGTCGCATTCTGGCGTGGGGTCGAGGTATCGGCATGAGCCCGCCGGTGACCCGCTCCGCCGGGGCAGCACGTTCACAGGATCTGGAATTTTCTGAAAATGGGATTCTTGCCGGATCCTGGCAGCGCTTCCGCGACTGGTACTTCTCTCTCAAGTCCGTCGAGCAGTGGCGCCATGGCTGGCTCTACCGCTGTTTAGGCGTCCCCTTGTTCAAGCGCTATGTGCCCACCAGCGGCGACTGGATCGCGCGACGACGCGGGCAGCGGAGCATTCCGCCGGGTGGCCATTCGGTCCTCCGTGAGCTCCACAAGTACGAACGCCGTACTCGCATGATCGAATGGCGCCACCTGGGCGGCTTCGTTGCCATGGGAGTGGGAATCGAACTGACCGATACCATGCTCGGGAGCACGGCTGTTGCGTGGCTATGGCTGGCCAATATTATTTTGAATTTTTACCCCATCATGCTGCAACGTTATAACCGGCTGAGAATCGGACGCGTTTTTCAACGTGGCCGTGTGAGGCGGTAGCATTCCGGAGAGCCCGGCAGGAGCCTGAGATGC
Source organism: uncultured Gammaproteobacteria bacterium (assembly GCA_937921935.1). Classification (GTDB taxonomy): domain Bacteria; phylum Pseudomonadota; class Gammaproteobacteria; order Steroidobacterales; genus J054. The sequence continues at coordinate 66,441 of CAKZWQ010000029.1, read as the reverse complement.
AGATGCCCTTTCCTTCGATCATCCCGCTGTTGGCCGGTACCAGCCTTGTCTTGAATGCATCTGACGCTGCGAAGCAGGCTTTACTGGCCGCCAACTCAGATGATCGGGACATGGACGCAGCGGTCAAAAAAGTCCGGGTTCTTTGTAATCACTAGACCCGGACGGGCGAAGGCTGTGGATACAGTCGACCGGATTCGGGAGATTGTGCCGGCGCGCTCTGGCTGTTACGTGCTGGTGCTGTTTTTGCAGCAAAGACATCAGCTCACGGTGGGCCGCCGCGCCGCCGGCGAATTTTCCCCCGGTTACTACCTGTATGTCGGCAGCGCCTTCGGCCCCGGCGGGCTGCGCGCCCGGCTGGGTCGCCATGTGTCTGGCTCCGGGCGCCGTCACTGGCATGTGGATTATCTGCGCGCGGTGGCTGCCCCGGTCGAAGCCTGGTTTCAGATCCAGGCCGTTTCCGGGGAGCACGAGTGGGCTGAATGCCTGGGTCGGGGGCGAGGTCTGCGGCCCGTTGCCGGGTTCGGGGCATCGGACTGTGGCTGCCTGAGCCATCTTTACCAAAGCACGGCTCTGCCTGGATGCGCGGCGTTTCGAGCCCGGCTGCCGCGCGGTGAATCCCCGGCTCTCCCGGTGCGGCGTATCAGGCTGCAGCCTCAGCCGTAAACCAGCCCCGGCAGCCAGGTGACCATGGCCGGCCAGGCAGCCAGCAGTAACAAGGTCAGCAATTGAATAACAACGAAGGGAATCACGCCCCGGTACATGGCCAGGGTAGACACTTCCGGCGGCGCAACACCGCGCAGATAGAACAAGGCAAAACCGAAGGGCGGTGTAAGGAAAGATGTCTGGAGATTGATCGCAATCATGATGCCCAGCCAGACGGGGTCAAGACCCATAGCCAGCAAGACCGGCCCGACAATGGGGACTACGACAAAAGTGATTTCAATGAAATCGAGAACGAAGCCCAGCAGGAACATCACCAGCATCACCACGAGCACGGCACCAATGACGCCGCCCGGCAAGCCCGTCAGCAGATTGCGCACAACGTCATCACCGCCATAGCCGCGAAACACCAGGGAGAACAAGGAGGCGCCGATCAGAATCAGGAATACCATGCTGCTGATCCGGGTCGTGCCACGCACGATCTCTGTCAGGCGGGTGCGGTTGAGCTGGCCGCGGATTGCCGCCAGTGCCAGGGCGCCCGCAGCGCCTACAGCCGCTGCTTCCGTGGGGGTGGCAAAGCCTGTGATGATGGAGCCCAGCACGGCGACGATCAGCAACAGGGGTGGCAGCAAGGCCCGCAGTACCCGGCTGGCAAGATCAGCCGGGGCCGAGTCTTCCAGGCGACCCGGCGGCATGGCAGCGGGGCGTAACCACGCCACTATGAGCAGCCAGCTGATATACAGGGCAACCAGCAGCAAGCCGGGAATCAACGCACCGACAAACAGGTCTCCCACAGAGACCGTCTTGGGATTAAAAATGCCCTGGCTGAGTTGGGCCTGTTGATAGGCCGCGCCCAGCACGTCACCGAGCAAGACCAGGATGATGGACGGCGGAATAATCTGCCCCAGGGTGCCTGAGGCGCTAATGGTTCCCGTCGCGACAGCCGGGTCATAACCCCGTTTGAGCATGGTCGGTAGCGACAGCAGGCCCATCGTAACCACCGTTGCCCCGACGATGCCTGTACTGGCCGCCAGCAACATACCCACCAGCGTTACGGCAATCGCCAGGCCGCCGCGCAGTTTGCCGAACAACAGGCTCAGGGTATCGAGCAAGTCCTCCGCGATTCGGGCTCGCTCCAGGGTAATCCCCATAAAAACGAACAGGGGCACCGCCACCAGGGTTTCGTTGCCCATGATGCCGAACACCCGGTTGGGCATGGTGCCCAGAAAAGCCGGGTCGAAAACGCCCGCGGCGGTGCCGCCCAGCGCAAACAACAGCGCAGTGCCCGCCAGGGTAAAAGCCACGGGAAATCCGGCGAGCATGATGGCAATCACGGCCAGGAACATCACCAGGGCCATCATGAGCGAGGCTGCCTCAGCCGCAGTACGTTGCGCAGAAACATCACTACGCCCTGCATTCCCAGCAGCACAGCGGTCAGGGGAATCAGGCTCTTGACCAGGGGTACCGCCGGATACGCCAGGCCGCCGGCGTCGCGCGAGCCTTCGCGGATCTGCCAGGCTGCCGACACATAGTCCAGGCTCTGCCAGCAGAGAAAAGTGGTGACGGGCAGGATAAACAGCAGCGCGCCCGTCGCATCAATGAATGCGCGGCGCCTGGGGTCGGCGCCGCGATAGAAAACATCCACGCGGACATGTTCTTCTTTTGCCAGGGTATAAGCGGCCCCTAGCATGAATACCGCCGCATGCATGAAGGTCACGGATTCCTGCAACCAGATCCAGCCCAGGTCCAGGCGTCGCAGTACCACGATGGCGAAGGTCACCAGCACCATGAGCAGGGTCAGCCAGGCGACACTGCGACCGATAACAAGATTGACGCGTTCGAGTTGCGTCAGCAGACGTTCCATAGACTCAGGGACGCCAGAAGGTTCGCGAGACCAGCACCAGGAGCGTGAAAATTTCCAGCCGCCCCAGCAGCATGGCCAGGATGCAAACCCATTTGCCGATGTCATTCACACTGCTGAAACCGCCGGCGACTTCCCCCAGGCCTGGCCCCAGGTTATTGAGGCTGGCCGCGATGGCGGAGAAAGCAGTGACCTGATCCATTCCTGTGGCCAGCAGCACTGCCATCATCAGCACAAAAAGCACCACGTAAACGGCAAAGAACCCCCAGACAGCGTCCACCACCCGTTGAGGTACCGCAATGCGCCCCAGTTTCACCGGCATCTCCGCGCTGGGATGAATCAGTCGGCGTACTTCGCGCACGCCCTGTCGATAGAGTAGCAGGACGCGAATGACTTTCATGCCGCCGGCGGTGGAGCCGGCGCAGCCCCCGACGAAACTGGAGAACAGCAGCAGCACCGGCAGGGCGCCACCCCAGAGGCTGAAGTCTGTGGTGGTGAAACCGGTGGTGGTGGCAATGGAAACGGCCTGGAAAACTCCATTGAGCAGGGTGTCGCTCGTGCGCTCGTACTCGTTCTGGGCAAACAGGTTCAGCACGACGAACAGGGACAGGCCCACCAGCATGGTGGCATAGGCGCGGAACTCGGGTTCCTGCATGTAGTGGCGCAGGGAAACCGAACGCCAGGCTATGAAATGCAGGGAGAAATTGATGCCGGCCAGGAACATGAACAGGATGGCAACGGCGTCCACCAGACCGCTGTCGAAGTAGCCGATACTGGCGTCGTGGGTGGAAAAGCCACCGATGGCGACAGTACTGAAGCTGTGGCAAATAGCGTCGAACAGGTTCATGCCGGCCATCCAGTAGCCCAGGGCACAAAACACAGTCAGGCCCAGGTAGATGTACCACAAGGCTTTTGCTGTCTCCGTGATGCGGGGTGTCAGCTTGGTGTCCTTGACCGGTCCCGGCGTTTCGGCCCGATAAAGCTGCATGCCGCCCACCCCGAGCATGGGCAGGATCGCGACGGCCAGGACAATGATGCCCATGCCGCCCAGCCACTGGAGTTGTTGCCGGTAATAAAGAATCGCCGGCGGCAGATTATCCAGGCCGTCCAGGACCGTGGCACCGGTGGTGGTCAGTCCTGAAATTGCTTCAAAGACAGCATCGGTAAACCCCATGGAGGGCTCTTCCGCAAACAACAGGGGCGCAGCGCCGAAACTCCCCAGTCCCAGCCAGAAAGCCGCAACCACCAGGAAGCCGTCGCGCAGGCGCAGTTCCCGTTTCTCCGTGCGGACCGGCAGCCAGATAAGCAGGCCGGCGGCAAAAGTGGCGGCAAAACCAAAAATGAAAGCGAGGGCTGAACCATCGTCGAAAGCAAGAGAAACAGCCACGGGCGGCAGCATGGTGGTGCTGAAGAGCATCAGCAGCAGGCCGAGAATCCGCTGTGTTACGGATATGCGCATAGTGCCTGGGTCCGGGTCAGTCGCCGCATAACTGGTGTCGTGGCGTCTAGAAGCTCACACCAACTTCAAACAGGCGCTCGACTTCCTCGGTTTGTCGCCGGTCCGTGATGAACAGGATGACATGATCGTTTTCCTGTACGACGGTGTCGTGATGGGCTTCAAGAATTTTGGCATCCCGATAGATGGCATTGATGATAGTGCCCGGTGGCAGCGGGATGTCCTCGACATTCTTGCCGACCACCTGTGAGTTCTCGGCCGAGCCGTGAACGATGGCTTCAATGGCTTCGGCACGGCCCCGACGCAGTGAGTGGACCTTGACCACATCACCTCGTCGCACATGGGCCAGCAGCGCGCCGATGGTGATCTGCTGGGGCGAGATGGCCACGTCGATGGTGCCGGCCTCGACCAGTTCTGCATAGGCGGGCCTATTGATCAGGGCCATGACCTTTTTGCAGCCGATGCGCTTGGCCAGCATGGCGGACAGAATGTTTGCCTCCTCGGCATTGGTCAGGGCCACAAAAATATCTGCACCGTCGATGTTCTCTTCCAGCAGCAGTTCTTCATCGGCTGCATCGCCGTGCAGCACAATGGCTTTGCTCAGCCGTTCTGAAATGATGCGTGCCCGGTCACGGTCCCGCTCGATGACCTTGACCTGGTTGGTTTGCTCAAGGGCTGCAGCCAGGCGGAAGCCGATGTTACCCCCGCCGGCAATCACAACCCGGCGCACGGTGTCTTCAGGTCGGCGCATCTCATTCATGACCAGGCGAGTGTCGTCCCGTCCGGCAATGAAAAATACTTCGTCATCTTCGCGAATCAGTGTATTGCCATCAGGGACGATGCTTTCGCCCTGGCGATAAATAGCTGCAATGCGCGTTTCCACGCCGGGAATATGTTCTTTCAGGGTCTTGATCTGCTGATCCACCAACAGGCCGCCGCGCAGGGCCCGCGCCCCGACCATGCGCACCTCACCACCGGCGAAATCCAGCACCTGAAAGGCGCCCGGGAAATGAATCAGCTGCTCGATATGCTCCATGACGAGCTGTTCGGGGCTGATGGCCACGTCCACAGGCAGGGCTGTCTGCACAAACAGCTCCTCACCCTCGCGCCCCCGATAGTGGATGTATTCCAGGCCGCGAATGCGAGCAATCTTCGTCGGCGTGCGAAAAAAGGTGTAGGCAACCTGGCAGGCGACCATGTTGGTCTCGTCGCTGTTGGTCAGGGCAATAACAATATCGGCGTCTTTGGCGCCGGCCCGGGCCAGCACATCCGGGTAGGCGGCGTGGCCAACGACGGTGCGGATGTCCAGGCGGTCCTGCAGGTCGCGCAGCACGCTGGCATCAGCATCGACGATAGTGACTTCGTTGGCTTCCTCGCGGGCCAACTGATAAGCAGCGGTGGAGCCGACCTGGCCGGCGCCGAGGATCAGAATATTCATGGAAGAAGCGTTTTGGCTGCTCGCGCTGGGGACGCCATTATAAGAGTTCGAGACCCGCGTAGGACATTACCAGCCACTTGGTCCCGGCTGCTTCGAAATTCACCTGGACTCGCGCGTGGGCGCCACCGCCCTCACAGTTCAATACCACGCCTTCGCCGAACTTCGTATGCCGGACCCGCTGGCCCAGCCTCACCCCGTCCGTATCTGCCCGGGGCTCTGCCCGGCCCTGGGAGGTCCGCCGGCGATAGAGGGGCTGGGACACCCGGATGGCGGGCCTGACCTCCTCCAGCAGTTCCTCAGGCAACTCGCCGATAAAGCGCGAGGGCTGGCCAAAGCTATCCACCCCGTGCAGCCGTCGTTGCTCCGCATAGCTGATATACAGGGTCTGCATGGCCCGGGTGATCCCGACGTAGCACAGGCGTCGTTCCTCCTCCAGGCCGCCGGCATCATTCAGAGAGCGCCGGTGCGGGAACAGCCCGTCTTCCATCCCGGCCAGGAACACCAGGGGGAACTCCAGCCCCTTGGCACTGTGCAAGGTCATGAGCTGCACGCAGTCGTCCCAGCTGTCACCTTCCGCCGCGCCGGACTCCAGCACGGCGTGGGACAGGAAAGCCTGCAGAGGTGTCATGTCCTCGGCTTCTTCCTCGTCCACTTCGAAGCCCCGTGCAGCACTGACCAGTTCGTCCAGGTTCTCCAGGCGGGCCTCGGCGCGTTCCCGGGATTCTTTCTTGTAATGATTGATGATTCCGCTGTAACGAATCAGGTGGTCCACCTGTTCGTGCAGGGCCAGCCCGTCGGTGTCGCCGGCCAGTTTTTCAATCAGCTCCAGAAAAGCCTTCAGGGCATTCGCGGCCCGGCCGCTGAGCTGGCCGCCGGCCATGGAGCAGGCTGACTGCCACAGGGAGGTGCTGTAGGCGCGGGCATAACCGCGCACGATCTCCACGGTGCGCGCGCCGATGCCTCGGGTGGGTAGATTGACGACACGCTCGAAAGCCGGATCGTCGTCACGGTTGGACATGAGGCGCAGATAGGCCAGCGCGTCCTTGATTTCCGCCCGCTCGAAGAAGCGCAGCCCGCCATAGACGCGGTAAGGAATGTTCTCGCGCAGCAGGGCCTCTTCAAACACCCGGGACTGGGCGTTAGAGCGATACAGGATGGCCGACTCCGCCCGGGTATTACCCTGGCTCACCCAGTCCTGGATGCGCGCCGTCACGAACTCGGCTTCGTCACGCTCGTTATAGGCGTTGTACAAACGGATGGGCTCGCCTTCATCACCTTCGGTCCACAGTTCTTTGCCCATTCGGCCATCGTTGTGGCTGATTATGGCGTTGGCTGCTTTCAGAATGGTGCCGGTGGAGCGGTAGTTCTGTTCCAGCTTGATGGTGTGTACGCCGCTGAAGTCCTTCTGGAAACGTTCCAGATGCTCCATGCGTGCGCCGCGCCAGCGATAAATGGACTGGTCATCATCGCCCACGGCAAAGGGCAGGCCTGTGTCACCGGCCAGCACGCGCAGCCAGGCGTACTGGATGGCATTGGTGTCCTGGAATTCGTCTACCAGCAGATGCCGGAAACGCCGCCGGTAACGCTCCAGCAGCTCCGGGTTGTTCAGCCACAGCTCGTGGGCGCGCAGCAGCAGTTCGGCAAAGTCCACCAAACCACGCTGCTCGCAGGTTTCCTGGTAGACCCGATACAGGTGAATCAGCTGGCGGCGATTGGGCTCGCCCTCATCGCTGATATGGTCCGGGCGCTTGCCCTCATCCTTCTGACCATTGATGAAATACTGGATCTCCCGCGGCACCCAGGTGCCGTCGTCGAGTTCCAGATCGCGAACGATCCGCTTCAGTATCCGTTGCTGGTCGTCGGAATCGATGATCTGAAAACCCTGGGGCAGGCCCGCTTCCCGCCAGTGCCGTCGCAACAGGCGGTGCGCCAGGCCATGAAAAGTGCCCACCCACAGGTTATCGGCGGGCATGTCCAGCAGGTTGCTGATACGCCCGCGCATTTCTGCGGCGGCTTTATTGGTAAAGGTGACGGCAAGAATGCCCAGGGGTGAGACGCGCTCGACCTGGATCAGCCACGCGATCCGGTGCACCAGCACCCGGGTTTTGCCGCTGCCCGCCCCGGCGACCACCAGCACCGGCGCATGAGGTGCAGTGACAGCTTCGCGCTGCGCCTCATTCAGCGGATCGATAATCGGGGTGACATCCATGCTGGAAGTCTAACAGTGGACAGGGCAGTTGATCAGGACGGGCAAAGATACAGTTCCCGGATTTGGCCCTGTGCATCGACAACTTCTCGTACCGTGCAGTCATCCAGGATCTGGGTGCTGGCTACCGGGCTGATAGTTTCCTGGCAGGGCAACTGTGCATCCAGCTCCGGCAGGGCGAGAAATGCGGGCGGTGGTGTCACGGTAATGGGGGCCATGCCACGCATACGGCGCTGGTTGCTCAGGCCGAGAAATTCGTTGAAGGATCGATTGCAGGCCTGCGTCTGTTGCAAGGTGGTCAGCCCGCTTTCCATTTCCTGTGCCCAGCCCATGAGCTCGTCATCGATGACGGCAGGGCCGCCGTCACGCATGGCGGTGAGGACATTGGCATAAGCTGCTACGCGCAGCACAGTGCCGTCCTTCCCGGCGATCCGCCTCAGCTGGCGCACGAAGTCGGGATCGGAAGCAAAATCGTCCGGGCCGATCTCGGCGAGAGTTCCCCGTAACGAGGCCATCTTCAGCAAGGCATTCACCGAGCCCTGGGTCGCGGCCTCCTGCAAGCTTTCCAGGGCGACGAAAGGGTCGGTCAGGCGCTGGCGGCCAGCCAGTTCCTGGGTGGCCAGGGCTTCTCCGCCCTGGCTCAGGCTCCGCAAGGTGTCATCGTCCAGGGAGGCATAGTAGTCAGCCGTCTGGGCGTCGCCGAGTAAACGGCTCAGGGGGCCGCCGGCCAAATAGCCGCGTGCTTGGAACCAGTCCCGAGTGTTTGCGAGAGCTGCATCGGGGTCCATGCCCTGCTCTATCAGCACCGCCCGCAGGGCGGCGAGGCTATCGATCACGGGCAGGGCTTCCCCGGAATCGTCCACCCGTACCGGCGCCGGTTCAGGGTCGGCTTGCTCCGGGGCAGGGCTTGCGACGGGGACTTCGATGGGCTCAACCGGCTGGTCAACGACAATCTGCCGCACGACGTACAGCAGCACACCCAGCAACGCAGTGGCCAGCAGGATAGAGATATTGGTGCGGGACACGGCGGGCCGCTTCAGACCGATTGATGTCGGTAGCGGGCAGCCGCGTGATTCAGATTGAGCATGGTGAGTAACAGCAGGGCCGCCACGCCGTTGTGGGCGGTAGCCAGGCTAAGGGGCAGCCCGAACCAGACAATACTCATGCCGAGCAGCACCTGGACAGTCAGCGCCAGGGCAACGAGCAGGCCGGCCTGTTGCAGGGGGCCGCTGCCGCTGCGCCAATAACGCCAGGCCAGAAAACCCAAAAACAGAAAGGTGATACCCGCGCCCAGTCGATGGGTGTAGTGAATAGCGATACGGGCCGGTGCGTCCAGGACACCGAATTCGTAATCCACGCCGAGCCCGCGCCACATGACGAAGCCCTCGGAGAAATCCGCCTCGCTGGGCCACCATTGGCCGGCGCAGGTGGGCAGATCGGGGCAGGCCAGGGCGGCATAGTTGGAGCTGGTCCAGCCGCCCAGGGCAATCTGCATAATCAGAATTACCAGGCCTGCGACGGCAGCGGGCACAGCCCGCGGCGTGATCCCGCCACCCGCGCGTCGTCGGTGATCAAGGATCAGCCAGAAGAGCAAAGCGGTGGTGGCAAGCCCACCCAGCAGGTGGGCCATCACAATCAGGGGCTTGAGCAGCAGGGTCACGGTCCACATGCCCAGCAGGCCCTGGAAGATCACCAGCGCCAGCAGGGCCACCGGCAGGCCAACGGGCTGCTGGGGATCGCGCCGGTTCAGCCAGCCGAGCAGGGCGATGCCGGTGATGAGCATGCCCAGGGTGGTGGCCAGATAACGATGAATCATTTCGCGCCAGGCCTTGCTGGCATCCAGCGCGCGTTCCGGGAAAGCCTGCTGGAGTTCTTCACGCAGGGCCGGGTCGTTGGGCAGCACCAGTTCCCCGTAGCAGCCGGGCCAGTCCGGACAACCCAGCCCGGCATCCGACAGCCGCACCCAGGCACCCAGTACCACCACGCACAGGGCGATAACACAGGCTGTGTAACAGAGTCGGATATACCAGTTGTACATCAACCGATCCTGGAGACCTTCAGCAATCGCTTCAGGTCCGTATGAATGCCGCGCATGCTCAGGCCCGCGGGGAACTGCATCATCAGATTTCCCTTCGGGTCCACCAAGAATAGGCTGACTGATTCCCGGCTGTCGATTTTTTGCAGCAGCCCCAACCCGGGTTCTGAACTGCCGTTTACGGTCTTCAGGCCGGGGTGCTGAGTGGCAATGAACTCTGCGTCCGGCTGACCGTCAGCATAAAGCCAGACCCGCTGCACGCGGTCGCTGTCCTTGCCCAGGGCCCGGCGCAACTGACGGGTTTCATACAGGGCCTGCTGACAAAGATCCGGGCAATCGCCCGGGGCGATCATCACCAGCGACCAGATTTCCTCCAGCCGCACGCCACCCTCGGCCGTGAGGTCAAAGGCCGTCAAGGCCACCGGTGGTTCAATCAGCGCACCGTTGACGGCCTGGCCTTCGGGTTTCCAGATACCGCCGTAGTAAAGACCGAAGGCCACGATGACCGGGCCGAAAAAAATGGCCGCCACGGCAATCAGCTGCAGCCTGCCCTTGCGTTGCGCATCATTCATTCTGTTTATCTGATCGTTTCAGGTTCATGACCAAAAAAATCACGGTTACAGCGATCGCAAAGGCGAACCACTGAACCGCATAGCCTAAGTTTGTTTCCGGACCGGAGATTCGTGGTCGCCAGTCGCGCAGGTACCCGTCCGGCTCATCGGAATCGAGCAACACCTGGTAGTCAAGCACTGTATAGCCCAGCTGCTCGGACAGTTCGGCGGCGCTTGGATAGTGAAGTCTGCGTGGCCAGGGGGAATCGGCCGGTACCGTCCGTCCTTCCAGCTGCAGACCCAGCCGGGGCAGCGGCGACAGGCGTCCGCGCAGCGATCGGGGTGCGGCGGCGACATCTATCTCCGGCAACTCGTTGCGAAAGGGCGAGGCAGCCATCCAGCCGCGATTGACCAGTACCGTGTTGGATCCCACGCGCAGGGGCGTGAGTATCTCGTAGCCGACCACGCCATTGCGCGCAATATTGTCCAGCAGCACCTGGTGTGCCGGGTCGAAACTGCCCTGCAATTCAATGGGCCGGAACCGCAGCTCAGTGATCAGCGTTGGGCTGACCAGGCTTGTCAGCGTATTTGCTTCCTCGCCTGTCTCGAAGCTGTCGAACAGCGCTTCCTTTTCCAGCTTGCGGTCCAGCTGCCAGAAACCCGCCCGCATGAACAATGCGAAGCACGCCAGGAACAGCAGGGTCGCCCACAGAGGTGGCCGGAATGTTAATCTGGATAACACTAATGCCCTGTCGGTATGCCGTAGATGAAATTCATCGTCATTTTGTTGCTGCTCGGAATTGTCGCGAGCCTGGGTTCGGGCCTGTTCTTCCTGGTTAAGGATGACGGCGACAACAAGCGCATGGTGAAGGCCCTCACCGTGCGCATCACCCTGTCTGTCGCCCTGTTTTTGTTCCTTCTCGTCGCCTGGGCGACGGGCCTGATTCAGCCCCGGGGCAGTATCGGCTGATCGGGCCCTCGGGTCCTAGACCCAGTAAATAAAGATAAACAGGCCCAGCCAGACCACGTCCACGAAGTGCCAGTACCAGGCGACCGCCTCAAAGGCGAAATGGTGCTTCGGCGTGAAGTGACCGCGCAGGCAGCGTAACCAGATCACCAGCAGCATGATGGCGCCGATAGTCACGTGCATGCCATGGAAGCCTGTCAGCATGAAGAAGGTTGAACCGTAGATCCCGGTGGTCATCTTCAGATTCAGATCCTGGTAGGCATGAATGTACTCATAGGCCTGAAAGCCCATGAAGATAAAGCCGAGCAGGAAAGTCATGGCCAGAAAGATGCCCAGAATGCGGCGGTTATTTTCTTTCAGCGCATGATGCGCGACGGTAATGGTCACGCCGCTGGTCAGCAGCAAGGCGGTATTAATCGCGGGGACGCCCCAGGGGCCCATGGTCTCGAAGTCCCCGCCCACATCGGCGGGGCCGTTTGACGGCCAGGCGTTCTCGAAACCCTGCCAGATAAACAGGTTAGTAAAGAAATTATTGCCTTCACCGCCGAGCCACGGCAGCGCCAGCTGACGCGCGTAAAACAGGGCGCCGAAAAATACGGCAAAGAACATCACTTCGGAAAAGATGAACCACATCATGCCGATGCGGAAGGACGAATCTACCTGGTCGTTATAGGTGCCCTGCTCGCTTTCGCCGATGACTTCGCCGAACCAGAGGAAAATAATGGTCAGGACCAGTCCCAGGCCCATAACCACGGGTACTGTGAAGCTGCCACCATTCAGTCCGCTGGAGACACCGAGGAAGAAGGTAAACAAGCCCACTGACATCAGGATCGGCCATTTGGTGCCGTGGGGGATGTAGTACTTGTCCTGGGCGTGTGCCATTGCTTGAAGTTCCTGTTGACGAAGGCCGCCGCTTAGTTTGCGGCAACTTGCTGGTTAATGAAAAAAGTATAGGCCAAAGTGACACGTTCAATGTGTCGTGGCAGGTCTGGATCAATCATGAAGGTCAGACCCATGTCACGGCCTTCTTCCGGGGCAAATTCCTGGGAAGTAAAGCAGAAGCATTCCGTCTTCTTGAAATACTTGTTGGCCTGCCCCGGCGCCACGCTCGGCACCGCCTGACCAACCAGTTCCCGCTTGGTCAGGTTGCGGGCGAAATAAGAGGTGTCATAGAGCTTGCCAGGCATGACTTCCATGCTGGTCACAGCCGGGCGAAATTCCCACGGTGCCTGCTGGTTTCGGTTGGCGATGAACTCCACGATGACCCGGCGATCCGTGTCGGGCCCTTCTTCGCTGACGACTGCTGCGGTTGGCGTCCCGGTGCGGCTACCAATGCCCACGACCTGGCAGAAGATGTCGTACAAAGGCACCAGCAGAAAGCCGAAGCCGAACATGGCGACGGCGAGCACCACCAGTTTTCCTGCCAGGGTAGTGTGGCTGTCGTTCATGAGTTCAGCACACCCATGGCGATGAAGCCGGCATAGAAAGCCAGGGCAACCAGGCCCAGGACAACGGCAGTGCGTCGGATTCGCTGCCGGCGCTCGGTTTCATTGGCCATGGTCGACATCAGCTTCGCCTCAGCGAACCTCGGGGGCGTCTTCGAAGGTGTGATAGGGCGCCGGCGACGGCACCGTCCACTCCAGCCCCTCTGCCCCGTCCCAGACCTGAGCCGTGGCTTTCTCGCCGCCGCGCACGCACTTGATCACGATGTAGACAAACAGCAGCTGGGTGAAGCCGAAGCCAAAGGCGCCGATGGTAGAGATGGCGTTGAAATCGGCAAACTGGGTCGCATAGTCCGGAATACGCCGCGGCATGCCGGCCAGACCGAGGAAATGCTGGGGAAAGAACAGCACGTTGACGAAAATCGCGGACAGCCAGAAGTGCACCTTGCCCAGGGTTTCGTTGTACATGTGCCCCGTCCACTTGGGCATCCAGAAGTAGGCTCCCGCGATGGCGCCAAACAGCGCACCCGGCACGAGTACGTAGTGGAAGTGAGCCACCACGAAGTAGGAATCGTGGTACTGGAAGTCTGCCGGCACGATCGCCAGCATCAGTCCTGAGAAGCCACCAATGGTAAACAGGAACAGGAAGGCCAGTGCAAACAGCATGGGGGTTTCAAAGCTCAGGGAGCCTTTCCACATGGTGCTGGTCCAGTTAAAAACCTTCACGCCCGTCGGCACGGCGATGAGCATGGTGGACAGCATGAAGAACAGCTGGCCGGCCAGGGGCATGCCCACCGTGAACATATGATGGGCCCAGACGATGAAGGACAGGAAGGCGATACTGGCCGTCGCATAAATCATCGAATCATTACCGAACAGCGGCTTGCGCGAGAAGGTCGGGATGATCTGCGAGATGATGCCGAAGGCCGGCAGGATGATGATGTAAACCTCGGGGTGACCGAAGAACCAGAAAATGTGCTGGAAAAGCACCGGGTCGCCGCCGCCAGCAGCCTGGAAGAAGCTGGTGCCGAAGAAGGCGTCCGTCAGCAGCATGGTGACGCCCCCGGCGAGGACGGGCATCACGGCAATCAGCAGGTAGGCCGTGATCAGCCAGGTCCAGACAAACAGCGGCATTTTCATCAGGGTCATGCCCGGAGCCCGCATGTTCATGATGGTCACGATGATGTTGATCGCGCCCATGATCGAAGACACACCCAGCAAGTGCACCGCAAAGATGGCGAAGGGCAAGGCGTCACCTGTCTGCAGAACCAGCGGCGGGTAGAGGGTCCAGCCTGAAGCAGGGCCACCGCCGTCCATGAAGAGAGTGGAGAGCAGCATGGTGCCGGCGAACGGCAGGATCCAGAACGACCAGTTATTCAGCCGTGGCAACGCCATGTCCGGTGCGCCGATCATCATGGGCACCATCCAGTTAGCAAAGCCCACGAAGGCCGGCATGATCATGCCGAAGACCATGATCAAAGCATGCATCGTGGTCATCTGATTAAAAAAGTCCGGGTTGACGAACTGCAGGCCAGGCTGAAACAGCTCTGCCCGGATCACCAGGCTCATGGCGCCGCCGACGAACAGCATCGCCAGAGCAAAGAACAGGTACAGGGTACCGATGTCTTTGTGATTCGTGGTCGTGATCCACCGCATGATGCCCTTGTCGGGGCCGTGGTCATCGTGGTGCTCGTCGTGGGTTGTGGTCGCACTCATGTAATTACTGCTCCGCACCGGCTTTCCTGCCGGGCTCTGGTTCTCTTAATAACTATGACTTACTGATTCGCTGTAGCGGCGGCCCGGGCAACGCCGCCCTTCTTTTCAGCCAGCCAGACGTCAAACTCTTCTTTAGGCAGCACTTCCACCACCACCGGCATGAAACCGTGGTCTTTACCGCACAGCTCGGCACACTGGCCGCGATAAATGCCCGGTTCATTCACTTCAAACCAACCTTCGTTGATGAAGCCGGGGATGGCGTCTTTCTTGACGGCAAAGTCGGGCATCCACCAGGCATGCAGTACGTCATTGGAAGTAATGAGGTAGCGAATTCTGGTACCGGCTGGCACGACCAGCGGCTTATCTACGTCCAGCAGATAGTTCTCAACCTCAAAGGGGTCAATATCCGTGTTGAGCTGACGGGCGGCGTTACTCTCGCTGGCCAGGCTGCTGTAGAAGCTCACGTCTTCGCCGACGTATTCATACTCCCACTTCCACTGGTAGCCGGTGATCTTGATGGTCATTTCCGTATCCCGGACGACTTCAATCTCAACCAGGGTCTGAGCTGCCGGCACGGCCATGGCGATCAGAATGAGTACGGGAATGACCGTCCAGATGAATTCGGCTGTGTTGCTGTGGGCGATACTGGTGTCGGCTACTGCGCCCTTGCTCTTCCGAAACACCACGATGCAATAAATCATGGCGGCGAAGACCAGCACCCCAATTGCCACGCAAACCCATAAGATCAGCATGTGCAGGTCGAATACCTTAGCGCTGACATCCGTTGCACCCACGGGCATGTTCAATTCCCATGCCGCCTGGGCGGCCCCGCCTCCCAGCAGGCTGGTAATCAGCACTGCGAGGCATTTTGTGAATCTGTTATTTCCCACTGTTCTGCCCATGCTCCAATCAAAAATCTTTTGCTAGCCTTGCCGAACTGCCCGGTATGACTTCCGTCAGTCGTCGGCCCAAACTTTCGCGCTCATCCTCGGTCAGGAACCGACCCACTTCCACGGCCTTTCCCTTGGAGGTCAGCAGCAGCCGGTGCGGCCACGTCGACTGGTTCGCTTTAACCAGTTTTACCCGCGTCCAGACACGCGAGAACTCGTACTCGCGTGCATCACCTCGTCCTGTCTTACTGACTCGCACATAGTGCTCGTCTATCCGTATCCGCTCACGTCGCTGCCCTTGCAGCATGCTCCAGCGCAGAGCCGCGCCCAGCGCGAGCAACTCCAGTCCTGCAATGGGCAGGATTGGCCAGTACCCGACGATGGCGAAACTGACGGCGACGGTCAGGGACACAGCCACAATCCCGAAATAAAAGATCAGGGCCGCGCGGGGGGTCAGTGAACAATTCGGGCTTAGCTCAAAAAGATGCACTTTTGCGCTTCTCCATCGCTTCCCTCGGGTCCCCTGTTTGCCTCCCTTTTTAGAGCGGCGGAATGTTACTGGATGGCCCCCGGCGGCGCAATGTTGGAAAGCCCGGATACGAATCTCTTTCTTGTTTTAAAACATCAGCTTGGGTCGAAGCCTTCGGCCGGTCGGCGAGGCCGGATTGCCGTCAGCGGAATTTCTGTATCCGTAGCTCCGGCGGAAGCTTTGGCGCCCCCGGCCCAGGCCTGCCCCCAGATCACCTCCAGGCTGACCGGCCAGGGGCTGTCAGCTTCGCGCTGGGCGGCCACGGCTGCCAGCAGGCGGTCCCGGGTGCCCCGCCCGGTCAGGCCGGGCTGGCGGGTTTTGCTCCAGTTAACCGAACCCACGGCACGCAGATCGGCCACGAAGTCCTCGGGCCGCGTATAGGTGACGGTGAAGCTGTCGCGATCCAGAACCGGTTCGGCCAGTCCCGCGCGGACGACCAGATCACCCAGATCATGCATGTCCGGAAACGGCACCACATGGGTATGGGCGTCCACCGTCGCCCAGGCCTGTCGCCACTGGTTGAAGGAATCCGGACCCAGGGTGCTGAACAGGAACAGGCCCGGTTTGCGCAGGACCCGGTTGACCTCCGTTAGTACAGGTACCGGGTTGCGGCAGTAGGCCAGCAACAGATTGCAGAACACCAGGTCCACGCTGTTGTCGGGCAGGGGCAGTTGCTGGGCATCGGCACGCAACAGGCTGGCCGGCGCATCGTCATGCCAGGCGCTCGGCGCATGGTCTACAGCCAGCAGGCGGGCGTCGGGATAGCGTTGGGCCAGGGCCGGACAGGCCTCACCGCCGCCGGCTCCCAGGTCGAGAATCAACGCCGGTTTGATAGCCACATAGTCCAATCGCGCCAGGAGTTCCTCGCGCAGTTGTCGGTGCATGAAATCTGCCCGGACGCGGCTCACCGCCGCCCGGCGATGGGCCTGGCGCAGTCGACGTTGCGAAAATTCGGGCACGCTGTTTCTAGCCGGCGGTCTGACTCCGCGCCAGCTCCGCCGGTGCCGCCTCCGGGCGCATGCCCAGTCGATTGAGCAGAGCCATATCGTCGTTGCTGTCCGGATTGGGCGTGGTCAGCAGTTGTTCGCCATAAAAAATGGAGTTGGCGCCGGCCAAAAAGCACAAGGCCTGGAGTTCGTCACTCATTTGGGTGCGGCCCGCAGACAGTCGAACGTGGGCCGCCGGCATCAGCATTCTGGCCACGGCGATTACCCGCACGAAGTCCAGGGGGTCCACATCAGCCGCGTCTGCCAGAGGCGTGCCAGGCACTTTCACCAGCTGGTTGATGGGCACACTGCCCGGATGGGCCGGCAGGGTCGCCAGGGTATGCAACATGGCGGCCCAGTCGGCGCGGGCTTCTCCCATACCGAGAATGCCGCCGCAACAAACCTTCAGGCCGGCGTCCCGGACGGCCGTCAGGGTATTGAGCCGGTCGTCATAGGTGCGGGTGCTGATGATCTCCGGGTAGTGCTCCGCGGAGGTATCGAGATTGTGGTTGTAGTAGTCCAGCCCGGCCTCGCGCAGTTCCTCGGCCTGTTCCCGGTCGAGCATGCCCAGGGTTGCGCAGGTTTCCAGCCCTTCGTCCGCCACTGCCCGCACCATCTGCGCGATGCGCGTGAGCTGCCTGGGCTTGGGGCTGCGCCAGGCAGCGCCCATGCAGAACCGGGTCGCGCCATTGGCTTTGGCATTGCGGGCAGCTTCCACAACGGCTTCCAGGGGCGCCATGTGTTCAGCCTCTACGCCCGTGTCGTAGTGGGAACTCTGCGGACAATAAGAGCAATCTTCAGGGCAGGCGCCGGTTTTCACGCTCATTAGCGTGCTGATCTGGATCTCGGCAGGATTGAAATGCGCCCGATGGGCCAGCTGCGCCTGGAACAGCAACTCGCTAAAGGGCAGTGCGAATAATGCGTCGACCTCCGCGCGTGTCCAGTCAGTGCGAATAGTGCCGGCCTGTGGCAGCGGTGAAGAACTCATATCTGTTCCCTGTCCGTGGTTATAGCGGTGGCCGAACGGTCACCACCCGCGCAGTATCAAAACGCCCCTCGAGCCTGTCAACCTGCAATGCCTGATCAAGTTGACTACTGGTCTGCCTGCCTGATGCCCTGGCCTTGCGTCCTGTGTGGGCAAAGGGCCGGCCTTGAGCGGGTCTGCGTCGGCTGTCGGGCGGACCTGCCGTGGATCACGCATGCCTGTCCGCGCTGCTCAGGACCGCTGCCCCCGGGAGCAGCCCCGGGGCTGTGTGCGGCCTGTGACCTGGCTCTGGCCGGACTGGCCCAGGTGCGGGCCGCCCTGGTTTACGAGTATCCGGTGGATGTCCTCGTCGCCGCCGCCAAGTTCCAGGCGCGGCGGGAATGCGCCCGGGCCCTGGGCGAGTTGCTGGTGGCTGGTCTTTCCCGGCAGTCGTTTTGCGCCCTGCCCGCGGACATCATCGTTCCGGTACCGCTGCACCCTGCGCGCCTGGGCAAGCGCGGTTACAACCAGGCGGTGGAGATTGCCCGGCCGGTGGCGGCCGCCCTGCGCCTGCCCCTGGTCACGCGGCTTTGCCGTCGGTCGCGAAACACCGAGGCGCAATCGGCTTTGCCGGGGCGTGCCCGGCACAAAAATCTTGCGGCCGCTTTCAGTGTGCGCGGCTCCCTCGCCCGCAGCCGCGTGCTGATCGTGGATGATGTCGTGACCACCGGCCACACACTGAGCAGCCTGGCGGGCAGTTTGCGGCGCGCGGGTGCCGCGCAGGTGACGGCCTGGTGTGCCGCCCGGGTGGTGCCTGATCAAGCCAGGCTGAAAGTGTAGTCCAGGAGAATACCGGCGAAGATCGTTGCACCCACGTGGCGATTAGCCAGGAAGGCCTGGAAACATTTTTGCGGATCGCGATCACGAATACTCAGACGTTGCTGCAGCAGTAACGCGGCCGTTATCCCGACAGAGCCAAGATACCAGGCGCCTAGTTCGGCCGCCTCGCCCACCAGCAACAGGGCCAGCAGCAGGATCAGCTGCAACAAGCCGATGCAAAACAGATCGGCACTGCCGAACAGCAGGGCGGTGGAGCGCACGCCGATGCGCTGGTCTGCTTCCCGGTCGGCCATGGCATACAGGGTGTCGTAGATCACCGCCCAGACCACGACGGTTAACCACATGAGCCAGGCCAGCCGAGGAATCTCGCCCGTCTGCGCAGCGAAGGCCATGGGCACGCTCCAGCCGAAAGCGGCCCCGAGAATCAGTTGGGGCGCGGCGAAAAAGCGTTTTGTGAAGGGATAAATAATGGTCAGGCCCGCCGCGCCCACGGCCAGCCAGCGGGTCAGGGTATTGAGAGTCAGTAGCAGGGCAATAGCCAGCAGGGACAAGGCGACAAACAGAACCAGGGCTTCGGCCGGAGCAACTTCCCCGGTGGCCAGCGGCCGGTTCTGGGTGCGCTCCACATGGGCATCGAATTTTCGGTCGGCCAGATCATTGATGACACAGCCGGCACTGCGCATGACGATGGTGCCAAGCACGAAAACGATAAATAGCTGGGGTTCAGGTTGGCCGGCGCTGGCAATCCACAAAGCCCAGAGGGTCGGCCACAGCAGGAGCCAGATGCCGATGGGCCGATCCAGGCGCATCAGTCGGCCATAGAGGGCAAGCTGGCGGCGCAGCTCAGTGACAAATCGGACTTGCGTGTTGGAACCGGCCATGGTCATTCATAACGGCGGCGATGACGGAGCATAGCAAGCCGGCGCGGGGGGCTCTCAGACTTGGCCAAAGCGGCCTGCTTCGCCGACCCAGCGGGCAATGATCGCCTGCACGGCAGCCGTTGAAGTTTTGAGCAAATGCTGGCCCAGGGTCTGCACCGGGAGGGCGAGATCCGCATCCCGGGCCAGATCAGCCACCCGCAGCTGGGCCAGCCCGGTCTGCCGGGTGCCCAGCACTTCGCCCGGGCCGCGCAGCTCAAGATCCTTGCGGGCCAGTTCAAAGCCGTCGCTGACGCGGCGCATGGTGTCGAGGCGTTCGCGGGCCAGGCGAGACAGCGGTGCCCGATAGAGCAGCACGCAGGCACTCGCGTCGCTGCCGCGGCCCACTCGACCGCGCAGCTGATGCAGCTGCGACAGTCCCATACGCTCGGCGTTCTCGATAATCATCAGAGTTGCCTCAGGTACGTCCACGCCCACTTCAATGACGGTGGTTGCAACCAGCACACTCAACTTGCCTGCCGCAAACTGTTTCATGGCCCGGTCTTTCGCTTCGGGCTTCATTCGGCCATGGATCAGGCCCACGGGAATCTCACCCAGGGCCTGGCTGAGCATGGCGTGAGTGGATTCCACGGCCTGGGACGGCAGCGCCTCGGAGTCTTCAATCAGCGGGCAGACCCAGTAGGCTCGGCGCCCTTCGGCGCAGGCTTCGCGGACCCGCGTCACCACATCGCCGCGCCGTTCTTCAGGTAAGGCAACGGTATTAATCGGCTGACGACCGGGGGGTAATTCGCTGATCACCGATACATCCAGATCGGCATACACAGTCATGGCCAGGGTGCGCGGGATTGGCGTTGCCGTCATGACCAGCTGGTGAGGCCGGAAGCTGCCGTCGTTACCCTTTTCCATGAGTTGTAGTCGCTGATGCACGCCGAAGCGATGCTGCTCATCAACCACCACCAGCCCCAGTTGCTGATACTCAACGCCTTCCTGGAACAGGGCATGGGTGCCGATCACCACCTGGGCCCGACCGTCAGCCATTTCCTGCAAGGCTCGATCCCTGGCTTTGCCGCGCAGGCTGCCCGACAGCCAGACCACTCTCACACCTAAAGGGTCGAACCAGCGAAAGAAACTTTCGCGATGTTGTTCTGCCAGCAATTCCGTGGGCGCCATGATGGCAACCTGCTGGCCCGTCGCGACCGCGGCCAGGGCCGCCGCTGCCGCCACCACGGTTTTGCCGCAACCCACGTCGCCCTGCACCAGGCGCATCATGGGATGACTTTGCGCCATGTCCGCGCCGATTTCCGCCAGCGCCTGCTGTTGTCCGCCCGTGAGTTTAAAGTTCAGTTGCGCAAGGAATTGCTCGGCCAGGTCTGAATCTGCGGCAATGGGGATGGCGCGTTCCGTGCGCGTGGCTTCACGAATCAGGCGCAGGCTCAGATGATGCGCGAGCATTTCCTCCAGGGCGAGGCGCCGTTGGCAGGGGTGTGTGCCGGCAGCCAGCTGCGCCAGATCTGCGCCGGCGGGCGGCTGGTGCAGATAACTCAGCGCCGCTTCCAGATCAGGCAGGTCCAGTTCCGCCAGGTGTTCTGCTGGCAGCCAATCGTGCAGGTGGCCCAGGCATTGGGCCATGGCCTGCCCCACCAGGCCGCGCAAGCGAGTTTGCTGCAGGCCCTCCGTCGCCGGGTAAATGGGCGTGAGCCGATCTTCCAGTTCAGGCGCGGGCCCAGTTCCCAGCAAGCGGTATTCCGGGTGCACGATCTCCAGACCTGCCGGACCTGTTCGGACCGATCCGTAGGCTCGCAGTCGTGCGCCGCGTTGCAGACCGTTTTGCTGGGCGCGGGAGAAATAAAAAAACCGCAGGGTGAGTTGCCCCGTGCCGTCGCTGAGCCGACACAACAGGCTGCGACGGCGACGATAAACCACTTCGGTGAGTTCCACCTCGGCGTCGATCACCGCCGCCTGACCGGCGCGTAACGATCCCAGCGGCGTGACACGGGTGCGATCTTCGTAGCGTTGGGGCAGCAGGAACAGCAGGTCGGCCGGTTGCCGGATACTCAGTCGTCCCAGTTTCTCGGCCAGGGCGGGACCGACGCCGCGCAGGGAGGTCAGGGAAGCCTTGGCCTCAGCGCCGGGCTGGCGGGCCGAATCAGAGGGCAATGATTGCATCCGCCTCCACGGCGGCGCCGCGCGGCAGGGCCGCGACCTGAACTGCTGCCCTGGCCGGGTACGGCGCCTGCAGGTATTCAGCCATGATCTCGTTCACGGCAGCGAAGTGACCCAGGTCCGTCAGATAAACATTGATCTTCACCGCATCATTCAGACGACCCCCGGCAGCTTCGGCAATGGCTGACAGGTTGGTGAAGACCTGGCGGATGTGCACCTGGATCTCACCCTGGACCAGTTCGCCTGTGGCCGGGTCCATAGGCAGTTGCCCGGAGACATACAAAGTGTCGTTGGCGCGGATGGCCTGGGAATAAGTCCCGATAGCGGCCGGCGCCGCCTCGCTGTGCACAGCTTCTCTACTCATGGTGTTTTTCTCAGGTGCAGGTGCGCGTCACTCTTCGCACGACGGACATATGTCGGATGCTGCGAATCACGCGGGCCAGGTGGACCCGGTCTTTGACCAGGATCAGGAAATTCAGATCGGCAGAGTCTTCTTCACGCTCTTCGACGGAGACCTGTTCGATATTCGAGTCGGCGTCGCCGATTTTCGCCGCGATTTCTGCCAGGGCGCCGGGACGATTCGTCACTTCGACTTTAATCTCCACAGAGAAATCCCGATCAATAACAGTTTCCCAGTTCACCGCAATCCATTTGTGGGGTTGCTTGCGGAACTCGCCGAGATTGCCGCAGACATTGCGGTGAATGACAACACCGCGCCCTGCACTGAGGTAGCCCATGATGGGATCCCCGGGCAGGGGATGGCAGCAGCGGCCATAGCTCAACACCATGCCTTCGGTGCCGGCAATGATAATGGGATGTCGGTTCGGATCATCCTCGGCGTCGCCACTTTGCAGGTTCTGCAACAGGGCCTTGGCAACCAGCGGCGCCAGCCGCTCGCCCAGCCCAAGTTGCTCGAACAGTTCGCTGGTGTTGTTCAGCCCGAACTCTTCCAGCACGGCGCGCATGGACTCGCGCGGCACCTTGCGCAGGGAGCTGCCCGCATCTCGCAAGGACTGATTGAGCAGGCGCCGGCCCAGTTCCCGGGCATCACCGAAGCGCAGGTTCTTCAGGTAATGACGAATGCTCGCCCGGGCCTTGGCCGTGGTCACGAAACTGACCCAGCGCGGGTTGGGGTGTGCGCCGGACGCCGTAATAACCTCCACCGTCTGCCCACTTTCCAACTGAGTGCGCAAAGGGACCAGGCGACGGTCGATCTTCGCGGCCACGCAGCGATTGCCGACATCCGTATGCACAGCGTAGGCAAAGTCCACACAGGTTGCGCCGCGCGGCAGCCGCATGATGGATCCTTTGGGCGTGAATACATAAACCTTGTCCGGAAACAGATCGACCTTGACCTGTTCCAGGAATTCTTCGGAATTGGCGGCCAGCTCCATTTCAGTGATGCTGCTCAGCCATTCACGGGCTCGCGCCTGGGGCGGAATAACCTGAGAATCGGTGGCTTTGTATTGCCAGTGTGAAGCCACACCCCGTTCTGCGATCTGCTCCATTTCTTCGGTGCGGATCTGGACTTCCAGCGGGATGCCGTTGGGGCCAAACAGCGTTGTGTGCAAAGACTGATAGCCGTTGACCCGGGGAATGGCGATGTAGTCCTTGAAGCGTCCCGGCATGGGTTTGTAGAGCGCGTGCACCAGGCCAAGGGCGCGATAACAGTTGTCCGGGCTGTCGACGATTAGCCGGAAGCCGAAAACATCGGCGATCTCAGCCAGGGCGCGCTGCTTGGTCGCCATCTTTCGGTAGATGCTGTACAGATTCTTCTGGCGGCCACGCACCGTGCTGTCGATGCCGGCGGCTTTCAGGGCAGCCTCCAGGCGCTCCGAGGTGCGGCGAATGATCTGCCTCTGATTGCCCTGGGCTTTGCGGACAGCCCGGTCCAGCACCCGGTGCCGGTAAGGATAGGCATAGCGAAAGCCAAGTTCTTCCAGCTCGGTTTTCAGTGAATACACGCCGAGTCGATTCGCGATGGGCGCATAAATCTCCAGCGTCTCCCGGGCAATTCTGACCTGCTTTGCCGGCGGCAGCGATTCCAGGGTTTGCATGTTGTGCAGACGGTCGGCCAGCTTCAGCAGCATCACGCGGATGTCCTGCACCATGGCCAGCATCATCTTGCGAAAACTTTCTACCTGCGCTTCTGCCCGGCTGTCGAAGTTAAGTTGATCGAGCTTGCTGACGCCATCTACCAGCCCGGCTATTTCGCTGCCGAACTGCCGCTCGATCTGTTCCTTGGCAGTGGGAGTGTCCTCGATGACGTCATGCATCAGGGCCGCGGCAATGGTCTGATTGTCCAGGCGCAGGTCGGCAAGGATGGCAGCGACCGCCACAGGGTGAGTGATGTAAGCCTCGCCCGAGTAGCGGCGCTGGCCTTCGTGAGCCTGGGCGGCGACTTCGTAGGCCTCGGCGACCTGGTCGAGCTGTTCCTGGTTCAGATAACTGATCTTGCCGAGCAGGCGCTTGAAGCCGGTCCCGCGTCGGGTCGTCGGCAAGCGATTCAAAATTGCAGCGGCGTAATCCATGCACTGATTCTAGCGCAGGGAACGCGGGGGCCCGGGAGGGCCGGCATTGAAACAGGCGGCGGGCGCCGCGCTGCGTCAGTCTTCGAGATTCTCCATGCGCGGCAGCGGTGTGCTCGCAAGAATCTCTTCTGCCTGGTCGGTGCTCAGCAGCTCCTCAGGCGGGACATCCACATCGTCGAGAATTTCCGGGCCCACGAGACCTTCGGCCACTTCCCGCAGGGCCACCACCGTGGGTTTGTCATTTTCCCAATCCACCATGGGCTCGGCACCATTGGCCAGGCGGCGGGCGCGCTTGGAGGCGACCATTACCAGCTCAAACAGGTTGTCGACATTTTCCAGGCAGTCTTCGACAGTGATCCGGGCCATGACTTACGTCCTTGGTGAAAGGGCCGCGTAGCCTACCCGCATCGGGGCGGGCTGGCAACGATCCGGCTCACTGGTTGCCCTGCAGCAGGGCGCTGATCTGCGCTCGCAGGGCCTGGTCCGTGGTCCGGGCCTGGCTGCCCTCGCCCGCCAGAATGCCCACGGCTATGGCCACGGCTGTTTCCAGCTCATCATTAATGACGGCGAAATCAAATTCTTCCCAATGGGACAGGTCATCGCGGGCTTCGCCCAGGCGCCGCGAGATCACCGCGTCGCTGTCGGTGGCCCGGGTCCGCAGTCGGCGCTCGAGCTCAGGCAGGCTGGGCGGCAGGATGAAAATGCTCTGGCAGGCCGGCCAGTTGGCTCGCACCTGGCGGGCGCCCTGCCAGTCGATCTCCAGCAACACATCGTGGCCGGCCGCCAGCAGCGACTGCACCTGGCTGCGACTGGTGCCGTAACTGTTGCCGAAAACCGTAGCGTGCTCGAGGAATTCCCCGGCACGATGCATGGCAGCAAAGCG
This sequence comes from uncultured Gammaproteobacteria bacterium, assembly GCA_937921935.1. Lineage (GTDB taxonomy): Bacteria > Pseudomonadota > Gammaproteobacteria > Steroidobacterales > J054. The sequence goes on along the minus strand of CAKZWQ010000029.1, from coordinate 41,445 downwards.
GTCTTGGTCCACGAAGAAATAATCTTTGCCGTCCACTTCGCCCGCACGCTGGGGGCGCGTGGTGTAGGACACGGAAAAGCGTAACTGCGGCCGCAGTTCCACCAGGCGTTTGACCATGGTGGTCTTGCCGGCTCCCGACGGTGCCGTGACCACATAAAGCTTGCCCGCGGCGGGGGCTGCGTCCTTCATGGCTTTACTCGACGTTCTGTACCTGCTCGCGCATCTGCTCGATGATCACTTTCAGGTCGACGGATTGGCGGGTGGTCTCTTTATCAGCGGATTTGGAGGCCAGGGTATTGGCCTCACGATTCAGCTCCTGCATCAGGAAGTCCAGCCGCCGGCCAACGGGCTCCGACTGGGCCAGAGTGGTCCGGACTTCGGCCACGTGAGCTTCCAGCCTGTCGAGTTCTTCACTGACGTCCATCTTCTGGGCCAGCAAGGCCAGCTCCTGTTCCAGGCGCTCCTGATCGGGCGTCAGGTCCAGGGCCTGAATGCGATCGAGCAGGCGGGCACGAATATCGACGAGCACCTGGGGCAGGCGGGCGCGCACCTCGGTCACCAGCTGCAGAATTTCTGTGCAGCGGCTTTCCAGCATGGCGGAGATTTTTTCGCCTTCTCGGGCCCGCGCATCACACAGTTCGCCGATGGCCTGATCCAGCGCCTTGCGCACGATGGGCAGCAGGGCTTCGGTTTCCGGTTCCTCGGCTTCCAGCACACCGGGCCAGCGCAGCACGCTCAGAGGGTCGATGGGCGCTGCACTCTGTAATTCCCCAGCGACGCGTTCCCCCACCTTGATGACCTGACGAGCCACCTCCAGGTTGAGCTGCAGCGCACCGGCATCCGCAGCATCGGCGCTCAGGTGCAGGCTTGCATCAAGCTTGCCTCGACCCACGTGGCCGGCAATTGCACCGCGCAGTTCAGCCTCGTGGGGCCGCAGGGAATCGGGCAGGCGCAGGCTCGCGTCCAGGTAGCGATGGTTAACAGATCTCAGTTCCCAGCGCAGGCTGATTGGGCCTTGTTGCAGCTCCACGCGCGCGAAACCGGTCATGCTGCGAATCATTGGCTAATCCCCTGTACCCCAATATGGGGTGTCCTGTTATGCAAAGTACGGGTGCATCAGTGAGGTCGGGTACCTACAATGATCGCCCGGGCAGGGCATAGTGTAGTGACCGGCCGCGGTTTTTTCTCAGCCGCCCGCATTTCCTGCCTTGGGCAGGATAACTAATAAGCCCGTGGCTGTTTTTTTGGGATCAACCTTGCAGATCGAACACGCAGAACTGACCCTCCTCGGGGATCGCAGCGAGAATCAGGATCGGGTGCAGATCGCCGCGGGCGATGGCGCGACCCTGATGATCTGCATCGACGGCATGGGTGGTCATTCGGATGGCGCCAAGGCCGCAGAGGTCGCGAGCCAGACCATCGCGCAGGTTTTTGAACGCACGTCCCAGCCCATCTTCGACCCCCAGGGCTTCCTGCATCTGGTCATCGGCAAGGCTCACTCAAATCTGGTGACCCTGGGTATCGATGTCCCGGTGGATACCCGACCGCGGGCAACCTGCGCTCTTTGCCTGATTCAGGACGGCGCTGCTTACTGGGCCCATGCCGGCGACAGCCGGATTTACCTGCTGCGCGACGCCAAGGTGGTGGAACGCACGCGCGATCACAGTCATGTGGAATTGCTGTTGCGCGAAGGCCTGATCCGTGAAGAGGAGATTTCAGACCATCCCATGCGAAATTTTGTTGAGTGCTGCCTGGGGGGTGACCCGCGTTTGCCGAGCATGTCCATTACCGGCCAGAAGCGATTGCGCGAAGGGGACACCCTGTTGGCCTGCACGGACGGCCTTTGGTCCGGCCTGGGTGATGAGGAAATCAGCCAGACGATCGCCGGCAATGCCGGCCTCTACGAAGGTCTGCTTAGCCTGGGGCAGCAAGCAGTCAAAGCCTGTGGCCCCTATGCTGACAACACCTCGGCAGTGGCGGTCAGGCTGCACAACGGGAAGTCAGCGTCTTGAGCCGTCCCAGCGGCCGCCGGCCCGAAGAACTGCGCGAACTGCGATTTATTACCGACTTTACTGCTCACGCTGAAGGCGCTGTGCTGGTCGAGTTCGGCGCTACGCGCGTGCTGTGCACGGCGAGCATCGACAGTGGCGTACCGCCCTTTTTGCGCGGCCGCAATCAGGGTTGGGTCACGGCAGAGTACGGCATGCTGCCGCGCGCAACCCATACCCGTGTGCGTCGGGAGGCAGCTGCAGGCAAACAGGGCGGCCGCACCGTTGAAATCCAGCGTTTAATTGGTCGCTCCCTGCGCGCGGCTATAGACCTTAATGCCCTGGGCGAGCACACGGTGACGCTGGACTGCGATGTGCTGCAGGCCGACGGTGGCACGCGCACAGCATCGATCTCCGGCGCTTATCTGGCGCTGCGCCTGGCGACGGATCGGCTGCAGCGCCGGGGCCAGCTGAGCGGCGAACCCGTGCATGGCCAGGTAGCTGCTGTATCCGTCGGCATCTGTAACGGCGAGGCGGTTCTGGACCTGGAGTACGCTGAGGACTCCAACGCGGAAACGGACATGAACGTGGTCATGAATGACGCCGGCGCCTTCATTGAAATTCAGGGTACGGCGGAAGGACACGCATTCCGGCGCGATGAGCTCGACCAAATGCTGGCCTTGGCATCCTCTGGTATCGAGCAGATCATGACGGCTCAGCGCGAGGCTTTTGCAGCCTGGCGCGAGAGTGACTGACCCATGGCCCAGCCGCGTCGTCGCGCTGTGCTGGCAACGGCAAACGAGGGCAAGCGTCGGGAACTGGAACAGTTACTCGGCGATGAGTGGGAATTAATCACCCAAGGCGTCCTGGGCGTGGAGCCCGTCGAAGAAACCGGCGTCACTTTCCTGGAGAACGCCCTGCTTAAGGCCCGTCATGCTGCTGCCGCAACCGGCCTGCCCGCTATTGCCGATGACTCAGGCCTGGAGGTTGACTGCCTGGGCGGCGCGCCGGGCGTCTGGTCCGCGCGCTATGCGGGCGAGGAGGCGGACGATGCCGCTAATAACGAGAAGCTGCTGGCTGCCCTGCAGGACCGGCCCGCGGATCAGCGCGGCGCCCGGTTTCGCTGTGTGATGGTTTTTGTGCGCGGCGCTGATGATCCGGAGCCTGTGGTTGCAGATCGCAGCTGGGAGGGGCGGATCGGCAAAGGCCCCAAGGGAACCGGGGGTTTCGGCTACGACCCGTTGTTCATCGACCCGGTCAGCGGTCGGCATTCCGCGGAGCTCACGCCGGCGGAAAAAAATGCCCGCAGCCATCGGGGGCAGGCGGCCCTGGACCTGCGGGATCAGCTCCTGGGGCGGGGCTAGCGCCGTTTTTTATGCACAATCCGGCGAGAATCCCGTCAATTCATAGAGATAAGCGCCAAGAGCTGTCTGGACTCGGGACTAACAGTTGTAAGTGACTGTTTTAAAAGGGATCTTGCAAGTCACTGAAATACGGGTATTTTGCCGCGTTTGCACCAAAATGGGGCTTTAAGGGCCCTGGGGACGCAGCTATGCACAGAGTTATCCACAGGCAGGCTGAAACGATCCTATTTCTGGGTATTTATGCGCCCGCCCTGCCGCTGGCCATTGATCCGCCGCCGCCGGCCCGCTATGCTTCGCGCCCGTTCAGATCCAGCGACCGGCCCCAGGCCACGGAAAGACCTCATGAAAACTGGCATTCACCCGCAATACGACGAAATAAAGGTTGTCTGCAGCTGCGGTAACGAGTTTGCTACCCGCTCGACGCTCGGCCAGGAATTGCATGTGGAAGTCTGTTCTTCTTGCCATCCCTTCTATACGGGCAAGCAGAAGATGCTGGATACCGCGGGCCGCGTGGACAAATTCCGCCGCAAGTACGGGCTGTCCGGCTGACGCCCATAAGCTGCGGGCCCGTGCACGGCTCGGGCTGCTCACTTATACTAGCTGGCCCTTCGCCGGGTCCGTCCAAGTTTGGCGCAAACCGGCCCGACAAGCCCTGATAACAAGAGCGCGTGTAGCGCAGCGGGGTGCGGCTGCGCCACCGTGCCATTCCGGGTGGGGAATTTTTGGGTGAGCGGGATTCAGAGAATTAGATGAGCCAGAAAAACTTTCGACTCCAGAACCCTGAAACCGGCAAGGACCAGGAACTGCCGACCATGTCAGGCAGCGTCGGTCCTGATGTCGTAGACATCCGCGGCATTTACGCTGCCGAGGGAGTATTTACTTTCGATCCTGGCTTTGCCTCTACGGCAAGCTGTGAAAGCAAGATCACCTATATCGATGGCGGTCAGGGCATCCTGATGTACCGCGGCTATCCCATCGAACAGCTGGCCAAAGAGAGCAGCTTTATCGAGGTTGCTTATCTGTTGCTGTACGGCGAGTTACCGTCGGGCGAACAACTCGATACCTTCGATCAGAGCATCCGCACCCACACCATGATCAACGAGACCATGTTGCGGCTGTTCAATGGCTTTCATTACGACGCCCATCCCATGGCCATGGTTGCCGGCGTCGTGGGCTCAATGTCGGCTTTTTATCACGACACGACTGACATTCAGAATCCGCGCCATCGGGACATTTTTGCCCAGCGCATCATCGCCAAGATCCCGACTATCGCCGCCGCTGCGTACAAGCATTCTGCGGGGCAGCCTTTTTCCTATCCCCGGAATGATCTGAGCTACGCTGGCAACCTGCTGCATATGTTCTTCTCAGTTCCCGCGGAACCTTATGAGATCGACGAAGTTGCTGAAGAAGCCCTGGATCTGCTGTTTATCTTGCACGCGGATCACGAGCAGAACTGCAGTACCTCAACGGTGCGACTGGCGGGCAGCTCTGGGGCTAATCCTTATTCGGCTATCGCCGCAGGTATCGCGGCCCTGTGGGGGCCTGCTCATGGCGGCGCTAATGAGGCTGTACTGCGGATGCTCACGGAGATCGGTTCCGTAGACCGCATCGAGCAATATGTGGCCAAGGCCAAGGACAAGGATGATCCGTTCCGTCTAATGGGCTTCGGTCATCGGGTTTACAAGAATTTTGATCCGCGCGCGACGCTGATTCGCGAGGCTTGTCACAAGGTACTGGCCAAGCTGGGTCGCGTGGATACGCCGTTGTTTGATCTGGCCCTGCGTCTGGAAGAGATTGCTCTGAAGGATGAGTACTTTATTGAGAAGAAGCTTTATCCCAACGTCGATTTTTACTCCGGCATTATTTACCGCGCCCTCGGACTGCCCACCTCCATGTTTACGGTGATGTTCGCCATTGCCCGTACAGTCGGCTGGGTGTCCCACTGGACGGAAATGATTGCAGATAAGGATGGCCGCATTGGTCGCCCGCGGCAGCTCTACACCGGTCCCGTCAAGCGGGACTACCAGCCGATTACCAAGCGCTGACGGTTGCCCCGTCGGCGATGAGTTCGCTGATTTCCCGGTAATTTGCCCGCTGCATGGGTTTGCCATCCACCGGGCTTAGGGGCGCATGGGCGCGACGCCGGTCCGGAAACACCGTAGCCAGGCACTCAACCTCTTCCGCATAGAACCGGAATCCGGGTATGGCTTCCGGCTCACCCCGGCGCCAGCGATGCTGAAACTGGATGGCTTTGTGCGCCAGATCCAAGGTCGCCAGGCGCATGCCAACGTTCTCGGGGGTATCTGAGTAAAGATGCAGATCGATGGGGGCATGGGTCGTCGCCGTGCCACTGAGGACCGCGCCCACCAGTCGTGGATTGAAGATCTCCAGTCGCAGCATCACGTCCCTGGCCAGTTCGCGCAGCTGCTGCACATGCGTGGTGTGCTGGTCACCGAGGAAAATGCGGTTGCGGACCGACAGTGCAGCTTCGATCTCTTCATTGCTGGGCAGCGGCCCGCTACTCAGGCCCAGTTTTTCGCGAGCCTTGGCTTTGGCGGCACGATAGTCCGTTAGCCCGCCCTCGATAATGATCCGGGCGGCCTCATCCGCGATGCTGGCGCGCCGATTGTCCGGCCGCGGAGCGTTTCGCCTGGATCCCATCTGCCTTGCCTCTGCCTGCTATGCACCGGCGCGCGGTTGCAGCCGGCTCTAAAAAAGTGCTTCGTTGTTGCTGTCGCCGGTGATCGTTCCGCTGCTGTCGGAAAATACCGGGTCGGGCTCTGCGGCCAGGGCCTCCGGCACCTTGCCGGCCTCGAAAATTTCGAAAATCGCACCACTTGCGCCGGCGGGCGCCACCAGCCCGGATTCCGGATCAATGCGCACCGTGACAATACCCGGCGGCCTTGGAATCGTTGCGTCAGCGGTTCCTGCCAGGGCTTCGGCCATGAAGGCATTCCAGACGGGTAGCGCCGTGCGACCGCCCTCCTCGCGCGCTCCCAGCGAGCGCTCCTGGTCAAAGCCAACCCAGGCCGTAGCCACAAGGTCGCCGTTATAGCCGTTGAACCAGGCGTCGCGGCGCTCATTGGTCGTACCGGTTTTGCCCGCGATGTCCTTGCGTCCCAGTTCAAGGGCGCGGCGACCGGTGCCTCGCCGAATCACGTCACGCATCATGTCGTAGATCAGGTAGGCATTGGTGGCCGAGACGACTCGCTCGGCGGGCTTCTGGTAGCGGCGCACGAATAACGGTGCGTCGGTGCTGGTGGGTCGCCAGCTCAGGCCGTGTGCCATCATCGCTTCCGTGGAGCCGTAATCGGGAACTTCGGTATCCGTCGGGCTGCGAGCAGCATCGGGGTTTACGGTCAGTGGTCTGGGTTCCTGATCAGGGTCACCAAACTCCTGGAGTTCCAGGGCCAGCTGTTCTTCCGGCGAGGGGTCGCAGGCCCGACACACCCGGCTTGGTTCGCTGGCGAAAATCTCTCTGGACTCACTGTCCAGAACCCGGTCCAGTACATAGGGCGTCACCCGGTAGCCGCCACTGGCAAACACGGCGTAGCCGGCCGCCATGTTCAGCGGCGAGGCACCGCCACTGCCCAGGGCCAGCGACAGATTGCGGGGCAATGCCGTCTCAGGTAAACCAAAGTTGCGGACATGCTCGCGGGTGTTGTCGATGCCTGAGCCTCGTAACACCCGGATGGATACCAGGTTCATGGAACGCACCAGGGCCTCGCGCAGGCGTGTGGGTCCATAAAACTGCCGCGAGTAGTTTTCCGGTCGCCAGGATTCCTCCAGTTTGGCGTCGTCAAAAACGACGGGGGCGTCATTCACCAGCGTGGCTGGTGTGAAGCCATTATCCAGTGCAGCGGAATAAATAAAGGGCTTGAAGGATGAGCCGGGCTGGCGGCGAGACTGCACGGCCCGATTAAATTTGCTGGCATTAAAGTCAAAGCCCCCGGCCAGTGCTGCCACAGCGCCGTCTTCCGGGTTCAGGGCAACCAGGGCGCCCTGCACGGCCGGTAACTGGGTCAATACCCAGCCGCGGTCCGCGGCGTACATCAGGCGAATAACGTCACCCGGGGTGACAACTTCTGCTGCCGAGTCAGGGCGCGGGCCCAGGGAGTTGTCCGTCAGCCAGGCGCGCCAGTCGATGTTTTCCCAGGACACGGTTGCCAGGCCACGATCACGGATATAGACCTCGGCCGTGTTGTCCTGGTCCACAGCCAGCACCACGGCCGCGTCGAGTGCCTGGTAGCTCGGGCGGGTGGCCAGCATGGCCGCGAGTTCTGCTTCGCTGTAACCGCCGGGTCCGTCAGGGTCTGCACCGATGCCCGCCAGGGCATCCTGCAGCTCCGGGCCCCGATAGCCGTGCCGGCGATCGTATTCCAGCAGGCCTTCGCGCAGGGCTGAATTCGCGGCAGCCTGCAGCTGGCTGTCGACGGTGGTGATGACCTGGTAGCCGCGGGTATAAGCCTCCAGCCCAAAGCGCTCGACCATTTCGGCCCGCACCATCTCAGATATATAAGGAGCGCGCAGCTGCACACTGGGGCCATGTAGCCTGGAGACCATGGGCGTGGTTGTCGCCGTCGTGTACTCGTCCGCGCTAATAAAGCCCAGCTCCAGCATGCGGCCCAGGACGTAGGCGCGACGTTCCGTGGCGCGAAGGGGGCTGGACACCGGGTTGAGATTCGAAGGTGCCTTGGGCAGCCCGGCAATGGTGGCAGCTTCCGCTACCGTGAGCTCCGGCAGGAGCTTGCCAAAGTAGACTTCGGCGGCCGCGGCGACTCCATAAGCCCGCTGCCCCAGGAAAATCTTGTTCAGATACAGGGCAAGGATTTCCTGCTTGGTAAATTTCCGCTCGATCTGGATCGCCAGGATGAGCTCCTTGGCTTTGCGAACGAAGGTGCGCTCCCGGGTCAGGAAGTACACGCGCGCCAGCTGCTGGGTAATGGTGCTGCCGCCCTGGGTGCGAGAGCCCGTTACGGCCAGGTTGACTGCCGCCCGCATGATGCCCTGGTAGTCAAAGCCGGGGTGCTCGAAAAAGCGATCATCCTCTGCCGCCAGGAAAGCCTGGATGACGGCTTCGGGAATTTCCTCAAAGTCGGCCGGAATCCTCCGTTTCTCGCCGATCTGGTCGATCAGGCGGCCGTCCCGGGAGTACACGCGCAGGGGTATCTGTAACTCCACGTTCCGCAGTGCCTCAGCTGAAGGCAGGTCGGGACGGAAGAAATAATAGGCGCCGGTGACCAGGGCCAGACCGGCCAAAACGCCCGTGACTGCCAGCCCTACCAGCACCGGCAGAATCCGGAGCCAGAAACTCATTGGAAAAGTGGAGACATTCCCTTGCCTAGGAAGGATCGATTATGCATATTGGCGGCAGTTTTTGGGCAAACCTGTTGAAAGGCAGGGGCGCAAAGCCACCGGTCTAAGGGATAGTGCCGGCGCGACGGAGCAGGGAATTCGTCGCCCGGGAGGCTAGATTCTAGGATAGCGGGGCTGCCGAAGGTCCGGGCACACTGCCTGGGGCCTCCGATAGGCTCTTCTGTCCCGGTATCCGCCACCCGGCGAAATTCCCCAATCTGTTGCCCTGCTTGGTTTCTGGCTGGATTTAGCCCTGTTGGGCAGTGTGGGATTTTTGCGACAGGTTTCACAGTACTTTCACTGTTCGCAGATATATAGTTAAATGCCAACCTAAGGCACGTAGCGATGTTGGTTTCGCAAGCTGCGGATGCAAAAGGGAAAAATGCATGATATTCGGCTCTCGTTCCAAGCCGCTGATCGGTCTCGACATCACGACGTCGTCGATCAAGATCGTGGAGTTTTCGCAATCGGGCAAATCGTTCCGAGCTGAGTGCTACTCGGCGGAACCGACTCCTCCCAATGCGATCAACGAGAAGACGATCGTTGATGCTGAAGCTGTCGGTGAAGCGATTCGCCGGGCCGTGAAGCGAGCCGGCACCGATACGGAAGAGGTTGCCATTGCCATAAGCGGCGATGCGGCAATCACCAAGGTCATCCAGATGCCCCGCACCTTGGGCCTGAATGAACTGGAAGGCCAGGTCGAGATCCAGGCCGATCAATACATCCCCTTCCCCATGGAAGAGGTGAGTTTCGATTTCGAGATCATGGGGCCGTCGGCAAATGATCCTGAGATGAATGACGTGCTGCTGGTCGCGACGCGAACCGAGAATGTGGATCAGCGTAAAGCAGCCGTTGAAGCAGCCGGCTTGAAGGCACGCGTCGTCGACGTCGAAGCCTTCGCGCTGGAAAACGCCTGTCTGTTACTGGCTCATCAGATGCCCGATGCGGGCATGGAACACCTGATCGCCGTGGTCGACTTCGGCGCCAGCAACACCACCTTCAGTGTCCTGCAGGACATGCGCGTTATTTACACGCGTGATTTTTCATTCGGCGGGCAGCAACTCACTGAAGAGATCATGCGGACCTACGGACTCAGCCTGGAAGATGCCGGCCGCGCCAAGAAAGAAGGCGGCTTGCCCAGTAATTACCAGCCGGAAGTCCTCGACCCCTTTATTGACGATATGACCCAGCAGGTCAGTCGTTCACTGCAGTTCTTTCTTGCCTCCGGCGGTGGCCGGGAACAGCCTGACCAGATCCTGGTACTCGGCGGCTGCGCCAATATTCCCGGCGTGGCGGACGTGATCTCCAGCAAGGTGGGCATTCCCACGGAAATTGGGGATCCCCTCGGCCATATGAAGATCTCTTCGCGAGCGAAATCTCAGGGTGTGCGCAGGGACGCAACGGCCCTGTTGACTGCTTGCGGGCTGGCCCTCAGGAGCTTTGACTAATGCCTCGCATTAATCTGCTGCCGTGGCGCGAAGAGCTTCGCGCACAACGGCGGAACCAGTTTTTCGTGGCCCTGGGCGGCGCTGCTGCCGCGGCCGGTGTGCTCTTGTTGCTGTCCTACTTCATCTTCGACGGCATGGTAGACGGCCAGCGTGATCGCAACGAATTTCTCAAGGCGGAGATTTCGGAACTCGACAAGCTCATCGAAGAGATCCTTGACCTGGAAGCCAGCAAGAGTCGCTTGCTGGCGCGTATGGAAATCATCGAGCAGCTGCAGCGCAGCCGACCCGGCATCGTGCATGTCTTTGACGACATGGTGAAGGTGATGCCCGATGGGGTCTTTCTGACCGAGGTCAAGCAGACTGGCCGGCGCGTCGAAATGACCGGCACGGCGGAGTCGAACACGCGTGTCTCCGCTTTGATGCGCAACATCGATAAATCCGAGTGGCTGGACAATCCGGACCTGGAAGTGGTCGAGGTGAAATCCAGTCGCCGCGGCGGCGACTCGGGTGGTTCGCGCGCCAGTGAATTTACTGTCTTTGCTCGCACCGTCGCGCAAGCCGGCGAAGATGACGCGGAGGAGGCCCAATGAACTTCCTCGAAGAACTTCAGAACCTGGACTTCAACGATATCGGTCGCTGGCCGGTTGTTTTCCATATCTTCTTTATTTCCCTCTTCTTTTTGGTGGCCACGGGCGCCGGCTTCTACTTCCTGGTGTGGGAAGAACAGATGCCGCGGCTGGAGAAAGCTCAGCGTGAAGAGGTCGAGCTAAAGCAATCCTTTGAAGCCAAGCAGCGTAAGGCCGCCAACTTCGACTCCTATAAGGCCCAGCTGGCCGAGATCGAGAGTTCCTTTGGCACCATGCTGCGTCAGCTGCCCGGTAAGACAGAGATTCCGAATCTGCTGGTTGATATTTCCCAGACGGGCCTGGCGGCCGGTTTGCAGGAAGAACTGTTTCAGCCGATGGAAGAGCTACGCCGCGATTTCTACGCGGAGAAGCCCATCAAGATTCGTTTGCGGGGCGACTACCATGAGTTTGGTCGCTTCGTCAGTGATATCGCGGCGTTGCCACGAATCGTGACATTGCACGACATCGAGATTGAGCGTGTTAGCGAGGAAAGTCAGGGCCAGGAGCTGGTCCTGAACGTAACCGCTAAGACCTACCGGTATCTCGATGAGGAACAGGAACAGGAAAGTTAGGCCGGCGAAGTAGTCGGTGATCAAGAGTATGAAAAAGATGCTTAATGCCCCATTGGTCATGACCGCACTGCTGGCGATGCTGCTTGCCGGCTGTGGTGGTGATATGGATGACCTGCTGGTGTATGTGGATGAGGTGAAGTCACGGCCCGGGGGTCGGATTGAGCCATTGCCGCAGATCAAGCCTTATCAGACCTTCGACTATTCGGCCGAGACGATGCGCTCGCCATTTCTGCCGGATGCAGCGCCTGCGCGCAGCGCCGCCTCAGGGCCGACGCCTGTCGTGAATCGGCCGAAAGAATATCTGGAAGGTTTTCCGCTGGATACCCTCGCCATGGTGGGGACTTTGGAGCGGGAAGGCCGAACGTTTGGATTAGTGCAGACCCAGGATGGACTCGTCCATCGGGTACTGCCGGGGAACTTCGTGGGGCAAAACGACGGTCGCGTCGTGAGCGTCACGGAGGCTGGGATTCAGGTAGAAGAGCTGGTTCCTGACGGGATCGGGGGCTTCTTCAAGCGGTCCGCGGCCATCGGCCTGGACTGAGCGACGTCGGACCATTTAGTCCGGCACCGCAGGGAGAGCGTGGGAGTACGACATGATAAGCACTGCTAGGCGAATTCTGGCGAACGTAACGGGTCGACGATCCGCTTACGCGCTGGTGGGACTTTGGGCGGTGTTGGCACTGACCCTGGCCGGAGCTTCGGCTTGGGCGCAGGAAGCTGCCAACAGTCTGAAGGACATCCAGGTACAGGCGTTGCCTGGAAATCGCATCCAGTTACAGTTGATTCTGGAAGACGCGGCGCCAGCGCCCCTTGCTTTCACGATCGACAACCCGGCACGTATTGCTCTGGACCTGCAGGACACATCATTAGCTTTGCCGGCTCGCCGCAAGGATGTGGGTATCGGCGTGCTGGATACCATCCTGGCCGCCGAAGCCGGCGGTCGTACCCGAGTGGTGTTGAATCTCGACCAGATGGTCGGTTATGAAACCAAGGTCGAAGGGAATATGGTCATGCTGACCCTCGAGGCTGCCGCCTCGGGTTCTTCCGCCGCTACCACCTTTGCCGCACCGGCCGCTGCGACTGCCTCCAGCTCCGCCGCCAGCGGTGGTGCCAGGAGCATTCAGTCTGTTGATTTCCGTCGCTCTGAAACGGGTGGCGGCCGCATCATTGTGACCATGAGCGAGCCCGGCGTGCCGGTCGACGTAAGTCAGGAAGGCGACCGGGTGGTTGTTAACTTCAGTAATACCGCCATCACGGATGAGCTGACCAAGCGTCTCGATGTGCTGGACTTCGCCACCCCCGTCAACACCATTGACGTGGTGCGTGTCGGCGGCGATGCCCGCGTAATCATTGCAGCCACGGGCAACTTCGAGGAACTGGCTTACCAGTCCGACAATGTCTTTACCGTTGAAGTGCAGCCGGTGGTCGAGAAGTCCGCGGCCGACAAACCGACCCTGTTCAGTCCCGATCGTGAATACAGCGGTGAAAGGTTGACCCTGAACTTCCAGGACATTGAAACCCGCGCTGTCCTGCAGCTGCTGGCCGATGTCAGCGGCCGCAACGTGGTGGTGTCTGACACCGTGCAGGGTAATGTGACCCTGAGGCTGCAGAACGTTCCCTGGGATCAGGCGCTGGATATCGTTCTGGCCGCCAAGGGACTGGACATGCGCGAGAACGGCAACGTGATTATTGTCGCGCCGTCCGAGGAAATCGCCGCGCGGGAACTGGCCGACCTGGAGTCGCGCCAGGAGATCAAGCAGCTTGAACCAATGACTTCAGAATACCTGCAGGTGAACTACGCGAAGGCGGGCGATCTTGCTGGTTTGATCAGCGGCGGTAGTGGCGGCAACGCTATTTTGTCCGATCGCGGTTCAGTGGCCATTGATGAACGCACCAACACCTTGTTGCTGCAGGACACGGCCGATGTGCTTTCCGACATCCGTCGCCTGGTCAGCACCCTGGATATTCCGGTACGCCAGGTTCTGATCGAGTCGCGCATTGTGATTGTGAATGACAATTTCAGTCGTGAACTGGGCGTGCGATGGGGTCTGACCGTTGTCAGCGATAATCTGAATGACGGGATCGTCTCCACGACGGGTTCGGCCGAAGGTAACAGCACGATCGTTGACTCGGCCATCGACAATATCAACAACACCGGTGATCCGTTCCCGGTCGATGCACCCGACCTTAACGATCGCTTCAACGTGGATCTGCCGGTTGCTAATCCGGCTGGTCAGCTGGCTGTCGCCATCCTGGGTGATGACTACCTTGTGGATCTTGAGCTTAGCGCCCTGCAATCTGAAGGCGCCGGCGAGGTGGTGTCCTCACCGCGAGTGATTACCTCCAACCAGCGGGAAGCAAACATCAAGGCAGGTGTTGAGATTCCTTATCAGGAATCCGCATCCAGCGGCGCCACGACGACGCAGTTTAAAGAAGCGGTGCTCAGCCTGACGGTGACCCCGCAGATTACACCTGATGATCGGATAATCATGGACCTGTTCGTAACCAAGGACAGTGTCGGTGAGCAGGTCAGTGATGGCCGCGGCGGCTCAGTGCCGAGCATCGATACCCGCTCCGTCGAGACCCAGGTGCTGGTTAACAATGGCCAGACTGTCGTGCTGGGTGGCATCTACGAAACCGAACAGCGTGAATTGTTTACTAAAGTGCCTTACCTGGGTGACATCCCGGGTGTGGGACGGCTGTTCCGGTCAACTCGGGTTTCCACCGACAAGACCGAACTGCTGATTTTTGTAACGCCAAAAATATTAAAAGAAGGCTCTAGCATTCTATAAGAGAGTATCAGCACACTAGTGCTGTAGAGGACGAATTATGAAGAGGCTTCTCGCATTTGGGATGATCCTGCTGGCCGGTTTATTGAACGGCTGTGGCAGTGATAACAGTCTCGCTGATGGCCCTGATAATCAGGGTACGGATGCGGCTGCTGCGATCATTGAGTTAATCCTGAGTAATACACAGCTGGGCACCGCGCTGACGGCCCTGCCCGTGACCATTACGGCTCAGGTCAAGGATGCCTCCAATGCAGTCGTTCCCGGGGCCCTGGTGGCCTTCTCGGCCAGCTCCGGCTCCATCACGATCACCCAGGCCACTACGGATGCTTCGGGCATCGCCCTGGCTGAGCTGCGTAACGGCAGCGATCCGAGCAATCGGATTATTACGGTTACAGTGACTTCGGGCGGTGCTTCGGCCACCGTCGACGTGCTGGTTACCGGCACGTCGCTCAGCTTCGTGAGTGGGCCCGGCAGTCTCCCCCAGGGCGACACGGAAGAATATATCGTGGCGCTGACAGATTCTGACAACAACGGCATCTCCGGCCAGACCGTCACCCTGAGTTCTGCCCTGGGCAATTCAATCAACGCGGCGACTGTTATTACCGATAATTCCGGACAGGTGGCCTTCGATTACACGGCTGACAATGCCGGCAGCGATCTGCTGGGCGCCGGGGCGCTGGGCGAGTCGGCAGGACAGGCCGTGGAAATTTCTGACGACGCCTTTACCCTGGAAATTGCCGGCATGTTGACGGAAATCCCGTTGAATACGCCAACTGATGTGACCGTGACATGGGTCGCCGGTGGCGCCCCGGTCGTGGGCGGCGATGTCGCCTTTGCCAGCACGGCTGGCGCTATCACGGAGCAGGCGCCCCCCGACGATGTTACCGACGGGGCCGGACAGCAGACTTTCAGCATCGAGTCCGCCAGTGCGGGCCCGGTTCTCATTACGGCAACCGGGCAGCCTGCCGGACCCACGACCTCGGTTTCAGCAGAGTTCGTCGCCACGCTTCCGGCTAACCTCGAGTTGCAGGCCGAGCCTCTGACTGTTGCCACGGGTGATCAGTCGACGCTGACCGCCACGGTCACGGATGCCAACAGCAATCCTGTCAAGAACACGACAGTCAACTTCACTCGCCTGCAGGATCCGTCCGCAGGCAGCCTGTCTTCGCCCACCGGGGTGACGGACGTGCAGGGCCGGGCCACAGCGGTGTACACCGCCGGCCAGACGCCTACGGGCCAGGACGATGTGATCATTGAAGCCACCGTGCAGGGCACGGCTATCCTGGCTCAGGAAACCCTGACGGTAGCCCGCAAGGAGCTGTTTATCAGCCTGGGTACCGGTAATGATCTGTTCGAGCCGAACACGGCCCAGTTCCGCAAGGAATGGGTAGTCCAGGTTACTGATGCAGACGGCAACGCCGTGAGTGGCGTGGCCGTGCAGGTCAGTCTGAACTCGCTGCGCTGGTTCCAGGGCTGCTACTACGTGCCCGAAGACGCCTGGGTTCGCGTCGTGACGGCCGAATGCCTGGATGAAGATATCAACCGTAACGGTGTGCTGGACGTGGTCCCGACGGTGCTGGTGGACGAAGACACCAACATGAACGGTCGTATCGAGGCCGGCAACATCGCGCTGGTGTCAGCCCAGGGTGGTATTCCCGGACAGGCGGCCAACGTGATCACGGATGCGACGGGCTCCGCCCTGGTGGACGTGCTCTATCCGCAGAGCTACCACGGTTGGGTGGAAGTGGAAATCGAAGCGAAGGCGTCAGTGGCCGGCACCGAAACCCGCCGCTCGCAGACCTTCGTGCTGGACGCCAAGGCCGAAGATATTACGAATACCTCTGCCTCACCGCCGGGTGTGTTAAGTCCCTTCGGCGAGAACTCCTGGGACCTGGGCCCGAATATCGACCTGACGCAGAATGGCTGTCTGTCAGCACCCGAGGATCCGGATCCGGTGCCCGATCTGTGTCCGCCGCCGCCGATAGTCGTGCCTTAGCGGGTTCCTTTACACACCATCAGAAGCCGGCCTTGAGCCGGCTTCTTTTTTTCCGGGGTCCGCCGGGCGTTACACTCTTGCCCATGTCGGCTCCCAATATCTTTCTCATCGGCCCCATGGGCTCGGGCAAGTCCGCTGTCGGCAAGCGGCTGGCCCGGGAGCTGGGCTGTGAGTTCGTCGACAGCGACGAGCTAATCGAGATCCGCACGGGCGTGGATATTCCCTATATCTTCGAGAAAGAGGGTGAGAGTGGCTTTCGTAAGCGAGAGTGCGAAGTCATTGAGGAGCTCAGCCAGGGCGCCGGCCTGGTGCTGGCCACTGGCGGCGGTGCGGTGCTTAGCAAGGCAGTCCGCCTGGCCCTGGCTGCGCGGGGCCAGGTGGTGTATCTGCAGACCAGCGTCCAGCAGCAACTGCGGCGCACCCGGGGCAGCAAGCGACCCCTGCTGAACAAGGGCCGCCGGCGCCAGGTTCTGGAAGAGCTGATGCTGATTCGCGAACCCCTCTACCAGGAGCTGGCGGACCTCGTCGTGGCGACGGATGGTCGCACCGTGGCCTCTGTGGCCGCGGAAATACGCGAGAAGCTGGCCGACGACCGGTAGAATGCGCCTGCCATGATTACTCTGACGGTCGATCTGGGCGAGCGCAGCTACCCCATTCTCATCGGCAGCGGCCTGCTGGGCCGCCCCGGGCTCCTCGACGCCCACCTGTCCGGTAAAGATGTGCTGGTGATAACCAATGAGTCGGTGGCGCCCATTTACCTGGAGCCCCTGAAAGCCATGCTGGGTGAGGCTCGCGTGGAATCCCTGATCCTGCCCGACGGCGAGGCCCACAAGAGCCTGGCCACCCTGGAGCAGGCCCTGGACCGGCTGGTCGAGCTGCGCTATGCGCGCGACTGCACGTTGATTACCCTGGGCGGCGGCGTCGTCGGCGACATCGGTGGTTTTGCCGCGGCTATCTACCAGCGCGGTGTCTCATTCATCCAGGTCCCCACCACCTTGCTGGCCCAGGTGGATTCTTCCGTGGGCGGCAAGACGGGCGTGAATCACCCGGGCGGCAAGAACCTGATTGGCGCCTTCCACCAGCCCAGGCTGGTACTCACCGACACGGATACCCTGCGCACCCTGCCCGAGCGCGAAATGGCAGCGGGCCTGGCGGAAATCGTCAAGTACGGTCTGATCCAGGACGAGGCTTTCTTTGTCTGGCTCGAACACCAGGTAGAGAATCTGCTCAAGCGTGATGACGCAAGCCTGCATCACGCCATTCGCCGTTCCTGCGAGATCAAGGCACAGATTGTTGCCGCGGATGAGCGCGAAAGCGGTCGTCGCGCCTTGCTGAACCTGGGGCATACCTTCGGCCATGCGATTGAGCGCTGCGCGGGTTATGGCCAGTGGCTGCACGGTGAAGCCGTCTCAGCCGGCATGTGCATGGCTGCCCGGTTCTCGGCACGCCTGGGCTGGCTCAGCGATGCCGATATCCAGCGTACCGAAAAACTTCTCGAGCGTTGCGGCCTGCCGGTGAAGCCGCCTGACCTGGATCCACGCGAGTTTCTTGCTGCCATGACCCTGGACAAGAAAGTTCTGGGTGGCCAGATACGCCTGGTGCTGCTGCAGTCCATCGGCGATGCGGTGGTGACGGCGGACTACCCGGATCATCTGCTCATTGATGAGCTGCGCGCAGCCTTCATTGGCTGAGCCAGGAGCGCGCTTTTGCCTTCAGACCAAGCTCAGCAGCAGCCAGTTCTCGCGCCCTGGGCGGCCCGCGAAAACGACGGCCGTGGTCGTGCTCACGCCGAAGCGTCGCATCCCTATCGCAGTGAATACCAGCGGGATCGTGATCGCATTATTCACAGCACGGCTTTTCGCCGGCTCGTGTACAAAACCCAGGTCTTTGTGAATCACGAAGGCGATCACTACCGCACCCGCCTCACCCATTCCCTGGAAGTCGCCCAGATTGCCCGCACCGGGGCCCAGTACCTGGGGCTGAACGAGCAGCTCGCCGAAGCGATGTGCCTGGCCCATGACCTGGGCCACACACCTTTCGGGCATGCAGGGCAGGACGCCTTGAACAGTTGCATGACGCCCTGGGGTGGCTTTGAACACAATCTTCAGTCACTGCGTGTGGTAGACGAACTCGAGGAACGCTACGCAGATTTCAATGGCCTGAACCTGACCTATGAAACGCGCGAGGGCATTCTCAAGCATTGCTCCAAGCGCAATGCCCGCGACCTTGGTGAAATTGGTCGCCGCTTCCTGGAGCGAGGCCATCCGGGCCTGGAGGCCCAGCTGGCTAATCTGGCCGACGAAATCGCCTACAACAATCATGATGTGGACGACGGCCTGCGCGCCGGCTTGCTCACAGCCGATGAGCTGTCTGAAGTTGATCTGTTTAACGAGCACTGGACGCGGGTGCGTGATCAGCATCCGAAGATCGGCAGCCGTGCCCTGATTCACGAAACCGTGCGCGGCATGATCAATGAAGTGGTGACGGACCTGGTAGAACACAGCGCCCAGGCCCTGGACCAGGCGCAGCCGGCCGATATCGATGCAGTGCGCAGGCACTCCCGCCGCCTGATCAGTTTCACGCGCAATACGGCCACCCGGCACCGGGCATTGAAGAGTTTTTTAAACGCGCGTTTGTACCGTCACGAACGCGTGCTGGAAATGACCCACGAAGCGATCCGCGTCGTCGAGGCTCTGTTCGCCCGTTTTATGGAAGACGTGCATACCATGCCGGCCAGCCATGCAGTGAAAGCCAAAGCCTGGCGGGAAACCGGGGGTGAGGCCGGGCAGGCGCGGGCCGTGGCTGACTATGTAGCAGGCATGACGGATCGTTATGCCCTGGCCGCCTATGCACGCCTGGTGGGACGGCCACCGGAAATCGAAATGCGGGCCAAATTGATGAAGGAAGACCATGACTGATACCGACCGTTTGATTTTTGCCCTGGATGTGCCCGAAGTGGACCAGGCGCAGGCCCTGGTTGAAAAACTCGGTGACACCGTCAGCTTCTACAAGATTGGACTGGAGCTGATGATGACCGGGGGTTACTTTGAGCTCATCGACTGGCTGCTCGCCCGCGACAAAAAAATCTTTGCGGACCTGAAGTTTTTTGATGTGCCTGCCACCGTAGGCCGATCAGTCGCCCGCCTTGCCAGTCGCGGCGTGCACTTCGTCACGGTGCATGGCAACCAGGCCATCATGGAAGCGGCAGCGGCCAACAAGGGCGATCTGAAGGTACTGGCCGTAACCGCCCTGACCAGCCTGGATCGTGGCGACCTCGACGATCTCGGTTTTCAGTGCGATGTCCGTGAGCTGGTCCTGTCCCGTGCCCGCCGTGCCCTGGAGGCTGGTTGCGATGGCGTCGTTGCCTCGGGCCTGGAGTTACCCGCCATGCGCGCCGAGGTCGATAGAAAATTGCTGGTCGTCACCCCGGGTATACGCCCGGTGGAAAATCGCCCCGCCGATGATCAGAAGCGGGTGGTGACCGTGGAGCAGGCTTTTGGCGATGGCGCGGACTACATCGTCGTCGGGCGTCCCATCCGGGATGCCGCAGATCCTCGTGCCGCGGCGGCAGCCATGCAGGCAAGTATCGCGCAGGTGAGGGGCTGAACGGTCTGAGCTGCGAGCTGAGCTTCTGATAGTTTTGGTGGATTGAGGGCTTAGGATGCCTGACTTATTTCTGCCGAATTGATTGTCTTCCGGTTAAGCCTGAACGATTTTCAAAGTATTGATTATTTTCAACTCAATTACGGTCCTGCTCCTGGTTTTTTTGGTGGGGCTCTACCTAAGCAAATTCCGAACAGTCAGTTCCGGAGTGTTTTTACCGGCCGCTGCCTGGGTCCGGGCGGGCATCTTTTTTTGCCTTTGCTTTATCGTTTCCTGGCTGACAGGAACACAGGCGATGATCCTCGCGGCCCCGATTGCAACCCAGTCGCAACTGGAAGACTCTGCGTGGATCACGTGGACCCTCGGCCTCACCGTTTCGGTTTTTATCCTCTACTGGGGTATCTGGGCACGTTATACGATCCGGTTCGACCGCAAGCTGCATTTGGCAACGCAAATCCCGTTTGGCCTGGTTTGGGGCGCCAGCATGGGACAATTCTTTCTGGTCATCTGGAATGTTGTCAACAGCATTGGCGCAACATGGCCTCAGTGGCTGGTCATAGCCGGTGTGTGTGCATCAATTGGCATCTTCATTGGCGGCTGGATGGTGTTTTATTGGGATTTATATGTCGCCCCCGAGCATGACTCCAAGTATTCAATTGCCCTGAAAACTATCGTCGTCCATATGCCGCAGAGTTTTCTATGTATCGTCTATGTAACGCTATATAACAACTTCATCATCTTAATCGCACTGCAAACACTGGCTCTTGTCGGCGCATCGATTTTTATGCGAATGCCGCCATTCTGGTCTACGGAGCCGACGCCTCCAGCACGAGCACATCCCTTTCTTTTCGGTCTCGTCTATGGGGGCGGCTATGTGTCATCAGACCCGAAAAATGATCCTTACCTGAAAGCGGCCCACCTGCCGTATTAACCCGTTCGATTTCAAGCTATGCGAATGGCCGCCTATCTTGTCGTGGGGTCATTCCGGTGTGCCGACGGCCCCAAAGCGGATATTCGTCGTTAACGTCAGATATGCGACTATCGTTGTCCTATGAAGACCAGAAAACAGCCAAGTTGGTTGGTTAACCAGGCAACAGACGCCGAAAACAAAAGTGGCGTCTTTAGAATCAGCTGTTATAGGGCAACGCTAGCTTCGTCACGGATGCCCGCTTCTGACCAAAGGCGAATCTCGGCTTGAGATATTTTCTAACATAACGCCAAGGTGATTGCTGCATCGTTGTATTGACAGAGCCCACGGTCTACAGTCGAAGCGGAAAAAAATTTCGGAGTACGAGTTGTCGAACCCCACATTGGAAAACATTGAGCGCGAATTGAAGCAATTGAATGTCAATATTGCCGAAGCGAATGACATCGCAATGCTGGAGGCATTTTCGCCATTTCCAGCAAACCTTGGAAACGACAGCAGGAAGGCATTGGGCCGGCTTCGTGAAAAATTGATGGAACGAGCAAAAAATCGCGCCAAAATGTAAGCCTATGCCCATGCAGTTAGGCAACTTGCCGCGCGTGGAAAATAGCAGACCACCGGCTATCCTCTGTCAGAATGGAACCACAAGCCTGTAAGAACCGCAGATTGTTGCCCTATAAGCAATCACTGCAACTGACGCTTGGCCCTACCGGCCACTCGGCTATCGTCGAGCACCCGTCAGCCTCAAGCGCAACTGAGCTTAGGCGTTAGGGCGAATGTCTGCTATTGGCCGAAAGCGGGGGATCGCAGACTGGCTGATGAAACGACCTCAGGGGCTAAAGGTCCGCGGCCAGTCCCTTCAGGACAAGTGCGTCATAGGACACGATTCCCAGTACCTGGCCGTTCTTGACGACCGGCGCAGTTGAAATGCCGAAGTGTTCAAACAGCCGGGCGCAGTAGCTAATTTTCATATCAGGATCCACCGACAGCACTGGCTTGGTCATTATTTCGTAGATATTGACTCTATCGGGCGATCGGTTGACCGCCAGCACCTTCTTGGCAATGTCTGAGATCAGCACGATGCCCAGTTCGTCTTCATCGGTGCGCTTGTCCACCAGCAATGCATGCGCGTTGTTTGGACGCATAGCGTGAATCGCTTCGGTGACTGTCGTTGAGCCCTGCATGCTCAGGAAGTCGGTGTTCATCACCCCGGAAACTTTTTGCATACTCAAAGCCCTATCTCCTTCAATGACGGTGCGATGCTCTTTATCTGGTGAGCGACACCCACTGCATCTTCAACATCCACCTGGAAGGCTATGCCGGTGCCTGACGTCTCATCGAATTCGCCCGCCTCACCGATCCTCTCCAGGATCTGGCGGGCCCGGTGTTCTTCCACCAACAACAGCAGTACGTCGCGCTGGGTTTCAAGGGTCAGCCCGAAGAATGTCGAGGCCGATTTCAGGCCCTCGCCGCTCGCGCTGTAAATTCTTGTACACCCAGTTGCTCCCGCCTGTTTGGCGGCTTCCGCAACTTCCTCGGTCTTCGAGTCCTGGACGAAAACCACGATAAGTTTAAACCTCATGACACCACTCCTTCTTTCTCTGGCCTGCTGCGGCGGCCGGCCCGCCATTCGGCAATCTGCGCGTAAGCCATTACCGACATAATCGGAAACAGGCTGGCAAATGCAATCAAACCAAATCCGTCTATCAAAACACTACGACCGGGCACGTTCTCGGCCAGTCCGAGGCCAAGGGCCGCAACCAGCGGGACTGTTACCGTCGACGTTGTTACGCCGCCGGAATCATAGGCCAGCGGAATAATTAATTTCGGCGCGAACAGCGTCTGCACGACCACCACCACATAGCCGGTGATGATGAAGTAGTGGATCGGTATACCTGTCACGATCCGAAAACACCCCAGGGAAATGCCTGTTGCCACCCCAAGCGCCACCGCAAGCCTCAGTCCCCAGGAACCAATGGCGCCGCTGGACAGTTCAGCCGCCTTGATCGCAACGGCAATCAGGGCTGGCTCGGCCACCGTCGTACTGAAGCCGACAGCGAACGCGAACAGGTATACCCAGTAGTACTTCTGCCAGTCGACGACCTCACCCGGCTCCGCTCCGACAAAGGCCGGGTTAGTGAACTGCTCGGCCATCAGGCGACCGATCGGGAACAAGGCCTTCTCCAGCCCGATCAGAAACAGCACAAGGCCGAACAGCACAAAGGCGAAGCCAGTCAGGAGCCGCTTCGGGTTCGGCAGCGGCCGGCGCAGGATCGCAAACTGGAAGAAAATGAGGATCGCAACGATTGGAAAAACGTCGCGCATCGTCTCGACAAATACATCCACGAATATGCTCAACGCATTCATCAGATGAGCATCCCATAGAGCATCACGAATATCATCGGTGTCAGCGATGCAAATGCGATCAGGCCGAAGCCATCCAGCATCGGGTTCCGTCCCTTGATGGATGAGGCCAGACCCACGCCCAGGGCAGTCACGAGGGGGACGGTGATTGTGGATGTGGTCACGCCCCCGGAATCGTAGGCCAGGCCGATAATCTCTCGCGGCGCCAGGGAAGTCATGATCACGACCAGGACGTAACCCGCCGCAATCATGATGTGGATTGGCCAGCCCTTGATGATACGAATGACGCCGATCACGATGGCTGCACCGACTGACAAGGCGACAGTCAGTCGCAGGCCAAGGGCGTACGTCTCACGCGCATCATCTGAATCGACAATCATATTTGCGTCGGCCGCGATCTCTGAGGCCTCTTCCGCAATGGCGATCAGGGCCGGTTCGGCGACCGTGGTGCCGAAACCCAGTGCAAAGGCGAAGACGATCAGCCAGAACACTGAACCCTTGCGCGCGAATGCATGGGCCATGCTCTCTCCCAGCGGAAACAGGCCGAGTTCCAGGCCCTGAATAAACAGGGTCAGGCCAGCCAGCACCAGCACTAAGCCGATCAGCAGGCCGAAAAGGTTCTGCGGGACCTGTTGCAGAACGACGACTTCGAAGAACCCGACCACCCCGACAATGGGCGCTAGGTCAGTCATGTTATTCAGCAAATTCCGCAGCAGGATTTTCAGCGCCAAGCCTCCCAAACGACAGCAGCCCACGCTACCGGTCAACTCCCCGGGGGCTGACTAACCCCGACCATATAGCCTAACGGGCGGCCGGATTTTCGCTATCAGGGAAAACCGTCAGCACGAGTGATTACAGGAAAAAGGGGAGGCAGGGACGAGCCCATCGCGCGCTTTGACAAGCTCACGGCACCAGGGTCGCTGCTTCAACAGCACTGGTAGATTTTTTTAACAGGGGCTTGAGTGACGCCCACGCATTCTCCAGCAATACCGGTTGACCGTCCGCGTTTGGGTGAATCAGATCCGGCAGCAGTAACTCGGGCTGCAGGGCCACACCGTCCATAAAGAAGGGAATCAGTCCGACCTCCCGTTCTGCCGCCAGGTCGGTGTAAACCTCGGCAAACTCGGTGGTGTAGGTCACGCCGTAGTTAGGTGGAATCTGCATGCCTGCCAGGATGACCGCCGAGCCGGCCGCCTGGCTGAGTTCAATCATGCGCTCCAGGTTGCGCCTCATGACGGCCACCGGCGTGGCGCGCAGGCCGTCGTTGCCGCCCAGCTCCAGCAGGGTAATGGCCGGCTGGTGGCGTTTCAGGGCCCGCGGCAGGCGGCGCAGGCCCCCGCCGGTGGTATCGCCGCTGATGCTGGCATTAACCACCCGATATTCGTAACCTTTCTGCCGCAGCCGGTCTTGTAGCAGCGCCACCCAGCCATCTGAGATCTCGATACCAAAACCGGCACTGAGACTGTCCCCAACCACCAGAATGACCGGGGCCGGCGGTTGGGCAGGAATGGACCCTGCAACCGCTAGCAGCAGCAGAACGAACACTCCTTTTATGGATAACCGCATGCAAGACATCGTGTTGCGCACCGAAGCACTGAGCAAGAAAGTTAGCAGCCCGGAGGGGTCCCTGACTATTCTGGATGACGTCCGCATAGCGGTGCAGTCGGGCGAGTCTGTGGCCCTTGTGGGGCCTTCAGGGGCCGGCAAGACCACCCTGCTGGCCTTGCTGGCCGGCCTGGACCGACCCAGCCACGGCCACGTGTGGCTGTGTGGTGAGGAGCTGACCGCCCTGGACGAAGATGGCCGGGCCCGCCTGCGCGGCGACCGGGTGGGCTTTGTCTTCCAGTCCTTTCACCTGGTGCCCTCCCTGACAGCCCTGGAGAACGTTATGTTGCCCCTGGAGCTCACGGGCGCGGACGGGGCGAAGGCGCGGGCCACCGATGCCTTGACCAGCATGGGCCTGGGTGAGCGCCTGGGCCACTATCCGAATCAGCTCTCCGGCGGGGAAAAGCAACGCGTGGCTATCTCCCGCGCCTTTATCACCAAACCGGAAGTCCTGTTCGCCGATGAGCCAACCGGCAACCTGGATACCGCCACGGGCGAGCGCGTCGCCTCGCTGCTGTTTGATCTGAACAAGGAATTCCAGACCACCCTGGTGCTGGTTACCCATGATCGTGAACTGGCCGCACGCTGCGACCGGATTATCGAGCTGGCCAGCGGCAAAGTGGTGCCATGAGCGGCTTACGCTTCGGCCTGAAGACCCTGCTGCGGGATTCACGCACGGGCGAGCTGGGCGTGCTGCTGGCGGCCATCGTGGTGGCCGTTACGGCGATGACGGCGGTGGGTTTTTTCACAGACCGTGTCGGCGGCGCCATTCGTACCCAGGCCAGCGCGGTGCTGGCCGGTGACCTGGACTTAAGCTCCACTGATCCGATCCCGGCGGAGTACATGCGCGACGCGCGCGCTCGCGGTCTGGATGCCGCCGAGCTGATGACCTTTCCCACCATGGCCCTGGCGGCAGACAACAATTCTCTGGCCCTGATTAAAGCCGTTAGCTCCGGTTACCCCCTGCGCGGCGAGATCCTGGTCTCACCCCAGATGTTTGGCGAAGCTGCGCCCGTCCAGGGCATTCCCGCGCCGGGTGAGGCCTGGGCCGAACCTGGCCTGCTGGCGCGCCTGGATGTTGATGTGGGCGCCACCCTGGTGGTGGGCAGTGCCAGCGTCGTGGTCACCCAGGTCCTGGATTATCAGCCCGGCCAGGGTGTGGGTGGTTTCTCGCAGCTGGCCGCCGGCTTGCTGGTCAATATCGCTGATGTCCAGGCCTTTGACGTGATCAAGCCGGGCAGTCGCATTACTTACCGACAGATTTTTGCCGGTGAACCCGGCGCGGTCGACGACTGGCGAGCCGAGCTGCGCGTCCGCGTGGGCAAGAGTGTGCGCATTCGCGGGCTGGAAGATGCTGGCGAGCAAATAACCGCAGCCATTGATCGGGCCCAACGTTTTCTGACCCTGGCTTCCCTGGTCACCGTAATTCTTGCCGCCGTTGCCACGGCGATGGCCGCGCGCCGGTATGCCTTGCGTCACCTGGACACCATTGCCTTGATGAAGAGCCTGGGCGCGACCCAGGGCTTTATCCTGGTCAGCACCCTGTCTCAGCTCGGACTGGTCATCGTCGTCACGGCCCTGCTAGGCACTTTCCTGGGTTATGGCGCGCAAGGCGTGCTCGTCGGCCTGGGGGCCAGCCTCCTCAAAGTCGATTTGCCGCCGGCGTCGTGGTTCGCCGGCGCGCTGGGATTGCTGACGGCCGCTACGATCACCGTCGGCTTTGCCTTGCCCCACCTGCTTAAGCTCAAGGACACACCGCCCATGCGGGTGCTGCGCCATGACTTGCCGCCACCGCGACTCAATACGGGCTTAAGTTACGGCATCGCCATCCTGGCTTTGCTGTTCATGATCGGCGCCATCGTGCAGGACCTGCTGATGCTTGGCCTGATCGCCGGTGGCCTGATCATAGTCGGCGCGACGGCGGTGGCCGGCGGCTGGTTCCTGGTCTGGATCCTGACCCGATTCCGCGGTGCGGCGGGCGTGTCCTGGCGCTATGGCCTGGCCAATATTTCCCGGCGGGGCAGTGAAAGCGTCGTGCAGATCGTAGCCTTTGCCTTGTCATTGATGGTGCTCTTGCTGCTTACCCTCGTGCGCAGTGACTTGTTGAGTGAATGGCAACGCACCGTGCCTGAGGATGCACCGAATTATTTTCTGATCAACATCGAGCCGGAGCAGTGGCCGGGCATCAGCGATTTTTTTGAGGAGAAAATCGGTACGGCGCCAGACTACCTGCCTTTCTTGCGCGGGCGGGTGACCCGCATCAAGGGAGAGGCCGTTGATGACATCCAATTTCCGAATCCACGGGCAGAAAACTTCGCCAAACGTGAGGGCAACCTGACCTGGCGCAGCGCATTGCCCGAGACTAACGAGATTCGCGAAGGCGAATGGTGGGCGGCGGCTAATCAAGGCGAGATCGAGGCCTCTCTGGAGGTGGGTATCGCCCGTGACCTGGGAATCGCCGTGGGTGACACCCTCGGTTTCAATGTCGGTGGCGAGGATGTGGATGTTCGCGTTACCAGTTTGCGCTTTGTGGAATGGGATTCCATGCAGCCCAACTTTTTCGTGATGTTGTCGCCGGGTCTCACGGAAGAATTGCCGCAGACTTATATTGCGAGCGTTTTCATCCCGCCGGAAAAGCGGCGCATTCTGAGTGATTTCGTGCGCGAGTTCCCGGGGGTGACCCTGCTGGATCTGGAAGTCATCCTGAGCCAGGTGCGCATGATCATCGAGCGGGCCTCCATGGCTGTGCAGTACGTGTTCCTGTTCACCCTGCTGGCGGGCATTACCGTGCTGCTGGCGGCCATCCAGGTCACCAAGGATGAGCGCCGCTTCGAGAGCGCCATTCTGCATACCCTGGGTGCCGGCCGCCGCACCATCATGCAGGGGCTGGCGGTGGAATTTACCGCCCTGGGGACCTTGGCCGGCCTGCTCGCCGCCTTTGGCGCCACGGCGGTTGGCTGGGTGGTCGCAGAACAGGCTTTTGAGCTGGATTACGGTCTCAATCCGTGGATATGGCTGGTGGGCTGCCTGGTCGGCGCCCTGATCGTGGGTTTTTGCGGCACCCTGGCCACGCGCGGGGCCGTTAATGAACCGCCGGTCGCTGTGCTGCGCGACGGCTGAGTATTAGCCGGCGTTATTGAATGTGCGCTTTGGGTTCCTCAGCGGACATTCCGCGCCTGTCGAGCCCTTCTCCGTCTCGACAAACCACTGAACTTGCGCGGCCAGCAGCCGAACGGCTGTTGATTCACGGCTGTGTTGAATCGATGATGTTTTCGGCAAGCGCCACGGTACGCTCGGGCATCGCTGCGATACTCCCGGCTTCCGTGCTGGCTGTCTCGATGTCCCACCCATCAACCAGAACACGCCCGGTCATCCAGAGTGCGACTGCCCGGGTTCCTGATCCGCAGTAAATGTAGACCGGCTGATTGTCCGCGTTACCGACCGTTGCCAGGAAATTATCGACGACTTCTGGTGTCGCATCTTGGGAAAAGAACGGCAGGTGAACAAATTTGAGACCGGCCTGCTCAGCAGCGGCCCGGTCGGCCTCTATATCTGCACCCCTTTCTTTGGCGAGGCGCAGATTGATGACGGTGGCAAAGCCCTCGTTCTTAAGTGCAGCCATGGCGGATGGTTCCGTCGCGCCGCCAAAACCTGCCGAATCTCCGGCGAAGCCCGACGAGCCGTCTATCCGCGCGAAGTTGGTGACTCCGGGCATGGGGCTGGTGTCAAACTTCGTGTTTTTCGACTCACCCGGTTGTGGGCCGCAGGCAGCGAGGAAGCAGAGCCCTAAGATTAGGATTAACGCGACACGGCAACTCTTTTCTATGATCATTGCTATCCCAGGCCATTGCAGCGGATTGCTGAGTGTCTGCCGATTCTTCTGTTTGCCCTAATTGCCGGATCGATTGCTTCGCCGGCTGATCCGGAAAATCCGCTGCGCCACTCCACGTTGAGGTCATTGATAACACAAACATTATCTCATGGCAGGTGGGGGCTCAAAATTCACCATCGGCCCAAAGCGGTCGCCTGATCAGACCATATAGCCTTGAAATTCGGGCGATCCGGCCAAAAAGCACCAATTAACTCAATACCCCCGAAAATGGGCGCAGCAAACGGGGTTTGCAATAGCCCGCTGATGCAGTGATTCTTTACCTATCTGCTGCCCAAATGTCGTAACCGCGTTGCGGTTCGTGCCGGATTATGAGTGGCACGGCGCGCTCTTGGCAGCATCGCCATGCTAGCCTGCGGGCTTTTTTCGCAACCACGTATTGGGATTGAGGGATCAGGAAAGGCCTGACCCAGGGTCACATTTATGTTCAGATTTTCCGCCGACCGCTTTCCGGTTTTCATTGTGCTTGTGATGAGCCTGATCGACTTCAGTGTGTATTTTTATGTCGATAACGTCGCATGGTTGGTGACGTATACGTTGATATCCATCGTGCCGAAGGGCGTGATTTGTGCCTGGAATCATCATCACCAGCACACGGTGACCTTCCACTCCAAAATTCTTAACCGCATCCTGGAATTTTTCTACGCATTACATACCGGCGTAACGACGAACCTGTGGGTGCTGCACCATGTGCTCGGTCATCACAGGAATTTTCTCGATCAGGACCTTGATGAGAGCGGCTGGAAAAGCTCAGATGGCCGGACCATGAGCGCACTGGAATACACGATGAATATCGCGGGAACAGCCTACTATCGAGGCTACCAGGTTGGCAGAAAGTTTCCGCGGGTGCAGCGCGACTTTCTGTTCTACTCCGCACTGACCTTGATTGGCCTTGCGGTGCTTTGCTGGTTCCGGTTTTTGCCGGCGCTGCTCGTCTTCGTATTACCGATGATAGTCAGTCTGTTGTTTACCGCTTGGGTGACCCATGATCATCACAGTGGTCTGGATACTGATGATCCATTCCAGGCCTCATACAACAACACGAACCCGCTCTTTAACCTGCTGACGGGTAATCTTGGCTATCACACGGCGCATCACTACCGTCCCGGCCTGCACTGGTCGGAGCTTCCCGGATTGCATGAAAAGATCAAACATCGAATTCCGCCGGCCTTGATGCGCAATTCCAGATTTGTGCTGGCCGAGAGCTGATCAAGTCAGGCAGTTCTTCCCCGCATTGCCTTGCGGTTATTTCATCTTCAAGCGCGCGCGCTGCTCGCGTGTTAATTCGCGCGGATGAACTACCTTTATAAGGCCTTGTAGATAGTGGGCTAAGGTCAACAGTGGGTGGCGGAATAACATTCTCGGGCCGGCGTACCGCATGATTGCATTGCCCTGCTCCCTTCTTGCCGGCTTGTAGCAATGGACCGGACAGTTGGCGCAAGTGGGTTTGTTTTCACCGTAAGGGCATTTCTGCAGGCGCACCTCAATGTAATCGACAAAGTCCGCACAGTCTTCGCACAGGGCGCTATGAGAATCAGCGTGATGTGCAGAGCAATACATCTCTGTCATCTTCGTTATGGTGACCATATCGCGGGCAAAGCTTTTCTTTTGCTTAAACATGCCAATTCCTCTGACCAGTGATCCAGGATAGGTAGGAATACCTTTGGGGCTGAACAAGCACTCGACGGCCATCCATCTGCCGACAAAGGGCGGTCACCCACGCTGCTAACTCCCTCGCCTAATCACTACGGACCAAAGGAGCACCAATTAAAATACTTAATGCCCGCAGCCGCATCGCGGATAACCGAAATCTGCTCTGGCCCGGGAAGTGGGAATTAGACTGAATCCATGTCTTGGCATTCCCCATAAGCAGCCTGAATGGGTGCCAATTGGGCCCGGGGGCTGCAGGCGGCATAATGTTGCGCAAGTCCGCCCTCTCGGTGTTACCTCATATGACCAGCGTCTCGCTTACAGCTCGCATCGTTATCACCGTGTGTTTCATGCTTCTGCTGATAGCTGCTTCTGTTATTCCCGGTCGCGTACAACCCGGTGATTCGGTATTTGTCTGGCTGGTGGCGAAGACGCCGACTTTGCTGCAAAAAACGATGCATGTTTTCTTGTACGGTGTATTAACGCTGCTATGGAAATGGGTTCTCGATGCCACCTATGCAAAATCGTATGGTTTGTTAATTGCCTTCACCGTTGCAGTGTGTTTCGGCACTACGTTGGAGTGGTACCAGACTAAAGTGCCCGGCCGCTTCGGCACCATTTTTGATGTAGCTCTCAATGCGGCAGGCGCGGCGCTTGGCTTACTCGCAGCGATTCTTTTTCTTTGAACCGATGTTCTAGTCAAGGCGCTAACGCAGACCATCCGCTTTGGTTCGAAAACGGACGTTCGCGACATTGGGGAGGTGCCGCCGCAGCGCACCCTGCGTCAATCTACCCGGTTGCGCCGTTCGCTCTTATTGAAGGCGGCTACATTGGCTGCCAACTCGTCGATCGCCCGTTGCCGGGCTTCTCTTGCGCCCCAGGCCTGGTGGGGCGTGACGATCAGATTCGGCAATTGCTCGGCCAGTAGCGGGTGGTCGGCCGGCGGGGGCTCGGAACTGAGCACGTCGATGCCGGCCGCGCCCAGCTGCCCGCCTCGCAATGCGCCGAGCAGGGCTGTTGGTTCCACCAGGCCTCCTCGGGCGGTGTTGATCAGCACGCAGCCCGGCCGCATCAGGGCCAGAGACTCGGCGTTAATCAGATTCTCCGTTTCCGGAGTCAGGGGACAGTGCAGGCTCAGGTAGTCGGAACGGGCCAGCAGCGCCTTCAGGCCCACGCGCGGGACTTTGCCCGTGCCCACGTCGTACATGAAAAAATCATCGTCCAGTCGATAGGGTCGCCGCGCAGCCAACACGTGCAGGCCGAAGGCCTCTGCCGCCTGTGCCACGGCGCTGCCTAGATTGCCCAGGCCGATGATGCCCAGGGTTTTGCCGCTGAGTTCGCGCACGGGCGGATCAAGCAGACAGAACTGACCGGCTGCTGACCACTGACCGTCCTGTACCTGTGCCCGATAGCTGAGCAGGTGCTGGTTTAAGGCGAGCAGAAGGCTAAAGACATGTTGCACCACCGATGGAGTGCAGTAATTGCGAATATTGCAGACGGCAATGCCCTGTTCTGAAGCTGCCTTGAGATCGACGTTATCGGTGCCCGTGGCAGCGACGCAGATCAGGCGCAGCGACCGGGCACTGCGTAAACACTCGGCATCGAGCACCACCTTGTTGACGAAGACGACTTCAGCGTCGACCAGGCGTTGCGCGCATTCGGCTGGGCTGGTGGCGCCGAAGAACTTTAGCTCCGGCAGTAACTCCATCAGCGGACTGCTGTCCACATCGGCCGGACCCAGACTGTCGTAGTCGAGAAAGACCGCGCGCACGGCGCCGGCCCCCGGCTTAGCCAGAGTCCTGAATGCCGCGC
This sequence comes from uncultured Gammaproteobacteria bacterium, assembly GCA_937921935.1. Lineage (GTDB taxonomy): Bacteria > Pseudomonadota > Gammaproteobacteria > Steroidobacterales > J054. Next base: position 9,459 of record CAKZWQ010000029.1, on the reverse strand, counting down.
GCGATGCCGTTCACGCTGGCAACCAGCGCTGAGAACAGGGCTTCGTCATCGCGGCCTCCCGCCCGCCACCGGCGGAGCAACTCCACCTGTAACAGGCTCATGGGATCGACATAGGGATTTCGCAGGCGGATCGAGCGGCGCAGGGTGTCCTGTCCCTGCAGCAACACTTGCTCATCTTTTACTCGCAGCAAGTTTTCGACACACAGATCAAACTCCAGGCGCAGATTGGGGAAGAAGCGCTCATGCAAGTCACCCGCCAGTTTTGAATAGCGGCTCGCGATATTCAGGTCCGCCTTGCCCAGCACCACTTCCAGGTCCGCTAGCAGGGAGGCAAAGAAGGGCCAGTTTCGACTCATGTCCTGGATGGTTTCCAGCCCCGCACTGTCAATGGCGGCCGCCAGCCCGGAACCGGCGCCGTACCAGCCTGGCAACAAGTTGCGGCACTGACTCCAGGCGAAGTCCCAGGGCACAGCGCGCAGACTTTTCAGGCCGTCCTGCTCGTCACTACCCAAAGCGTTGCCCTGTATTTTTCGGATCACATCAACCGGTGTGGCGGCTTCGAAATACGCGTAAAAATCCGTCTCGCCGTAGACCAGCGCCTGGTAGCGTTTGCGACTGGCCTCGGTCATGACTTCCATGACTTCGCTCCAGCGCTGCAATTCTTCCGGTGCGTGCTGTTTGGGCAGGGCTGTTGCTGTAGCCACGGAACTGACGGCCTGTTCCAGGGTGCGCAGGGCAATGCCGCGTAGCCCGTACTTGGCGTTGACCAGTTCGCCCCGTTCCGTCGCCCGCAGTCGTCCCTGTATCGCACCCGGCGCCGCACCCAGCACCGCGGCGTGGGTTTTGCCGCCGCCGCCGCGACTGACGGTGCCACCCTGTCCGTGACACAGGGTGAGTTCCACGTCGCTGTTAGCAAGTACCTTCACCAGGTCCGCCTGGGCTTTGTGCAGGGTCCAGCGAGCCCGCGTCATGCCGCTGTCCATGGTGCTGTCTGAATAGCTCACCATGACCGTTTGCTGATTTTTGCGGCCAGCCAGATGTTCCCGGTAAATGTTGTCCTTTAATAGCAGGTCGATGGTTTCACCGCAGTGGCTCAGGTCTTCGACCGTTTCGAAATAGGGGGCGATATCCAGGGGTACGGCGCCGTTGCGGCGGCGCAGGTCGCCCCAGCGGGCCAGCAGGATGACGGACAGGACGTCATCCACACCATGGGCCATGCTGACCACGTAAGTGCCGATAGCGCGCTGGCCGAAGCGGCGGCGGGAGAAGCCGATGGCCTGGAAGACGGCGAGGTCGCGCCGTGATTCGTTGTCCAGGTCAGGACAGGCGGACTCGTTGCGCGCCAGCGCGGTGGCAATGCGCCGCGCTCGCTCTTCCGCCGGCCAGTCCATCCAGCCGTCTTCACGAAGACACCGTCCGATGACGCCCCGATTGACCAGGGCTGTCTGGCGTATGTCCAGAGTCAGAAAATGAAAACCGAAAGTCTGTACGCGCCGAATGAGGCGTTGCACGGCAAACAGGCCGGCGTGTTTGCCCCGATTCTTGCGCAGGCTGGTGGCGACTAGCTCCAGATCCTCCAGCAGTTCTTCCGGGGACTCATAGGGAAAGGCATCGTCATCATAGGTGGCCTTGAGACGACGCATGACCAGTCGCAGAAAGATGCGATAAGGCATGTCCCGGTGGCGCAAGGGAACAGAGCCTGCCGCATTGGGGAAGTGTCCCGAGTAGTCCGCGGAGCGTTCCAGTAACTCGGGTGTGACCTGTGCGCGCCTGGCGGACTGGCTGAGCTTCTCGGCCAGGCTGCGGCATTCGCCGTAATACAGATCCAAAATCAGGGCGCGCTGGCGCGACAGGGTTTCGCGAATGGTGCGCGCGGTGGTATCTGGTCTGGCATCCATATCGCTGCCGATCAGGGAGGCGAAGCGCACAATGGTGGGTAGTTCCACCTCGGCTGCCGCCGGGCCGTAGGCCTTGACCAGGGCATCTTGCAGGGCTTCATAGAACACCGGCACGGCGCGATAGATAACGTCCGTCAGGAAGAACAGCACATGCTCCAGTTCGTCAAAGGAGGTGCGCTCTTCGTCGGGCTGCTCCTCCGTTTGCCAGATGGAAGTGATGCTGTCGCGAATACTCTCGTAACGCGCTGCTGTTTCGCCGGGCGTGAGTTCCGGGTTCTGGATGTCAATCAGGTGCCGAACAATGTCCTGCTGTTTGCGCAGGATGGTGCGGCGGGTGGGTTCGGTGGGCTGGGCGGCGAACACCGGCTCAACCCCCATGCCCCGCAGCAGTTTCAGTATCTCCTCTAAATCCAGGCCATGATCGCGCAGGCGCAGGATGGTGGCCTCCAGTCCGCCTGGCTGCTGACGACTGGTGTCCTTCAGATAGGCACGGCGGCGGCGAATTCGATGCACCTGCTCCGCGGTATTGACCACCTGGAAATAGGTTGAGAAGGCGCGGACAAAATCTCTGGCAGTTTCCGTCGACAGAGATTGCAGCACTCGGTCGAGCTCGGCGCCGGCGTCACGATCACCTTCCCGGCGATCAATGGCCAGGCGTCGCGCCCGTTCCACGTTTCTGAACAGATCCGCGCCGCCCTGTTCTTTAAGGAGTTCGCCAATCATGCCGCCCAGATCGTGGACGTTCTGGCGGAGCCCGGCATCTTTGCCGGAGAACTTCGCATCGCTGCGTTTCTCCGCCGGGCGCGCTGTCGGGTGGAGCCCGGTGGCCTCATTGGGTGGGGTGGCGGACATATTTGTTGAATGTGTTAGCCGGAAAGGCTCGGAAAGTCTAGCAGAACCGGGGGCCGGGGACGGCGCCGGCATCCGGAGTTGGCGCTACCCCCCGCCACAGCTATGCTTGCTGCACCGAAGCCACCTCGCACCCGCGAAGGACCCCTGTTGCCCCCCTTGCCTGACCCGCACGCTATCAGTGTCCTGCTGCTTACCGGTGTGGCCCTGTTCCTGTTCACCAAGGACAGGATCCCTCTGGAAACGACTGGGCTGTCCGTGATGCTGTTGCTGGTCGTGGGCTTTTACCTGTTTCCGTATAAGAACATCCGGCCTTCGGATTTTTTCATCAACTTCGGCAACGAAGCCCTGGTAACCATTTGCGCCCTGTTGATCGTAGGCCGCGGCCTGGAAACTACCGGCGCCCTGCAGCCCCTGGCCAGTGCCATGGCGCGTTACTGGATGGAAACGCCGAAGATGGCGTTGCTGGTGACGCTGATTATCGGCGCGGTGCTCAGCGCCTTCCTGAACAACACGCCGATTGTGGTCATGTTGTTGCCGGTACTGGTTGCCTGCAGTCTGCGTGCCCGGCGTCCTCCCTCAGAAGTGCTGATGCCCATGGGCCTGGCCACCTTGATCGGTGGCATGGCTACCACCATCGGCACCTCTACCAATCTACTGGTGGTCGGGATTGCCGCAGATCTGGGCCAGCGCCGTTTCGAGATGTTTGATTTCACGTTGCCCGTCGCCATCGCTGGCGGCTTTGGCCTGCTTTATCTTTGGTTGATCGCGCCCCGGCTGACGCCGCGGCGCCGGCCACCCATGTCGGATACTTCGCCGCGCCTGTTCAACGCGGTCCTCTATATCAACGAAGACAGTTTCCCCGTCGGCAAGACCCTGTCGGAAGTACTGGCGAAAACCGAAAACCGTATGCGGGTGGATCGCATTCAGCGCACGGAAAGTCTGTTCCTGGCCAAATTGCCGTCCGTGAAGCTGCAGTCCGGTGATCGGCTGTATGTTCGTGATACTTCAGAACGGCTCAAGGAATTCGAAAGCACCCTGGGCGCAACCCTGTTCAACGACAATCCCGGTGAGGCCAGTGAGCCGGTGACGGACGAAGCACCGCTGGACACCGAAGGCCAGCAACTCGCCGAAGTGGTGATCACTCGCGGTTCGCAGCTGCATCATCGCAGTCTGGATTCGTCCCACTTCAGTACCCGCTTCCGGCTCATGCCCATGGCCATTCATCGTGCCCGCACAGATCGCGATCTGGCCGGGGACCTGGGTGCCGTGCGCCTGCGGGCCGGCGATGTGCTGCTGGTGCAGGGGGCCAAGGAAGCCATTCAGGAGCTGCGCGAAAGCGGCTCCATGCTGGTACTCGATGCCACTACAAATCTGCCTCATACTGCCCGGGCGCCCCTGGCCCTGGCGATCATGGCCCTGGTGGTGTTTTTCGCCGGTACCAGCCTGATGCCCATTTCTGTGGCGGCCTTGTGCGGTGTGGCCGCCATGCTGCTGACCGGGTGCCTGTCGTGGAAGGATGCCGGCGAGTCCCTGAACATTCCGGTGGTGATGATTATCGTGGCCAGCCTGTGCCTGGGCTTTGCCATGCTGGAGACGGGCGGCGCTGAATACATCGCCCGCCTGTTTGTGGTGGCAACCAGTTCCCTGCCGGTACCCATGGTGCTTAGCGGCCTGATTTTGCTGATGACGATTCTGACCAACGTGGTTTCGAATAACGCCGCCGCGGTTATCGGTACCCCGGTCGCGATCAGCGTTGCGGCCCAGCTGGACGTGCCGGCGGAGCCCTTTATCCTGGCGGTGATTTTCGGTGCCAATATGAGTTTTGCCACGCCCATCGGCTATCAGACGAACCTGCTGATCATGAGTGCCGGCGGCTATAAATTCTCCGATTTCATCCGGGTGGGCGTCCCCCTGACCGTGGTCATGTGGCTGGCTTTCTCCTTTATCCTGCCCATGTTCTATGACCTTGGCTGAGGGGCCCGCCCTTGACGGCTGCAGCGGTGCGCGGCGATACTCCGCGCCATGCTTTATGCCGATCTGAACAGCGTCTGGTGGTGGAGCCTCTCACAGGGGAGGGCGGCCGAGTAGCGCTTTAGTACATACCGGCCTGCAACCCATCCCCGGCGTCCGGCGATGGGTTTTTTATTGTCCGGATGATACTGAGCCAACTTGATTGAACAAACTATGCAACCACCTTTTGACATCAGCGCTGATCTGGATACACCGGTATCCACCTATTTGAAGCTGGCCCCGCTGCAACCGCGTTTTCTGCTGGAGAGCGTGGAACGCGGCGCCCAGCTTGGCCGCTATTCTTTCCTGGGCTTCGGGGCAGTGACCGAGTTTCGCCTGGATGCCGACGGCGTGCGGACCGGCGGCCAACAGCGACCGCGCCCGAACAGCCAGGCCGAATTGCTGGATCTGTTGCGCCAGACCCTGGCCGAGACCCCCCGCCTGGAGCCGGCCGTGCCGGACCTGCCTTTCGGCGGCGGCCTGGTGGGTGTGGCCGCCTATGATCTGGTCCGCCATTTCGAGCGTCTGCCCAATCCGCCGGCCGGCGCAGCGTGCCCGCCTTCACCCGAAGCGGCCTACCTGGCGACGGAATCCCTGCTGGTTTTCGATCATCTGTCCAGGCGCATTGCACTTTTGCATGCCGGGGACGCCCAGTCCCGCAGTCGCCTGCGGACCGAGGTCATTCGCCTGCTGCGCGGACCCTTACCGGCCTCGCCGACCAAGCGGCGTTATGCGCCGGCCCGGCAAAGTCTCAGTGAAGACGACTACAAGGCCCAGGTCGACCGCAGCAAGGACTACATTGCCAGCGGCGACATCTATCAGATCGTGCTCTCGGTGCGCTTCGACGGTCAGCATCAGCTCTCGCCCTTCGAGACCTATCGGGCACTGCGCCTGCTCAACCCCTCTCCTTATATGTATTTTTTTGATCTGGGTGATTTGCAGGTCGTGGGTTCTTCACCCGAGGCCCTGGTTAAGTTGCATGCCGGCGAAGCCTCTCTGCGGCCCATTGCCGGCACGCGACCCCGCGGTGCCAATGCTGCCGAGGATCAGGCCCACGAAGACTCACTGCTGGCGGATGAAAAAGAGAACGCCGAGCATGTGATGCTGGTGGACCTGGCGCGCAATGATCTGGGCCGGGTGGCTTCCGCCGGCACGGTGCATGTGGATCCTTACCGTGTCATCGAGCACTACAGTCACGTCATGCATATAGTCAGCGGCGTGAAAGGTCAGCTGGCCGAAGGCCGGGATGCGCTGGATTTGTTTGCTGCCGCCTTCCCGGCGGGCACCCTGGTGGGTGCGCCCAAGGTGCGGGCCATGCAACTGATCGATGCCATGGAGCCTGTGAAGCGGGGTATCTACGGCGGCACGGTGGGTTATTTTGGCCAGAATGGTGACATGGATCAGGCCATTGCCATTCGTACCCTGATTTTCGGCGGCGATGAATACAGCTACCAGGCCGGCGCCGGCATCGTGGCTGACAGCGTGCCGCAAACAGAATATGCAGAGGTGCTGGCCAAGAGCGCAATTCTGCGCCGGGCCCTGGCCATGGCGGAGGAAGGCTTATGAGCCAGACACGACTCCTGCTGATCGATAACTACGACTCCTTCACTTACAACCTGGTGCAGGCCTTCCTGGTGCTGGGCGCCGAGGTACAGGTGTTCCGCAATGATGAAATCAGTGTCGCCCAGGCACAGCAGCTGGATGTCAGCCACCTGTGCATTTCGCCGGGGCCGGGGCGTCCTGACGATGCCGGCGTGTCCCTGGACATGATTGCTGCCTTTGCCGGCCAGGTGCCGGTGCTGGGTGTTTGCCTGGGCCACCAGAGCCTGGTGCAGCACTGCGGTGGCAAGATTGTTTCAGCCGAGCGCCTGATGCATGGCAAGACTTCCCAGGTAACTCACGACGGCAAGACCATTTATGCCGGCTTGAGTAATCCCCTGCAGGCCGGGCGCTATCACTCCCTGGCTGCCGAGGAAGACAGTCTGCCCCAGGTGCTGGAAATTACCGCGCGGACCCGTCGCGGCGAAATTATGGGTGTGCGCCATCGGGCATTGCCCCTGGAGGGAGTGCAGTTTCATCCGGAAAGTGTGCTGACGCCGGAAGGTAACCAGTTACTGGAAAACTTCCTGCGTCTGAGCCCCGCCTGAGGAAAGAGCGATGGTAACCGAAGCGAAAATTCTCCTGGATAACTTGCTCGACGGTAATGATCTGACGGCTGTCCAGGCCGGCGACCTGCTGCATTGCCTGACGGACGAGGCTCTGCCGCCGGCCATGGGCGGCGCCTTACTGGCCGCCTTGCGCGCCAAGGGTGAGACGGCCGAAGAGGTACGCGGCCTGGCCGATACTTTGCGGGCACTTGCCCACGATGTGCACCTGCCGCCGGAACTCGGTGCCGCTGACAGTGTCGGTACAGGGGGCGACGGCTCGGGCAGCCTGAACTTGTCTACGGGCACGGGCCTGTTGGCCGCGGCGGCGGGTTTGCCCGTGATTAAACATGGCAATCGATCGGTGTCGTCGAAATCCGGCAGTGCCGATGTGCTGAAGGCCCTGGGTATCCCCCTGGCGCCTGATGCGAACACGGCGCTGGCCTGTCTGAAAGCCTGCAATTTTGCTTTTCTGTTTGCGCCCTTTTTCCATCCCGCGATGAAAAGCATCGCGCCGGTGCGCGGCGCTTTGGGTGTGCGCACGGTCTTTAATATTCTGGGGCCGCTGGTTAATCCGGCAGCGCCGCCTTTTCATCTCATTGGTGCCTTTGATCTGCCACGCGCCCGCCTGATGGCAGAGGCACTCGCCGGCATGCAGGTGCAACGGGCTTTCGTCGTTCACGGCGAGCCGGGCTGGGACGAGGCTACGCCGTGTGGCCCCTATGCCCTGTTTGATGTGCGCGACGGTCGGGTTAGCGAGTCGCAGCGAGACCCCGCCGAGGTTGGTCTGCCCCGTTGTCGGCCCGAAGACCTGGCGGGCGGCGACGCGACGGAAAATGCCCGCGCCCTGGAAGCTGCGCTGGCCGGCGCTGATCAGGGGCCTCATCGCCATGCATTGTTGCTGGGTGCCGGGCTGATGCTCGAAGTGTCCGGGCGCGCGCCGGATCTGGCCACAGGTATCGAGCAGGCGGCTGCTGCCCTGGATGCCGGCGCCGGTGCCGCCTTGCTGCATCGGCTGCGCGAATTCGCCGCGAGTCTTGAGGGCTAGAGATGTCTGGCACCGATTTTCTCGCCGGCATGCAGAGCGCCAGCCAGGCGCGCCTGGCAGCCGCCCGCGCTGCCGTGTCGGAAGCCGAACTGCTGCAACGAATCGCTGATATGCCCGCGGCACCCGGCTTGCAACTGTCGGCTGATGGTTTTGATCTGATAGCAGAAGTTAAACGCCGCTCGCCTTCGGCCGGCCAGCTCGCCACCGCGGCCCTGGAGCCGGCTGCCCAGGCCGGTGCCTATGCAGAGGGCGGCGCAGCAGCCTTGTCAGTGCTAACCGAACCCACGCAGTTCGCCGGCGATCTGGCGCACCTGCGGGCGGTCGCCCGGGCCGTGCCGACGGTGCCTGCCATGCGCAAGGATTTCCTGGTTTCGCCTTATCAGGTCCTGGAAGCGCGAGCCGCCGGTGCCGGCGGCGTGCTGCTGATTGCCGCCATGCTGGATGCGGCCACGCTCACTGACATGCTAAAAACCACTCTCGACCTGGGCATGTTTGCCCTGGTCGAGGCCTTTGATGGCCAGGATCTGGCCCATGCCGTGCCCATCATGCAGGGCTTGGGACCGGCCACCGGTGCGGCCGGCGTGCGTCTGCTCATTGGCGTGAACTGCCGTGATTTGCGCACCCTGGCTGTGGACTTTGGCCGCTTTGCCGAGCTGGCGCCGCAGTTACCCGATGATCTGCCGCGGGTGGCGGAAAGCGGAGTCGACGGAGCGGAGCAGGCAGCCAAGCTTGCCGAGCTGGGCTACGGGCTGGCCCTGGTGGGCACCGCGCTGATGCGGGCCGAGTCGCCGGCCAATGCCGCCGCCGCTTTGCTGGCCGCCGGACGTCGTCAATGAGTGTATTCGTGAAGATTTGCGGCTGTCGCACCCGCGAGCAGGTAGAAGCCGCCGTGGAAGCAGGTGCCGATGGCCTGGGTTTTGTTTTCGCGCCGTCGCCGCGCCAGGTTACGGCAGAGCGCGCCCGGGAACTGTGTGATGGTTTGCCGGCCCACGTGCAACGTATCGCCGTGATGCATCATCCCGAGGCTGCAGAATGGCAGGCCGTGCAGTCGGTGTTTCGTCCTGACTGGCTGCAGACCGATGCCGATGATTTCGTAGGCCTGAGCGTCGACCCGGCGATCAGAGATCTGCCCGTCTATCGGGACATGGATGGCCTGGATGAAGAAGCCGTGGCCGTGCAGCCGCTGGCCTTGTTTGAGGCCGGGGCAAGTGGCCAGGGTCAACTCGCCGACTGGGAGCGAGCAGCGCGGCTGGCGGCGCGCACAGATTTGATTCTGGCCGGCGGCCTGAATCCCGACAATGTTGCTGCTGCTATCAGCCAGGTGCAGCCCTGGGGTGTGGATGTGAGCAGTGGCGTGGAACGTCAGCGGGGCGTGAAAGACCTGGCGCTGATCAAGGCTTTTGTCGCCGCGGCAAAAGCGGAGTAACAGCATGCAGACGGAATTGACTGAAGAACAATGCAGGGACTTGCTGCAACGTGAGCTGGCGGGCGAATTGCCGGACGCCCA
>CAKZWQ010000028.1 GCA_937921935.1 uncultured Gammaproteobacteria bacterium | reverse complement strand
TGGAGCCCGTGGCGCGCCGGCTGGCTGCCAGCGGCTGCGACTGCTTTTTCGTCGCTTCCCTGGCAGAAGCGCAGTTCCTGCGTGAAGTTGTCCCGGCCGCTGATATCTATGTGCTGGAGGGCATATGGCCCGAACAGCTGGCTGCATTTACTGCAGCTGATTTGTTACCCGTGATCAATTCTCCGGTGCAACTTGCATTGTGGGCGCGCCCGGGTACGCCGCGTCGTTGCATCGTGCAGGTTGATACCGGTATGTCGCGCCTGGGTTTGACGCCGGCGGAGTTTCGTCACCTGGCGGGTGATACCTCGGCCCTTGACGGCATTTGCGTCGACTACCTGATGACGCACCTGGCCTGTGCCGATGAGCCCGAGCATTCGCTGAATCAGCAGCAGATCGGCCTGTTTGATGAATTGCGCGCCTTGCTGCCCCACCTGCCCACCAGTGTTGGCAACACCGCAGCCGTGCTCAGTGGTACTGGCTCGTCTGGTGACCTGGTTCGGCTCGGTGTCGGCTTGTACGGGAGTAATCCCGCGCCCGGTTCGAGTCATCACCTGCGGCGGGTCGCGACCCTGGAAGGCCGGGTTCTGCAAATCCGCGAAGTCCCGGCGGCAACCCCCGTCGGCTATGGCGCGGAGTATCGCGCTCGCGGTCAGACCCTGCTCGCGACCCTGGGCTTAGGTTATGCCGACGGCTACCCCAGGAGCCTTGGCAATCGCGGTTACGGCGTGGTTCACGGGCAGCGTGTGCCCGTCGTCGGACGTGTCTCCATGGACTCTCTGGTGGTGGACGTGACTCGCCTGGGGGAGGGCAAGTTGTCGCCCGGAGATTTTGTGCAGTTGCTGGGTCAGGCTGTGAATATCGATGAACTGGCCCGGCTGGGCGGCACCATCAGCTATGAACTGCTGACGGGTCTCGGCGCACGACTCGAACGACGTTATACCGGCCTGGTTTGAGGCCGCCTGCCGTCGGCCACCCAAGTCCGGAGGATGTCTGCTTTGCGAAGGCCGGATCCAGGCGGCTGGCTGGGACTGCGCTGGTCTGGCTCTGGCGCCTGGAGCGCCGCGCCGCAAAGGCATGAATGGTCTGGGTGGCCGGATGGAATCCGGCGACTTTTAGTTTCCAAATTCAACCTCGTTAACAGTCAGAGCAGCCGAAAGCGGCTACAGGCGATGCTGCTCCGGCACAGGCATATCGCAACGCCGCAGACTTGGCTCTCAGTGGGGCAGGAAGACTTGGCCGCAGCGGCTGACCTGCTGTAGCATTGTTGCTTAAGTCGGGCTATGGCGCAGTCTGGTAGCGCACCTGTCTCGGGGTCAGGGGGTCGTAAGTTCGAATCTTACTAGCCCGACCACTTCCCAAACCCCAACGAATGTCCTGCCTGTCTTTATCCGGCAGAACCGCAATATTCAGCACCGAACTCATCGGGGAATTCCGGCAGGAGATCGCCCGGCTGCGTGCCTGTCCGGGGCACGCGCAATCAAAAACACCGGGTGCCTGTTCTTCAGTACCGGCGTTCGACGGCGAAGCGGGCCAGCTCGATCAGGGCCGTCTTGAAGGTCGAATCGGGTACCCGGTGCAAGGCGTCAATCGCTTTGGCCGAAGACTCTTCAGCCAGTTTCAGGGTATAGGCCAGGGCCCCCGTCGATGTTACGGCTGCCAGCACAGGCTCCGCGTTTTCCCGTTCACCATTCTCGATGGCGCGACGGATAAGCAACTGTTCCTGGGGCGTGCCTCTGCGCAGCGCATGAATCAGCGGCAGGGTGGGTTTGCCTTCGGCCAGATCGTCGCCGATGTTTTTGCCCAGTTGTTCGCGTGTGGCATCGTAGTCCAGTGCGTCGTCGACCAGCTGAAAGGCGATGCCCAGTTCGCGGCCATAGGTAATGAAGGCATCTTCGACCGCGCGTGACTGATCTGCCAGTATCGCGCCGATCAGCACAGCTGCTTCGAAGAGTTTGGCGGTCTTGCGGTAGATGACCTCCAGGTACTGGGCTTCCGTGGTATCGGGTTCGTTGCAGTTCATCAGCTGCAGGACTTCGCCTTCGGCGATGGTGTTGGTGGCATCGGCCAGCACGTCCATGACGCGCATTTGCCCGATTTCCACCATCATCTGAAACGAGCGCGAATAGAGAAAGTCGCCTACCAGGACACTGGCTTCGTTGCCGAAAACGCTGTTGGCCGTGTCCTGGCCGCGGCGCAGGTCCGAGTTGTCGACCACGTCATCGTGGAGCAGGGTGGCCGTGTGGATAAACTCGACAATGGCAGCCGCCGTGACGTGCTGATCGCCTGTATAGCCGCAGGCGCGGGCTGACAGCAGGACCAGCAGGGGCCGCAGGCGTTTGCCGCCGCCGCCGATGATGTAGTGGGCGACGCTGTTGACCAGCGCCACATCGCTTTTCAGCTGGCGCAGGATTTCCCGGTTGACGGCCGGCCAGTCATCGTCAAGCTGGCCACGAATGGCCTCAAGATCAAATACGTTGGAACCGGGTTGGACAAGCTGCATCGCAAGGGAATAATGCCCTTCATCAGCGAGCTATTACAAACGAATTATCAGGAACGGGAGACAGGGCATTGGCAAGCTTGCAGCTGAATTTTCTCGGCGTCGGCGGGTCCAGCGGGATGGACCAGGGCTCTGCGGCCGCCGTGCTTGAGGCGGCAGGGGAGCCCATACTGCTGATTGATTGCGGCCAGGAGGTGCCCCAGCGCTTTCAGGCAGAGTATGGGCAATTGCCGCCGGCGGTGTTTATTACCCATATCCACATGGACCACGTCAGTGGCCTGGAGCCCTTATTCTTTGCCAGCTGGTTCGATGCGACCCGCCAGGCGCCCCTGGTGTTATTCGTGCCGGCACCCATTGTCCCGGCCTTGCAACAGCGGCTGGTAGCCGAGCGCTCACCCCTGGCGGAGGGCGGGGTGAATTTCTGGGACGCCTTTCAGCTGGTGCCGGTGGAGCAGGGTTTCTGGTGGCGCGATCGCTGGTTCGATGTGCTGCCCGTAAGCCACCACCGGCCGGATTTTGGTTTCGGCCTGCGCCTGGCGGAATATTTCGTTTACACCGGCGACACGCGGCCCATCCCGGAATTACTGGCCCGCTATGCCGATGCCGGCGAGGCGGTATTTCACGACTGTCGGCCCGAGGGAAACCCCAGCCACAGTGGCTGGGATGAGCTGCAGGCAGATTATCCCTCCGAGCTGCTGGAGCGGCTTCAGGCTTACCATTGCGGCACGGCAGAGCAGGGGCGGCAGATGCGTGCCGCCGGCGCCAGCGTGGCCGTCGCGGGCCGCCGGTACCCCCTGCCAGCTGGCGCGCCCGGGGACTGAAGCGCGGCCCCTAAGCCGTTGATTGCCGGTGCGGAAACCAGTATGATCTCGCGTCTTTTCCGCCGGGGCCTTCCGCCCCGGCCTATTCCGGAGAATCCAGATGTACGCCGTTTTTCGGACGGGTGGTAAACAGTATCGCGCCAGCGCGGGCGACACCCTGAAAATCGAAAAGCTTGATGTTGCCGAAGGCGATCAGGTGCAGTTCGATGAAGTTCTCATGGTGGGTGAGGGTGCTGATGTCACAATCGGCTCGCCCCTCGTCGACGGTGGCAAGGTTGATGCCAAGGTGCTGCGCCAGGACAAGGACCGCAAGGTGGAAATCATCAAGTTTCACCGGCGGCAGAATTACAAGCGCACCAAGGGCCACCGTCAGCATTTCACGCTGATCCAGGTCACGGGCATCAGCGGCGGCGCGGCCTGAACGGGCCTGGAGTTAAGCAATGGCACATAAAAAAGCAGGCGGCAGTTCCCGTAACGGTCGCGATTCAGAATCCAAGCGTCTGGGCCTGAAAAAATTCGGCGGCCAGGCAGTACTGGCAGGCAATATCCTGGTGCGTCAGCGAGGAACGCGCTATCACGCCGGCGAGAATGTCGGTGTTGGCCGAGACCACACCCTTTTCGCGACCGCCACCGGTAAGGTGGAGTTTCGTCGCCGGGGTCCGCAAAAACGCACTTTCGTGTGCGTGGTACCGACGGAAGGCTGAGGCTTGCGAAGCCCGCTGCAATAAAACCCCGCCTCGGCGGGGTTTTTTGTTGTTGGCTCGAGCCCGAAGCGTCACCATGAAATCGTCATGAAGTTTGTCGACGAAGCACGAATCATGGTCCAGGCCGGCAACGGCGGGCCCGGCGTCGTCAGCTTCCGGCGGGAAAAGTACATTCCCCGCGGTGGCCCCGACGGCGGCGACGGCGGCGATGGCGGCTCGGTCTACCTGGTCGCGGACAGCAACCTGAACACCCTGGCTGATTTTCGTGTGCAGCGAAAATTCGCGGCGGGCCATGGCACGTCCGGGGCCGGCAAGAACCGGACCGGGGCCGGGGGCGAAGCCATTGAAGTCCCGGTGCCTCCCGGCACCCGGGTTTTTACCGAGGACACCGGCGAACTGCTTGGTGATCTCAATTCCCCGGGCCAGCGCTTGCTGGTTGCGGCAGGCGGTTTGGGTGGTCGCGGGAATACCCGCTTCAAAAGCAGCGTGAACCGGGCGCCGCGTCAGTCAACGCCCGGCACGCCGGGCGAGCGCCGGCCGCTGCGCCTGGAGCTCAGCGTGCTGGCAGATGTGGGCTTGCTGGGATTGCCGAATGCCGGTAAATCCACACTGATACGCGCTGTGTCGGCAGCCCGGCCAAAGGTTGCCGACTATCCGTTCACTACCCTGTATCCGAATCTGGGGGTGGTGGCCGTCGAGGAGCACCGCAGTTTCGTCATGGCCGACATCCCGGGCCTGATCGAGGGCGCTGCCTCGGGTGCCGGCCTGGGTATCCGCTTCCTGAAACACCTGGCCCGGACCCGCCTGCTATTGCACGTGGTGGATCTGGCTCCCTTGGATGGCCGCACGGACCTCGCGGCGGAAGCCCGGGCGATTGTGGGCGAGCTGGCGGCCTTCGATGAAAAGCTGGCCGCGCGCGAGCGCTGGCTGGTTCTGAACAAGAGTGATCTGCTGACGCCCGAGGCGGCCCAGGTGCGACAGGCAGAGCTGGTGGCGGAGCTGGACTGGACCGGCCCCTGCTACCTGGTGAGCGCTGCCACCGGGGCAGGCACGCGGGAACTGGCGCAGCATCTTATGCGGCGCCTGGAAGAGCTGGCGGAAGAAGAGGCGACTTAGCCCTGCAGGGCGCGAACGGCTCGGTTCAGACGGCTTTTATGCCGGGCAGCCTTATTGCGGTGAACCAGGCCTTTGCCGGCCAGGTTATCAATCTCCGGGACGGCTTCCTGGTAGCTCGCCGCAGCTTTCTCGGCGTCACCTTCGGCCACAGCATTCACCACCTTCTTGATGGCCGTACGCATCCGGGAGCGCAGCGCTACGTTGTGCTGGCGCCGTCTTTCGGCCTGTTTGGCCCGCTTGGCTGCTGACTTGATATTTGCCACTGGCTGGAAATCCTGTAGGTGGAGAATCCGCCGGAGCGGAAAAGCCGGCTATTCTTCCGCCTGCCACCGGTCTTGTCAATAGGTGTTTCAGGCCAACTTGTTGATTTCACATGTTAACTGGCCGGGCTTGTCGGAGCGCACCTGTTAGACTTGCGCGCGATGTCAGAGCCCCAAGCAGCGCCCAGTAACCCGGCCGGGGGGCTCCTGAAGTCCACGTCCCTGGTCAGCTTCATGACCTTGCTGTCCCGGATCCTCGGGCTGGTCAGGGACATCGTGTTCGCCCGTTTTTTCGGTGCCGGCATGGTCATGGACGCGTTTTTCGTGGCCTTCAAGATTCCCAATATTTTCCGTCGATTTTTTGCCGAAGGCGCCTTTTCCCAGGCCTTTGTGCCGGTCTTTGCCGAATACGACGAGGCCGGTGATCCGGCCCAGGTGCGCGAACTCGTGGACCGGGTCGCGGGTACCCTGGGTTTGGTGCTGTTTGGCTTTACGGCCGTTGGTGTGCTCGCAGCGCCGGTGCTGATCGCCGTTTTCGCGCCGGGTTTTATCGGCAATGCAGACGGCGGTCGATATGACCTGGCCGTCGACATGCTCCGGCTGACCTTTCCCTATCTGCTGTTTATTTCCCTGACTGCCCTGGCCGGCGCCATTCTGAATACCTACAAGAATTTTGGTGTCCCGGCCTTTGCGCCCGTGCTGCTCAACGTGGTGTTGATCGGTTTCGCTGCGTTGCTGGCGCCGGGGGCGGAGCGACCGGGAATCATCCTGGCTGCCGGTGTGTTCGTCGCCGGTGCCGTGCAGCTGTTATTCATGTTGCCCTTTTTGCTGCGCATTCGGCTCCTGCCCAGGCCGCGCTGGGGCTGGCAGCATCCCGGCGTACGCCGCGTGCTGATTTTGATGGCACCGGTTATTTTCGGGGCATCCGTTGCCCAGATAAATATTCTTTTCGACACCCTGATTGCGTCTTTCCTGGCCACAGGCAGTATCAGCTGGCTGTATTACTCCGATCGCCTGATGGAGTTTCCCCTGGGCGTTTTTGGTATCGCACTGGCTACGGTGATCTTGCCGAATCTGTCGCGTCAGCATGCCAGCTCGACGCCTGCGGCTTTCTCGGCCACCCTGGACTGGGCCTTGCGGCTGGTAGTGTTGATCGCACTGCCGTCCGCCGTGGGTCTGGCTGTCGTGTCGGGTCCCATCCTGGCCACGATTTTTGCCGGCGGTGCTTTTGGCTCGGCGGACGTCAGCATGGCCAGCCTTAGCCTGGTGGCCTACGCCCTGGGCTTGCCGGGCTTTATCCTGGTGAAGGTTCTCGCGCCCGGCTATTTCGCCAGACAGGACACCCGAACCCCCGTGCGGGTTGGCATCATCGCGCTGGTGGTCAATATGATTCTCAATGTCCTGATCGTGGTGCCGTGGGTTATAGCCGATCTACCGGGGCCTCATGCCGGGCTCGCCCTGGCCACCGCCTTATCCGCCTTTCTTAACGCCTTTCTGCTCTGGCGGGGCTTGCGCCGCGACGGGGTGCTGCAATCCAGAGCCGGTTGGGGTCGATTGCTGCTTCAGGTGGCTGTCGCAGCCGCCGTGATGGGCATGCTGCTGCACTACTTCAGCCCGCCCCTGGTTCAATGGCTTGAAGCGGGGGTCTGGACTCGGGCCGGGTGGTTAACAGTCACCGTGCTCGGCGGCTTCGCCGTCTATGGGGCTACGCTGCTGGCCGCGGGCCTGCGGCCCGATGAGTTGCGGATGAAAAGTTCCGGAGCCTCTTTATAATCGCCGCTTTGGTCAAGAACCCACCTGATCAATTCCCATGTTATTGATCCGCAGGCCGCAGCCGGGCCAAGCCGCGCTGCCCGATGGCTGTGTTGCCGCCATCGGTACCTTTGATGGTGTCCATCTCGGGCATCAGCGGATTTTTGCGCGCGTCATCCAGGTAGCCGCCGAGCGTGGTTTGCCCGCCCTGGCATTTTCTTTTGAGCCCATGCCGGCGGAATTTTTTGGTCGGGGTTCGGCGCCGGCGCGGCTGACGCGCTTTCGTGAGAAATTTTCGGCCCTGTCGGCTATGGGGCTGGACTATTTTTTCTGTCCGCCCTTCAACGCGCACATGGAAAGGCTGGAGCCGGGCGAGTTTATTGATGAGTTGCTGGTGTCGTTATTAAATGTGCAGCACCTGGTCGTGGGCGATGATTTTCGTTTCGCGCGTCAGCGACGCGGTGGTGTTGCAGACCTGGAGGCCGCCGGCGCTCGGCTAGGCTTCAGCGTGGAGCAGATTGCCAGTGTCCAGGTGGCAGGTGAGCGGGTGTCCAGCACGGACATCCGGCAGGCACTGCAGTCAGGGGACCTGGCGCAGGCGCATAGTTTGCTTGGCCGTCACTATCAGATGACGGGTCGGGTCGTTCGTGGCCAGGGGCTGGGTCGCAAGCTCGGCTTCCCCACCGCGAACGTCCGCCTTAACCGTCGCCAAAGCGCCCTGCACGGGATCTTCGCAGTGCGGGTCCATGGTTTGACCGAGGGTCCTTTAGCAGGCGTTGCCAGTCTCGGTTCCCGGCCGACCGTGGGCGGCGGCGGTGAGCCCTTGCTGGAAGTGCATATTTTCGATTTCGACCGACCGATTTACGGGACTTACATCAGCGTGGACTTTGTGGCCAAGCTGCGAGATGAAGAGCATTTTCCCAACCTGGAGAGCATGACTGATCAAATGCACCGTGACGCGGCCCGGGCGCGCGCCATTTTGCAGGCAGCCTGAAGGCGGAAACACGGCGCCGATTACAAAGACCCCCTGACTACAGGGCCAGGGCGGGCCAGAAAGAAAAGGTGGCAAAGATTTCAGGCGGCTTGCCTAGGCCTGTAATATAGACAAGGGTTCGTTTTATGTTGCTTCTGGTCTGCGAGCAATAGCTATCAATTGATTAATCGCCGCAAATTATTGGCCGGGGGTGCCGGTCTTGGCATTGGCTTTGCTGCTATTGCCGCTCTTATGCGCAATACGTTTCGCAGTCCTTTCGATGAGACTTCGACGGCGGAAGAGGTAACTGCCGGCATTGATCTGACTGGCAAGACCGCGCTGGTCACCGGCTGTAACTCAGGAATCGGCTACGAAACAATGCGCGTGCTTGCGCTGCGCGGGGCACACGTGATTGGCACCGCGCGGACTGTGGAGAAAGGACAGGAGGCGTGCGCGAGTATCGAGGGCCGGTGCACTCCGGTTGTCCTTGAATTGACGGACTTCGACTCGGTCGTGGGCTGTGCGAATCAAGTCGATGCAATGGACGTTCCGCTGGATATCCTGATTTGCAACGCCGGCGTTCTCTATCAAGAGCACCGGGAAAAAAATGGCCTTGAGCTGCACTTTCTCGTAAACCATCTCGGCCATTTTCTTCTCACCCGCCGGCTGCTGAATAGGGTCTTGGCAGCGCCGCAAGGGCGAGTAGTCATACTGGGGAGCCAGGCCCATTTCAGTGTGCCAGACCAAGGCATTTACTTTGATGATCTGTCAGGCCGCACGTGGAAAACTCCTGCATATGCTCATTCCAAGCTCGCCAACGGGCTGTTCGCGCTCGAGCTCGCACGACGCTTTGAGGGCACTGATGCCACTTCGAATTGTGTTGGGCCAGGAAAAGTTGTAACGAATATATTTCGTAATGCTGAAATACCTTGGGATGAAAACGGGAAAAATGTAAAAAGCATTGCGCAAGGGGCTGCCACGACTTGCTATGTAGCGACCAGCCCGGAGCTGGCAGCTTTTAACGGCTACTACTTTCGTGACTGCAATCCCAGCGAGCCCAGCGCTTTGATGCGGGATACCGAATTAGCCAACAGGCTATGGGATGTTTCTGAGAAGTTGGTCAGCGAGTATTTATGATGGACCAAAGATTGGGGAAGTTATTGACTTCCTTTTGAAGATACGTTTTTCCCGGCTACCAGCAGCATGGAGCTTCCTGACACTGGGTTTAGCTGACCTGGAGAGGGCATACGGATGGGCGTATCGAAGGTAGAATGTGCGCCGGGCGTTACCCGAGATGGTTTTTGTGATGCAGAAGCGGGGCAATTTGGTCCCGCTTGAGGCGTCTGAGCAGGCCTTGCCTTGGGGAATGGTGGCCCGTATCGCGTAGCTTTGTGTAAATTCCGGCATTTCCGGTTAGCCAAAAGTTATTTTTTTGTGTCCTTTAGTGGCTTTTCTGCCTGACAGAGTTGGCCAGAATGGGGGCCTCGGGAATCCCCATAAGCCATTGTAATGAATAAAGAAAGCATGACATTAGACACACCTTTGGCGCATCAGTGACCGATTACAAAGACACCCTGAATCTGCCCCGGACGGCGTTTCCCATGCGGGCCAACCTGGCGCAGCGTGAACCCAAGATGCTGGCGGCCTGGCAAGAACAGGATCTGTACGGGCAGATACGGCGCGCGAGCGAGGGGCGCAAGCCTTTCGTCCTGCTGGATGGGCCGCCCTATGCCAATGGCAAGATCCACCTGGGCCACGCCGTTAACAAGGTGCTCAAGGATATCGTCGTCAAATCCCGCACCCTGGCTGGCTTTGATGCCCCTTATATTCCAGGCTGGGACTGTCATGGCCTGCCTATTGAACTGCAGGTCGAGAAGAAGCACGGCAAGGTCGGGCGCAAGCTCGACGCCAGGGCCTTCCGCCAGGCTTGCCGCGAGTATGCCTTGAAGCAGGTGGACAGCCAGCGCGAGGACTTTGTGCGGCTGGGTGTGCTCGGTGACTGGTCGCGGCCCTACCTGACCCTGGACCCTGGCTTTGAAGCTAACCAGGTCAGAGGCTTTGCCCGCATCATCGAGCGCGGTCATTTGCAGCGGGGCTACAAGCCCGTGCACTGGTGCCTGGATTGCGGCTCGGCCCTGGCCGAAGCGGAGGTGGAATACCGGGACAAGGCCTCGGTTGCCATTGATGTCCTGTTTACTGCCGCCGATCCTGCTGCCCTGAATGCAGCGGTGCAGGCAGCGACGGGGCAGGACCCCGGGGGCGCCGAGCTGCCGGTCGGGATACCCATCTGGACGACGACGGCCTGGACCTTGCCGGCCAACCAGGCCGTCGCCCTGGGGCCTGAGCTCGAGTACGGCCTGTACGAGTTTGCGGTGGAAGATCAGCGGCAGCGACTGATTCTGGCAGTCGAGCTGGCAGCCGACAGCTTGTCTCGATACGATGCGAGAAATATCTCGCAAATATCTGTTTTTAAAGGAGAAGATATTAAAGGAATTCTTCTCAATCATCCCTTTGCCGAGCGCCAGGTGCCCGTCATCGCGGGTGATTTCGTCACCCTGGAGGCCGGCACCGGCGCGGTGCATATCGCCCCCGGACATGGTGAAGATGACTTCGCGGCCGGAGTCGCCAACGAGCTGGAGATCTATAACCCGGTGGGGGCTGACGGCGTCTATCTGCCCGGCACGCCACTGTTCGAAGGTCAGCACATTAATAAGGCGGCTGACGCAATTCTCGAGGTACTGACGCAGCAGGGTTGTTTGCTTAATCGAGAGCCTTATCACCACAGCTACCCCCATTGCTGGCGCCATCGCACGCCGCTGATTTTCCGGGCCACCCCCCAGTGGTTTGTGAATCTTGATCAGCAGGGTTTGCGGCAACAGGCCCTGGCGTCCATTGAGTCGGTACGCTGGATTCCCGACTGGGGTCGCGAGCGGATCGAAGGCATGGTGGCCGGTCGGCCTGACTGGTGTATCTCCAGGCAGCGAACCTGGGGTGTGCCGATTCCTCTGTTCATTCACAAGGTGACTGGTGATATTCATCCCGACTCGCCGGCTCTGATCGAGCAGATTGCTGAGCGTATGGACAGCGAGGGCATCGAGGCCTGGTTCGACCTGGATCCGGTTGATCTGCTCGGCGAGGCAGCCGCCGACTATGAGGCTGTCAAAGACACCATGGATGTCTGGATGGACTCCGGCATGGTGCATTTTTGCGTGGCGCAGAGCCGGCCGGAAGTTGCTGCCCCGGTGGATCTGTACCTGGAGGGCTCGGATCAGCATCGGGGCTGGTTCCAGAGCTCTCTGCTGACCTCCGTGGCCATGTTCGACCGGGCGCCCTACCGGGAAGTTCTGACCCACGGCTTCACGGTGGACGAGAAGGGACACAAGATGTCCAAGAGTCTGGGCAATACCATTGAGCCACAGAAGATCGTCAACAGCCTGGGCGCCGATATTCTGCGTCTGTGGATTGCCGCCACGGACTACCGCGCTGAAATGAGCCTGTCCGAGGAAATCCTCAAGCGCGTGACGGATTCCTATCGCCGCATGCGCAATACGGCGCGCTTCCTGCTGGGCAACCTGCACGGCTTTGAGCCCGACAGCGACTTGCTGCAGCCCGACGACATGGTGGACCTGGACCGCTGGGCCGTCGCGCGCGCGTCCCGTCTGCAGGCGGAAATTCTGCAGGCCTATGGCGATTATGAGTTTCATCGTGTTTACCAGCTGCTGCACAATTTTTGTGTCGTGGATATGGGTGGCTTCTATCTTGATGTGATCAAGGATCGTCTCTATACGACGGGTGCCGACAGTCAGCCGCGGCGTTCGGCGCAGACGGCCATGTACCACGTTGCCGAAGCCATGGTGCGCTGGCTGGCTCCCATCCTCAGTTTCACCGCCGAGGAAATCTGGCAGTCGCTACCGGGGGAGCGGGGCGCTTCGGTCTTGCTGGCGACGGACTACCCGTTTCCGGCGGCGGAAAAACTATCCATTGACTGGGAACAGATCATTGGCATTCGTGATGCCGTGGCCCAGGTGCTGGAGCCGCTGCGCGCTGCCGGGGATATCGGATCAGGCCTGGAAGCCGAAGTGACCGTCTATGCGGAGGGGACAAGCCTGGCGGCCATGCAATCCCTGGGTGACGAGCTGCGCTTTGCCCTGATTACCTCGGCGGCTGCAGTCCTGCCCCTGAGCGAGCGGCCCGAGTCGGCGGTGCTCGCTGGCGAACAATGGGTCGTGGCCAGCGCATCGGCGGACGCCAAGTGTGTGCGTTGCTGGCACCGGCGCCCTGACATTGGTGCCGTTGCATCGCACCCGGATATTTGTGCTCGCTGCGCAGATAATGTGGCTGGTGCCGGCGAGAGTCGGCAGTTTGCCTGAGGCGAATTCATGACGAGCAAGCAGCCTGATTCAGCACCCCGGGCCAAGGGCTTTCGGGCTTTGTGGTGGATCGGCTTGTCCATGGCGGTGGTTTTTGTGGATCAGTTGAGCAAGCTCACTGTGATCGAGAATTTCACCCTGTACCAGCGTCAGGCGGTGTTGCCGTTTTTCGATCTGGTACGCCTGCACAACACTGGCGCCGCCTTCAGTTTTCTTGCCGGTGAAGGCGGTTGGCAGAACCAGCTCTTTTTGGGTATCGCGACGGCGGTTAGCCTGGCGCTGGTCTGGTGGCTGGCAGTGTTACCACGCCACGGCAAGGGTGTACTGGCGCTGGGGCTGGCCCTGGTACTCGGTGGGGCGGTAGGCAATCTTATCGACCGGGCCCTGTATGGCTACGTGGTGGACTTTCTGTTGTTCTACTGGCGGGACTGGTCATACCCGGCTTTCAATGTCGCCGATTCAGCTATCACCTGCGGGGCAATTCTGATCCTGTTTGACGGCCTGGTACTGGAGCGGCGCGCCGAACGACGAGCATCCGGCGCGCCCCCTGACTAACGCCAGCAGTCGTCGGTGCTATTGGCGCCGCCATCCGTGAAAGCGGCGCGCTGGCCACGTTCATTGATGGTGAAGCTATTGCAGTCATCGTCATCCGCCTGGTTTTCGCCGGCTATGGCTGTAGCGCTTGCCGTATAACCGGCGGTGATGCCACCTGCACCCGCTACGATGGCCAACTCGTAGTAACCACGCTCCGTCCCGTCCAGGCCGAGTCCAGCCGGCGGGGCAGCTGCCAGCTGTGCCGTGGTGGCGTAGGTGCCGTTGGCAATAAAGAAGCGCTCCTGGGCTGCGCTAAGTCGTAGCAGCGCCGTCGTGCCGTCGGCCCGGTTGGCCCGCTGGATGTATTGCCGGTAACTCGGCACACCGATGCCCAGCAAGACGCTGAGGATGACTATGACCATCATCAGTTCAATCAACGTAAATCCATCCATAAACTTGCGCATCGGACTGCTCCTATCGGGTTTCGTCCTGGAACCAGAACGTGCGGCTGGGACGACCGGCCAGACGCGGCTCGAAGCACTCTACATCAGCACAGCCTATGGGAGCCGCGCCTTCGGTGAACAGCAGGATGGTCTCCGGTGTGGTACCGCCTTTTTTCAGTCTCGTGATGCGGTCCTGAGGTGCCGGATATGACGGTGGCTCATAGCAGTGGTCGGTAGACCGCGGGGCGCCATCCTTCACATCGGATCCGGCAGACCCGGTTGGTGTCGGCTGTGGTGGAACAGCTGTGCCTATCGCCAGCAAAGATCCAGGGTCGCCGCCCCGCCGCCATCTTCCGCCTCACGCTGTCCTTGCTCATTCACCGAGAAGCGCTGGCAGTTGTCATCATCTTCCTGGCCTTCGCCCGCAGCGGGGGTGGCTACCGCAGTGAAACCGATGACCAGGTCCGGCGATTCGATACTCAGGGTGTAGTAGCCACGCTCCGTGCCATCGATGCCAAGGCCTGCCGGCGGCGGCAGGCCCAGCTGGGCGTTACTGGCATAGCTGCCCTGTTGCAGATAGAAGCGCTCCTGGGCAGCCGCGATCCTTAGCAGGGCGGCGGTCGCATCTACGCGGTTCGCGCGCTGCACGTATTGCCGGTAAGCGGGGAACCCGATGGCCATGATGATACCCACGATCAGCACAACTACCAGTAGCTCGATCAGGCTGAAGCCCTGATAGCGGGCGCCTGCCCGCATGGCTCAGAGGCCCTCGCGCTGCAGCCAGAAGGTGCGAATCAGCCCCGGTCCCGGCGGCTCTTCCAGGGGTTGTTCGGTGCCCACCAGCACTGCGGGCCCATCCAGCCCATCCGGGAAAAAGAACACCGGCTCTGGCGCGATGCCGCCCTGTTGCAGGTCTACGCTCCGGTCAGCCGGATCAAAGTCTTCTGCGGGCTGATCGAGGTTATTCGGATTGGTCGCATCCAGGACACTGACCTGGTACAGCCGGTTAATACCGCCGGCCGGCTCGCAGACATTACCGACGTTGGTGGGCGTGAATGAGGTGAAGAACACGGTATTCGCAAAGGTCGTCGCCTCACTGAGGACTTTTTCGCCGGCCCCAAGCACCATGCCGAAGCGCCAGCCTGAATCTTCGGTATCGATCAAGGGCGCCCCATTGTTGGTGACATCCAGCAAATCGTCGATGATCAGTGGCGTCGCCGGATAGTCTGCCGTAGCGATAGGCTCAAATACCTGGAAGTCACGGACGGAGAAGAACTGATCATCAACATCGGTGTCCAGCGGATGTGCCCGGTAACCGGAGCCAATATTGATAGCGATAAATATCTGTTCATTGGCAATGACCGGCACCACATCGGGGGCGTTGAAGAAACGGCGAATTTCCGCGGCCGGCGGTGTGGGCGCCGACTCGAAGCCGCCCAGGGAGGCCAGCACGCCGCCTTGACCAAGGGTGTCCCGGTCGTTGCCGTTGATTAAATCGATGCGCCACAGTTGGGCGGCCATATCACCGAAGTACAACCGGTCGGTACGGCCGTCACCATCAACATCCAGCAGGGTCAACTCGGCCGGAATGGAAAAGCGCATGCGGTCCAGGGGCAGGTCATGTTCCGCTCCGCGGCCGGCGCTCCAGAGCAGCGCGCCGTTGTTTTCAATGTCGACCATGAATACAGCATTGCCGACGCTGTCTTCCCGGTAGCTGCGATTGTCCTGACCGGTATCATAGCCGCCGCCGAAAATCGCCACCCGCTTGTCGTCGCTGCCGACTCGGACAGTGGTGACGGCAGGTGTCGACCAGGTCTGTCCCAGGCTGGCGAAGCCTTCGCTACTTGGGTCAATTTCCCACAATAATTCGGGGCGGGAGCGGTCGGTCACGTCCAGGGCAAAGACAGATTCGCCGCCGCGGCGCATGCCCATCAAGAGGATGACCCGCTCGGCACCGCTGATACCGGGTTCGCCGTTATTGTTCAGGATGGTGACGGTGATTTCACCGTCCAGGCCATACACTCGCGTCGCGGATTCATTATTCGTATAAAGCGTGAACAGGCGCTGCAAGAGCCGGCGTGGAATGAAGCTCCAGAGTTCTTCCCCGGTATTGGCATTAATGGCGTGCAGATAGCCCTCGTTGGTGCTGATGAACACGGTGGCGTCAGGGCTGTCTTCGGTGCCCCCGTAAATGATGCTCACGGGGCGGCTGTGCAGTGGGTCACCCATTTCCAGTCTGGGTTCCGTCCGGTCGCCGTCCTCGTCTTCATCCGCTGCATCGGCGCCCCGGGCCCATTCGATCACAGCGTCGCGATCTGCGGCTGGCGCGCCCAGCAGGGCGGGTGTGATGGCCAGGTTGTCCACAGTGACGGCATTAGCACCGCCGGGCACATTCAGATCGCCACTGACCAGGTTGGTGAGCAGAACCCGGTTGTCCGGCAGGGGTAATTGGCTGGCAGCGCCACCCAGCGTCGGATCATTGCCGTCCCTGTCGGGCGACCAGAAGCTCTGCGCGCTTTCGGCAAAGAACCCTGTGCTTTGATCAACAGCAATATTGTCGTTGCGGTCGACCAAATTGACTTCAACGTCGTCGTTCTGGTCATCACCATCGACCCGGATCCGATATTTTTTTAGATTGCCGGGCCAGCGCACAGTGTTGCTGCCCTCGAATACCGAGACAAACACATCGCCGAGGGTCTGTGCCTGGTTAAAGGCATTCACGGGGATGGTGGGTGCCACAAAAAGCCCGCCATCCTCTTCAAAACTCTCGGCCAGATCTGTGAGCACGGTGGTCAGGCTGGCCGTGTTATCCGCCCTGAAGTAGCTGCCGCCGCCGCGCTGGGCGGTGGACTGGAGAATGGGCAGATCCTGCGTGAAACCGATGGTATGGGTGATCACGTTCTGCTGGCCGTCAATCGTGCTCCGCAAGTCGGTCTTGAACAGGTACTCGGCCATATCGTCCAGGCAGTGGCCCTGGCCGTCAACGCCGTTCTGGTCGCAGACACCACCCGTTGTGTTGACGTCACCGAAGCCCGGCAAGCCGGTGATTTTACCGTTGGCGCTGTCGTCCCGGGTGGGTTCACCATCCGATAGCATGATGATGTAACTCTTCTGGCCACCGTCGCTGATCGGCGAATTGTAGGTCGTGCCCGTAGCAGCGCCACCCAGTCGCGAGGGGGGCACGCTGTTATCCGGGCCCACATTGCCGTAATCAACCAGCCGGCCGGCGAAATACTGGCCCGCTTCGTACAGGGTTTCCGACAGCGGGGTAAAGCCATCTGGTTCGAGGTCGTCGATGGCGTTCTTGATATCTACGCGCGTGGTATCGTCCAGCTCGGTCATGGCCTGGGTTACCGGGCCGCCTTCCTCATAATTGAACTTCATGATGGCGACGTTCATGTTGTCCATGCTGTCGATGACCTGCTTGGTCACCTCCTGCACAACATCCAGACGCGGGCGTTCAACGGTCGGTGGGTTGGTGTTCCAGTTCAGCCAGTTGCCGTCGAAGATGGTGACATTGGAGGCGGATGCCCACGCGGGCTCATTAGTCGAGTCGGCTTGCCATGGCTGCGGCGTGCCGTCGGAGGCGAAGACCAAGGAATTGCTGCCGTCGCCGTCAACGCCCCGGTCAGCTTCGCATTCCACGGGAAAGTCCGTCACGGTGCTGTCGGGGTCTGTCAGTAATTCCAGCTGTGACCAGCGCTGGCGCTCTTCTTCCCAGCCCCGGAAGAGATTCTTGTAGCGACCCACCAGTTCCAGGCGCTCGTCGGCAGCGGCACAGAAATTATCGACTTTCGGAAAGCGGTCTGTGGACTCACAATCGGGGGCCTCGCCCGTTCGCGAGTAGTAAATCGTGTTGCTGTCGTAGCAGCCGTCAAAGGTCTGGTCCGGGTCCCAGCTAACCTGTGTCAGTACCGGGTCTCGCATACTGAGTGAGGTGTCAATGGCAAACAGTACGTTAGGGACATTGCAGCTGGCCGGTGCATCAAAGCCCGTGACAAAAAGCTCAGTGTCATCGGCAAGGGCAGGGCCGGTGAACAGTGCTGCAGCCAGGCTGGCGGCCGAAATCAGTTTTCTTGAGAACTGCTTGTCCATGGCTCAGTTTCCGGGCCGCGGCGACAGGCGCACGCTGCGCACGTAATCCGAGTCCAGTTCAATAAACAGGGAGATCATGCCTGCTCGCCCGGACGGCTCGCGGGCATGCTGTAAAAAGATTTCGCGTTTGGCAGCCAGGTCATTCGTCGCGTCATCCTCATTGGTACCGCGGACATGAAACACCGTGTTTTCATCAATACGCAGCAGACGCACTTGGCAATCGGGACAGCTACGCAAAGAGATAGTGCCGGACCGCAGCTGCCATAAAGGCACCTGGCTGGTTGCGATTTCCACGGAATTCCCAAGTTGTTGCATGGCGGCCATGGCGACCTGGTTCCAGACCAGCATGTTGGTCGCGACCAGCAATATGCCGGCGAAGAGTCTGGTTAGGGGCTGGTTCATTGGGTTGTCTCCCGCGCAACTATTCGGGGGCCTTGGCGCTGACGCGCACAATCCCCATGGACAGATCGGCGCGCGCACCGCGCTGGTCCGTGCGTCCTGTGCCGTCCACCTGAAAATGCAGGAACTGGAAAAATTTGGGGCTGAAGCCTCCATAGGCATCACCGGTGCCCAGGTAGGACAGGCGGGTGTCGTATTCGCCGTTCAGTTCATTGACCTGGGTTGTGCCCAGGTCAAGTGTCCAGCCAGGCACCGCATTGAGCAGGGGTGTGGCCTGGTCGACACCGTCCGCCAGGGAGGCTTCGGCCAGGCGGAAGGCGTTTTCGCGGAACTGGGCGTTGCCGGCCATCAGCAATTCCAGAGAGGCCGTGCGCATGGTTGAGACGGCCAAAAGGGTAAGCACCAGCAAAAGGACCAGGCCTACTACCAGGGCGGCGCCGCGCTGTCGGCGCGGGTTGTTCAAATCAGGGTCCACCGATGCCTCCACTGTTTCTTAGAAAGACAGTCTTGCTGACCGCCAGCCGTCGGAATGTTTCGGGAAAGCCGGCCGTGGTGCCCGGATCAATAGGCGGCAGATTGGCATCGGCGGGCGTATAAACCCGGTCGTCGACAAAGGCCAGCCCGGCTTCGTCTGTTTCTGAACGCACCAGCATCCACAGCCGCACAGCCACGATTTCTGCGCCAGCTGCACCGGGCGCGGCCAGCGGGTTATCGCCATCGACATAGCGATCCACATCCCGGTTGCCGTTCGTGTCGATGCCAAACTGGACTTGCAGATTTTCCACGCCGGGAATCACTTCCTGGTCCTGCAGCCTGCCCTGGGCACCGCCGTCCACCAGGCTCAGGCGGCGCAGCGCCGGCAGGGCCGGGTCAAAGCTCGAATCACCGATGTAATAAGCGTTCACCACCACATCACGGATTTCCGCCGGCAGATCCGCGGCCGGGGGGATAGCGTCGTCAAATAGCTGGCCACCATTCAGATTGCTCTCGACCTGGACCTGGCCCACGCTGGGTGCTGTGATCCGGGCGCTGGCATGACGCACGATCAGGACATCGGAATTTCCCCGGGGATTCAGTCCGGCGCAGTCCAGGTCGTAGAGGTCGTCACGGGATTCCACCGCGCCGATAAACTGCGTGGCGAAAGTCGTGGCTTGCAGATTCGTGCCGCCTGTGCAGCTGATGACCACCCCGGTCGGGTTGATAAAGGCCGGCTGGTTATTCAGCCCCCAGAAGCGCGCCAGGCGAATGTCTGGCTCCAGGGCATCCAGCGCAAAGCGAACGTTTTCCTGCAGGCGCGCGACGCTGTCGGCGGTGCGGAAATTGGCACGGCTCTGGATGTAGACGGAAATGGCACCGCCAATGAGCACGGTACCGATAAGCATGGCGACCATCAGTTCGACCAGGGTCATACCACGTTGGCGCGACTGACCTCGCATCATGCCGGTCATTGCTGAGTCACCAGGGTGTAAGTGGAAGGATCTGCCTGCCCGGCCTCCGGCCAACTCAGGGTGATGGTATAGCGGGTGAGCTGCGGCGTCGGATTGGCTGTGGCAATGGTGGCCGTGGGGGCGCCCGGCAGCCGGTTATTCACATCCTGGAACCAGGTGAACCAGTCGTCTGCTGCCAGCTGTGCAGGGGTGCAGGGGCCAACCCCGTTTACACAGCCCTGGTCCGCGCCCGGGCCATTGCCGGCATAGCTGGCGGCCGCATTCGGATTAGCCTGAATCCGGTCGGCCATGTCTGCTGCCAGGGTCACGGCGGTAATACGGTTGATGGACGTGCGGCCTGCGCGCAGGCTTTCTACGTACAGGGCGGCGATACCCAGCATGCCCACGGCCATGACCACCAGGGCAACGAGTACCTCAACCAGGCTAAAGCCGCGGCTGGCGCGATGCGGTGCTCGGGTCCGGCGCATGTTTAGCAGCCTCCCAGGGGGTTGTCGGCACCCTGGATCAAGGCGCGTTCGGCGAAGATCCGTGGGTGGCCGGTGACGGAAATACGCAGCCAGCGACCTGCGGCCACGCCGCCGCTGATTTCGCGGTCACCGCGATCGTCACAAAATTCCATATCCGTCACGCTGGGCGTCGCGGCCAGGACCTGATCCTGGCGAGCCCCGTTGGCGCCGAAGGCAACGTAAACAGGCGCGCCTGCAGTGCCCCAGGTGCTGTTGGCGCCAATGGACGGGTGCAGGGGGCCGCTGGCTGCTATCACGACGTCGCCGCCGTTCACCTGGGCATCGTCGTTGGCATCGGCGAATACCACCCAGCCCTGATCGAAGCCCGCGGCGCCATCGCAGGTAGGATCGGCGGCGTCTGCATTGGTGCTGGCGCACACGACGACTGCCACCTGGCGTTTGAGCGCTTCACTGCGCGCCAGGTGCAGGGAGGAGAGCACGTCATTGGCTGCCGCGCTCATACGATTGTTTTGCAGGAATTCACCGAAGGCGGGTATGCCGATGGTGAGGACCACCGCGAGGACCGCGAGGGTAATCATCAGCTCCACCAGGGTGACGCCTTCTGCGTGCATCTTGCCCATTGGCAACTAGTTTGCCGTGACCCGGCAGGCAGGTGTAATTCATCAGACAAGCGGCACGTTTTTGCGATTGAATAAGCATTTATTCATTTAATACATTCGCTTAGCATTAACAGCTCACCCTCTGTCTGGCTTCCTGTCTGGAGGCCAGGCGGGGCCTGCCGCTTGGGCTAATGACCAGGGCCCGGCTCGCAGCGATGCCCCGCTCATCGCAAAAGCCGATGGTGCCGTTGGTGTCGCGGAGGGTGAAGGGACGGAAGAAGAACGCCGGCCGGTTACTCGAAATATGCAGGGTCGGCAGGCCGGGCTGGCGACGCAGGACCAGGCTGAAATTGGCGCCGGTCGGGTTGTCGGCCGGCCGCGTCATGACCTGCCAGCCGCCCTGCCATTTCCCGTCTGCCCGGCAAGCACTCCCGTCCGTTGTTGGGCAGACCATGACCGGCACTGCCCGGGCATTGGCAGTCTGACGGGCAAAGTGCAGATCACGGACCAGGTCGTTCACCGCTGCCGTCATGCGGGACTCCAGCACGAGGTGCTGCAAACCGGGCACGCCCGCTCCAAGGAGCAGGGCCGCCACAGCCAAAGTGATCAGCAGTTCCAGCAGGCTGAGGCCCGAGTGTTTTTGGCGCAGGCCGGTGTTGGATGGCAGGGGCATGGCCCGGCTCCGGGGAGACCAGATGTCCAAACCAAGCTAGCGACTCCGCGCGCCGGGGCCCAGCGCCAATTGGACCTAATGTGGCGGGAAATACGCCAGCTGCGCCCTGTGGCTCCTTGTTTTACAGGCTTTGGCGCGCGCGGCTAGAATGGGTCTACTTGGGAATTTGGCCAACTCATTGAAAGCACGACGCGAATCCCTCGCCAGGCTGCTGGACGACCACGGGGTACGACCCACCCCGCAGCGCCTGCTGATCGCCGAGCTTATGCTGACGCGGGCCTGTCACCTGTCGGCTGACCAGGTCCTGGAGCGCTTGCGGGAGTCGGGCACCCGGGTCTCCAAGGCGACGGTCTACAACACGCTGCACCTGTTTTCGACCCATGGCCTGCTGCGTGAGATTGCGGTGGACCCCACGCGGCTTTTCTACGATTCAACCACGGCCGGGCATCACCACCTCTATAACGAGGACACGGGCGAGCTGGTGGACATTGCCAGTGAGGATATTCAGATCAGCCGCCTGCCGGAATTGCCGGCCGGTGCCGACGTGCAGAGCATCGATGTGGTGATTCGCGTCAGGAACCGCCCGGCCTGAGCCAACCGGCGTCATTGCCGGGTATCGGTCCTTTCCTTATACTGCGCCGCCCGGGCCGGAGTAGCTCAGTTGGTAGAGCAGCGCATTCGTAATGCGAAGGTCGGAGGTTCGACTCCTCTCTCCGGCACCATCCTGATCAGGCGCGTTCGCGCCGTGGCTCAGAATGTGAAGATCCCACCCAGACTGAAGAAGTTGATGTCGGTTTCACCGCCGTTGAAGCGGGAATCGTCACCCACATCCAGGTAACGCTCGAAGTCCGCGCTGATGATCAGGCTGTCATTAATTGGCAAGCGGAAACCCATGCCATAAACAGCGGCGGTATCACTGCGTGAGGTGCTGCCCGGGATGAGGTCCTGAATGGGAACGCCGGCAATCCGTCCAGACAGATCAGCTTCATAGAAGTAAGCGCCGCCGCGAATGTAGGCACCGACCATCTCCAGGCCGGGTACAAACAGCAGGGCGGATGCCTGGAAGCCATCAACCTCTGCGGACGTATTAGTGGCGCCGCCTTTGGCCGTGGTTTCGCCCAGGTCGACATAGGCGCCCTCAATCGCCACGTACTTTAGGGGTTGCCAGCCGATGAAACCCTTCCAGGCGATATCGTCGTCTTCGCAGTCCTGCTGGTTGCCGGTACCGCCGTTACCAGAGGAACCCAGGGCATCACAGGCGGTGTTGTCGACTTTAGACACACCCAGTCCGCCGCCCACATAGAAGGTCCAGAGGGAGTGTTCGGATTCCTGATCCGCCGGAGCGGCACCCTGTGAATCTCCTTCCTGGGCCGATACTGGCATAGCCATGGTTGTGAGAACCGTCAGCGCGGCGACGGCAAGGCCCATTCTTATAGTCATCTAATTACCCCCAAAGAGATCACAGTTTGTGTTCGTCACTCCCCTTTAATCCACCGTGGTGGATGGCGCCCGTCGGACCGGGCCTGCTGACGACACGAATCGAGGCGGATCATAGCAAAAATACCTCGCCGGCAAGCCCTGCCTGAGACTTCCGGGCTGCCGCCTGCCGGCGCGACCGCACAGCGGGGGGCAGGGCAGACATTCGGGTCTTGCGGGCGACGGTTTTCCGGCGCATTACTTACACTTGACGGATGCACCCTGATCCGCGAGCGTTCGGGGCCCGAATTCAACCGTGTATTGGTCGAGAAAAATATGAGTATGCGCCTGATTGTTGCCATTTCCGGGGCCAGCGGTGTGATTTACGGGATCCGGCTCCTGGAAATCCTGAAGGATGTGCCGGAGGTGGAGACCCACCTGATCCTGAGTAACGGCGGCAAGCTCAATATTGCCCTGGAGACGGACTGGGATGTGAAGTCCGTCGAGGCTCTGGCCGATGTGGTTCATAGCGACCAGAACCTGGCTGCGTCCATTGCCAGCGGCTCCTACGTCACCGGTGGCATGGTAATCGCCCCGTGCTCCATGAAGACCCTGTCCGGCGTGGTGAATTCCTATGCCGACAACCTGGTGGTGCGGGCTGCTGACGTGGTCCTCAAGGAGCAGCGTCGGCTGGTTATTGTGCCTCGGGAGACGCCCCTGCACCTGGGGCATCTGCGGCTGATGACCCGGGCGGCTGAGATGGGCGCCGTGCAGGTGCCACCCATGCCGGCTTTCTATAACGACCCGAAAACAGTGGACGACATCATTAATCACACCGTCGGCCGGGTCCTGGATCTGTTTGAGGTCGACAGCGGTATCGTGAAGCGCTGGGAAGGGGCCGACAGCGGTAAACGCAAATAGTGAGTGATGAAACTCACGCCGCCATCCGGGCAATGCTCGATGCCCACAATACCTTGTCCCTGGGCACGCAGGGTGATGCCGGCCCATGGGTGGCGACGGTATTTTATGCCAGCGACCCGGAGCTGAATCTCTATTTCGTTTCTGATCACCGCACCCGGCATGGCCGGGATATGGAGGTCAACGCACAGGTGTCAGGAGCCATCAACCCGGACTGCGGCACCTGGAACGAGGTCCGGGGTCTGCAGCTGACGGGCAGGATTCAAGTCCTGAGTGGGACCTCGCGGCTGGGCGGGCTCCGCCACTACCTGGCCAAGTTCCATGACGTTAAGAGTCTCTTCGAGCAGCCGCAGGACAAGAACGAGGAAACCATTGCGAAGCGACTGCAGGCTGCCAACCTGTATCGCCTGACGCCGAACTGGATTCGGCTGATCGACAACAGCCGGTGGTTCGGCTTCAAGGAGGAGCTGGAACTCAATTGATGGGACGTGTGCTCCAATTTGTGCTGTTCGTCATCTGCAGCCTGGTTGCGCTGCCGTCAGTCTCGCAGACGCGCAGCATCCTGGTGACCGCGACTCAGCCGACGCGCTCGGACGTGGAGCAGACGGAGTGGTCCGTCGGCGTGATCGAGACGCGCACGTCTTCGCAGGTCGCCGCCGAGGTGGCCGGCGAAGTGGTGCGGATCCTGGTGGACGAAGGCCAGGGCGTAAATGCCGGGCAGGTGCTTGCAGAAATCGACAGCTCTCAGTACCGACTCGACCGGGCCGGCGAGCAGGCTGACCTGAATCGTCTGTCCGCGCTGCTGCGCAAGCAGGAGCGTGAACTGGAGCGAGCCCGCAAGCTCTATGCGGAAAATCTGATCGCAGAAGACGAACTGGACGGCATTGCTGCGGATCTGGATGCCTTGCGCGAGGAACTCAGGGGTGCGCAGTCCCGCGTCGATGGGACGCAACGTCGCCTGGGCAAGACACGCTTGCTGGCGCCGGTCAAGGGTGAGGTGGCAGCCCGCAGTATCGATGTGGGCGACTACGTGCAGACGGGCACCATTGCTTTCGACCTGATCGACATGCAGAACCTGCGCGTGCGCCTGCCTTTTCCTGAATACCGCGCACCCCAGCTCGCTACCGGACTGCAGGTGCGCCTGACATCCGTGGCAGCCGGTGATTCAGCGGTGATGGCGGCCGTCACTGATATCCGGCCCAGCGTGAATCCATCCAGCCGCTCGCTGGAGATCATCGTCGACTTCGAGAACCCGGGTAGCTGGCGACCAGGGGCCAGCGCACGGGCTGAGCTGGTACTGGAAGTCCGGGAAAACACCTTGCTCGTGCCGCAGGTCTCCGTCGTGCGTCGACCGGCCGGTGATGTGGTCTACGAGATCGTGGATGGCGTGGCCAATGCCCGGGCCGTGACACGCGGGGAGCGCAAGGATCGTTTTGTGGAAATCATCTCCGGGCTGCGCGGTGATGAGACGATTGCAGTAGACGGCGCGGGCTTCCTCGCCGATGGCGCTCGGGTGGAAATTGCAGGTGAGTGAATGAGCCTCGCATCCATGTCGGTAAAGCGCTATGTGTTTGCCGCGATGTTGAATGCGTTGATCGTGCTGTTCGGTATCGTCGCCTACGACCGCATCGGCGTCGAACGCCTGCCGAACATTGATCTGGCGAAAATCTCCGTGTTCACGCGCCTGGACGGTGCTAATCCGGAAGTGGTGGATGCGAGTGTCACCAATGTTATCGAGGGCGCAATCAGCAGTGTGCCCGGCATCGATCAGCTGGAGTCGACAACCTCGGCAGGTCAATCGGTGGTCACACCCACCTTCAAGATCGGCAAGGATATTGACGTTGCCTTCAACGAGGTGCAGGCCAAGGTCAGCCAGGTCCAGCGACAGCTGCCGGAGGACGCGGATCTTCCGCAGATCCTGAAATCGGAGACCGGCGCCTTTCCCGCGTTCTGGGTATCCATCTACGGTGATCGAACCATTCAGCAGTTGAACCAGTTCATCCGGACTGTCGTCAAGAAGCAGCTGGAAACCATTGACGGTGTGGGTGACATTGTCATCGGCGGGGAGCGGACCCGGACTATAC
This sequence comes from uncultured Gammaproteobacteria bacterium, assembly GCA_937921935.1. GTDB lineage: Bacteria > Pseudomonadota > Gammaproteobacteria > Steroidobacterales > J054. The sequence continues at coordinate 127,136 of CAKZWQ010000028.1, read as the reverse complement.
GGGTGAATATCGACTTCGACCGGCTCGCTGCCTACGGCGTGACGGTGCAGGATGTGACTGCGGCCTTCAGTAATGAGCACTTTCAGCTGCCGGGCGGTTTCCTGGTGGGCGCCGACCAGGAGAAGTTGCTTAAGCTGGACCTGGAATACCACGATCCGCAGGCCCTTGAACAACTGGTGATCGGATCCCGGCAGGGGGTGACGATCTACCTTCGGGACATTGCAACCATCGAGGATGGTTTGTCCGATGCGCGCCAGGTCGGCCGGTACAATGGTGAACCCGGCGTCAGCCTCGGCATCGTCAAGATCGCCGGGCGCAATACCGTCGAGATCAACAACGAAATCAATCGTCGTATCGACCAGGAAATCAGACCGAACCTGCCGCCGGGTATCAATCTCGAGGTGTCCAGCGACGACAGCATCTACATACTCGAACTGCTGGCCTCCCTGGAGGCGCACCTGATGGATGGCGCAATATTCGCCGCGCTGGTGGTCTGGTTCTTCCTGCGAAATTTCCGTGCCACGCTTATCGTTGCGGCTGCTATCCCAGTGTCGCTGCTCGGCACCGCACTGGTCATGTATTTTCTCGGCTATTCCCTGAATACCGTCACCATGCTGGGCCTGCTGGTGCTGATTGGCGTGGTCGTGGATGACGCCATCGTGGTGCTGGAGAACATCCAGCGGCGCGTTGAGGAGGGGCAGGATCGCGTCTTGGCTTCCGTTGAGGGTGCGAAAGAAGTGCAGCTCGCCATCGTTGCCTCCACGCTGGTGCTGGCCTGCATCTTTGCCGCCGTGATCTTCGTGCCTGGTATCCCCGGCAGGCTGATCGGTTCCTTCGGGATTGTGGTCGCCTGCGGTGTGCTGGTGTCACTGTTCGTTTCCCTGACGCTGACACCGATGCTTTGTTCGCGCTATCTGCGCGTCAGCAAACAGCACGGTCGGGCCTATCAGCTACTCACCGCTGGCCTGGATCGAATGGAAGTTGGCTATGCACGAGTGCTGGCCTGGAGCCTGCAACACCGATGGACCGTGGTTGCCGGGGCGATTGCCGTGATCCTGATGACGCCGGTCCTGTTCTCGCGACTGGGCTTCGAATTTATCCCGCCGGAGGACGAAGGACAGTTCCAGGTGACCTTGCGCACGCCGACGGGCACGAGCCTGGCCTACGGCAACGCGCGCATGCTCGAAATCGAGGCCATCCTGATGGCCCGGCCTGAGATCGGCAATATTTTCGCTACCCTCGGCGGCGGTCGGACCGGTGGTGTGAACGAGGGCCTGATCTACGTGAACATGGTGCCGCCGGAAGAACGCGAGCTGAAACAGTACGAGCTGATTCCGATACTCCGTGAGGAATTTGCGAAGGTCCCCGGCATCGTGGCCCTGCCGGCGCCCTACGGCATTTCCGGAACGGCCCGGGGTGAAGCACTGAGCTTTGTGCTACAGGGTCCGGATCTCGACCGGGTCGCGGAACTCGGCAGAGGATTTCGCGACCTGTTATCCGAGGATTCCGAACTGGGTCAAATCGACATCGATTTGCGGCTTGATCTGCCCCAGGTGCGTCTGCAGGTTAATCGGGAACTTGCCCAGGAACTTGGCCTGTCTTCGCGGGAAATTGCGCAGGCTGCCAACGTGCTGGCCGGTGGTCTGAATGTGGCGAAGTACACTGACGATCCAGGTGACGGCGAACTTTATGACATCCGGCTGAAGGCCGGCCAGGATGTCGATCTCAATGACCTGTCGAAGATTTACCTGCGCAGCCCCGACCGTGCGCTGGTGCGCCTGGACACCGTTGCGCGCTTCGAGGAACTGGTCGGACCCGCCGTTATTACGCGCATCAACCGACAGTATGCGGTTACTTTCTACTCGGACCCGACCATTTCCCTGGGCGAAGCAGTCGATCGCGTGCGCGAGGCTGCTCAGGGCTATTTGCCGCCTGGCTACACATTGCGGCTGCAGGGCGGCTCTGAACAGCTGGAAGAAACCTCCGGCGGGGTCGGCTTTACCTTCCTGCTGGCACTGGTGCTGGTCTACATGATCCTGGCCAGCCAGTTCCACTCCTATTCGCAGCCGCTGATCATCATGGTCGCGCAACCCCTGGCGATCATCGGTGGTGTCGCCGCCCTGGCGATCACCGGGACCACGTTGAATCTCTACTCCATGGTCGGCCTGGTATTGCTGATTGGGCTGGTGGCCAAAAACTCGATTCTGCTGGTGGATCTGACCAATCAATATCGCGAGCAGGGGCAGGGTGTGAACACGGCACTATTGGCTGCCTGCCCGCGGCGGTTGCGACCGATCCTGATGACGTCCCTGACCATCATCTTCGCGATGCTGGTCCCGGCACTGGGTATCGGTAAAGCGGTCGAACTCTCCGGACCGCTGGCCGTGGCTGTGATCGGCGGTATGGTCAGTTCGACGCTGCTGAGCTTGCTGGTGGTGCCGGCGGTCTATTCGCTGGCTGAACGTTTCCGGCAACGCCGGGGCACCGTTGCAGCTCAAACAGCGAAACAAGTCGGTCCCTGATCCACATCGAGACACGCGCGTGGCGAACCTGGTTTTACTGGATTTGCCTCGCTCTATTGCATCAACCCCTGATTACCAGATTGAGAACAAAGGCGCCCGCGTTATGAGAGCTATTCGTCTGACCTGCTATTTGTTACTGCTGTCCTTTATCAGCGCACCCGCGACCGCGCAACAGGCAGAGATGAGTCTGGAGAAAGCAGCGCAAAAGTCCAACAACCCGGTCTCCGATGCCTGGCTGCTTTTGTCTCAGAATGACCTCACGCTCCGCAAGAACCCCGACGGCAGCAGTCGGTGGCAAAACACCCTGAGTTTGCAGCCGATTCTTCCCGTACCCATCCTGGGTGGTGACTGGAATCTCGTGAATCGAATCATCACCGGGGTGGTGACCGCGCCTGTTGGTGAAGATCTGCCTGGCAGCAATGGCTTCGATCCGGATACTTTCTACAAGCAGCGGACGACGGGCAATACCGATACGATTTTTTTCTCTCTGGCAGCGCCGAACCGGGATGATGGATTTATCTGGGGAGTTGGGCCGACTTTTGTGTTGCCGACAGCCAGTCAGGACGTACTTGGGCAGGAGAAATGGCAGGCAGGTCCCGCTGCCCTGGTCGCGCGCCTGGGGAATGAATCAGGTGGCCTCGGACTGAATAACTGGAATCTGGGCGTTCTGGGTCAGCACTGGTGGGATTTCGCTGGTGATGGGGATCGTGAAAGCACCAATCAGTCCAATATTCAGTATTTCATCAACTGGCGGAAAGACTCGACGACTCTGATTGGTATGACGCCCAATATTCTTATCGACTGGCAGAAGAGCGGTTCGGATCGGTTTTCTGTGCCGGTGGGGCTGGGTACTATCGGCTTGTTTCGCTGGGGCCGGGTACCCGTGCGATGGGGGATCGAGGCCCAGGATTTCGTGATGCAGTCGGATGAGGCGGCGCCTGAATTCAATCTGAAGGTGTTTGTCTCGCCCATCGCCCCGAATCCTTTTAAAAAATAGCGTTGCTTTAGAGCGCATCGGGTGAATCGTCGAGCCAGTGATGTGGGCGGGTTCGCTGGTCGTATTTGCGGTTGCCAGCGGGCCCGTCCGCCTGGACATCGTTGCGGGTGAACCGGCTGAACAAGCCGGGCCCTGATCGACGCCGGCAGCTCGCGACGGCCTTTTTAGTCAGGCGCGACGCGACACAGCTTGATGCCCCGATTGGCGCCCGTGAACAGGCTGGCCAGACAGTCGGGCATTTTTTCCAGTCCCTGTTCTTCATCCTGGCAATTGTGTAACTGTCCCGCCTTGTGCCAGGCGAATAATTTCTCGCGGGCGGCGGGGAAGCGCTCCCAGTAATCGAAAACCACAAAGCCCTGCATGCGCGCGCGACGGCGCAGCAGGTAGTTGTAGTTGTGAGGCCCTGGCGCGGAGTCAGCGAGGTACTGGGTCGAAATGTAGCCACAGATCGCCACGCGCGCATGCATCGCGAGGTGCGTCAATGCTGTGTCCAGTGTGTCGCCACCGACACAGTCGAAGAACACGTCTATACCATCCGGAAATTCCTCGGCGAGTCGTATTTCCAGATTGTCGTCGCGGTAGTCAATTGCCGTGTCGAAGCCCAGCGTATTGGTAAGCCACGCGCATTTTTCTGCGCCGCCGGCAATACCGACGACGCGCTTGGCCCCGTGGATGCGCGCGATCTGGCCAACCATCGAGCCAACGCCGCCGGCGGCGGCCGACACGAGCACCGTGTCGCCCGGTACGAGCCCGGCGGCTTCGAACAGGCCGAAGTAGGCGGTGGCCCCGGCCTGGCCCAGCATGCCCAGTTCGAGGGACAGGGGTTCGGCGGGATCAGGTATTAACGCGGTGCTGAATACGAATTCAGCGCCGCGCGGGCGCTGGATCGAATAATCCTGCCAGCCGAGTGACCCGAGGAAAACCTCGCCGACCGGGTAATCGGCATGACGGGACGCAACGATTCGGCCGACGCCGCGACCGCGCATCACCTCACCCGGTTTTACCAGCGGCAGGAAATCGCCGCGGCCGGGCAGCAGGTAACCTCGCTGGGCAGGTCCGGGCGCCAGGCAGGCGACCTGCACCAGGAACTCTTCCTCACCGGGCTCAGGGACTTCGCCCTGGACCCACTCGAACTGATCTTCGCCGGGCATTTCGCCCGGTTCCAGGTAGCGGGCGACCCGCCACTGCCTGTTGACGCGTTCGCTCATCCGGACGGTTGGTCAGGTGCTCCGGTCAGTAGTCTTCGCCGCTGGAGTAGGGCGGCAACTGGCCGATGTGAATGCCGCTGTCCACGATCAGGGTTTCACCCGTGACCAGGCGTGAGCCGGCGCCAATCAGGAAGAACACCAGGGTTTCGGCGATGTCTTCCGCCGTCGCCACATCTTTTAGCGGCAGTTGTTCACGGGTGGACTCCAGCATGGCTTCGTATTGTTCGTCACCCATGCCGCCCTTGAGCCAGCGGGTCTGAATCATGCCCGGCACCACCGTATTGATACGAACTTCCGGCGCCAGCACGTGGGCCAGGGACTTGGTCATCAGGTTCAGGGCAGCCTTGGATGCCGCATAGGGAATCGACGAAGCAATGCCGGTAACGCCGCCGATGGATGAATCGTTCACGATGGCGCCGCGGTTTTTGCGGATATGGGGCTCGACGGCGCGAATCATCTGGTAGGCACCCACGACATTGACGGCGTAGATATCCAAAAAGTCCTGCTTGGTCACGCCGTCCAGCTGCGGATAGGGATTGAACTTGGTGCGCGCGGCATTGTTGATCAGGTAATCGATGCGGCCCCATTCATCGACGGCTGCCTGGGCCATCGCGCGGCAGTTGGCATCGTCAGATACGTCGGCCTGCACGCAGATCGCCTCGGCACCCTTGCTGCGGCACTCGGCGGCCGTTTCCTCGGCCTCGGCTTTGCTGCGGGTGTAGTTGATCACCACATTGCAGCCTTTTTCGGCCAACAGAATCGCCGCGGCGGCACCGACGCCGGTCGCTGAGCCCGTGACAATGGCGACTTTCCTCTCGCTCATGCTTTTACTCCTGAGTTTGCCTGCGCGAGCAGCCGTGGGACCCTCGCCGAAAGGTCGCGAATCTTAGCAGACAAGGCCGCCCGTGGCCGGATTCGGCCGGCGGGCCAAGGCTGCCGCCGTCGCCGCAGAAGTGCTAAGGTGACCGCGCCCGGGTCATCGGCCCGTGGAATCACGTTCAAGAATTAAAACCAAGGGGAGTGAAGCCGATGGCTTTCAAGGACATGCGCGAGTATCTGTCGGTGCTGGAAGAAGATGGCCAGCTCAAGCAAGTGGATGCGCCCATCAACTGTGAATATGAGAGCAATGAGCTCCAGTCCCTGATGCGCCACCTGCATGAGACGGATGGTCCGGGTGTGGTTCTGAACAATCTTCAGGGCTACAACACCCCCGGCATTCCCGTCCTCTACAACCCCTTCGGTACGCGAGAACGCACGGCCATGATCCTGGGCGAGCGCGACCCCCTGGCTGCCAAGCTCAAGCATGCGGATATCCTGGCGGACCAGGCAAAGTGGCAGGCCCCCGTGGTGGTCGATGGCACAGACGCCCCCTGCAAGCAGGTGGTTATTGAAGAGGCCGATATTTCCCTCGACAAGCAGTTGCCCCATACCTGGATCGGCCAGGAGGGCTCCTCCTATATATGTGGTGCCATCGTGGTGACCAAGGATCCGGAAACGGGCGCGCGCAACGTGGGCTGGTATCGCCTGACGCAGTTGTGGGAATGCCGGCATCCCACCGGGGGCTCCTACACTGATCGTCAGCAGAAGCAGCAGCTGTCGATTTTCGCCTTCTGGAATCCGCCGATGAATCACATCGGGATTCACCTGGCCAAGGCCAAGGCCATGGGCAAGCCCCTGGAAGTTGCTGTTGCCAAGCTTTGTGATCCTGCTGTGCATCTGGCTGCCTGCACGGGCACGCCCTTCGGCAGCGACGAGTTTGCCTTTGCCGGCGGCCTGCGCGGTTCGCCGGTAGAACTGGTCAAGTGCGACACGGTGGACCTGGAAGTGCCGGCGACGGCTGAGTGGGTTATCGAAGGGGTCTTCCAGCCCGATGCCGATGACGTCACCATCGGCTGGCATTCCAACTCCGTGGGTTACTACGACAAGCTGCAGATATTCCCGGTGTTCGACGTCAAGCGAATTACCCACCGCAAGGATCCCCTGTGGTACGCAACCATCGAAATGATGCCGCCGTTTGATCACAACTACCTGGGGCTGATGCCCGTGGAAGGCGAGGTCCTCAGTGACCTGCAGCGCAAGATTCCGGAGGTCAAGGATGTCGTCGTGACACCCAACATGACCTATATCGTGCAGCTAACGGTGGACGGTGCCCAGAAGCCCCACCCGGAATTCGGCAAGTTCGTGCTACATGCCGTCTGGGGTGCGGCGGGGCGCTGGGGACGCACGGCGAAAATTGTCGTTGTCGTCGGCCCGGACATCGATCCCTACGATCTGCAGGCCGTGGAGTTTGCGATCGGTACGCGCGTCCAGCCCTATGAGGACAGCATCATGAATCGTTCCGGGCAGGCGATGATCCTGGACCCTTCAGCTGCCAAGGGCCCGCAGGGTTTCCCGATGACGGGTTCGCAACTGGGTATTGATGCCACGGTGAAGATTCCCGAGCGCTTCAGTGACTATGCGCCTGTCAGCCAGGCTGACCCGGCCGCCGTAGCCGCCATCGCGGAAAAATTAAAGGACGTGCTGGGCTAGATGCATCGGGGTCAGGCCTGGTCGGGCCTGACCCCGTGTCTTGGCGCATTGGCTTTTCCCTGGCCAGCTGCTTAGGGCGTTCGACAGCTGCCCGTCGAAGCCGGTTATCCTCAGCCCCATGGCACAAACCCTGACTCAGAAAATCCTGTCCCGCGCATCGGGCCAGGCATCCGCAGCACCTGGCGAAATCATCACCTGCCAGGTGGACCTGTGCCTGCTACTGGACTCGGGCGGTCCCCGGCGCATCTGGCCGCGGCTGAAAGAGCTGGGGGCAGGGGTCTGGGACCCGGACAAGGTGGTGCTGGTTACCGATCATTTCACGCCCGCCGTGGATGCCCAGTCTGCCGAGATCCTGCGCCTGACTCGTGACTTTGCGCGGGAATTCGGCATTCAGCGTTTTTTCGATATGCAGGGCATCGGGCATGTGCTGCTGGCCGAGCAGGGCTTGCTTGAGCCAGGCATGTTTGCCGTGGGCGGTGATTCCCATTCCAGCATGGGGGGTGCTTTCGGTTGTCTGATGATGGGTTTCGGCGCCATCGAGATGACCGGTGTTGCCGTGACGGGCGAGATCTGGATCCAGGTGCCGCAGACGGTGCGCATCGACTGGAGCGGTGAGTTCGGTGCGGGTACGTCAGCTAAAGACATCATGCTCAAGCTTTGTCGGGAAGTGGGGACGGACAACGCAGGCCGTGTGATGGAATTCGGTGGTGACAGCATTGCCCGCATGTCCATGGCCGAGCGTGGCGTGCTGTGCAATATGGCCGCGGAACTGGGCGCGGAAACCGGCGTGGTGCCCGCTGACGAACAGACCCTGGTTGCCTTGCGAGTCGCCGGGCAACAACCGGCAGCGGACGCCCTGGAGTGGTGCAGTGATGCGGATGCGGATTACGCCGCGGTTCATCAGTTCGAGGCTGCGGACCTGGAGCCCCAGGTGGCAGCGCCGCATTCACCGGCCAACTCCGGCCCGGTCTCCACCCATGCCGGGACGGTGATCAACCAGGCGTATATTGGTGCCTGCGTGGGCGCCAAGCTCGAAGATCTGCAAATGGTCGCGCAGGTGCTGCGGGGTCGCCGTGTTGCCGCCGACACACGGCTGCTGGTTGCGCCTGCATCTCAGCGCGCCTACCGGGAAGCCGCCGCCGACGGCACGCTGGAAATTATCAGCGCGGCAGGCGCCTATTTATTGCCCACGGGCTGTGGTGCCTGTGCGGCCCTTGGCGCAGGCATTCTGGCCGAGAACGAGGTTTGTATCTCGTCTACCAACCGGAATTTTCAGGGTCGCATGGGCGCGAACTCCGCCGAGGTTTACCTGGGTTCGCCTTATACGGTGGCGGCGTCGGCTGTCGCCGGGCGCATTACCGATCCCCGGGAGATGCTGACATGAGCCTGGTGATCAGCGGTCGAGCCTGGGTATTCGGCGACAACGTCAATACGGACGCCATGGCACCCGGCCTGTATTTCAAATCCTCCATGGATGAAATGGCCCGGCACTGCCTGGAAACCCTGGACCCGGCCTTCGCCGGTTCGGTGCAAGCCGGTGATGTGGTGGTGGGCGGTTTGAACTTCGGGATGGGTTCGGCGCGGGAGCAGGCTGCCATGGCATTGCAGCACCTGGGTGTTGGGGCGGTCCTGGCCCGATCCTTTGGCCGGATTTTTTACCGCAATGCTCTTAACTTTGGCATCCCGGCGCTGCTGCTGCCGGCGGACATGGAAATCCAGGCCGGAGACCGCCTGCGTATCGATGCCGCCACGGGTGAGATCAGTAACCAGAGCCGGGGCGATGACGCGCAGGTCGCGTCCCTGCCGCCCCACCTGCTGCGCCTGGTTGCAGCCGGCGGCTTGATGCCCTATTTAAAGAATCGACTGGCTGAGGAGGCCGGGCATGGAAAATAAAGCTGCACACCAACTGGTCGAGGCCATTGCCGGTGCGCAACCCGTCATTGCACCGGGTTGCTACGACGCGCTGACGGCATTGCTGATCGAACAGGCGGGTTTTTCCTGCGCCTATCTCAGCGGCGCAAGTATTGCCTTTACTCGCCTGGGTCGACCGGATCTGGGCCTGACCACCCTGACGGAAGTGGCCGATACCATCGGCTGCATTCGCGACCGGGTGTCCCTGCCTTTGATTGTGGATGGTGATAACGGCTTCGGTAACGCGCTGAATGTCCAGCGGACCGTGCAACTGTTCGAGAACCGTGGTGCGTCTGCCATTCAATTGGAAGATCAGCAGATGCCCAAGCGTTGCGGCCATCTGGAAGGTAAGCGCCTGATCCCGGCGGCCGAGATGTGCGGCAAGATTCGCGCCGCCCTGGATGCCCGGCGCAGTGATGAGACCCTGATTATTGCCCGCACCGATGCCGTTGCCGTGGAAGGGCTGGCAGCTGCCCTGGAGCGGGCGGAGGCCTACCGGGAAGCCGGCGCGCAAATTCTGTTTGTGGAGTCGCCGGGCGATCGGGCGGAGTTGCAGCAGATCGGTGCAGCCCTGGGCGACCGGATCCCGCTGCTCGCCAATATGGTGGAGGGCGGCAAGACCCCCGTGCTGCCGGCCGCGGAGTTGGGCGAACTGGGCTTCAAGATCGTGATATTCCCCGGTGCCATGGTGCGCGTGCTCAGCCGTGCCGGTGCCGAATACCTTCAGGTTCTCAAGCGCGACGGCACCACGGATAGCTTGCGAGATCGTATGAATGATTTCAGTCAGATCAATGCGTTGATTGGCACCGATGCCATGTTGAGCCTGGCTGAGCGCTACGAACCCTGAGGGAATTCCGGCCATGGTTATTTGCCGTAATTACATCAACTTAGCTTGTATTACGGCGAATCCGTGTCAAAATGAAGGCGTTTGTGTGCGGGCTTCTGCAATTGTCGCAGAAGACCAGACTTCGGCTAACGGGAGCCGGGGTTAATCGGAGGCCAGAGTGGATCACACCTCGACCCTGACAGGGTTGCATCAGGCGCTGGGCGGGAAAACCATCGGCGGCCTGGACGTGCTGTACACCAAGTTAGCCGTTGATCTGCAGAACCTGCCTGATGAGGGCGCGGAGGACGTGGTCCGTCGCAGCCTGGAATCCCTGCGCGAGTCTGTTGACTGCGATGCTGTGTGCATTGCCTTGCTGGATGGAGCCGGGGAATCCTTCGAACGCGTGCACACCGCGCGCGCCACTTTCGCCCAGTGTAATCCTGAAGTCTTGCAGTCCTGTCGCCTGGACGAGTTGCCCTGGTTTCAGGACGGCCTGGTGCATCTGCGCCTGCGGGGCATCCTGGACAGCGCGCATCCCGCGCCCGAGCAGGAAGTCGATGGGGCTCGCCTGACTGGCCTGCGTATTAGTTCCATGCTGGCCATCGGCTTTCACGTGCGGGGGCGGCCGGCTGGTTTTCTGGCTTTTTGTTATGGCCACCCCCAGCCGGCCTGGAGTGCCGATCACCAGTTACTGCTGAAATTGCTGGGCTCAAGTTTTGCGGCCGGGCTGGCCCAGTTGCGTGATGATCGCAGTCTGCGCCTGCTGGAAGAGCGCGAAGAGGTCATGATCCGCACGGCCAATGACGGCACCTGGGATTTTGATGCCCTGAATAACGTGATGCGCTTTTCGCCGCGCTGGAAAGCCATCATGGGTTACACCGATGAATCCCTGGCTGAAACGCCGCCGGACTGGCGACGCCTGGTGCACCCGGATGACCTGGCAAAAGTGCAGGCCAAGTTGCGCGAGCACCTGGCCGGCAAGCGGGAAATTTTTGAAAGCGTGCACCGCATGTGCCGGCGTGACGGCGAGTGGCGCTGGGTACTTTGCCGGGCCAAGGGCCTGATGGATGAGCGGGGTCGTTTGCGGCGCCTGATCGGTGTTGAAACGGATATCACGGAGCAGAAGATCTACGAAGAGGCGCTGTTCCGCGAAAAGGAAAGTGCCCAGATCACTTTGCAATCCATTGGTGATGGTGTGGTTACCACCGATGAAGACTGCAATGTGGAATACCTGAATCCCGTGGCCGAGGAACTCACCGGCTGGCGTGTCGACGATGCCACCGGTCGGCCTATTGACGAGATATTCCGGGGTTTCCACGAAGAGACCTGCGAGCCGCTGGAAAACCCCCTGGCAGTCTCCATTCGCCGCAATCGTTCCATCAAGTCCGTGCGGCCGACTTTGCTGATTCGTCGTGACGGCAACGAAATCTATATAGAGAATACGGCCTCACCCATTCGTGATGACAAGGGCGAGGTCACCGGCGGTGTGCTGGTGTTCCATGATGTCAGCGAAGCGCGCGAACTCAATCGCAAGCTGAGTTATCACGCCAGTCATGACATCCTGACGGGGCTGGTCAACCGGCGAGAATTTGAAAGCCGTCTGGAGCGAGCGCTGAAAAGCGCCAAGGCGCGGGAAACCTCCTACGCCTTGTGCTATGTCGATCTGGATCAGTTCAAGATCGTTAATGATTCCTGCGGACACAATGCGGGCGATGCCCTGCTCAGTCAGCTGGGTGCCTTGCTCAAGGGTAAGATCCGCTGGCGCGACACGCTGGCGCGCCTGGGCGGCGACGAGTTTGGTTTGCTGCTGGAAAGCTGCAGCCTGGATGAGGCCATGCGCACGGCGGACAAGCTGCGCGAGGCCATTCGGGAACATCGCTTCAGCTGGGATGACCGCAACTTCCAGCTCGGGGCCAGCGTCGGTGTCGTGCCCGTGTCGGCGGAGACGGAGGACGTGGCGGCTTTGCTTTCAGCAGCTGACAGTGCCTGTCAGGCCGCCAAGGAAGCCGGGCGCAATCGCATTTACAGCTACCAGGAAAATGATATCGACCTGATGCGGCGTCGGCGCGAAATGCAATGGGCCGCTCGCATCAGTAACGCGCTGGAAGAAAACCGCTTTGAATTATTCCGCCAGACCATTCTCCCGCTGCAGGGTCAGGGAGAGGGTGCGCACTATGAGTTGTTGCTGCGCATGCGTGATGAGAACGGCAAACTGGTCTCACCCGACCTGTTTATCTCCGCCGCCGAGCGCTATGGCATTACCCCGAATATTGATCGCTGGGTCGTGAACCAGGCTTTCCGCTGGCTGGTTTCTGAAGCCGATGAACGCGAACGCCTCTCCCTGTGCTCTATCAACCTGTCCGGCCAGAGTCTGACGGATGATGGTTTCCTGCCTTACGTGGTGCAGCAGTTCCAGACCAGTGGCCTGGATGCCACCAAGATCTGTTTCGAGATTACCGAGACGGCGGCCATCGCCAGCTATGCCCAGGCCAGCCGCTTCATCAATGCGCTGAAAGAACTGGGCTGCAATTTCGCCCTCGATGATTTCGGCACCGGGCTGTCATCCTTCGGCTACCTGAAGCATTTCCCCGTGGACTTTCTCAAGATTGACGGCAGCTTCGTGAAGGAGATACTCCACGACCCCATCGATCGGGAAATGGTGCGCTCGATTAACGAGATCGGTCACCTGACCGGCAAGCAGACCATCGCCGAATTCGCCGAAAATGAAGAAATCATCACCATGCTTCGCGGCATGGGTCTGGACTACGCCCAGGGCTATGGTGTGGCCGAGCCGAAGCGGGTGCTAATGGCCGCCTCGAACGGCTGACGGCCACCCCGGGCCTATTCCGCTTTGTAGTTCTCGTGGCAGCCTTTACAGCTGCCGCCCAACTGAATAAAGGCCTTCCGCGCCGGGCCCGCGCCGCCGGCAGCGGCCTCGGCGTAGGCGGTGGCATTATCAATCAGAGCCTGGCTTTTGGCAGCGAAATCTTCGGAGTCTTGCCAGACTGCCGGCAGGGCCGCTGTCTTCACTTCCGCAGCCGAGGTATCACGGGCAAAGGCATCACCGATCATGGCGCCCAGCTGGGCCAGTCGTTCGCCCTGAATCACGGCGGCTTCGACGGAAAATTCCTGCTTACCCGTTGACATGGCCACCACGGTCTTCATGTTCCAGCCCATCAGTTCCATCAGTGCATGACGGGTATGCGCCGCTGCCTGATCCGGGTCTTCATCGGCGGCCGAGACCAGCACGGGCAAAGCGCAGCACAGACCCAGCAGGAGGGCCTTGATGGCATGATTCATGGGTGTTTCTCCAGAGCTAAAAGGTGTTTTTTTGGCTGGGCTAAAATTCCATCCCCGTGCCAGCTTGTCAAATACAACTTGCCCCCGGTCTTCGCAGTGATCGCTGAGTGGTATTCCCGCGAGCCTGCCCGATCATGACAGTGCTCTGGCGCCCGTCGGCGGCTCGCGTGGCCCAGGCACGCCTGACCACCTTCTTGCGCGGTCAGGGTCAGCTTGGGGCCGACGGCCAGGTGGATTACGCCAGGGCCCATGCCTGGAGCCTGGCCGACCCTGAGGGTTTCTGGTCCGCCGTGTGGCAATTCGGCCCGGTGATGGGTGAGGCGGGGGACACAGTCTTTGTGCCCGGAGAGGCCATGTGGGCCGCAAAATATTTTCCCCAGGCGCAGCTGAATTTCGCGGAGAACCTGTTGCAGCGGACCGGGCCCGGTGAGGCCCTGGTTTCCCTGGATGAAACCGGCCGGACCCGGCGCGTCAGTTGGGATGCCCTGCACGCGCAGACCGCTGCTTTTCAGGACTTGCTGCAGCAGGCGCAGGTCATGCCCGGCGAAGGCGTAGCCGCCATTCTGCCCAATGGACCGGAGGCCATCATTGCCATGCTCGGCAGTGCGGCGAGCGGGGCAGTGTTTTGTTCGGCGTCACCGGATTTCGGCGCCCGGGCAGTGCTCGATCGCTTCACCCAGGTGGCCCCCGCTGTGCTGATCCTGTGCGACGGCTATCACTATGCCGGCAAGCGTGTGTCTATCGCTGACAAGTGCCGGGAAATCGTCGCCGGTTTGCCGTCCGTGCGATTGGTCATCCAGGTGTCGCGACTGCAGGAGCCGTGCGAACCGGGCAGGGTGGACTGGGACGCGTCAATTGATCGGGCTGGTACGGGCACGCCAGTATTCCAGCGACTGCCCTTCGATCATCCTTTGTATGTGGTGTTTTCCAGCGGTACCACGGGCGCCCCCAAGTGCATCGTGCATCGTGCCGGCGGGGTGCTGCTGCAACACCTGAAGGAACACCAGCTGCAGTGTGATTTGCATGAAGGAGACCGGGTTTTTTACTTCACCACCTGTGGCTGGATGATGTGGAACTGGCTGGCCTCGGCACTGGCCAGCGGCGCGACGCTGTTGCTGTATGACGGCTCGCCGTTTGAACCTGACGGCTACCGTTTGTTCGCCTTCGCGGCGCAGGAGCGCTGCACTTTCTTCGGCACCTCGGCGCGCTTTCTGGGGGCTGCCGCCAAGGCCGGACTGCGACCGAATGAGCACTTTGACCTGGGCAGCCTGCGCACCCTGGCCTCCACGGGTTCGCCCCTGGCGCCGGAGGGCTTCGACTATGTTTATCAGGCCATCAGCGACAATGTGCAGCTGGCCTCTATTTCGGGCGGCACCGATATCTTGTCCTGCTTTGTGGGCCCCGATCCCACGGCCCCCGTTCGACGCGGCGAAATTCAGGCACCGGGTCTGGGCATGGCGGTGGAAATCTGGGACGAGGCCGGGCAGCGGCTTGTAGGGCAGCCGGGCGAACTCGTTTGCACCCGGCCGTTTCCGTCCCTGCCCCTGGGCTTTGGCGCAGACCCTGACGGCAGCCGCTACCGGGCTGCCTATTTCGAACATTTTCCCGGCGTCTGGCGGCACGGTGATCTGGCTGAGGAAACCGTGCACGGCGGCTATGTGATTCATGGCCGTTCCGATGCGGTGCTGAACCCGGGTGGCGTGCGCATCGGCACCGCGGAAATTTACCGTCAGGTTGAGCAATTGGATGAAGTGCTCGAGGCCCTGGCCGTCGGTCAGCAGTGGCAGGGCCAGGAGCGTGTGGTGCTGTTTGTGAAACTGCGGGCGGACCAGGTGCTGGATGATGCACTTGAAGACCGAATTCGCGCGGGCATTCGCGCGGGCGCCAGTCCCCGGCATGTGCCGGCCCTGATCCTGCAGGCACCGGCTATACCGCGCACGCGCTCAGGCAAGCTTACCGAGCTGGCGGTCAGGGAGTTGTTGCACGGCCGACCCGTGACGAATCGCGAGGCCCTGGCCAATCCCGAGGCCCTGGAGTTTTTCGAAAAGGTGCTGGCGCCGGCCGACTAAGCGTCAGGGCAAGCTCTGTTCCAGGATCAGGCTGACCCGGATGGTGACCGCGTCGCCGACCCAGTCCGTGTTTTCCCATTGGCCGTTGCCGACGCCGAAGGCAAGGCGACTCACGACGCTCTGGCCTTCAAACCGCAGTCGGCCGTCGGGCAGCGTCTCGAGGGTGAACTGCAGGGCGATGGGCTGGGTTGCATCCCGCAGCGTCAGGAAGGCATCCGCCAGGTAACCGGATTCGGCTTTCTGGATTTGTTCGGAGACGAAGCGGCCTTCAGGAAAACGCTCCACATCAAACCATTCCGGTTCCCGCAGGGCTTCATCGCGCTCGTCATACAGGGTATCCACCGAATCCATGTCGATGGTGGCCTCGATACGTGCGGTGGTCGGATCGGCGGGGTCCAGGTCAAAGGTGGCCGTGAACTTATTAAACAGACCTTCAAAGGCCGCGCCCTGCTGTTCGGCGCTGAAACTCAGGGTGCTGTCGGCGGCTACCGGTGTCCATAGTTCTGCCTGGGCCTGGGCACTCATGGCAAGGGCCCCCAGGAAGGACAGGCCGATGGGTAGGACACGCATGTTTAGCTCCGATTGCCGGTGAATGGCAGCATGGCGCGCAGCACGCCGTCACGCAATATGAAGTGGTGATAAAGGGCCGCGCCCGCGTGCAGGCTCAGGGTGCCGAACAGCATGTAGGCCAGCAGTCGGTGCGCCAGTTCCAGGCGCTCATGCAGCTCACCATCCGGGGCCACCAGGTTGGGCAGGGTGAACCAGCCAAACGGGCTGACGGGGAAATTTGCTGCCGAGGAGCTGAGCCAGCCGACCAGGGGCATGGCGAAGGTCAGGCAATAAAGCAGCCCGTGGGTGAAGGCGCCCACGCGGCGTGTGGCCGGGCCTAAATTGGCTGGCAGCGGTGGCGGCGGGCGCAGCCAGCGCCAGGCCAGGCGCGCGGCCGAGACGGCGAAGATGGTGATACCGATGGACTTGTGCAGCGCATAACTGCCCAGCTTGTCCGGACTCAGGGGCAAGCCGATCATGTAGTAGGCCAGCGGGATCTGATACAGGATCAGGCCGGCGATTACCCAGTGGAAGAGCCGGGCCGGGGCGGTGTACTGGCGATCAGTTTGAGCCATCAAATGAGCGGACTAGGTCGTGAACCGGAAGCGCATGGACAGATCGACAGCCTCGACATCTTTGGTCAATGCACCGACGGAAATAAAGTCTACGCCCGTTTCTGCAATGGTCCGAATGTTTGCCAGGGTAATACCGCCGGAAGCTTCCAGTTGAATGCCGGTTGCCTTTGCATCTCGCTTTTGTACCGCCGTGCGTAAATCGGCGACGCTGAAATTGTCGAGTAACAGCCGGTCTGTCCTGACCTGCAGGGCCTCATCCAGCTGGGCCAGATTCTCCACTTCTATTTCCACCAGCACGCCGCTGCTGCGGGTGGCGTCAGCCGCGGCGGCGATGCTGCCGGCCGCGGCAATATGATTTTCCTTGATCAGGATGGCATCGAACAGGCCGATGCGATGATTACTGGCGCCGCCGCAACGCACGGCATACTTTTGCGCCAGTCTCAGGCCCGGCAGCGTCTTGCGTGTGTCCAGGATGATCGTGCCGGTGCCGGCGACAGCCTCCACATAACGCCGGGCCACCGTGGCGGTTGCTGACAAGGTCTGCAGGAAATTCAGGGCCGTGCGCTCGGCTGTCAGCAGGCCGCGCGCCGGACCGCGCAGTTCGCAGATGGTCTGGTCAGCCTGCGCGCTGTCGCCTTCACCCACATGCCACTGCACCGCGATGGCCGGATCGGTTTGCGTGAACACTGCCTCCACCCAGGCCTGACCGCACAGGACGGCTTCGTGGCGGGCAATGATGGTGGCATCGGCCTGCTGGCTTGCCGGCACCAGGGCAGCGGTGCGGTCGCCGTCGCCCACGTCTTCGGCCAGGGCCAGGCGCACTTGTTCATTAAGGTCCGCCGGTGGTGTCAGAGGCTGTTGCTGGGTCATGATCTGATGCGGATTCGCCACCCTGAAATAAAGCGGGGGTGACTACGGTTTGCAGTCACCCCCACCATGGACTTTAGCTTTCGCAGCCACACGGCCGCGGCTGCTTACATGAAAAAGCCGTGGTGCGCGCCCACCATGCTCATCAGCATGGGGATCGACAGCATGGTGTTGGTGCGGGATGCCATCAACGCGGTGCTTTTCGCTTTCGCGATTTGCTCAGCCGAGGCTTCAACCATGCCAAGAATTTTTTTCTGGTTGGGCCAGATCAGTATCCAGACATTGAACAGCATGATCGTGCCCATCCAGGCGCCGATGCCGATGGTCAGCCCGTAAACCGGGTCGCCGCCGCCACCCTGTCCCAGCAGGAATGCGCTGGCGAAGTTGCCTTTTTCAAGCAGGTAAATGGCGCCTGTCAGCCAGGTTGCCAGTGCGGCCCAGCGAAACCAGAGCAAGGCACGCGGGGCGACATACTTGGTGATACCACCACCGCCGGGACCGCCTTCATCGCCGGCAGCTTCTGCCAGCGCCTGCACCTGCACGAAATTGAAATAGTAGAGCAGGCCAATCCAGGTGATGCCGACAACCACATGGGCCCAGATCATGAAGCGTGCACTGTCGGGACCCTGCAGGTCTGTAAGCAGCGCAACGATAACGGCGATGACTAGCCCGCAAATAATGGTGCCCCAGGCACTCTTGAGTGGATTCATGATGGTCCCCTGTTGGTGAAGCGCTGTAGGTGGCGAGCCAAGCTGGCGCGCCCCGGTTTGAATGACCGCAGAGGATAGGCGAGGGGCGGGATTTATTCAATCAAGACTCGCGCTGAAAGCCTTGCCCTGTGAGCACTTCAGACAGGCAGCGCGCTGTCATAAACGGGCCGGAAACGATCGACGATGGTACAGAACAGATCAGCCGTTTGTTCCGCGTCGTAGGCCGCTGAATGGGCTGCATCGGCGTCCCACGGTAGGCCGGCTGCGGCTGCGGCACGCGCCAGCACGGTTTGTCCCAGGGCCACCCCGCCCAGCGTGGCGGTGTCGAAGACGCTGAATGGGTGAAAGGGGTTGCGCTTGATGCCGGTGCGAGTCACCGCCTCATTCAGGAAATTCAGATCAAACTGCGCGTTGTGGCCCACCAGGATGGCGCGGCGGCACTCCGTGGCCCGCAGCTCGGCCCGCACATCCCGGAATATCCGTTGCAGGGCATCCCGTTCCGGAATGGCCGGTCGCAGCGGGTGGTGAGGATCAATGCCATTGACCTGCAGGGCGGCGGTCTCGATGTTGGCGCCCTGGAAAGGGGTCACGTGGTAACGGAAGGTATCTGCACGCGCAATCTGGCCCTGATCGTTCATACGCAGAATGACGGCGGCAATTTCCAGCAAGGCATCGGTTTGATGATTGAAGCCACCGGTTTCTACATCGACCACGACAGGCAGGAAGCCCCGGAAGCGCTGGGCAATAGCCGGGTTCATTTGTGTGCCTGCAGGAATTCCAGCGTCAGCCGGACCCCGAAACCCGTGGCGCCGCCGGGCACCTGCCCCAGGCCCTCCTTGCGGCTGGCCGAACTCAAATCCATGTGCACCCAGTCGCTGCCTTTGGGGACGAAGCGCTGCAGGAAGCGCGCGGCCAGGATGTGATCGCCGCTGCCGTCTGTTGAGCATTGCAGGATGTCAGCCGCCTTGGACTTGAGGGCCTCGTCGAAGTCTCGGTCCATCGGGAAGGGCCAGACCCGCTCGCCGCTGCGCCGTCCGGCCGCCACCAGTGCCTCGTTAAAGCTGTCGCGGTTGGTGAATACGCCGCTGTAGCGTTCGGTCAGGGAGTACACGCAGGCCCCGGTCAGGGTGGCGTAGTCGATGATCAGTTCCGGTTCCTGGCGGCCGGCAATGGCCAGGGTATCGGCCAGCACCAGGCGGCCCTCGGCATCTGTATGGATGATTTCGATGGTGGTGCCATTGCTGGCCGTGATGACATCCCGGGGCAGGTAGGCCGTCGCGCTGATGCGATTCTCGGTAACCGCCAGCCAGCAATCGACGGTCCGCGGGTAGTCCAGTTCCGTCAGAGCTTGCAGAGTAGCCAGGGCCACGGCGCTGCCGGCCATATCTTCATGCATATCCAGCATGGACTTGTGCGGCTTGAGGTTATTGCCGCCGGTATCGAAGACAATGCCCTTGCCTACCAGCGCCAGGGGTTTCTGCTTACTGGCCTTTTTCGGCTCGTAGCGCAGATGAATGATGCCGGCATCCCGCGCGGCATTGCCCTGGGAGACCGCCAGGAAGGCGCCGGCTTTTTCCCTGGCAAGTTTTTTCTCATCCAGGAACTGCATTTGCCAGCCGTATTCCTTCGCCAGTTGCTTGGCCAGTTCCCGGTAGCCTGATGCATTAAGTCGGTTGGGCGGCAAACTGGTTAGCCAACGCGCCAGATTCTGGGCGCGCGCGGCGATGGCAATCGGAGGCAGTTCCAGCGGCTGTTTGACGCCGAAAATTTTGATGCTCTTCAAGTTGGCCTTGGCTTTCGCTTTGGTCTGTGCGGTCGGCAAGGCAAAATTTTGGGCGTAGGCAGCCAGCACCAGGGCTTCGGCCAGGCGCTCGGCAGACTCACCATCGAGGCGGCTCAAGATGAAAGCCAGGCTGCGCGGTTGTGTCGCCAGAGCCTCGGCCACCAGCTTGCCGGCGAATTGCAGCAGCCTGAAGCTGTCCAGCTCGCCACCGGGTAGTGCCTGGGCTGACAGTCCCGTGCCGCGGGGATTGGCCAGTCGGCTGTGCACAGCGGTGCCGGCGCCGGCCCGGCGGCTGGCTGCCCGCAATTGGGCGCCGCCCGGCACGCCCCGCCAGTCGGCATCGGCCGGCTTTGCCGGTAGCACGATCACGGCCTGATCAAGGCGAGCGAGTTCTGCCCGGGTGATTTTTGTCGGGCCCTGGCTCAGGCGCAGATCAGCTGACGGGGGGAGCAGCTCTTTCATGGGGGTTTGGCTTGACCGGTTTGGGGTAAACCCCGATCATACCGGGGCTTTCGCAGGCGTGGCTTCGTCTGCGCCGGGATTATAAGCAAATCGTGTCGGCCCGCCCTGAAATAAAACGTGCGGGAAGGGCGCCACCTGTCAGCCCCGGCAATAATTGACAGGCTCGCGAGCAAACAGGCGCACCGTGGTCGAATTCAATCGTTTCGAAGATGTAGATCCTCAAGAGACGCAGGAGTGGCTGGACTCCATCGACTCCGTATTGCGCAGTCATGGCACGGATCGGGCTCACTTCCTGCTCAACAGCATGATCGATCACGCCCGGCGCTCGGGGGCGTATCTGCCCTACAGCGCAACCACCGCTTACCTGAACACTATTCCGGTGCACCAGCAGCCCGAGTATCCGGGTGACCGCGCCCTGGAGCGGCGGATCGAGGCCTATATTCGCTGGAATGCCATGGCCATGGTGGTCCAGGCCAACCGGCACAGCAGCGAGTACGGTGGCCACATTGCCAGCTATGCATCGGCGGCCGCCCTGTACGAAGTCGGGTTTAACCATTTCTGGCGGGCGCCCACCGAGGATTTCGGCGGCGACCTGGTCTTCATGCAGGGGCATTCTTCGCCGGGCATTTATGCCCGCGCCTACCTGGAAGGGCGTCTGACGGAGAACCAGCTGAACAATTTCCGCCAGGAAGTGGTGGGCGGGGATGACGGCCTGTCATCTTATCCGCACCCCTGGCTGATGCCCGATTTCTGGCAGTTCCCGACCGTGTCCATGGGCCTGGGCCCGATGATGGCCATCTACCAGGCGCGCTTCATACGCTACCTGGAACACCGCGGCCTGGCCGATACCAGCGATCGCAAGGTGTGGTGTTTCCTCGGTGACGGCGAGATGGACGAGCCCGAATCCATGGGCGCATTGACCATGCCCGTGTTCGAAAAGCTCGATAACCTGATTTTCGTCATTAACTGCAACCTGCAGCGCCTGGACGGCCCGGTGCGCGGCAACGGCAAGATCATCCAGGAGCTGGAAGCCGCCTTCCGCGGCGCCGGCTGGGCGGTGATCAAGGTGCTCTGGGGCAGCAACTGGGACGAGCTGCTGGAGCGTGACCGGGACGGCATTCTGCAGCGCGTGATGGAAGAGTGCGTGGATGGCGAGTACCAGAATTTCAAAGCCCTGGGCGGCGCTTATACCCGTAAGAACTTTTTTGGGAAGTATCCAGAACTTCTTGAAATGGTTGCAAATATGTCAGACGAAGAGATCTGGCGTTTGAAGCGCGGCGGCCTGGATACCATCAAGGTGCACGCGGCTTATAAGCGGGCTGTCGAGCACCAGGGTCGCCCGGTGCTGATCCTGGCCAAGACCGTGAAGGGCTTTGGTCTGGGTGAGGCGGCGGAGGGCAAGATGACGGCCCACCAGGCCAAAAAGCTCGACGTCGACGATCTGAAGACTTTCCGGGATCGCTTCAATATCCCCATTTCCGACGCGGACATCGAAAAGGTGCCCTACTACCGGCCGGCCGAAGGCAGCGAAGAGTTGCAGTACATGCGCGCCCGGCGGGAGAAGCTGGGTGGCTTCCTGCCCGTCCGCAAACCCAGCACCCAGGTTTTGCAGGTGCCGCCGCTGGATGTGTTCAAAAACCAGCTGGAGGGTTCGGGCGAGCGTGAGGCTTCCACCACCATGGCACTGGTCAGGATTCTGACTGCCCTGGTGCGTGACAAGCAGCTGGGCAAGAACATCGTACCCATCGTGCCGGATGAAGCGCGGACCTTCGGCATGGAGGGCATGTTCCGCCAGATCGGTATCTATTCCTCCATGGGGCAGCTGTATACGCCGCAGGATCGCGAGCAGCTCATGTACTACCGCGAGGACAAGGAGGGCCAGATTCTGCAGGAAGGCATCAACGAGGCCGGTGCTTTCTGTTCGTGGCTGGCGGCGGCGACCTCCTACGCCAACCACGGCGTGCCGATGATTCCCTTCTATATTTTTTATTCCATGTTCGGCTTCCAGCGCATCGGCGATTTCATCTGGGCCGGCGGCGACATGCAGGCGCGCGGCTTTTTGATCGGCGGGACCGCCGGGCGCACCACCCTGGCCGGGGAGGGGCTGCAGCACCAGGATGGCCACAGTCATTTGCTGGCCGCCACCGTGCCGAATTGCCGCTCTTATGACCCCGCCTTTGCCTACGAACTGGCCGTGATCGTGCAGGACGGCCTGCGGCGCATGCTGGAGGAGCAGGAGCGGGTGTTCTATTACATCACCGCGATGAATGAAGCCTATGTGCAGCCGGCCATGCCCAAGGGCGCCGAGGACGGCATCCTGAAAGGCCTGTATCCCCTGAGTAACGGCGGCCGCGGCAAGGTCCGGGTGCAGTTGCTGGGGGCCGGCACTATATTAAGAGAGGTGCAGGCCGCCGCCGAGATGCTCGAAGCGGACTACAACATTCCGGCCGACGTCTGGAGTGTGACCAGCTTTAACGAATTACGTCGCGACGGACTGGACTGCGAGCGCTGGAACCTGCTGCATCCGGATGAGCCGCCGCGGGAGGCCTACGTCACGCGCATGCTGTCCGGCAACCCGGGTCCCTTTGTCGTGGCCACGGATTACATGAAAGCCCTGGGCGATCAGATTCGTCAGTGGGTGCCCGGCCGCTACCGCGTGCTGGGTACCGATGGTTACGGGCGCAGTGATTCGCGCAAGGCCCTGCGAGACTTTTTTGAGGTCGATCGCCGGCATATCGTGCTGGCGGCTCTGAAGGCCCTGTCCGAGGAAGGCACGGTGGACCCGGGAACGGTGAAAGCTGCCCGGGAAAAGCTGGGCATTGATCCGGATCAGCCTGATCCCACCACGGTTTGAGGTAAGGAGAAGCGCGCCGCAATGAGTAACCGTCAGGAAATCCGCGTGCCCGACCTCGGGGAATTCGCCGAGGTCGAAATCGTTGAGATCAACGTGCAGGTCGGCGACCAGGTAAACGCCGAAGATCCCCTGATCACGCTGGAAACGGATAAGGCTGCCATGGAAGTGCCGGCCCCGGTCGCCGGCACCGTCGCTGAGCTGGCCGTGGCCTCGGGCGACAAGGTTTCCGAAGGCGATCTGATTCTCTACCTGGACACGGCTGCAGCGGCTGAATCCCAGCCTGATGCAACAGCGGCTCCGGCTGCTGCTCAAGCCACGGCGACTGCACTGCCGGCCCACGCCAGCAGCGCGGCCAAGGCACCAGGACAAGCGCCAGCGCCAGCAGCCTCAGGGCCTTTTCCGCTGGTGGTGCCTGATCTCGGTGACTTCGATGCAGCGGATATTGCCGAGGTCCATATCAAGGTCGGTGACGTCGTCGCGGTGGATGATCCGCTGATCACCCTGGAGACGGACAAGGCGGCCATGGAAGTGCCGGCCCCGGCAGCCGGCAAGGTGCTTGCGGTCAATGTTGCCAGCGGTGATCAGATCGGTACCGGTGGCGTGATCGGTGAACTGGAGCTCTCCGGCCCGGCACCGGTGACGGAAGACACGGCCACCATCAAGCCCGAGTTCACTGCCGATAGCCCGGCGCCGCCGTCTGCGCCCGCCGCTGCGGCTGCTGTTGCAGCGCCCGCCGTGTCGCGCAGTCTGCCCCCCATCAATGAGGCAACTTTCGGTCGCGCCCATGCCAGCCCGGCGGTGCGCAAGTTTGCCCGCGAGCTGGGCGTAGATCTTGGTCAGGTTAAAGGCACGGGTCAGAAAGGCCGCGCGCTGAAAGAAGACGTGACGGCCTTCGTCAAGGCCGTCATGACGGGGCAGGCGGCCGGTCCTGCCGCCGGCAGTGCCCTGCCGGCGGTGCCCGAGGTGGACTTCGCCAAGTATGGCGAGATCGAGGTCAAGCCCCTCGGCCGCATTCAGAAAATTTCCGGGCCGCGGCTGCAGGCCAGCTGGCTGAACTATCCCCACGTCACCCAGTTTGACGAAGCGGACATCACCGGTATCGAAGAGCGTCGCAAGAAGCTCAAGGAAGCCGCTGCTGAACAGAAGGTCAAGCTCACACCCCTGGCCTTCCTGATCAAGGCGACGGTCATCGCCCTGAAAGAATTCCCCTTGTTCAATACTTCCATGTCGGCCGACGGTGAAAGCCTGGTGTGGAAAAAATATTTCCACGTTGGTTTTGCCGCCGACACACCCAATGGCCTGGTGGTCCCGGTTATTCGCGATGCCGACCTCAAGGATGTGATGAGCATTGCCCAGGAACTGGGTGCGCTGAGTGCCAAAGCCCGGGAAGGCAAGATCACGGCGAAGGAGATGCAGGGCGGCAGCTTTACTGTATCCAGCCTGGGTGGTATCGGCGGCACGCATTTCACGCCCATTATTAATGCACCCGAAGTCGCCATTCTCGGCGCCGGGCGCTCAGACTATCGACCGGTTTACCAGGACGGCGAGTTTGTGCCGCGGCTGATTCTGCCGTTGTCCCTGTCCTACGATCATCGCGTGATCGATGGGGCGAACGGCGTCCGCTTTACCACCCACCTGCGCAGCATCCTGGCTGACGTAGATCGCATCCTGCTGGGCAGTTGAGCGCCAAGTCATGAGCAGCGCAACGGATATTCACGTACCCGACCTCGGCGAGTTCGAGGATGTGGAAGTGATCGAGGTTCACGCCCAGGCCGGCGACAGCATTGCTGCGGAAGAGCCGCTGATCACCCTGGAAAGCGACAAGGCTGCCATGGAGGTGCCGGCTCCCATGGCCGGTCAGGTGCTCGAGCTGTTGGTGGGCATGGGGGATCGGGTCTCCACCGGCACCCTGATTGCCCGGATCCAGGCGACCGACGCGCCCGCAACAGACGACGAGCCCGCCGCAGCGGCCGCGACTGCAGCGCCAGCCGAGCCGGCAGCTCCGCCCGCCGCCGGCGCGCCCATTGCCGCGGCTGGTTATGACGGTCAGGTGGATCAGGAAGCTGACCTGCTGGTGCTGGGTGCCGGGCCCGGTGGGTATACCGCGGCCTTTCGAGCCGCGGATCTGGGTTTGAATGTCACGCTCGTTGAACGCTGGCCGGTGCTGGGTGGTGTTTGTCTGAATGTCGGGTGCATTCCGTCCAAGGCCTTGTTGCACGCAGCCAGGGTCATCGAAGAAGCCCAGGAGATGGGTGAATGCGGTATCAGTTTCGGCGCGCCGAAAATCGATACCGATGCCTTGCGGGGCTGGAAAGACAAGGTGGTCGGCCGCCTGGTCGGTGGTTTGAGTGCCCTGGCCAAGCAGCGCAAAGTTAAGGTGGTGCATGGCCAGGGGCGTTTCGTCTCGGCCAATCACCTGCGGGTGAGTAGCGACGGCGGCGAACAGGTCATCGCCTTTAAGCAATGCATCATTGCTGCCGGCTCCGAAGCGGCCATGCTGCCCAAGTTACCGGACGATCCCCGTATTGTGGATTCCACCGGCGCCCTGGAGCTGCGTGATTTGCCCGAGCGCATGCTGGTGGTCGGCGGTGGCATCATCGGCCTGGAGATGGCCTGCGTTTACGATGCCCTGGGCGTAAAGATTTCCGTGGTGGAGCTGACCGACCAGCTGATGCCGGGGGTCGACAAGGACTTGCTGAGGCCCTTCGACAAACGCATTCGCAAACGCTACGAAGCCATCATGCTCAAGACCGGGGTGACCCGGGTTGAAGCGGCGAAGGAGGGCATCAGGGTGCACTTCGACGGCGAGCAGGCACCCGATGGGCCGCAGACCTACGGCCTGGTTTTAGTCGCTGTCGGTCGCAAGCCCAATGGCCCGGTCATCGATGCAGACAAGGCCGGGGTCACCGTGAATGATCACGGCTTTATTCCGGTGGATCGTCAGCAACGCACCAACGTGCCCCATATTTTTGCCATCGGCGACATCGTCGGCCAGCCCATGCTCGCCCACAAGGCGACTCATGAGGCCAAGGTGGCCGCGGAAGTGGCCGCCGGTGAAAAACGCTTCTTCGATGCGCGGGTGATCCCCTCGGTGGCTTATACCGATCCGGAGATTGCCTGGGTCGGGGTGACCGAAGCCGAAGCGAAAGCCCAAGGCATTAAATACGGCAAAGGTGTCTTTCCCTGGGCGGCCAGCGGTCGTGCCCTGGCCCTGAACCGCGACGAGGGCATGACGAAGATTCTGTTTGACGAGGCCACCGACCGGGTGATCGGTGCCGGCATCGTCGGACCGAATGCCGGTGACCTGATTGCCGAAGTCGGCCTGGCCATCGAGATGGGCTGCGATGCGGAAGACATTGGTCTGACGGTGCACCCGCATCCGACGCTGTCCGAGACAGTCGCCATGGCCGCCGAGGCCTTTGACGGCACGCTGACCGATCTTTATCTGCCGAAGAAGAAAAAGCCTCGCGGCTGAGTCGGGTGGTGGCCGTGCATTGGGGTCGGCGAAACCCGGATCGCGGGTGCCTCAATGGGGCAGGGCAATCTCTTGCCGACAAAGAGTTGCATCGACCGGTTGAAACGGCAGCCGAAAGCGGGCATTCACCCCGCTACTCGGAGTGACAGCCGGGGCAGCAGGGCGCGTTGGACTGGATGATCATTTCGCGCCTCGCCGTATCGGCGCTTCGTTCCATTACCTGTACGGTGAAACTGAAGGAGCCGGTCCCGCCAGGTGCGTTCCCGGAAATTACTCCGTAAGGGCTCAAGCTCAGGCCAGGCGGCAGGCTGCCGTCGACCAGGGTCCATAGCCAGGGCCATTCCCCGCGCAGGGCCGTCAGGTTGTAACTGTAGGGCGAGCTGCTGCTGGCACTGGGCAGCACCTGCGGTGGGATAACCAGGTCGCAGGCGTTGCCGATACCGTCGCCGTCGTCGTCCTGCTGGGGCGCCCAGCCTTCTGCATCGCGAAATTCGGCTGAATTCTGGACTGTCGGGCAATTGTCCACGGGGTCACCGATGCCGTCTCTGTCCTGATCATTCTGTGGAATATCCTGGACCTCGAAGCAAATCAGCGAAAAGGCACCCTCGCGGCCGTACTGGGCGCCTGCCGACTCCAGACTGCCGTCACCATCCCGGTGGCCCAACGTCGCCCGGCCGTTATTTCCCATCCACAGGTCTGCGTCCTGAGTAAAGTCATTCAAGGGCCAGAAGCTGGCCGCTGCTCGCTCGTGCGTGCCGGCATACAGAGATGTGTGGCCGGGCTCGACGGTCTCCCACGGGCACGCGATGGCATAGCAGTCATTGCAGCCGGCTTCGTCCACGGTACCAAAGCTCTGGGTCTGGCTCACGTCCGTGAAAAAGATGCTTTCGAACGATCGTTGTCCGGGTTTGTGATACCAGTCCACGCTGAAGTCGGTCCCGCCTGCGGCTGCGATCTCCGCTTCCTTCAGGTACCAGACAGAGAGGGTGGCCCGGTCATTGCGCTTCTGGGACCTGCCCTCCAAAAAATGCATCTGCTGGGTGCCATAGCGGACCCCCTCGACGCGGTGGCTTTGATCATCGACGCCATGGGCGATAAATATCAGCAGTCGGTTGGAGCCTTCCACATAGTGGGGCTGGGTCGCCGTGCCGTGATGCAGCCAGGTTCTGCCAGGTGTCGCCCCCGGTATACACGCGCCGCAGTCCCCCGGGCAGCTCTCGCAGCTCTCGCCGAGTTCCAGCTCACAGATGTTGTTGCCGCAGTTTTCATTGGGCAGGGCATCACAGCTCTCGTCGAACATGATGCCGCCAAAGCCCGGATCGACACCCGGCGTACCCGAGTTGAGCCTGATCTTGATGAAATCGTCCGCCACGAAGTTATCGAAGCGGAAGGTGTGCACGTCTGTCACCCCGTCGAAGCTCAGGCCGGGAATGGGTACGTTCGGATCGAAGCTCCCCTGGTTTGGTCTGCCACCTCGCACGATGATCGAGCCGCCGGAATCGTGGTCGTTGGCCGTGTTGTCCGTCACCAGGTGCATGCAGAAGGAGTCCGGCACGCCGGCCTTCAGGTAGATTTGATTGACGGTGTTGTTGGTGTTGTTATCGGCCCTCTCATCGACAATCGACCCGGAATGGCCATTGAATCCATTAGGCAGGATGAAGGCATCCCAATCATCGTAACCGCCCCGGGTATAGACGCCGCGGCCCTTGCAGTCATCGTAACAATCCGGTTCGTCCGCGGAAAAGGTCGTGTCCTCGAGATCAAAGCAGTCGAAATTAAATTCCAGCCAGTCGGGGACCCAGAACTGCATGTTGTCGTCCGTCCGCTTGGGCCCGACGATGCTGTCCGAGGCGAATTGAGGAAAATAGAAACCTGACTGCCCCCAGCCGAGGAAATTGGTGGTGGACGCTTTGCGGACGTAGGTAATGGTTGCCGGCGGCTCGCTCGTGTCAGCGGCCAAGGCGAGACCATTCGTCCCGGGTTCAATGCTCACTGCAAGCAGACTGACGATGCCTGCAAGCACCACGCGATAAGGCGCCATTCCGTTTCCTCACAAGACGACGCTTCTGACAGGAGATCGCTTTGGCGGCAAGGCGCTGGGAAATGCTTCGCCGGCACCCTCGGGTGTGCCGGCATGCTCGCTCAGCCATTTTTCGCTCGTGGCCGCTCCCAGGATCATTTGCAGCCGTATCAGCAGACAGCCGTTTTTTAGTTGTTCTAATTTTTGAAAAAGATAGCACCTTGGTGTGGCTCGTGACTACTCGATCCTGCCTATCCTCCGGGCCAGCGGATTAGCAGAAATACCGTGTGAGATCAGGCTCAGCAACACGGTTAGCACCACAATCATGGCCAGAAAGCGCGCTTCTGGAACGCCCTCATTAGCGACGACAATCGCGAAAACGATGCTGGCCAGCCCACGTGGCCCGAACCAGCCCAGGAATAGCTTCGTGCTTGCCCGCTCACCTGTGCCCGTCAACGACAGGAAAATTGGCAGCATACGTATCACCGTAAGACTTAGCAGGGCATAGGCGAGCATTTTCCAGGTGAACTCGCCGAACGACTGGCCTATCACCGCCGCACCGAAAATGAACCATGTGAGCAGCGCTAATGTTTCGCCAATGCCCTCGGCTGGATGCACCAGCTTGTGGGTTTCCTTCGATAAGAAACCAAAAAGGATGCCGCCACTGAAGGCGGCTATGTAACCGCTGCCGTGCAACGAATGGGCAACGGCAAAACAACTGATGGCAAGCGCCACAGAAGTTATCTGCACCCAAACCTCGGTGATCCACCCATGCTCATGGCACCAGCGTAGCAACCCGTAGCCCACGCCGGCCAGCACAAGGCCAACGGCCAAACCGATCCCCAGTTCTTCGGCCACCAGAATAAACGCCATTGATGTCCCTTCTCCCTGCTGGCTGCCAAGGGCAAGTGCAATAAACAGCAGCAACACCGGAACGCAAAGACCGTCGTTCAGGCCGCTCTCGAAGTTCAGGCTTTCGCGAACCCGCGAAGGCACGGACTTGTTGGTAATGACCGCCTTACCAAGTGCCGCATCGGTTGCAGCCAGCATGGTGCCGAGGATGGCAGCCTGATAAATCGTCAACTGGTCGAATATCAGAAGTGCCAGGATGGTGCCCAATCCTATCGTGATCGGCAAACCCAATAGCAGCATTCGAGCGGGAATCTGCACATGCCTTTTAAGGACGCGCAGGTTCGAACTCGCGGCATCAATAAAGAGAATTATTGCCAGCGTCAGATCGGCGAGTATGCGTAACCAGGTTTTTGTTACGTCGCCGTCAAACCAGGCCAGACCGTAAGGCCCCATAATCAGGCCGGCAGAAACAAATACGATGGGCCCGGACGCTGCAGCACGTTCTATTCGACCTGCCACGATGCTGTAGCAGAAAACGAACAGGGCGAAGATCGCTAGCTCTGTGTACATCGGACCATCTTAATGTTCTGGGCTATGAATTTGTTGGCCAATCGACCACGTCACCAGTGGTAAGCGCCAGGGCCAAATGATGGACAGAATGCCTTGGCGAAATCACTGAAACCGCAGGCACCTCGAAAGCCCGCTTTGGGTCCTAAGCGGAGATTGGCCTGGGTCTCAGCCCTATCCCCGCCCCGCCAGGGTCTGCGGTAACGCTGCGT
The DNA here is from genome assembly GCA_937921935.1 of uncultured Gammaproteobacteria bacterium. Classification (GTDB taxonomy): domain Bacteria; phylum Pseudomonadota; class Gammaproteobacteria; order Steroidobacterales; genus J054. The sequence continues at coordinate 96,848 of CAKZWQ010000028.1, read as the reverse complement.
CTGCTTTACAAGGATTTGGCTGCCGGACGAATGAGTGTCAGTACACTAATGGCAGCCTTAAACGCTGCGTCGGAAATATTTTTTGAATTGACTAACCTGAAACGACACATGATCCTGTGCTGCTAAATCCGTCTGTCCACGTCCTCCCGGTGGGCCTCACTGTTCAGCGTATGGACTGCATGTACGATGGCGGTCCGGGTGGCAACGCCAAGCTTGGCGCGGATTGATTTCAGGTAGGCGCGCACGGTTTCGACACTCACTTCAAGTACCCGGGCTATTTCCTTGTCCGTGTCGCCCCCCATCAGCGCTTTTAGTACGTCAACTTCACGTTTGGATAAATGCCACTTTTCCTGAACGCGGTCGAATTCCACGCCCTCGGACAGGGGTTTCACAATTGGTTCTACCAGGGCTGCGTATTTTTCCGTGCTTAGGTCGTCGATCGGGCCGTGCAGGGGAAACAGTTTCAGACTAAAAAATTCATTCTCCAGCAATACCAGTGCGCTGCGTTCGCCGGGTTTGTCGACTATTAGCTGCCGAGCCACGTCCGCCTGGCGAAACTCAGTGTTGTTGAACAGGCTGCGAGCTTCGGCCAGGGCCTGGCCCAGCAGTCGGTGGTCATGGGATATGGCGCTGTCCGGCACGGAGGAATAGACCAGTTCGCCCTCATTATCGATCACCATGAGCAGGGGGCGCCGTCGCTTGCGCAGGATATCACTGAGCTTGTGATGGTAGCGCTCGTCGGTTTCGAATACATCGATACTTTCAAGCTGCGGTTTGCTGGTCGCCTTGGAGTTCATGCCGTTCCCTTAATTCTTCTTCTTATCCCCACTGTGGCAAGTCATATGGGGCGGACACGCTATTTTTGGCAGGGTCTTTGTGACTCGCCTGCTACTTGGACCAAGTGGCCAAGCAGTGATGCCATTATTGGCAATAAATATGCGGCAACGCAGTCCTGAGTGCAAGGGTATCCCTTTGTGAGCTAACAATTTTATTTTGCTCTCTCTGGTTTCAATTGAGCGTTTGCGCCGCCGACGAAATCATTATCGGGAGTGAGTTGCGGTATTAACCGAGCAACAACTGATATTCAGGCGATTCGGGTTCAGGCGTCATATGGGGTGGGGGCAGGGCGTCAAAGGAGATATTCTTGGCTCTTTAGCCAGCCAGAGATGTCTTATGCCTGTTGGAGGCTGCGGTTCCTTGCGACCGATGTTGGCGCGCCTTGCGTCCTTGTGCCTGTCAGCGGCGCTGCTGTCGGCCTTGGCTGGCTGTGCAGCCAAAGTCGCCGGCGAACCGGAAGTGACCAGCAAGTACCGGGGAGATGATCCTGCCCTGGTATCGACCTGGACCAGCCAGGCCTCGGTTAAAGCCTCCCTGGGAGAGCCCATCCGGACCTACCTGGACGGGCGGGTCTGGGTCTATGAAGAGACCTTTCAAGGCCGATGGCTCGCCATGGCGCCGGTCCTGACCAGCCCCCCTGTCCCGCTTGTCGACACCTATGCAACGGACGTTCCGATTTTTCGGATCTTTGAATTCGATCAGGCTGGTGCGGTAATTGCCCAGCGCCGGGTACCGGGAGAGAAGCGCTGCGACGACGGGATTTGTATTTCCCGTGGGCTGCCCGACGAGGCCCTCTTTATACCGTTGATGGTGGCCTACACCGGGGCTTTTACTGTCGATGCGCCCGAGTGGCACGCGCAGGCGCTGAGGGACGCTGCGCCGGCTGACGCCTGCAGCCTGTATCTCTACGACACCCGGCGCATGCGCAGCAGTGGTGCGCGCATCTGGCTTGATGGGGCGCCGGCCGGCTGGTTATTTTCCCAGGACTCTTACCAGCGCTGGGAAGTGCCCCCGGGTCAGCATGAGCTCTATGTGCGCTCGCGCTGGGACTCCGCGCTGCAGCCTGTCGACTGCAAAGCCGGTGATTCAATCTATTTGCGCTTTCGTTCCAAGGACGATGGCCGGCTGGAGATGGTCGAGCCGAAGGAGGCACGCAAGAAACTGGCCAGGAAGACACTCGTGCTGAGTGACTGGCCCCGGGGCCCCTTGCGCCCTGGTATCGGTGCGGCGCCGGATATGCGGCTGCCGTGGTTCAGTCAGGGCGTCACGACCCCGGCAGAGTTGGAGCAACGGCTGGGGCCGCCGGACCTGCGTCTCCGGGAGCCGCTAATGCTGGTCTACGCGGCGGGGGCGCCGCGCTGGGCCCAGATAACCGGCCTGGAACTGGGGGATGCACGTTTTAACGACTTGTACCTGCTGGTCGCGCGCTTTGATGACGCCGGCCTGCTGTTGCGCTCCGAAGTGATGCTGGCCAATCCCCTGCATCTTCAGCAACTGCGTGTTGGCAACATGGAGGGGGCGCAGGAGGAGCGCAGTTTCGGGGCCAGTAATTTTCTCCAATGCACTGAGTACGGCGTGTGTTTCAGTGCGGATGGTCTGGCGGCGCGCTTCGCAAGCACCCAGGTGGAGCTCGCGGCACAGGACTATGTGACCAAGGTGCGCAGGGCACCGGCAGGTACCTGCGTGGCCTACCTGTGGAGTGAGGCAGTGGCCGGTAGTTTTCGCGTCGGCCTTAATGGCGTGACGCAGGGTTATCTGTACAACGATATCTGGCCCGATGGCGTATTTATCTGGGAACTGGCTGATGGTGTGAGTGAAGTTCAGGTTGACTGGCTGAATGCTCCCGGTGGCCTGCTGACCCGGACTCAAAGCCTGGAATGCAGGGGCGGCAAGACTCTCAAGGTGGCCCTGGCCACGGATGATGGCGAACTGGAGCTGGATGTGAAGCGCAGCCTGCGGCCGCCGCGGGTGCCTGTCAGTGAGCGGCGTTACCTGCCCAGTGAAGCCGGCAAATTTCCCGAATACCAGCCCGAATTCCCGCGCCTTCAGCAGGCGGATTAGGCCGGCGTCTTCTGCCTGAATTCACACAGTTCCCGAATGCTGCAATTCGGGCAGTCGGGTTTGCGGGCCTTGCACACGTAGCGGCCATGCAGGATCAACCAGTGGTGCGCATCCTGTTTGAACTCATCGGCGGTGAATTTCAGCAGTCGCTTTTCCACTTCCAGGGGCGTCTTGCCCGGCGCCAGGCCCGTGCGGTTAGAGACTCGGAATATATGCGTATCGACCGCGATGGTGGGTTCGCCGAAGGCCGTGTTCAGAATGACATTAGCGGTCTTGCGACCAACGCCGGGGAGTTGTTCCAGGGCTTCACGGGTCCGGGGTACCTCGCCCTTGTGCAGCTCCAGCAACATCCGGCAGGTCTTGATGATGTTGGCGGCCTTGCTGTTAAACAGACCAATGGTTTTGATGTATTGCTTCAGGCCCGCTTCGCCCAGGTCCAGGATGGCCTGCGGTGTATTCGCGACGGGGTAGAGTCGCGCCGTGGCCTTATTGACGCCTACGTCGGTGGCCTGGGCGGAAAGAATCACCGCCACCAGTAATTCAAAGGGACTGTGATAGCGCAGTTCAGTGGTCGGTTCGGGGTTCGCGGCTCGCAAGCGGCGATAGATTTCCTGGCGCTTGGCCGGGTTCACGTGAGTTGCCTGGTTTTTTCTTTGGCCCCGGCGCGTTGCAGATAGCGATTGCGCAAGGCGATCAACACCGCCAGCCCGATAAAGGCGCCCGGCGGCAGGATTGCCAGTAACAGTCCCTGCTGATCCGGTAACAGGTTGATTTGCAGGGACGCTGCCGCCGGTCCGAAGAGCATGTCGGCGCCGCTGAACAGGCTGCCCCGGCCCAGCAACTCCCGGATGGCGCCCAGGCTGATCAGCACCGCGGCAAAGCCCAGGCCCTGACCAATGGCATCCAGCAATGAGGGCCATACGGGCTGACGTGAGGCGAAGGCTTCTGCGCGTCCGAGAATGATGCAGTTGGTCACGATCAGGGGAATAAACAGGCCCAGGCTTTCATGCAGATCGAACAGCCAGGCCCGGAATGCCAGGTCAACGGCCGTGACGAAGGCCGCAATGATCAGCACGTAGGCGGGTAGTCGCAGATCACGATGTACCCAGGCGCGGCTGGCGGAGACCAGTACATTGGTGGCGCAGAGGACAAACAAGGTAGCCAGCCCCAGGCCGATCCCGTTGACCAGCGAGGTGGTCACGGCGAGCAGGGGGCACAGGCCGAGCAATTGCACCAGCGCGGGGTTGGCGTGCCACAAGCCCTGGGTAAAGCCCTGGCCGGTGCCGGGACTCATTCGACTGTCTCCGTGACGGGGGCCAGCGCAAACAGGGCCGATGAATTGGTCTGGGCATAGCCAAGGGCGGTGCGGACGGCATTGACGACGGCGCGGCTGGTGATGGTTGCACCCGTTAATTGATCAAAGTCGCCGCCGTCACGCCGCAGGACCCAACTGTTGGCAGGGTCGTTCAGGCTCCGCCCGTCAAAGCCCAGTATCCAGTCGCTGACATCCGTCTGGATACCGTCACCCAGGCCCGGTGTTTCCGCGTGGGAGACCACGCGCACGCCGCTGATCCTGCCATTGCTATCTATGCCGACAAGCAGGCGAATCCGATCCACATAGCCGTCCGGAGACACCACACTGAGTACCAGCACAGCCGGTTCACCGCCAAGCCGGGCCCGATAGACCGGCAGCGCATCGGTGCTTCCCAGGGCTGCCGGGTCCGTCACCCAGGCCCGGTCCAGGTGGGGTTCATTGTCATAGCCGCTGGGCGGTAACACGGTGACCAGTGTTGCCAGTAGCTTGCGGGCTTCATTTTCCGCAATACGCGTGTGTGTCAGCTGATCCATACCAGCCAGGAGTGCCGCGGCGGCGGCGGCGATACCAACCAGGGCCAGCAAAGCGCGGGCCCTGCTCACCGGTTCGAGGCTCCGGTGCCATAAACCGTTGGTTGGGTGTAGCGATCGATCAGCGGCACCGCCAGGTTCATCAGCAGTACGGCAAAGGCAATCCCGTCCGGGTAACTGCCCCAGCTGCGAATGACGTAAGTCAGCACGCCTATACCCACGCCGAATATCAATCGCCCGCGCTCGGTGGACGGTGCCGATACTGGATCCGTGGCGATGAAAAATGCACACAGCAAGGCGCCGCCACTGAACAGATGAAAACCCGGTGAAGGATGTATGCCGGAATCAATGAGAAAGAACACGGTAGCGCAGACGAGCAAACCTGACAGCACGCCCACGGGGATGTGCCAGCGAATAATTCCCCGGGTCAGCAACCAGAAACCGCCCAGGGCGATAAAGTTACCGATCCATTCCCAGCCGCGGCCGCCGAAATCACCAAACAGGAAACTGCCGCGAATTTCTTCCACGGTTCGCATCTGCCCCAGTTCGTTCTGCATCAGATCCAGGGGCGTTGCACGCGCGATGGCATCCAGGCTGAAACCGGCCGGCAGGGCGCCGGTCAGGGTGAACTGAAGGCTGGCCAGCAAGCTCAGGGGTTCATAGTCCAGATCGCCCATGCGCGGTGGCAGCCAGTTCGTCAGTTGTTCAGGAAAAGACACCAGCAGCGCGACATAGCCGGCCATGGCCGGATTGAAGAGATTATTGCCCACGCCCCCGTAAGCCTGTTTGGCCACGGCAATGGCAAATACACTGCCCAGGGCGGTAATCCACCACGGTGTCAGGGGCGGTAGTGCGAAGGCCAGCAGCACGCCCGTCACCACGGCGCTGTAATCCCCCAGGAAGACCGGCAGTTCCTGGCCGCGAACCCGCAGGCAGACAGTCTCGGTGACCAGGGCTGCGACCACGGCAATGATGATATTGAAGACGATTCCGAAGCCGAAGAACCATACGTAGGCAACCAGGGCCGGAGCCAGGGCGTACAGCACGCGACGCATGATCAGGGCGACGCCCACCGGGGTGCGAATGTGCGGTGCGTGGGGCCCCGGGCTGGCGCTGCGGTGGTCAGTCATCCGTCGGATCCCGTTGGCCAAGGCGCGCCATCAAGTCCTTCATTGCCTGCTCACCCGACGCCGGATCAGCTTTGGGTCCGTCCGCGTATTGTGCTGCGCGTTCAGCCTGGCGCCGGGCATGGGCGTCGCTGCGTTCGCGGGCTTCAGCGGCGCGGGCCTGGTCCAGGCGCCAGTGACGCTGCTGCGCCTTGGCTTGCACAAAGCGCGCAGTCAGGGCGATCTGGCTGGGGCAAACGTAATCGCAACAGCCGCACTCAATGCAGGCATCCACCTGCAAGGCTGCCTGGCGTTCGGCATCCCCGGCCATGCAAGCAATGAGTAAATCCTGGGGCATGAGCCTGGCCGGACAGACCCGGCTGCACTCGCCGCAGCGAATACAGGGGAACTCGGGTCGGGGTGCGGCCATCTCCTCCGGGGTGCTGACGATCAGGCAATTGCTTGCTTCAGTGACCGGCAGCTCATCACTGTCCAGGGCAATACCCATCATCGGTCCGCCCATATAGAGCTGGCAGTCGGGCTGGGCGTAGCCGCCGGCCGCCGCGATGAGTTCCCGCAACGGTGTACCGAGTCGCACTTCGAAGTTGCCGGGCTGCCCGATGCCATTGCCCGTCACCGTCACGATTCTTGAAATCAGCGGCCGGCCCTGGCGAAACAGATCACTCACGGCGGCGGCGGTGGCCACATTCTGGCAAACGATACCCAGGTCACCGGGCAGACCACCCAGGGGCACTTCCTGGCCCGTCAGGAGTTCTATCAGCTGCCGTTCGCCGCCGGCCGGGTACTTGGCGGTAACCACCGCCACCCCGATGCCCGGCTCATCGGTCTCAGCCAGCGCGGCTTTCAGGGCCAGGCGGGCCTCGGGCATGTCTGATTCCACCGCGATGACGGCCTGCCGGGCTCCCAGGGCTCGCAGCATGATGGCGGCGCCGTGAATCACACGCTCAGGGCGGTCTCGCATGAGCATTTCGTCACAGGTGATATAGGGCTCGCACTCGGCGCCGTTGAGAATGAGCAAATTGACCGGGGTCCGGGTTCGCAGTTTGTCCGCCGTTGGGAACAGGGCGCCGCCCAGGCCCACGATGCCCGCCCTGGCAATGCGTGCCTGCAGGTTCTCGCGAGACAGGGAGCCGGCTGGTTCCAGCGGTTTACAGTCCTCGGACCAGCGATCCTCGCCAGCGGTATCGATGCTGATGCAGCGGGCCTGATAGTTGCCGGCCACCGGCACCGGGCAGGGTGCGATGTCACGCACGCGGCCAGTCACGGGCGCGCAAATTGCGTTGCCGCCAGGTCCGGGGAAGCGGGCAATGACCTGGCCGGTCAGTATGCTGTCGCCGGGTGCGACGATGGCTTCGGCAACCCGCATCGCAGTCAGGTCCAGGGGAACACGCACCTGGCGGGGCAACGGCGCGATGCGGATGCCTTGGCCCATGGACAAGGCTTTGTGGGGCTCGACGCGCACGCCCCAGGCCGGCCGCGGTGGCTGCGGATCGTATGACAGGGGCGCGCTCATGAGTCCGGGGGCCGGGGCACCAGGTCAATGCAGTCAACGGGGCAGGGTGGCAGGCAAAGCTCGCACCCCGTGCAGGCATCCTGCAACACCGTGTGCATGAAGCGCGGCGCGCCGATGATGGCATCGACGGGACAGACTTCCAGGCAGCGCGCGCAGCCGATGCATAGCGCCTCATCGATCAGCGCCAGTTGCGCTGGCTGATGTTCGCCGAAACGCGTATCCAGGGGCAGGGCTTCACGTTGTAACAGGTGGGACAGGGCCTGGATGGTGCTGTCGCCGCCCGGCGCGCAGCGATTGATCGGGGCTTCTCCGGCGACAATGGCCGCAGCATAGGGTCGACACCCCGGGTAGCCGCACTGGGCGCACTGGGACTGGGGCAGCAGCTCATCGACCTGGTTGACCACCTGCGCCGTGGCATCGGTGCGCAGGCGACCGGCCGCGAACAGCAGGCCCGCGCCCGCCAGTCCGGCCAGTCCGGCCAGCACCACTACCGCCAGCATGGCGGCAGGTGGAATGTTGCCCGAAGGAGTCTCCAGTAGTGCATAAGGAAAATCTAGTAACCCTTTGTTAAACCAGAGAAACCAAGGAAGGCCATGGACATGATGCCGGCCGTGAGCAGGGCGATGGCCGGGCCGCGAAAGGCCGCCGGCACCTGGGCACCGGCCAGTCGCTCGCGCAGGCCGGCGAACAGGACCAGGACCAGGCCAAAGCCCAGGCCTGCCCCCAGACCGCGTGCCATGGCATCAAGCAGTGAGTCAGCCTGCCGACTGTTTAGCAGGGCCACACCCAGGACAGCGCAGTTGGTGGTAATCAGGGGCAGGTAGATGCCCAGGACCTGATGGAGCAGCGGACTGACTTGTCGCACCATCATTTCCGTCAGTTGCACGGCCGCCGCAATGACCAGAATGAAACTGATCAGGCGCAGATAGCCCAGATCAAACGGCAGCAGCAGGTAGACCTCGATCAGGTAGCTGCAGGTAGCCGCCAGGGTGAGCACAAAGCCCGTGGCCAGAGCCATGCCGGCCGCTGACTCCAGTCCCTGGCTGGCGCCGAGCAAGGGGCAAAGACCGAGGAATTTCACCAGGACCAGGTTGTTGACCAGCACCGTACCGACGATGACCAGTACCAGGTCCGTCATCAGCGTACGCGCATTCCCGGCCCCGCCCCCTGGTCCGGCGAGAGCAGGAAGATTTCTTCGCCGCCGCTGCCGGCTGCGAGCACCATGCCTTCGGACACGCCGAAGCGCATTTTCCTTGGCGCCAGGTTGGCAACCACCACCACCTGGCGTCCTTCCAGGTCTGCCGGGGAATAGGCCGAGCGAATGCCGGCCAGGATCGTGCGCTGCTCGCTGCCCAGGTCAATACTCAGGCGCAGGAGTTTGTCAGCGCCATCCACGGTTTCTGCCTTGGTGACCGTGCCGATGCGCAGATCGATACGCAGAAATTCTTCGATGCTGATGGTCTGTGCCTGATCGTCGGCTTCAGTCGCCGGCGGCTGCGCCGGAGGACTCGCTGACTCACGAACCTGCGCCACCATGGCCGCGACGGATTTTTCCTCCACCCGGGTCATCAGGGGCTGGAACTGATTGATCTGGTGCTTCAGTAACGGCTGGCGGCTGCTGGTCCAGTTCATGGTGCCGGCATTGAGAAATGCCTCGGCCTGGTCGGCCAGGGACGGCAACACCGGTTTTAAATAGCCCAGCAGTACGCGGAATAAATTAATGCCCTGGGTACAAACCAACTGGACACGCGGCAGCTGCGCCTCATCCTTGGCCATAGCCCAGGGTTTATGTTCGTCAATGTACTGGTTGGCCCGGTCAGCCAGGGCCATAATTTCACGCATGGCGCGGCCAAATTCCCGTCTTTCATAACAGGCGGCGATACTGTCGCCGGCGGCCACAAAGTCCTTGTATAGCGCCTTGTCATCCAGTTTGTCGGCCAGCTGACCATCAAATTTACGACTGATAAAGCCGGCGCAGCGACTGGCGATGTTGACGAACTTGCCCACCAGGTCGGAATTATTCCGGTTCACAAAGTCCTCGAGATTCAGATCGATGTCATCCAGTCCCGGGCCCAGCTTGCAGGCGTAGTAGTAGCGCAGGTATTCCGGGTTCAGGTGCTCCAGGAAAGTGGCCGCGGGGATGAATGAGCCCCGTGACTTGGACATTTTCTCCCCGTTGACCGTCAGAAAACCATGCACGAATACGCCTGTGGGCCGGCGAAAGCCTACGCCTTCCAGCACGGCTGGCCAGAACAGCGTGTGGAAATAGGCGATGTCCTTGCCGATGAAGTGATACAGCTCGGTCGCCGAATCAGCGGCGAAGAAGTCCTCCACGCCCGGCCCGCCGGTGCGCGCCGCAAGATCCTGCAGGCTGGCCAGGTAACCGACGGGCGCGTCCAGCCAGACATAGAAGTACTTATCTTCAGTATCCGGTATGCGGAAACCAAAGTAGGGCGAGTCCCGGGAGATGTCCCAGTCCTGCAGGCCGGCCTGGAACCATTCGTTGAGCTTTTTAGCCACGCCTGCGTCGACCACGCCTGACTGGGTGTAGGCCTGCAGAGATTCCTCAAAGGCACCCAGGCGGAAGAAATAATGTTCTGATTCTCGCTCCACAGGAGCTGTGCCGCTGATAACGGACTTGGCATCAATCAGTTCCGACGGCGAGTAGGTGCTGCCGCAGACCTCGCAGCTGTCACCGTACTGATCTTCAGCCTTGCAGCGCGGACAGATGCCGCGCACGAAGCGGTCCGGGAGGAACATGCCGGCCTGGGCATCGTAGGCCTGGCTGATGGTGCGCCGGGTGATCAGGTCCTTGTCACGCAGACGAGCATAGATGTCGGTGACCAGGGCTTCATTTTCGGGCGAATGGGTGGAGTGATAGTTGTCGAAAACCACCCCGAAGCCGGCGAAGTCGCGCTGGTGTTCAGTGCGAAAGCGGTCCACCAGGGCTTCCGGTTCCACGCCCAGTTCCCGGGCTCGCAGCATCACCGGCGTGCCGTGCGCATCGCTGGCGCAGACATAGGTGCAGTCGTTGCCCACCAGCCGCTGAAACCGCACCCAGATGTCGGTCTGAATGTACTCGACCAGGTGCCCGATATGGATGGAGTTATTGGCGTAGGGCAGGGCGCTGGTTACAAGTATCCGGCGGGATTTTTCGGCCATGAGGGAGGATCGTCGGCAGGGCTGCGGGAGGCATATGCTAGCAGCCGGGCAGCGCCGGGCGCGAGTTTCTGCGCCGCTTCAGTCGAGCTCGCGCAGGTCCTGCAGATGGCTTTTCTCGATGGCCGCCTCGTAGGCGATCTTGCCCGAGATGATGCCCTTGTCCACCATGTCTTTCAGGGTCGAGTCCATGGTGCGCATGCCCTGCTGCCCGCCGCTCTGCATGGCGTTTTCCAGTTGATCCAGTTTGCCCTGGCGAATCAGGTTGGATACCGCCGGTGTGTTGACCAGCACCTCCAGCGCGGCGGCCATGCCGGGACGGTCTTTGCGCTTGATTAGTTGCTGGGAAATCACGCCTCGCAGCGAGGTCGAGAGCATGGTGCGCACATGGGGCTGCTTGTCAGCCGGAAAGCTATTCACAATTCGGTCAACGGTCGCGGCTGCGCCGTTGGTATGCAGGGTACCCATGACCAGGATACCCATTTCCGCCGCTGTCACCGCGATGCTGACGGTCTCCAGATCACGCATTTCGCCCACCAGGATGACATCCGGGTCTTCCCGCAGGGCCGAGTGCAGTGCTGCCGCGAAGCTTGAGGTGTGGCGGCCGATCTCGCGCTGACTGATCAGGCAGCGCTTGCGGGTATGCACGAATTCGATCGGGTCTTCGATGGTAATGATATGGCCGTGGATCTGTTTATTGATGGCATCGATCATGGCAGCCAGGGTGGTGGACTTGCCCGATCCGGTCTTGCCCGTGACCAGGATCATTCCCTGATTGGTTCTGCACAGGTTGGAAACCACCGCGGGCATTTCCAGTTCATCCAGGGTTTTGGCCTGGGAGGGGATGGCGCGGAATACCGCTCCTATGCCGCCCAGATGGCGCAATACATTGACGCGGAAACGGGCGACGTCCTCGACGGCATAGGCGAAGTCCGCCGCGTCGTGGGCGTCAAAATCTGTTTGCGTCTGGGCCGACATGATGGGAAACAGCATCTCCCTGGCATCCTCGGCGGACAAGACGTCGGCGTTTACGGGCGCCAGGTCCCCGAATACGCGCATGCGAATTGGCTGGCCGGCAATGATGTGCAGATCAGAGCCGCTCTTGGCGGTCAGGTGCTTGAGATGCTCATCGATTGTGGTCATGTCCGTATCCGGGGCTAGTGGGCCATATCGATTTTCGGCAGCAGCGAGGTATCGGTCACAAACTTCTGGAAGACGCTTTTGTCACTGGCATAGCGGAACGCATCATCCGGATCAATCTCCTTGGCCTGGATCGCCTCCATCAGGGCCTGGTCCATGGTTTGCATGCCCAGGTCTTTGCCCGTTTGCAATTGAGCGGGAATCTGGTGCGTCTGATCCGTCGCAATGAGTTTGCCGATGGCCCGGGTCATGATCATGATTTCCAGGCAGGCGCGTCGGCCCCGGCCATCCGGGGTCTTGATCAGGTTCTGGGTTACCACGGCGTTCAGGCTCTGGCCCAGGAAGCTCTTGGTCTGTTCTCGCATATCACCTGGCAGCGCATCAATAAAGCGGTCGATGGTCTTGACTGCGCCCGTGGTATGCAGGGTGCCCAGCACCAGGTGGCCTGTTTCCGCTGCGGTCATGGCCATGGAGATGGTTTCCGCGTCGCGCAATTCACCCACCAGGATGACATCCGGGTCTTCACGCAGGCTCGCTCGAATGCCATCCGCGAAGCTGTGCAGGTGCGTGCCAAGCTCGCGTTGAATGACCTGAGCATTGCGACTCTCATGCACAAATTCGATGGGGTCTTCCAGGCTGATGATGTTCGCATTACGCGTGTTATTCAGATAGTCGATCATCGCCGCCAGCGTGGTGGATTTCCCGGTTCCCGTGGAGCCAGTGACCAGAACCATGCCCTGGTGGTGGTCGCACAGGCCGGCCAGCACCTGGGGCAGACCAAGTTGCTCCAGGCTGGGGACTTCTGCCGGAATAAAACGGAAGGTGGCGCCGATACCGGTATCTTTGCGGAAAACGTTGACACGGAAGCGGCCCCCGTCTTCGGATACGTAGGAGAAGTCGATGTCGTTGCCTTCGACAAAGCGTTCACGCAGGGCGGGGGAGAGGATCTCGTTAACGTAGGTTTCCAGTTCCGTGTCAGCCAGTTCGCGAAACTTGATGGGCATCAGGTCGCCATGCATCCGCAGCATAGGCGGGACTCCGACAGCCAGGTGCACGTCTGAACAACCCTGGGCGAGTCCCAGCTTCAGAAAGGCGTCAATTCTTGCCATAGAGGAAGGGCAGGCGCCGCTCAGGCGGCCTCAAGTGCTTCGCGCATTTCATCCATGGACGCGAAGCGCTTGGTTTTGTCCACTTCCATCGCCTGACCGACGAGTTTGGCCAGGGACGGCGGGATGTCCGGATTCAGTTCCTCGCAGCGTTGGGCTTTGCCCTGCACATGCTGGTACATGACGGCCATATGGTCACCTTTGGTATAGGGCGGCAGCCCGGTCAGCATCTCATAGAAAATGACGCCCAGGCTGTAAATGTCCGCCCGAATGTCCACTTTCTTGCCCAGGATCTGCTCCGGCGCCATATATTTAGGTGAGCCGATCACGTAGCCGGTCTTGGTTAGTTGGGTATCGCCGCTGCTGGCGGCGGCGGCAACGCCGAAATCCACGATCTTCAGCAGGCCGGATTCGTTGATCAGGATATTTGCCGGCTTGAGATCCCGATGGACGATGCCCACCGTGTGAGCAACAGACATCCCAGTGGCAATGTCCTTTGCCCAGCCAACCGCCTTGTCAAAGTGCAGGGGTTTTTTGCCGGTCATTTCGGCGCCCAGGGTATGTGAGGGGAAGTATTCCATGGAAATGGCGTAGTTGCCGCCCAGGCTCACGAAGTCATAGATGCGTATGACATTCTCATGAGTAATTTTGCGTGAATAGCGCAGCTCATGAACGAAGCGTTTCATCATTTCTTCATCAGAGCTGACATTGGCGTTCAGGAACTTAAGAATGAGTCGTTCTTCGACGACGATATCTTCCACGAGCAGCACGGTGCCGAAGGCACCCTTGCCGATCTGTTCGATAAAGCGATAGCGAGTATCAATCACATCGCCCGGTTTCAGGGTGGTGATATCCAGATGCCCGCCTGGGGTGGCCACCGGGGCAATGATTTCTGTCTTAGGCGCCTCCTCAAGCAGGGTTGCACCGCCCTGCATGCGCTGAGCGAGGCTGTCTGAGGGCTTGGATTCGGTTGTCATGGTGGCCGAGAAGCGATTGTCGATGCGCACGACTGCGTCAGCCGCCACTCTCGCGATGGTTTCATCAGCACCGCTCATCAAAGGCTGCAGTTTCCCCTTGATGGTCTCGGCAGTTTTCTCGCTGGTCAGCTTGGAGATGGCATTGACAGCTTCGACACGAATGTCCTTTTCCGGGCGTTCCAGCAATGGCAGGAGCGCAGCCAGTACCTGCTCGCTGCCCAGTTTGCCCAGGGCACGCAGGGCGGCCGGCACCGAGCGGGCGTCGCCATCCAGCATCTGGGTCAGGGCAGCGCTGGCTTTGGGGTCGCCGATTTCACCCAGGGCGTCCGCCGCCCGCTCGCGCACCCACCAGTCGTCGTCGCGAGTGGCCGCGATCAGGTGGTCAACAGCGCGCACATCCTTGGTCTGGTTCAGGATTTCAATGGCCGAGCGGCGAATATTTTCGTTCTGGTCGCGGATCAACTGCAGCACAGCATCCATGACTTTCGGGCCGCCAATGGTAGCCAGAGCGTCCGAGGCCCTGGACCGGACCCACCAGTCGTCGTCTTCGATTGCATTGAGTAAATGGCGAATGGTCGATGGATCTGCCACCTCGTTCAGCACCTCTACGGCGGAACGACGCGCGTATTCGTTTTCATCTTTTAATACCTTGATCAGGTATTTCATGGTGTCGGGGTGGCGCGTCTTGACCAGCACGTCCACGGCCTTGCTCTGCACTTCCAGATCGGGGTCCAGGAGCATTTCGCTGATGAGCTTGATGTCTTTCTCGCCTTCCATATGCATCAGCGCAGCCAGGGTAGCCTGGCGGATGGTCTTGTTTTTGTCGCGCAGCTGTTGCTGCAGGGCTGCGGCGACATCGGGCCGGTTGAAGCGCGACAGAATCTGCACCAGGTGTATTCGCACAGCCAGATCCTTCCCGCTCAGCCGGGAGATCAGATCAGGCACATTGGCATCCGTGGCAACTTCACTGACGATCTTAAACAGCGCAGCCTTTTCGCGAGGCTCAAGTGCATAGGCTCGCTGGAGCAGTTGCGACACGCCCAGGCGCTCTTTCTTGGTCCGCAGCACATCAATGACAGCCGGCGTGGAGATACCTTGCTCGCCCAATAGCGCCAGCAACTGGGTGCTGTCGTAGGTGGCGGAGCTTGATAGTGCCCGGGCCACGCCAGTGACACAGCGGGCATTGCCGTGACGCAGGCCATCGGCAAACTGGGCAAAGGTCTTGTCATTCAGCTGGCTGGCCAGGGTCTCCACGAGCACCGTGCTCTGGGACTTGTCGGCCATGGCCATGGCTTCGATGACTTTGGGAATGGCGCCGGGACCAGCCTTCTTGAGGGACTCAGCTGCCTTGCGGGCGCCGGGCGAGGCAACGTCCGGCTCCTCCAGGAACTGAGCAATAGAGCGTTCCGCTTTTAGTGTGTTCAGGAACTTCATGGTTTATTTTGAGCCGTCCCTAAGCGTCCCTGGCCGTAAGCCGTTGCAAGTTTATGACAAAGCAAGGGGCCGGACACACTCGACCCCAAGGGCGTCGAGTATGCCATAGCCAACGGCCCCGCCTGCTTCGCGCGGCGCCCACAGCGAGGCCCGATACGGGGCTTTGTGGTGCTCGTCAAACAAGCCCGGCCTGAGCTTTCCCTGCTGTTAGAATGTCGCGCCTCAACGCCCCCGGATACTGTTAAACCCGTCACGGAACATGCCAGCAGCAGAGATAGAAATACTTCGTCGTAC
Organism: uncultured Gammaproteobacteria bacterium; assembly: GCA_937921935.1. Lineage (GTDB taxonomy): Bacteria > Pseudomonadota > Gammaproteobacteria > Steroidobacterales > J054. The sequence continues at coordinate 81,355 of CAKZWQ010000028.1, read as the reverse complement.
CGCCGGCGCCGTGCAGGTGCCCGGGCTGGACTGCAGTCTGGAGCAGGCCGGTGCGCGGATCAGCCTTGAGCTGGCGGCCGGCGGTATGGCCCATTGCGAGCTTATCCTGGGTTTTCCCGCTGATGGCCTGACCGGTGACCTGGTTCGTGACATCAAGGCAGCCCTGGCCCCGACACAGGTCGAGGTGCAAGTGCGCACGGATGTCCGCGCCCACGCCGTGCAGGGTCAGCTCAAACCCCTGCCGGGCATCCGTAACGTGCTAGCCATCGCGTCAGGCAAGGGCGGCGTGGGCAAGTCCACCACGGCGGTGAACCTGGCCCTGGCTTTGCAGGCCGACGGGGCTCGAGTGGGTATCCTGGATGCTGATATTTATGGTCCCAGCCAGCCCACGCTGCTGGGTATTGCCGGGCAGCGGCCGGTCAGCAAGGACGGCGAGAATTTTGAGCCCCTCCAGGCCCATGGCCTGCAGGTGATTTCCATTGGCTTTCTGGTCGATCAGGCTCAGGCGGTGATCTGGCGCGGACCCATGGTGACGCAGGCCTTGCAGCAGATGCTGTTTCAGACGAACTGGCGTGACCTGGACTACCTCATCGTGGATTTACCGCCGGGGACCGGTGACACCCAGCTCACCCTGACGCAGAAGGTGCCCCTGAGCGGCGCTGTGATCGTTACGACGCCCCAGGACATCGCCCTGCTGGATGCGCGGCGTGGATTACAGATGTTTGAAAAAGTTTCTGTGCCGGTGCTGGGTGTGATTGAAAACATGAGTAGTTATGTGTGCCCGGAATGCGGCCATGAAGCACCCTTGTTCGGCGCCGGCGGTGGCGACACGCTGGCCAGGGAAAGTGCCGTGCCGGTGCTGGGTCAGGTGCCCCTGGATATCCGTATTCGCACCGAGGCCGATGACGGCCGGCCGACAGTGGCGGCCGAACCTGAGGGTGAACTGGCGCAGCGTTATCAGGCGATTGCTCGCCGACTGGCGCTCGAGCTGGCGCGACGGCCCGTCGATCACAAGGGCGCTTTTCCGGATATTGTTGTTGAGGGAGCCTGATGAGTATCAAGTCCGATCGCTGGATTCGCCGGATGGCCGAAGAGCAGGGAATGATAGAGCCCTTCGAACCTGGTCAGGTGCGCACCAATGGCTCCGGGCGGATCGTGTCCTACGGGACCTCAAGCTACGGTTACGATGTGCGTTGCGCCGCGGACTTTAAGGTCTTTACTAACATCAATTCCGCCGTGGTCGATCCCAAGGCCTTTGATGAAACCAGCTTCGTTGATATGGATGGCGATGTCTGCATTATCCCGCCCAACTCCTTTGCCCTGGCACGGACGGTGGAATTTTTCCGTATCCCGCGCAACGTGCTGACCATCTGCCTGGGCAAGTCTACCTATGCCCGCTGCGGCATCATCGTCAACGTGACGCCGCTGGAGCCTGAATGGGAAGGGCATGTGACCCTGGAATTTTCTAACACCACGCCCTTGCCGGCGAAGATCTATGCCAATGAAGGTGTTGCCCAGATGCTGTTCTTCGAGTCGGACGAGGTCTGCGAGACTTCTTACAAAGACCGGGGCGGCAAATACCAGGGCCAGGAAGGGGTGACCCTACCCCGGGCCTGAACCTGCGCCGGTTTCCAGCACCCGTTCCGGCTCACCCAGGGCTTGACCGTCCAGCCACGCCTCGCCCGAGCGTAACTGCAGTCGGCCTGTTGCGAGCCAGTCGATGGCCCGCGGGTAGATTTCGTATTCGCCCTGTTGAACGCGTTGCTGCAGGCTCGCTACATCATCCGCGGGCCCAACCCGGACCCGGTACTGAATGATTGAAGGCCCGGCATCCAATTCCGGTACCACGAAATGCACCGTTGACCCATGCCAGTCGTCACCGGCATCCAGAACTCGGGCGTAGGTGTTCAGACCGCGGTGTTTGGGTAGCAGGGACGGGTGCACGTTCAGCATCCGGCCGACATAACTCGACACCAGTTCGGCAGGCAGAATCCGCATGAAGCCGGCCAATACGATAATTTCCGGGGCCAGTTCATCCAGTTGCCGCGCCAGTTCGGTTTCCGCCGTCGCCCGATCAGGAAAACTACGATAGTCGATGGCGATGGCAGCAATGCCAGCTCGTCGGGCACGTTCCAGGCCAAAGGCATCAGGCACATCGCTGATAACCGCAGTCAGTGTGATGCCCAGTTCGCCGCTTGTGACCTGGTCGATGATGGCTTGCAGGTTGGTGCCGCCGCCGGATACCAGGACAACGGTGGACGGCCCGTGGCCGATGCCCTGGGTCACGATTTCAGTTGCACCTGCCCGGTGCCGGCGAAAATTTCGCCCAGGCCGAAAACCGTTTCGCCATGCTCCGCCAGGATGGCGGTTAAAGCATCGGCGGCGGCGGGCCGCACAATGACCACCATACCGACGCCGCAGTTAAAGGTGCGCAGCATTTCCGCGTCGGCGACGTGGCCGGTGGCTTGCAGCCACTGGAAAACAGCCGGCTGGGTCCAGGCGCTGGTGCTGATGCTGGCATCAACCCCGGCGGGCAGCACCCGGGCAAGATTTTCTGCCAGTCCGCCTCCGGTAATGTGGGCAATACCCGTGACGTCGCCGTGTTTCAGGGCGGCGAGGATAGCGCGCACATAAATGCGGGTGGGCGTGATGAGCAGGTCGCCCACCGGCTGACCGTCCACCTGGCTTGCGAGGCCCTCGGGCGCCTGTTCCACGATGCGGCGAACTAAAGAGTAACCGTTGGAGTGGGGGCCTGAAGCGGCCAGGCCGAGAATCCGGTCACCAGGCTGGATCTGCTGGCCGTCCAGCAAGCCTTCGCGCTCCACGACGCCGACACAGAAACCTGCCAGGTCCAGGTCGCCGGGCGCGTACATCCCTGGCATCTCCGCCGTTTCCCCGCCCAGCAGGGCGCAGCCAGCTTGGCGACAGCCCTCGGCAATGCCGCCGATTACCGCCGCCCCCGCTTCGGCATCCAGTTTGCCGGTGGCGTAGTAGTCAAGAAAAAACAGGGGCTCGGCGCCCTGCACGATGACGTCGTTGACGCACATGGCGACCAGGTCGATACCGACGCTATCCAGCCGCTGCATGTCGATGGCCAGGCGCAATTTGGTGCCGACACCATCCGTCCCTGCCACCAGCACCGGCGAGCGATATTGGGCCCGATCCAGTTCGAACAGTCCGCCGAAGCCGCCAATCCCGCCGAGCACGCCGGGGCGCCGGGTCGTCTTGACCAGGGGCTTGATGCGCTCGACCAGGTCATTACCGGCATCGATATCGACGCCGGCGTCTTTATAAGTGAGTGGTTTATCCGTGGACATGTTCGTCCCAACGCGGTGAGGGCGCCGGTATGATAGTGCAATGGGACTGACGACTAAATGCATCCGGCTGCGGCCGGCCATCGGTGGGCTGGCTGCGTTGCTGCTGGCCTTGAGCAGCGGCTACTCGCTGCAGGCAGCGAATGCGCCGGATCTTTATAGCGCGCAGGTGACCGTGCCCGGCGCTGATCTGGCGGGGGTATTTAAGGCGGCCCTGGCGGCGGTGGTGGTGCGCGTCAGCGGGAGTCGGGCCGCTGCCAGCCCGGCTGCGCTGGCGAGCTTTGGCGACCCGGCCATCCTGGTCCAGCAGTACCGGGCCACGGAGCCGGGTACCTGGCAGGTGGGCTTCGACCCGGTGGCCTTACGCGCCCGTTTTGACGCCGCCGGCATAGCGGTCTGGGGTGACGAGCGGCCGGCGACCCTGGTCTGGCTGGCCGTGGACCAGGGTCGGGGGCAGCGCGAGATTCTGGCGGCTGCCGCGGGCACTGACGGCGGCGTCGCCCCGGTCGGGTCCACCACTGATACTTTGTCCGGCTCGCGGGAAATTCTCGAGCAGGTGGCTGCCGAACGCGGTTTGCCTGTGCTGTTGCCCCTGATGGACTCAGCAGACCTGCAGTCCATCCGTTTTCCGGATCTGTGGGGTGACTTCAGTGAGCGGGTGCTGGATGCATCGGCCCGTTATCGCGCTGATGCCGTGCTGATCGGGCGGGCGCGGACGCCCAATCCGGCCACGGCGCAGGTTCGTTGGACCTTGTTATTCGGCGGGGAGCGGTTCAATTGGAGCGGTCCCCTGAGTGCCGGGCCCGATCGGGCAGCCGACCTGTTCGCCGAACGCCTGGGAACCCCGGCCGGCAGCCTGCAAGCTCTTTCCGTGGCAGTGCAGAATGTAAATAGTCTGGATGCCTATGGACAGGTCTATCGCTACATGAGCCAGCTGGACCCGGTGGAGCGCTTCGAAGTCACGGCCGTCAATGGCGAACGGGTACTGTTCAAGCTGCAGCTGCGCGGCGATGCGGACCAGTTGCTGCGCATCATCGCGCTGCGGCGACTGCTGCAGCCCGTGGATGGCATCGCCAATGATGCCGATCTGCAGTTTGCTCTCAACGCGGTCCCATGAAGCTGAGTCTGGCGCAGATTCCCAACGCCATCTGCGTTCTGCGCATTGCGCTGATTCCGCCCACCGTTATGGCCCTGCTGCGGGGAGGCTATCCCCTGGCTCTGCTGCTGGTCATGGTGGCGGCCTTTTCGGATGTGCTGGATGGCTGGCTGGCCAGGCGCTTTAACTGGCAAACGCGCATCGGGGGCTGGCTGGATCCCCTGGCCGACAAGCTGCTGCTGGTTACCCTGTTTGTGACTCTGGCCTGGTTGGGCCTGAGCCCGGTCTGGCTCACAGCGGTGGTGCTGGGGCGCGACGTGGTGATTGTCGGCGGTGCCCTGGCCTTTAATTTGCTTATTGCAAAAGTTAGAGCAGAACCTAGTAAAATCAGTAAGTTAAATACTTTATTTCAACTAATTTATTGCACTTTGATTCTGGCTGCCATGGCCTTGCGCTTGCCCATGGACGCAGCCGTGACCGTTGCGGGCGCCGCCGTCCTGATTACCAGCGTGGTTAGTGGCCTGGACTATGTGCTGATCTGGAGCCGTCGGGCTCGGCTGGCCTGAGGTCGCAGGGCAGGCAGATGGCAGGCGGTCCCATGCAACAGTTGCCCCTGGCAGTGGGTCCGGCTGACTACGCGGTCTTCGAAAATTTTCTGCCCGGACCCAACGGGGCCCTGCTGCACGCGCTGGAGGAACTGGCCGGCGTCGCCTCGCGCGCCATGTTGTGGGCCTGGGGACCCGCCGAGAGCGGCCGCACCCATCTATTGCAGGCGACGGTGACGGCGGCTGATGCGGCCGGCTATCGAGCAGCCTTCCTGCCCCTCGCAGATCCGGCGCTGCAGCCCAGCGCCCTGGACGGGCTGGGCGACTTCGACCTGGTTTGTCTTGACGATGCCGACCATGTCGCCGGCGAAGCCGATTGGGAGCGTGCCCTGTTGCAGTTATTCGAAGCCCTGCGCGCACGGCGCGCGCGCCTGGTGGTCTCGGCCCTGCGTGCACCTTTGCATGCCGGTTTCCAGTTACCGGATCTGGCATCCCGGTGGACTTCCGGGGCGACATTTCGGGTCAGGTCACTGGACGACGAACAAAAACAGGCGGCCCTGCAACGGCGGGCTGCCTGGCGTGGCCTGGACTTGCCGGATGACGCCGCTCGCTACCTGTTGACCCATGCGACCCGGGGCACAGCGGCCTTGTTTGCGTTGCTGGACCGTCTGGACAGTGAGTCCCTGGTGGCGCAGAAGCGGCTGACCGTCCCCTTCGTGCGGCGGGTGCTGGACGAGGCCGCGCCAAAGTCCTAGCCCTTCAGGGTGGCGCCGGTACTGCGCATCCAGCCCAGGCCGCCGAGAAAAGCGGCCACAGTGCCTACGCCCAGGCTGATGGCAGCCGGGGCGGGCATGGGCCCGGCAACAATATTCATCGCAGCAACGGTCAGATAGGGAATCATCAGGACAGCAACCCAGCCGCCCCAGCGCCGCGCGGGCCGAAGGCCGGCGACGAGCAGCAGGGCCAGGGGCACGGCTGCGGCGCCGGACAAGGCCGTTACCGGTGGCCAGATCATGACCGCTCCCATAAGCAGCAGCGCGCCAAATGTAGCCAGGCGTGCGATGCGTTCTGTGGTCATGTTGGCGTGGCCAGGGTGGCCGCGATCCGGGCCACGCGCGCGCCGAGGGCCTGGGCAATCGCGCTTTCTTCCGGGCTGAGCGTCGTCTCGTTCTGTGTGTAGGCCACGTGACTGGCGCCATAGGGTGTGCCGCCGCTGCGGGTGGTCGTCAGTGCCGGTTCGGAATAGGGCACGCCCACCAGCAGCATGCCGTGATGGAGCAGGGGCAGGGCCATGCTCAGCAGGGTGGTTTCCTGACCGCCATGCAGGCTGGCCGTTGAGGTGAATACGCCGCCGGGTTTGTTCGCCAGAGTCCCGGCCAGCCACTGCGCACTGGTGCCATCGAGGAAGTACTTCAGGGGCGCGGCCATATTGCCAAAGCGTGTGGGGCTGCCCAGCAGCAGGCCCGCGCACTCGGCCAGATCGTCCCGGCTTGCATAAGGCGGGCCGTCCGCCGGAATGTTATCGGCCGTGGCCTGCGTGTCGGCCGAGACAGCCGGCACCGTCCGCAGGCGGGCGCTGACTCCATCGACACTATTGACGCCCCGGGCAATCTGGGCCGCCAGTTGGGCCGTTGAACCGTGGCGTGAATAAAAGAGCACAAGAATTTCGATCATGGGCAGACTCTCCTCGAATTTTCCCGCCGGCATGCCATGGGGTGAAGGCAGGCGGGGCGAGTTTAGCGGCCGGCGCCGGGGTGCCGACCGAAGCTTCGCGAGCCGCATTGTGACGTTGCTGACCCGGCGCTGGCCAGTCGCGCACTGTTCTTGACGGTCACCTCGTCCCGTTGCTAGTTTGCAGGCCCGATCCCGGATTCCATCCTTATGCTCAACCGCTGCAAATCTCTTGGTCTGGCCCTGGTGCTGGCCGTCCTGGCCGCCTGCGCCACGGCGCCACCCGTGCAGGAGATGAGTGACGCCCGACAAGCCATTGCGGCCGCGCGGGAAGCCGGCGCAGAGCGCTTCGCTTCTTCCCAACTGGAGCAGGCCCAGCAACGTCTGGTCGCGGCCCAGGGTTTTCTGAATCGCGGCGATACCTCGGCCAACTGGGCCTATGCCCGCCGGGATGCGGTGGCGGCGAAGGAGATTGCCCTGGAGGCCATGTTGCGCAGCCGGGAGGCACGGGCGGCTGCTGACGCGCCTTGATGGATCCGGCCGGTCGCCGGTTTTTCATTTCCGGCCTCGTTCAGGGCGTATTTTTTCGCGCCAGCACAGCGCAACAGGCAACGCGCCTGGGCCTGCGCGGCTGGGCCCGGAACCTGGCTGATGGTCGTGTCGAGGTGCTGGCTTTAGGGCCGGCCGAGGCCCTGGCTACTCTGGAAGCCTGGCTGCACCAGGGTCCGCCCTCGGCACGAGTGAGTGAAGTGCGCGAGGCGAGGGTTGTTGCGGCTGACCTGGCTGGGCTGACAGATTTCCGGACGGGCTGAGTGCCTGCAAGCCTTACTGGCGAAACCAGCGACTGCGCAGACGTTCCAAAACCTTTTCCGGGTACTTGCGGCTGCCCAGACTGCCGTTATAGCGACCCAGGGCCCGGATCCAGTCACCTTTTTCCATGTCGTAGTAGTACTTGAGAATGGTGCAACCCATGCGCAGATTGGTGTCGATGTTCACCAGCCTGTCATCTGGCAGGCCGATTTCATCCAGCCAGAAGGGCATGACCTGCATCAGTCCCTGGGCGCCGGCTACAGAGACGGCATAGGAATCAAAAGCACTTTCTATATCAATAACCGCCAGGATCATTTCCGGTGGCAGTTCGACCCGGGTGGCTTCCCAGTGGGCGCGTCTGAGAATGTAAACGCGCTCGGCCGGATCGGCGACCTGGTTACCCAGGCGAATGGCCATGTCCGTCAGCCAGACCTGGGCGTCAAAACGATCGGGGAAGCTGGACGAGTCGGTCATGGCGGCCCGCAGTCGTTCCCGCAGGGCGGGATCTACCGGCCCTTGTGCCGCGACCATGGGCGAGACGACGGTCGCCAGTAAAGCGGCCACCAGCCAGGCGGTCAGGCCGTTAATTCGCGCCGGCAAGAACTTTCGTCTGGAGGAACTTGACCACATCATTCAGTTCAATATTTTCCTCGTTACCCGTGCGACGGGCGCGATACTCGATGGCTCCGGCCTTCAGGCCCCGATCGCCCAGGGTCAGACGATGGGGAATGCCCAGCAAGTCGGCATCAGCGAACTTCACCCCCGGGCGCGCATTACGATCATCAAGCAGCACATCAATGCCTGCTGTGACCAGACTCTCATACATGGCTTGCGCAGCGGCGGTGACTTCCGCTGATTTTTTGGGATTCAGTTCAATCAGTATGACCTGAAAGGGTGCCATGGGTTCGGGCCAGATGATGCCGTGCTCATCGTGATTCTGTTCGATGGCGGCAGCCACGATGCGGGAAACGCCGATACCGTAACAACCCATCAGCATGGGGACGTCCTTGCCAGCCTGATCCAGTACTGTGGCCTGCATGCTGCGACTGTATTTGTCGCCCAACTGAAAAATATGACCCACCTCGATACCGCGCGCGATAGCCAGCTGGCCGTCGCCGGCCGGGCTCGGGTCGCCGGCCACAACATTGCGCAGGTCGGCCGTTGTGGGTTCAGGCAGGTCGCGGCCCCAGTTGACACCCTGCAGGTGCCAGTCGACGGCATTGGCTCCGCAGGCAAAGTCAGCGAGCGCCGCGGCGCTGTGGTCGGCAATCACGGGTACGGACAGATCCACCGGCCCGATGAATCCCGGCGGGCACGACAGGGCCGCCTGTATGCGTTCTGGACTCGCCATGCTCAGGGGTGAGCTGACGCCGGGCAAGGCAGTCGCTTTGACAGTATTCAGTTCGTGGTCGCCGCGCAGGACCAGGGCGATCAATCCCCCGTCCTCAGCGTCCACAATCAGGGTCTTAAGGCATTGCTCCGCGGGTATACCCAGAAAGCCGGCCACGTCGGCAATGCTGCGCGTGTCCGGGGTGCTCACGCGTTCCATCGCTGCGCCGGCTGCCGGTCGCGGCGTGTCCGGCGGCAAAGCGGCAGCCATCTCGACATTGGCGGCGAACTGGTCGGCATCGCAATAGGCAATGGCATCTTCGCCTGATTCCGCCAGCACATGAAATTCCTGCGAGCGAGCGCCGCCGATCTCACCGCTGTCCGCTTCTACCGGACGGAAGCCCAGCCCCAGGCGCGTGAATATTCGCGCATAGGCTTCGGCCATGGCTTCGTAGGTTGCGTTCAGCGATGCCTGGTCCAGATGAAAGGAGTAGGCGTCTTTCATCAAAAACTCGCGCGCGCGCATCAGGCCAAAGCGGGGCCGGATCTCGTCGCGAAATTTTGTTTGTATCTGGTAGTAGTTAACGGGCAACTGCTTGTAGCTTTTCAGTTCGCGCCGGGCAATGTCAGTGATTACCTCTTCGTGGGTCGGTCCGAAACAGAATTCCCGTTCATGGCGATCACGCATGCGCAGCAGCAGGTTGCCGTAGACATCCCAGCGGCCCGTTTCCTGCCAAAGTTCTGCCGGCTGTACCGCGGGCATGAGCAGTTCCAGGGCGCCGGCGCGGTCCATCTCTTCGCGCACAACCTGTTCCACTTTGCGCAGCACCCGCAAACCGATAGGCATCCAGGTGAAAAGGCCGGAAGCCAGGCGGCGCAGCAATCCGGCCCGCAGCATCAGCTGATGACTGATAACCTCCGCCTCGGCGGGGACTTCCTTGAATGTGGTCAGGGGCAGGCAGCTCAGGCGCATTGTCTTTTCCAGGCCGGACTCGGGGATTGCTGGCGCGCAATTCTACCGGCAAGGCCGCACGCGAACCATTGACCCTGGCGCCGGGACGGGAAATATTGCGACTTAAATGGCCATGAACAACAACATTGCGAAGCGACGGTCGGCGATCGCGGCCGAAGGCATCCCGCTGCTGCTGGGCTGTGTAGCCCTGGCGCTGGTCTGCTGGCGTCTTGACTGGTTAGCGGCAGCCGCGGCGGCGGGCCTGTTCGCCGTCTGGCTGTTTTTTTTGTTTCGCGACCCCGCGCGCGCGGTGCCGCCGCTGCCCGCGGCGATTTACGCGCCGGTTGATGGCCGGATCGTGGCAGAGGAGCAGATACCCGGCGCAGGTGAGCAAGCTGCCTGGCGGCGCCTGCGCATTCGCGTGAATCACCTGGGTGCTTACACGGTTAGGGCGCCTATCGAGGGCACGATCATGCCCATCGAGTCCTCAGCCATTGCCGGCCAGAGTCCCGAGGGGCTGCGGCTGCGCAGCGAGGAGGGCGATGATGTCCTGCTGGCCTTTCCGCGCGGCGGACCCCTGCGTTCCCCCCGGTCCTTCGTGCGCTATGGGGAGCGCCTGGGTCAGGGCCATCGCTTTGCCTACCTGCGTCTGGCGCCCGTGGCCGAGGTCTTATTGCCTGCCGGCGCCCGGCTGAAGGTTGCCGTGGGTGAGGCTGTGAAGGCCGGGGACACGGTATTGGCAGAGCTGATAAGCGCCTGAGTCCATGTGAGTTTCAGTCGCGACCGTGGCAAACTGAGCCGGTATTCACCGGACATGGTCATGGATGAGAGCAACTCTAAAGGGTCCCTGAAAGGTCGCGGCATCTATCTGCTGCCCAACCTGCTGACCACGGGCGCCTTGTTTGCTGGCTTCTACGCCATCATCGGTGCCATCGACGGCAATTATCAGAACAGTGCCATCGCCCTGCTGATTGCCATGGCGCTGGATGGTCTTGACGGCCGTGTAGCGCGGCTGACCGGCACAGAGTCTGACTTCGGCCGCGAATATGACAGCCTGTCCGATCTGGTCGCCTTTGGTGTGGCGCCAGCCATCATCGTTTACCAGTGGGGATTGATCCGGCTGGCAGAGTACGGCTGGGCCTGGGGCAAGATCGGCTGGCTTGCAGCTTTTCTGTTTACGGTTTCCGCTGGCCTGCGTCTGGCCCGCTTTAATGTCAGTACACGCACGGTTGATCGCCGCTTCTTCGAAGGCTTGCCCAGTCCGCCTGCTGCGGCACTGGTGGTTTCCACTGTCTGGTTGGGGGATACCCTGGGCTGGTCGGGCGGCTTTGCTTTGTTTCTGTGCGGCGCCGTCACGGTGCTGGCCGCGGTGCTGATGGTCTCGCACCTGGCGTTTTACAGTTTCAAAGACCTGAGTCCTCAGGGGCGGGTTTCCTTTGCCCGGTTTTTCGTCATTCCGTTGACCTTCGTCCTGATCGCGTTGAATCCCCCCCTGGTTATTTTCTCCATGGCATCGACCTATGCCGTTTCCGGACCGGTGCTGAGCTTATGGCGCTGGCGGCGTCGCAAGCTCCGTCGCGCAGACGAGGGCAGTACCCGCAAGGCCTGAGCAGATGAATGCCAGCCCTGCCAAGTTGACGGTTCGCCAGCGGCACGCCTTGGCTGGAATGGGCATCGACGTCTGGGCCCCCGTACCCGAGCCGGCGCGGCCCGTTTTGCCCGTTGCCCCGGCCTGGGCGGACTTGCAGGGGGAGGTGGCAGGCTGTCATCGCTGCGCCCTGGCCGAAAGTCGGCGGCAAACGGTTTTTGGTGTTGGGGACCCCGCGGCACGCTGGATGCTGATTGGCGAGGCTCCAGGGGCCGAAGAGGATCGGCAGGGCGAGCCCTTCGTGGGACGCGGTGGTCAGTTGCTGAACCAAATGCTGCGCGCCGCCGGGGTTACTCGTGAGCAGGTGTATATCGCCAATATTCTGAAGTGTCGCCCGCCCGATAATCGGGATCCGCAGGCGGAAGAAATTTCAGCCTGCGCCGACTACCTCGCCCGCCAGGTTGCGTTGGTGCAGCCTGGACTGATTCTTGCCGTGGGCAGAATTTCAGCCCAGAGCCTGCTCGATACCAAGACACCCGTCGGTCGCTTGCGCGGCCAGGTGCATCGCTATGGCGAGCAGGAAATTCCGTTGGTGGTGACCTACCATCCTGCTTACCTGTTGCGCAGCCCGGCGCAGAAACCCAAAGCCTGGGATGATCTTTGCCTGGCTCGATCTGTACTGGAGCCCATCGCCCCATGAGTGCCGCGGTGAAAGATTTGCCGCCCCGCGTGCGGCCCATGTCCCAGGAAGATGTGCCGGCCATTGCCGAGCTGGAGCAGGCGGCCTACGAGTTTCCGTGGAGTGCCGGTATCTTTCGTGACTGTCTTTTGGCGGGCTACATTGCTGTGGCCCTGCAGAGTGACGATGCGGTGGTTGGCTATGCCGTCATGTCCGTCGCCGCCGGCGAAGCCCATTTGCTGAATATTTGTCTGGCACCGCCGCTGCGTGGCTGCGGGCTGGGAAGACGACTGCTCAAGCATATGCTGCAGGCGGCCCACGACGCCGGTGCCGAGTGTGTTTACCTGGAGGTGCGGCCTTCGAACCGACAGGCGCTGCGTTTGTATCATGCGGCCGGTTTTGACGTGATAGGTGTCCGGCAAGGCTACTATCGTGCCCACGGCGGTAATGAAGACGCCGTGGTCCTGGTGCTGCGACTCGGCAGCGATAACTCAGACAGCTGATGCGTTGAACGCCATCTGGTTCAGACGGCCGATTCTGGCCTGGGCTCTTTACGACTGGGCAAATTCCGCTTTTGCCTTGAGCGTGATGACCAGTTTTATACCGGTCTTGCTTGCCGGTTACTGGAATGACGGCGCCGAGTCCACGGTAACAACTTTCCGGCTGGGTCTGGCCAACGGCATTGGCAGCCTGATCGTGGCGATCATTGCACCGGCCATCGGTGCGCTGGCGGATCGCGCGGGTCGCCGCAAGCGGGGTGTGCTGATCTTTACCGCCCTGGGCGTGGTGATGACCGGTGCCATGTATCTGGTCGGTGCCGGGCAGTGGTTGCTGGGTTTGTCGTGTTATCTGCTGGCTTCTATTGGTTTTGCAGCCGGTAACTCTCTCTACGACTCCTTACTGGTCGACATTGCCTCACCCGATGAGTATGACCGGGTCTCTGCCTACGGCTTTGGCGTGGGTTATCTGGGCGGGGCGTTGTTGTTCAGTGTGAATGTGTGGATGATTTCTGCACCGGAAACATTCGGGCTGGATAGTCAGGCAGACGCAGTGCGCGTGGCCTTTTTGATGGTGGCGGTCTGGTGGGCGGTTTTCAGTTTGCCCCTGGCCCTGTTCGTGCCTGAGAAGCGTGGTCCAAAGCCGCCACCCGGGGCAATCCGCGCAGCGTTTCTGGAATTATTTAATACCTTGCGTTCAGTGCGAGCTCAGCGCGACCTGTGGGTATTCCTGATGGCGTACTGGCTGTATATCGACGGCGTCTACACCATCATCAAAATGGCGGTCGATTTCGGCTTGTCCCAGGGACTGGGCATGGAGGCGCTGATCGGCGCCATCCTGGTGACCAATTTCGTCGGCTTCCCGGCGGCTATGGTATTTGGCTGGGTAGGCGATCGTTTCGGTGCTCGAAACGGGCTCTACGCCAGTTTGTCCATCTACATTGTGGTCACTATTGCTGCAACGACCGTAACCACAGAAGCTGAGTTTTATGCCCTGGCTGTGGCCATCGGCCTGGTGCAAGGTGGCGTGCAAAGCCTGAGTCGCTCGCTGTTTGCACGGCTGGTGCCGCCGGGTAAAACCGGTGAATATTTTGGGTTTTACAACATGCTGGGCAAGTTTGCGGCTATTCTGGGTCCGCTGCTCGTCGGCGTTGTTGCCGTGATCACGGGTAGTCAGCGAGTCGGGCTGCTCTCCATTCTGATCTTGCTGATTGCAGGCTTGTTCCTGCTCAGTCGTGTGCAACTGGAGGACGGCGGGTCGGCCGAAAACGCCTGACTGCCCGGCTGAAGGCGGACACGCGTTGCCAATCCTGTGCGCCGTCATAACGCAGTCTGGCATAAGCGCCGAACAGCGCGTTCAGTTCTGTGGCCAGATCCGGTCTGACTGTCGCAACTGCGCATGCATACTCTTGCGGCCCTTCCGCGGGGTGCCGCGCTCGCCAGATCCTGGCCGTTCGCTGACACAGTTGGCGGTAAGCGCGAAGCAGCGGTTCGCGGGAGCCTTGCAGCTGTCGGTAGTGCCAGGCGCCGGCCAGGCCAAGCAGCGCAATCATGCCAATGGCCAGCCCCACCACAAGGTGGCGCAGGGACGGAGTCGTTACACCTGTCCAGCGCATTAAATCGCTCTGGCTGTCCGGGCCGAATCCCAGCACCCAGCGATTCCACGCCGCGTTGAGTGCGTCCCAGCTCATGGACAGGCCGCTGGACAGGAAGCGACCACGAAACTCCTCTGCCCCGGCAATGCTGCCGCGACTCAAGGCGCCGTCCATCCCCCATTCGATACGTTCCGGGGCGACGGCCGCGGTTGGGTCGTAGCGCAGCCAGCGATCCTTGAGCCAGACTTCTGCCCAGGCATGGGCATCGGCCTGGCGAACGACCCAGTGATTGGCCAGGGGATTGAGTTCGCCGCCCTGGTAACCGGTGACTACGCGGGCGGGAATACCGGCGGCGCGGGCCAGCACCACGAAGGCGGAAGCGTAGTGACCACAGAAACCCTCGCGGGTGTTGAATAGAAAGTCATCGACACTCTGGGCACCGAGGACGGCCGGGGTCAGGCTATAAAAGAAGGGCTGCTCACGAAACATTCGCAGTACGGCATTCAGATAGCCGGCATCATCGGCAGAATCAGCCCGCATGGTTTGCGCCAGGGCCAGGCTGCGCGGGTTCGTGCCCGTGGGTAATTTCAGGTCAGCGGTGCGACCCCGTTCCGTCATGATGCCGGGCGTCGTCCCATTAAGCAGGGAGCGCGCGCGGTAAGTCGTCCTTTTATCAATAGGTCGGAAACGCACAAGTTGATAAGGCGCACTGATCACGGCGGCTTTTGCATCCCATTCGATGGGAGTTTCCAGGGCGAGCAGCCAGCGACGTCCGTGGGGCTCCAGGGTAATCTCATAGCCGGCGGAGCGGCCCTCGTCGCGCAACTGTTCTGTCAGTTTCGGAAAGAAACTGAGTGCGCGCATCTCCCATTCACGCCCGTCGAATTCGCTTAGCACCGGGCCGCGCCAGTACAAATCCGAGCCACGCGGTGCATCACCGTCGAAACGCACGCGAAAAGCGATGGCGTCCGACAGGGCCAGGCTCGTGATGTCGCCCGGGCTCATGGACTCGGACAGGCCGGTCTCGGCCTGGCTGCCTCGTTGGGGCAGGGACCAGAAGGGGCCTGGGATGCGCGGAAACAGCAGGAAGAAAAGTACTGCCAGGGGCAGGGCTTGCAGCAGGAGCCGGCCAGAGGTGACCAGGGCTGTTGCGGGTTTGACGGTGCCATCGAAACGCGCCACCTGTAGCAAGGCGGTGATCAGCACCAGCACACCGATAAACAGGTAGGCCGGAGCCCACAGGGCCTGTTCGCGCAGAAAAGCAGAAAACAGCAAAAAGAAGCAAAGAAATACCACCACGGCACGATCTCGCTGGCCGCGGGTTTCCAGCAGTTTCATGGTGGCCATGACCAGTAGCAGGGCGGAGCCGGCATCCACGCCGGTGACCTGACGATAAGTGAGCAGTACGCCGGCGAAGCCGCTCAGAGCCAGGGGTACGCGGACCCATGCCGACGGCAGCGGCCAGCGATAGCCGGCGGCCAACAGCCGCCAGCCCGCCACCGCGCTGACCACGATGGGAACCCACAAGGCAATGTAGGGCAGGTGGGGCAGGGCAGCGACGGCCAGGGCGCCGGCGAGCCATAAAAGCTGACCCAGGGATCCCCGTGCCGGTTCCTTGCGGCGATCCTTTGCTGTCTGCTTGCTCATGCCGCCACCTTCGCCGGTGCGCCGACCAGGGCGAGCGCTTGCAGACATCGATGCCGTTGCCCGGGTCCCTGCGCCGGCGCCACTTCAACGCCGGGTATTCGCAGGCCAAATTCGCAGCCACTGGTTTCGGCATTCAGGATCCGCCGGGCAAGTTTCGCGATGCGTTGTTCGGTATTCCTGTCCGGCTCGGAGCTCCAGTCAATCCACACGGGTGCACCGGCGCCCGAGTATTCGTGCACGAGGCGCTGACCGGTTCGGGCAAAGGCCTTCCAGGCAATACGTCGCGGTGAATCGCCCGGTCGCCACTGTCGCATGCCGGCGTAATCATCTTCGCCGCTGGTATTCGCGCCTGCCTGGGTCAGGCTGCCTGCGGCTGCGCCAAAGGCGCGTTCGGCGGGGCGAGGATAGGCCAGACCCGTGAGTTCAAGATTCAGCCATGCCCAGGACTGGAGCAGTCCGAGGGGAAAGCGGGTGCTGACCCTCAGTCTCGGTGCCCGCTGCAGGCCGCGCTGCTCTGCTGCCAAGGACAGGGCGATGATCTGCTGACCAGTCGCCGGCACATCGACATACTGTGCTTCGTCCTGGCCGTCCCAGTTCAAGCGGATCTGCCAACGCTTGCCGTCACGCGCATTATGCAAGGCAAACTGAAATTGAAATTTATCGCCCACGAAAACCGGTTCAGCACCCAGGGCAGCAACGCGCAACCCGGCCAGGTTGTAGTGACATTGATTGATGCTGACGATTGCCACGGCAGCGAGGAGGAAGGTCAGGGCAAAGCCGAGATTGTTGTTGTAGTTCATGGCGCCCAGGAGCATCACGAAGGTGATCATGGCGAAGAGCATGCCCGCCCGGGTGGGCAGGATATAAATGCGTCGCGTGTGCAACTCCACTTCAAGGGGATCGGTCCCCTGGCGACGTTGTGCCCAGCTGCGCAGGGCGCGGCCGAAGCCCGCGGTGATGTTGGCTAGCCCGGCGGCCATCATCTGGTCAGGGCAGCGGGACCCGCTCCAGGAGTTGCTGCGCCAGTTCTTCCGGCTGGTGGCCGCTATGGTCACGCGTGGTTAAACGGTGCGCTGCCACGGCAGGGAAAACGGCTTTCAGATCTTCCGGCCGCACGCCACGATGGCCATTGAGCATGGCCCAGGCCCGGGCCGCAGCCAGCAAGTCCACAGCGGCGCGGGGCGACAGGCCGTAATCGAATTCCGGACTCTGGCGCGTGTAGGCAATCAGAGCCTGGGCATAGTCCAGGAGTGGTTCAGCGACATGCACGGTGCTCGCCGCTGCCTGCAACTCTGTCAGCTGCTCCGCGGTCAACAGGGGCTTAAGCGCTTTGATCATGCCGCGACGATCGCCGCCGCGGAGTAATTCACGCTCGAGCACTTCACCGGGATAACCCAGTCCCAGGCGCATCAGAAACCGATCCAGCTGCGATTCCGGCAAGGGAAAGGTTCCGATCTGATGTTGCGGATTCTGCGTAGCGATGACGAAGTAGGGCTCGGGCAAATCATAGGTGACGCCCTCAGCAGTCACCTGGTGTTCTTCCATGGCCTCCAGCAAAGCACTTTGCGCTTTCGGTGTAGCGCGATTGACTTCATCGGCCAGCACCAGTTGGGCGAATAACGGGCCCGGATGAAAGCGAAATTCATTGGTGCCTTGCTCGAATACGGACACGCCGATCACATCGGCCGGCAATAGATCGCTGGTGAACTGGATGCGACGAAATTCCAGGCCCAGCGCGCCTGCAAGAGAACGGGCGAACAAAGTCTTGCCGACCCCGGGTAGATCCTCGATGAGCAGGTGCCCGCGGGCTAGCAGGCAAGTCATGGCCAGACGGATTTCATGATCCTTGCCCAGCAAAATTTCTCCGACGCAACTGATGACGGGCTCGGCCAGGGCTTTCGCCCGCGCCAGCCGGTCATGGTCAGCCATTACTGCTACCTGTTCGCTCATAGTGCCCGCAGATTACCACCGGCCGGATCCCTGCGGATCCGCCATCAACTGCTGATAATAAGTGGCCGCAGGCTAGTCAGGTGCGAACTGGTGCGCAGATTGGCAGCGCGCTCAGTCCAGCTGGTCCAGCCGGGCCAGTTGTTCGTCGAACTGGTCCAGGGCGCGCCGCAGTTCTGCCTGCCGTTCGCGCTCCTTGGCTACCACGGCTTCCGGTGCCCGGCTGATGAACTTTTCGTTCTCCAGCTTGGCCTGGCTGCGGCCCAGCTCGGCTTGGGCCCGCTCCCGGTTCTTGCCCAGGCGCGCACGTTCTGCGGCCACATCGATTAACCCGGCCATGGGCACCAGGATGCGCAGGTCGCCCAGCAGGGCCGTGGCCGACGGGGGTGCTTCGGCACCCGGGGCCAGGATTTCGATACTGGCCAGCCGTGCCAAGTCCTGCAGGTAGCGGCCGTGTTCAACCAGCCGATCCGTGTCCTGCTGGCTGGCTCCCTGGACAAGCACGGTGAGGGGCTTGCCCGGCGCAATATCCATTTCCCCGCGTATTTGCCGGATACCCAGAATGAAGCCCTGGATCCAGCGGATTTCGGCTTCCGCCGATGCATCTGCGGCGAAATCATCCGCGCGCGGAAAAGCCTGCAGCATGATGGTGTCGCCCCGGGCGCCGGCCAGGGGCCCCGCCTTCTGCCAGATTTCTTCTGTGACAAAAGGCATGATGGGATGCAGGCAGCGCAGCAGGTTCTCCAGCACAGCGACCAGGGTCATGCGTGTTGCTGACTTTTCTCTCTCGCCGCCGTCGCCCTGCAGGACGGGCTTGGATAATTCCAGGTACCAGTCGCAGTACTCGTTCCAGGTGAACTCGTAGAGATCCCGCGCCGCCAGATCCAGGCGATAGCTTTCCAGGTGTTCGCGAAAATCAGCAATGGTCTGGCCCAGTCGTGACCTGATCCAGCGATCCGGCAGGCTGAAAGCCGGCTTACTGTCTGTTGCCGGTGGTGCTTCCACATTCATCATCACGTAACGCGCTGCGTTCCATAGTTTGTTACAGAAATTGCGGTAGCCCTCGATCCGTCCCAGGTCAAAGCGGATATCGCGGCCGGTACTGGCCAGGGCGGCGAAGGTGAAACGTAGTGCGTCAGTGCCGAACTCTGGGATGCCCTGGGGGAACTGCTTACGGGTAGCGGCCTCGATTTTCGGTTTCATCTGCGGCTGCATGAGACCAGTGGTGCGCTTGCTAACCAGCGCCTCCAGTTCGCAGCCGTCGATAAGATCCAGGGGGTCAAGAATATTGCCTTTGGACTTGGACATTTTCTGGCCGTCGTGATCGCGAATCAGGCCGGTGATGTAGACATCGCGAAAGGGCACCTCGTCGGTAAACTTCAGACCCATCATGATCATCCGGGCGACCCAGAAAAATATGATGTCGAAGCCGGTAACCAGCACGCTGGTGGGGTAGAACTTCTGCAGCGCCGGGGTGTTTTCCGGCCAGCCAAGAGTAGAAAAAGGCCACAAGGCAGACGAGAACCAGGTATCCAGGACGTCCTCATCCTGGCGCAAGGGTGCATCGTCGGGCAGGCCCGCGCGAGCGCGTGCTTCGGCTTCATTACGGCCTACCCAGATGTTGCCGGCCTCGTCGTACCAGGCCGGAATCCGATGGCCCCACCACAACTGGCGGCTGATGCACCAGTCCTGAATATTGCGCATCCACTCGTAATAGGTCTTGGACCAGTTTTCCGGCACGAAACGAATCGCGCCGCTTTCCACCGCTTCGATGGCAGGTTTTGCCAGGGGGGCTGTCTTCACGAACCATTGGTCTGTGAGGAAGGGTTCGACCACGGCACCGCTGCGATCACCGCGCGGCACCATCAGCCGGTGATCCTGAATGCTGTCCAGCAAGCCGGCTGCTTCCAGATCCGCCACCACTTGTTTGCGCGCGGCAAAACGATCCATGCCCTGGTAGCTCGCGGGCACCTTGTCATTGAGCGCGGCATCGATGGTAAAAATGTTGATCTGTTCAAGATCATGGCGCAGCCCGACTTCATAATCGTTGAAGTCATGGGCCGGCGTTATCTTGACGCAGCCGGTGCCGAATTCCGGATCAACGTAGTCGTCGGCGATCACGGGAATTTCCCGCTCGGCCAGCGGCAGGCGGACCGTCTTGCCAATGAGTGACTGGTAGCGTTCGTCTTCAGGGTGCACGGCGACAGCGGTGTCGCCCAGCATGGTTTCCGGCCGGGTGGTTGCCACCACCACATGTCCAGAGCCGTCTGTCAGGGGATAGCGGAAATGCCAGAGGTGTCCCTGTTCTTCTTCGGATATCACCTCCAGATCGGACACGGCGGTATGCAGGACCGGGTCCCAGTTAACCAGGCGCTTGCCCCGATAGATGAGCGCCTCGTCATACAGGCGCACAAAAACTTCAGCGACAGCGGCTGAAAGGCCTTCATCCATGGTGAAGCGCTCACGCTCCCAGTCCACTGAAGAGCCCATGCGCCGCATCTGGCGCGAGATGATATTGCCGGAGTGGGCTTTCCAGTCCCAGACGCGTTCCAGGAACGCGTCGCGCCCCAGGTCATGCCGGGAAATGCCATCGGCTTCCAATTGGCGCTCTACCACCATCTGGGTGGCGATACCGGCATGGTCGGTGCCGGGCTGCCAGAGCGTGTCTTTGCCATCCATCCGGTGATAGCGGGTCAGGGCATCCATGATGGTGTGCTGAAAGGCATGACCCATGTGCAATGTGCCCGTCACATTGGGGGGCGGGATCATGATGCAGTAGGCATCTTCCTGACCGCCGGGCTGAAAATAGCCGGCTGTTTCCCAGCGCTGATAAATCCGCTGCTCAAGGGCGGCGGGGTCGTATGTCTTGTCCATGGACGAGCGGTGCTCTTTCTTGGTTGGTCGATCAGGTGATCTTATGGGTCTGTGGCTCAAAGCCGTTATTACGGTAGAAGCTGAAGCGGGTGCGGCCCTGCTGGCGGCACTCGTCACTGCTGTCGATGATCTCGGCCACGCGTGCAAAGCTCTCGTAGCAGGCGGGCACAGCGGGCGTGAGGTTGATCAGCAAATCACCCTGGGCCTGCGGCGCGTCCGCACCAAAAGCGATCATAACCGGCAATGCTTCGGTCGTCGTAGCCGACGCCATCCCGTGAGGCACGAAGCTCTCGGCGCGAAAGGTCCACAGCAGTTCATCCAGGTGGCGGGCCGCGGCCTCATCAGCGGTAAGGGCGAACACGCGGTTATTCAGGTGCACGGCTTTCTCAGCCAGGCGACAGGCGAAGCGCAGGCGAGCCTCGCTGTTCGCGGCAGCGAGGACATAGAAGTCGATTCTGGTGGCTTCGCTGCTCAACGGGTGGCTCCCGGACCCAAGGCTGGTGGCCCGGCATCATACCCGGGCGCCGCCGCGGGGCGGCCGGCTCAACCTCAGTGGTTGAGCAGATACTCCATCAGCAGGGGAATGGGCCGCCCGGTGGCGCCCTTGCGGGCCCCTTGTCGCCAGGCCGTGCCGGCAATGTCCAGGTGGACCCAGGGTGTTTCGTCGACAAAGCGGGCGAGAAAGCAGGCCGCCGTGATGGTGCCGGCTTCCCGGCCGCCGATGTTGGCCATATCCGCGAAGTTGCTGCGCAGTTGCGCGTCGTAGGCGTCTCCCAGGGGCAGCCGCCACGCCTCGTCGCTGGCCCGGTCACCCGCCGTGAGCAAGCGATTGGCCAGTTGATCCGAGTTACCGAGCAGGCCGGTGCGATGCCGGCCCAGCGCAATCAGGCACGCGCCCGTGAGGGTCGCGATATCGATCATGGCGCTGGGTTTGAAGCGCTTGGCATAGGTCAGGGCGTCGCAGAGTATCAAGCGGCCCTCGGCATCTGTGTTCAGGATTTCGATGGTTTTGCCCGACATGGACGTGACGATATCGCCCGGTTTCGTGGCGGTGCCGCTGGGCAGGTTTTCACAGCTGGGAATAATGCCGACGACGTTGCCGGTCGGCGTCAGCCTGGCCAGGGCCTGGAAAACACCCAGGACCGTCGCCGCGCCGCACATGTCGTACTTCATCTCGTCCATCTGGGGCGGCGGCTTGAGGGATATGCCCCCGGCATCGAAAGTGATGCCTTTGCCCACCAGCACAACCGGCGCCTTGCTGGCCGCGCTGCCCTTATAGCGCAGCACCAGGAACTTGGCGGGCTCACTGGTGCCGGCGGTGACGGACAACATCGCGCCCATTTTCAGCTTGCGCATCTCCGCTTCGCCGAGCACTTCCAGGGTGATTTTGGCATTGCTTTTGGCAATACGGCGGGCGACCTGGGCCAGGTGACTTGGCGTGCAGACATTGCCCGGCAGGTTGCCGAGATCCTTGGCCAGATCGATGCCCTCACCGATGCCGATGCCGTGTTTGAGGCCTTTGCGCGCCGGCGCTGCTTGTCGGTCGCTGACGCACAGGGTGAGTTCTTGTTGCGAAGTCGCCTCGTCGGCATCGCCCGACTTCATGGTGGTGAATCGGTAGGCGCCGTCATACCAGCACTCCGCTGCCAGGCGTGTTCGCCGATAGGGGTCAGTGCCACGCGGACTCTCCGTCGTCAGGTAACTGGCGGCAGTCGCTAGCTTGGTTTTACGCCAGGCCGCGAAGGCGGCGCGGACGGCCGTCAGATAATTCTTGCGGCTAAAGTCTGCCTTGGGGCCACAACCCACAAGCAGGATGCGTTTGCACGGCAGGCCTTCGGCGACAGGCAGCAACAGGGTGTTGCCCGCATCGCCTTGCATGTCGCCCGCGTCCATGATTTCAGCGATCAGTCCTCCGATGGCCCGATCGACGCGCCGGGTGGCCGACGGCAATGCCGCGCCCTTTGAGTACACCGGCAGCATCAGGCAGGCGGTTCGCTGTTTCTCCGCTGCTGCGGTACTGACATGAAACTCCATTCAGATCCCCTTTGTCTGCCTTGGCGAGACTTGGTTGGTGCTTGCCCTTGATGGGTCAAAAGGCCAGCGATGATCATGGTCGCCAGCCTGTGTTGACCAGCCAAGCCGACTCATTCTTAATACGTAAATGAGTATACGTGAAACTTTATGTCTCACAGGTCGGCGGATTTCCCCGACGGCCTCGGTCGGCTGAGCCGTGGCCCGCATACTCCAAGCCTATGTCTTGCGCGAGACCGCGCAGACCTGGTTTGTCACAACCCTGGTGTTGCTGCTGATTCTGGTGACTTACCAGTTCACTGAGGTGCTCGGTGATGCGGCGGCCGCCAAGTTACCGCGGGATGCCGTTTTTCATGTGCTCGGGCTGACCTCTCTCAAGCTGCTGGCAGTGCTCACACCCATCAGCCTGTTTCTGTCTGTGCTGCTTTCCATGGGTCGTCTGTATCGTGATAGTGAGATGGCGGCTCTGATGGCCTGCGGCATTGGCCCGGCACGGCTCTACCGCTCGCTGCTCAGTCTGGCCCTGTTACTGGCAGCCGGCGTGGGCTGGCTGTCCCTGGTGGTGTCACCTTCCGCCTCTCGCACTATTCAGGAGATTGCGGCCACCGCTCAGGCAGAGATCGGTCTGGACATCCTTGAGGCTGGTCGCTTTGTGTCCCTGGGCGACACCGGTGCCGTGCTCTACGCGGAGGGGGTGAACCGCGATGGCAGCCTGCGGGATGTTTTTGTGCAGCGGCGCAATCAGGATGTGGTGCAGTTGATCATTGCGAAGCGAGCCTGGGAGGGTGAGCCCCGAGAAGACGGCGCGCGGCTCCTGCGCTTTGCGGACGGTCGTCGGTACGAGGGCGCCGCCGGGAGTCCGCGTTTTAATGTGATGAGCTTTGCCGAGCACGGTATTCCCTATGAAGTGCCGGATCTGGGGCCTGATTCACTGGGCCCGGAGGGCAAATCCCTGGCGGAATTATGGACATCGGACAGCCTGCCTGATCGGGCCGAGTTGCAGTGGCGCTTATCCTCGCCCCTGACCCTGTTGATGCTCACCCTGCTGGCGGTCCCCTTAAGTCGAAGTGCGCCCCGACAAGGGCGTTACACCGGGATGATCGCCGGCGTCATGGTCTATCTGATTTATGTCAATCTGTTGTCGGTGGCGCGCGTCTGGGTAGAGCGGGGTGATATCGACCCCCGCCTGGGCCTGTGGTGGGTGCACCTGCTGTGCGGGGCCTCGGGTCTGTTGCTGGTGGCCTATCAGCATGGCTGGCCCCGCCGGGCGCTGGTTCGCTAGCGGCGCGCTTCGTCCTTGGCTAGCAACACGACGCGGCTGTCGGTCAGACGGTCGTGCCAGGCAAGGTTGTCTGGGTCCACCAGGATCCAAAGCAGGCCGAGACCCGCCGGCGCCAGACTGAGCAGCGCGGCCAAAAAACGCAGGCTGGCCGTGGCCAGCTTCAGGGGGCGCCCGTCACGCCTTTCGGCTCGCAGTCGCCAGCTGCGCATGCCCAGGGTCTGGCCGCCCCGGGTCCAGAAGCCGATATAGAAGACTGCCGTCAGGGCCAGCAACAAAGCCTGAAACCAGTAGGTTCCCGGCGGGACAGCTACGCCGCCGCGCAGGCTCAGTACAGTCAGCCCGGCCAGCATCCAGAGCCCGGCCAGCAGCAGCAGATCATAGACGCTGGCAGCAAGGCGCCGCATCAGGCTGGCAGGAACTGCAGTGTTTTGAACTGGCATGGGTATTAGCCCAAAGGCGTCCGTATGGCGCTCCCTACGAGAATCGAACTCGTGTTTCAGCCTTGAGAGGGCCGCGTCCTAACCGCTAGACGAAGGGAGCAGGGTTTCCGGATGTCTGTCCGCGATAGACAGCGCTGTTATTATAGAGTCCGATTATCTGCCTACAAGCGATTCGTTTTTGACTGATTCATCCACATCGGCTGTCCCTGCCGCTGCGAAAATTATCCCCCGGTCCGAGCACAATGTTTCCCGGGCCAATATTTCAAATGCCGCACTTAAGGTCCTGTATCGCCTGAAGGACGGTGGTTATCAGGCTTTTCTGGTGGGCGGGGGCGTCCGCGATTTGCTGCTGGGGCTCAGGCCCAAGGATTTCGATATCGCCACGGATGCCCGACCCGAGGAAGTGCGGGCCCTGTTTTCCAATAGCCGCCTGATCGGGCGTCGCTTCCGGCTAGCCCATGTGCGCTTTGGTCGCGAGATTATTGAAGTGGCGACTTTCCGCGGTGCCGGTGACGGCGAGTCGACGGACGGCGAACACGTGATCCATGAGTCCGGGCGCATTCTCAAGGACAATGCCTGGGGCTCCATTGAAGAAGATGCCCGGCGGCGTGATTTCACGGCCAACGCGCTGTATTACAACGTCAGCGATTTCTCCATCTGGGACTTCGCCGGCGGCGTGGCCGATATCTCTGACGGCTGGCTGCGCCTGATCGGCGATCCGGAGCAGCGCTATCGCGAGGATCCGGTGCGCATGCTCCGGGCAGCGCGCTTGTCAGCGAAACTGGGTTTGCGCATTCACCCGGATTCGGCTGCTCCCATTGCCAGCCTGGCTGAACTGATTGATGGCGTGCCCTCGGCCCGTCTGTTCGACGAGTTCCTGAAGATGTTCCAGACCGGTTATGCGCGTGAGAGCTGTCGCAAGCTGCTGGAACTGGGGCTCTTCGAACATATGTTTCCGGAGCCGGCCCGCCTGGTCGTGCGTGATGACCAGGTGGCTTATCGTGAGTTGATCGATGCGGCCCTGACTAATACCGACGAGCGGGTAGCCCAGGAGCGTTCCGTCACGCCCATGTTCCTGTTTGCCGTGCTTCTGTGGGGGCCGGTGCAACAACGCATGGCCGCGCTGCTGGAAGATGAATCCATGAGTCCGGCCCAGGCCCTGGCCCTGGCAGCGGCCCAGGCCAGTGACCATCAGTTCGCGCGAATTGCGCTGCCGCGCCGTTTCAGTCTGCCCATGCGTGAAGTGCTGCAGTTGCAGCCGCGGTTTCTGGACCGGCGTCCCAGGCGGGTTCGCGCCTTGCTCCAGCACAAGCGTTTTCGCGCCGCCTATGACCTGATGCTGCTGCTGGTGCAGGTGGGCCAGGTGGAGCAGGAAGTCGCTGACTTCTGGACGGCGGCCCAGGAGGGTGAGGATGCCCCGCCGCCGGCTGAGGAGGAGACCCGGCCCCGTCGTCGGCGTCGCCGCGTCGGGCGTCGCCCGCGCAGTACGCCCCCCGCAGCCTAGGTCGCGTGGTCGAACAGTCCCTCTGGATACCTGCCTGGGTGGCCTTGGGTAGCAATCAGAATGATCCCCTGCAGCAGTTGTCTGCGGCCATGCTGGCGCTCGATGATTTGCCCGACACGCGTGTGCAGCTTTGTTCTGCTTTCTATCGCAGCGCGCCCATGGGGCCGGTGGCCCAGCCCGACTTTATCAATGCCGTTGCCGGCCTGCTGACCCGCCTGTCGCCCCAGGTGTTGCTGGCACATTTGCAGGCGCTGGAAGTGAGCGCGGGTCGGCGTCGTGACCAGGAGCAAAAGTGGGGTCCGCGCCCGCTGGATCTGGATATCCTGACCTACGGCATGCAGCGGATTGATGAACCGGGGCTGCGAGTTCCGCACCCGGGCATTCACGAGCGAAATTTTGTATTGTTGCCGCTGCTTGATGTCGCACCTGACTTGGAGATTCCGGATCTGGGTCCTGTGCATTGTTTGGCAGCGGCAGTGACTACTGAGGGTCTGGAAAGGCTCGATTGATTTGGCACGGTCGCCACAGGCGTCCGCTAATAAAAATAATTCACTATGTCAGATTCGCGTTATATCGCTATTGAAGGGCCTATCGGCGTCGGCAAGACAAGTCTTGCCAAACGGCTTGCCGAAAGCCTGGAAAGTGAGTTGCTCCTTGAGGAGGCGGATGCCAATCCGTTTCTGGAGCGCTTCTACCAGGACCCTCGGGGGCACGCGCTGCCGGCCCAGTTGTTCTTCCTGTTTCAGCGCATTCGACAAATTGACGATCTGCGGCAGGCTGACATGTTCAGCGAAACCCGGGTCGCTGACTTCCTGATCCAGAAAGACCGGCTGTTTGCAGAGATCGTGCTGGATCGCGATGAACTGGCCTTGTATGACAAAGTCTATGAAACCATGGCCGTAGATGCCCCCGCCCCGGATCTGGTGGTTTACCTGCAGGCGCCCGTCGATACCTTGTTGTTTCGGGTTGCGCGGCGTGGCATCCGATATGAACAACGGATCGGGCGTCGCTATCTGGAGCGTCTGGGCGAGGCCTATGCCCGTTTTTTCCATGACTACGATGACGCACCCTTGCTGATCGTCAATGCATCAACCATTGATCCTATTAATAACGACACGCACTATCAGATGTTGTTAGACCAGATCCACCGGACGCGCAGCGGCCGGCATTTTTTCAATCCTCTGGTGTCCGCCCTGGCTTGAGCCGCGCAGCGGGAGTCCCTGCATGTATAAGCAACTTGAAGAGCGCGGCATGGAAAGGCCGCCGGTTAATGTCAGCAGCCTGGCGCGCATGAAAGCCGAGGGTGAGCCCATCGCCTGTCTGACCGCCTACGATGCGAGCTTTGCGCGACTGGTTGACGAGGCAGGCACAGACCTGGTGTTGGTCGGTGATTCCCTGGGCATGGTGATTCAGGGTTACGACACCACGGTGCCGGTGACGGTCGACGATGTGATCTATCACAGTCGGGCCGTGGCGCGCAGTCTGCGGCGGGCATTTCTGATGGTCGACATGCCCTTTATGAGTTTCAGCAGTGCCACGCAGGCGCTGGACAACGCAGTTCGCCTGATGCAGGAAGGCGGCGCCATGATGGTGAAACTGGAAGGCGGCGCCAGCCAGATTCGCATCGTGGAGCATCTGGCCGGCCACGATATTCCCGTTTGTGCCCACCTGGGTCTGAGGCCGCAATCGGTTCACAAGATCGGTGGTTTCAAGGTTCAGGGGCGCGACGCTGCCCAAGCCCAGCAGATGATCAAGGATGCTCGCGCCCTGCAGGACGCGGGGGCGGATATCGTGTTGCTGGAATGTGTGCCCAACGAGGTGGGCCGCCAGGTCAGGGACTCGCTGGAAGTGCCCGTCATTGGTATCGGCGCCGGCCCGGAAGTGGATGGGCAGATACTGGTGCTGTATGACGTGCTGGGGATCACCCCGGGGCGCATGCCGCGCTTCGTGAAGGACTTTATGGCCGAGGCGCATTCGCCCGCGGCCGCGTGCGCGGCCTTCGTGAAGGCGGTAAAAGAGCGTAGTTACCCGGCCCCGGAACATTGTTTCTCCTGAAGATGGCGCTGAGCAAGCAAAGGCCCGACGATCAGCCCATGAAGATCTGCGCTGATATCCAGCAGCTCAGGACGCAGCTTGCCCGCTGGCGCAGCGCCGGTGAGCAGATTGCACTGGTCCCTACCATGGGCAATTTGCATGCCGGGCATCTGAGTCTGATTGAGACAGCGCGTGCACAGGCCGACCGGGTGATCGTGTCAGTGTTCGTAAATCCATCGCAGTTTGGCCCGGGCGAAGATCTGGATGCTTATCCGCGCACGCCGGCGGATGATCAGGCAAAACTGTCGACAGCAGGCGCCGATCTGCTTTACCTGCCGACCCAGCAGGCCATTTATCCCTTCGGTGTGAAAGCCATGACCCGGGTGACAGTTCCGGCGCTATCCGCTTTGTTGTGCGGTGCTTCGCGGCCAGGGCATTTCGACGGTGTCACCTCGGTGGTTTGTCGATTGTTCAACATCGTGCAGCCGGACAGCGCTGTCTTTGGTCAGAAGGACTACCAGCAATTGTTATTGATTCAGCGCATGGTGACGGACCTGCATCTGCCCATCCGTATTTTGTCCGCCCCCATCGTCAGGGCCGACGACGGCCTGGCACTCAGTTCCCGAAATCAGTACCTGAGTGATGCCGAGCGGGCCCAGGCGCCGGCGTTGTACGCGGCTCTGCAGCAGGCCGGCCGCGATATCGTCGGTGGGCGGGGGGACTTTGCCGCGCTGGAAGCAGAAGGCGCTGCCCGATTATTGGCCGCCGGCATGCGCCCTGACTATTTTGCCGTGCGGCAAGCGGCTGATCTGGCCCCGCCCCGAGCCGGCGGTGAGTCATTGGTGGTGCTGGCCGCGGCCTATTGCGGCCCCGCCCGGCTGATTGACAATATTGTGCTGAAAAACTGATACCCCAATCTTGGGGTGCCGATATTTTTTACGATAAAAAACAGTGGTTTATCGGCTTTTCTTATGTCTCCTCTCCCTTGTATAGGGGGCAAGCCTTAGGTATTCTAGTTCGCAACAAGAACCGCACTGGAGTGCAACATGAAGACGCGCCTCGCAAAGGCAGGGGTTGCCTTAACCCTCCTGATGCTGAGCCTTGGAGCTCAGGCTCTGCCGCAGGCCTATAACATTTCCTGGACCGGGAATGGAGGCTACAGCCTGGCGGGCATGTTCACTTACAACCAGGCAGCAGCGCCTGATAATCGTTTAACCAGCTTCATGATGGAAGGCTTCAGCGGCAGCAGCTCAATAGGCATTTTCTCTGGTACGCCGGAGTTGTTCTGGTTCGACTCAGTCACAGGCACACTCCCCAGCCTGGCGCAGGGTTGGAACGTAACCAGTGGTCAGGGCGTCAGCTTTGGTTGCTTCTTGACCTTCTGTGGCATGGGCCTTGATGGGCAAGCGTTCAAGGACAGCGTTACCTTCTTGACCCATATTGACGTATCGCCAAAAACTATCGAAGGCGGCGGCGGTGGCCAGAGTCTGAGCGCCCCGACGGGCATCCTCGCCCTGTTCGCCGGCCTGACAGCCTTTTTCTTCCGGCGCCGCGAAGCAAGCTAAACTCTACGCAGTCTCGTGTCACGAAAACCCCGCCACTGGCGGGGTTTTTGTTTAGGGCTTGTGTTGTCGACCCAAAGCCCACTCCACATGTTCTCGGACCAAAGCTGAAGCGTGGTTGAGCTGACCTTGCAGGGCCTTGCGCACCCGTTCCGATGGCCTTGCATTGCCCAGGGCAACAGCAATATTGCGCAACCAGCCGTTATAGCCGGGGCGCCGCAGCGCACTGCCGCGGGTTCTTTCTTCCCATTCGGTCTCGCTCCAGCTAAACAGGTCCAGTAGCGCCGGGGTGTCCAGGCCATGCCTGGGCAGGAAGTCCGCTTCTCCCGTTGCTTGGGCGAACTTATTCCACGGGCAAAACAACTGGCAGTCATCGCAGCCGAAAATGCGGTTGCCCATGGCCGCGCGGAATTCTTCGGGAATAACCCCGCGGTTTTCGATGGTCAGATAGGAAATGCAGCGGCGGGCGTCCAGCTGATAGGGCGCCACAATGGCCTGGGTGGGGCAGACATCCAGACAGGCCCGACAAGTGCCGCAATGATTGGTGACGGGTTCGTCCAGGGGCAAGGGCAGGTCGGTCAGCAGGGCCCCAAGCAGGAACCAGGAGCCGGCATCACGGTTGATCAGGTTGGTGTGCTTGCCCTGCCAGCCCAGGCCTGCCAGGGCAGCCAGGGGCTTCTCCATAATCGGACCGCTGTCGACGAACACCCGGTAGCCAAAGGGTCCGAATTGCCGGGCTATCCGATCGGCCAGTTGCTGCAGGCGGCGGCGCAACAGCTTGTGATAGTCACGGCCCAGGCTGTAGCGAGCGATGTAGGCAGTATCCGGCTCATTGAGCAAGGCGGCCGGGGGTTCTGCCTCCGGTGGCAGGTAATCCATTCTGGCCATAATCACCCGGACGGTTCCGGGCACCAGCTCGGCAGGTCGTGAGCGCCGGTGCCCGTGTTTGGCCATGTAGGCCATCTCGCCTTGAAAGCCGGCAGCCAGCCATTGATCCAGCCCGGCTTGCGCATCGCCTGCGCTCGCCGGGGCGATGCCGAGTTGCTGAAAGCCCAGGTCCAGGCCCCAGGCTTTGATCTGGGTAGCCAATTGCTCCAGTTCTGTGGCGGAAAGTTGGGTCACGGCGGGGTCGCCTTGCGCGGCGGCCAGATGGCAAAGGTGGCGACCAGTATAATTTCGCCTGTGTCTGTCGTGACGAACAGTTTGCTGACGCCTGCCCAGGTCCGGGAGATGGATCGGCGTGCCATTGAGGAACTGGGCATTCCCGGCTATGAACTGATGTGCCGGGCTGGCGCAGCCACCCTGGAGCTGGCCTGCGAGCGCTTCCCCAAGGCCTGCAACTGGGCGGTTCTGTGCGGCGCCGGTAACAATGCCGGGGACGGCTACGTGATTGCGCGCCTGGCCCAGGCACAGGACTTGCGCGTCCGGGTTATTGCCGTCAGCGACCCGGACAGCCTGCGGGGCGATGCCGCCAGGGCCTGGGCGGATTTTCGGGCCGCCGGGGGCCAGGCTGAGGCATTTAGCGCGACGACGGACTTGAGCGACGCGGATTTAATTATCGACGCTTTGCTGGGTACAGGCCTGGATCGGCCCCTGGCAGGTGCCTACCTGACGGCGGTTGAACAGGCTAATGCGGCCGCGGCCCCCCTTGTCGCTGTCGACATTCCTACCGGCCTTTGTGGTGTCACCGGCCAGGTGCTGGGCGCCGCTATCCAGGCTGCCGCCACGGTGACCTTTGTCGGCCTCAAGCAGGGCCTCTATCTTGGCGAAGGGCCGCGCTGCTGCGGCGCACTGACTTTTACCGACCTTGGGATACCTCCAGAAGCGATGGCTGACCTGCATCCGAACTTTCGTCTTTTTGATCAGGCCCGCTTGCGTGCCTTACTGCCGCCGCGGCCTGCGAATTCCCACAAGGGGCTGTTCGGGCATGTGCTTATCGTCGGGGGAAATCTCGGCATGGGTGGAGCCGTTCGCTTGGCCGGCGCTGCCGCTTTGCGGGCCGGCGCAGGCCTGGTCACCGTCGCGACGCGGCCGGAGAACGTAGCCGCCGTGCTGGCCGGCCGACCGGAAATCATGTGCGCGCCCGTGCGCAGTGCCGCGGATTTGTCGCCCCTGCTGGAACGGGCCACTGTGGTCGCGCTCGGGCCTGGCCTGGGTAAAGATGACTGGGCGCAGGCCCTGTTTGACGCCACGGTGAATTGCCCTCAGCCGCTGGTGATCGATGCCGATGCGCTAAATTTGATGGCCGCTGGACCGCGGCGTCGCGATGACTGGGTCCTGACACCTCATCCAGGCGAGGCCGGGCGCTTGCTCGGTCAGTCCACCGCCATAGTTCAGCAGGATCGTCCCGCAGCGCTGGCAGCTTTGCACACTCGTTACGGCGGCGTGACGGTGCTGAAGGGCCAAGGCACCCTGGTGGGCCACGCCGGCGATGCGCCGTGGCTGATTGACCGCGGTAATCCCGGCATGGCTACAGCCGGCATGGGCGACGTTCTGACGGGTTGCCTGGCTGGCATCCTGGCCCAGGTCCCGATGCAACCGGCCGAGGCTGCAGCCGCTGCAGCCTGGGTCCATGCCTCGGCGGGAGATCGGGCTGCGCAGCAGGGTCAGCGGGGCCTGCTGGCGGATGACGTCGTGAACGAGCTGCGCGCTTGTCTGAATCCCTGAAACTGGATCTGCCCGACGCCGCGGCGACCGAGGACCTGGGCCGGGCGCTGGCGACAGCCATCAGCCCGTTTCCTGAGGCCGGCCTGACTATCTGGCTCAGGGGGCAGCTGGGTGCCGGCAAGACCACCCTGGTGCGCGCCATGCTCCGGGGTCTGGGGCACGCTGGCCGGGTTCCCAGTCCGACTTATACCCTGGTGGAGCCCTATCAGGTGGCGGCTGGACCGGTGCACCACGTCGATTTATACCGTCTGGTTGACCCGGGGGAGGCCGAGTACCTGGGCATGAGCGAGCTGCCTGCGCCCGGTGGCCTGCTGCTGGTGGAATGGCCGGAACAAGGGCGCGGCTTTTTGCCGGCTGCCGACCTGGAACTGGCGCTGCAGTTGGCCGGACAGGGCCGCCAGGTGGAGCTGGCGCCCGCCAGCCGGGCCGGGCGCCAGGCCCTGCAAGGGCTGTCAAAAAACGAGAACTAGACCCCCTTGTAGAAAACTCCTGTATCCATATAATTTACATAATAAAAACGGATATCCTTGGATGCGGGGGGCGGAGATGCCCAAACAGGGAGTCTGAGCGGAGTCGGGGAAATGTTGCGCCTGAGTTTGTTGCTGCTGCTTGCCTTGAGTTACGTGACCGCGTTCGCGGGTCCGGCGCGTGTTCAGGGTGTGCGCATTGCCGACCGTGACGGATTGACTCGGGTTGCCATAGACCTCAGCGGTCCCGTCGAACACAAGTTATTTACCCTGGCCAATCCCGAGCGCGTGGTGGTGGATATCCGGCCGGCGCGCTTTGCGTCGGGGGCACTGCCGTTACCGGCTGGCACCGGCCGTGTGCAGCGCCTGCGGGGCGCCAATCGCCAGGATGGCTCGCTGCGAATTGTGCTGGACATGCAGCAGCCCACCGCGGCCAAGAGTTTCTTGCTGGCGGCCGACGCTCAGGGCAGTGATCGGCTGGTCATTGATCTTGGCCAGCGCCGGCGTGCGTCCGCCGTTAAGAAGTCGCCGGTGTTGAAGAAGGCCCCGGCGGCGCCCAGTCGCGGCCGCGAATTGATTATTGCCGTGGACGCAGGCCATGGCGGCACGGATCCGGGTGCCCGCGGCCGTCGCGGGACCAAGGAGAAAAATGTGACCCTGGCCATCAGCAAACGCCTGGCCCAGGCGATCGATGCCGAGCCGGGTATGCGGGCAGTTCTGACCCGCGACCGGGACAGCTTTGTGCCCTTGCGCGCCAGGATGGAGCGGGCCCGCAGCGCCCGCGCCGATCTGTTTTTGTCGATTCATGCCGACGCCTTCCGCGATCGTCGGGTGCGTGGCGCGACGGTTTACGCCCTGTCTGACAAAGGGGCCACGGACGAGGCCTCACGACGTCTTGCAGAGCGGGAGAATGCCGCGGTGCTGATCGGCGGGGTGCACCTGGAAGACAAGGATCCGACCCTGGCGGGCGTTTTGATGGATCTGTCCCAGAACGCGACCCTGAGCACCAGCATCGATGTGGGCGAGGAGATTCTCGATGAATTCGGCGAGTTCGCGCGCTTGCGCAAACGCCAGGTACAGCAGGCGCCCTTCCTGGTGCTCAAATCGCCGGATGTGCCGTCACTTTTGATTGAGACGGCCTTTATCTCCAACCCGGATGACGAGTCCCGCCTGCGCAGCAGCGATTATCAGGCCCGCCTGGCAAACGGCATTCTGGACGGGGTGCGGGACTATTTTTACCAGAACCCGCCACCGGGCACCCGCGTGGCCCAACTTGCGCAGAATCGCTCCCCGATGGATCGCGAACACGTCATTCGGCGCGGCGATACCCTCAGTGGCATTGCTGATCGCTACAAAGTCAGTGTCCGGAAAATCCGCACAGCCAACCAGTTGCGCGGGGATCGTATCCGGGTAGGTCAACGCTTGAGGATTCCCGTGCGCCGCGGTACCTGAAGCTGATTCAAATCTGCCGGGCGTTCTGAAAGAATCCCGGCATGTCCATTCGCCAACTGCCACCCCAGCTTGTTAACCAGATCGCCGCCGGTGAGGTGGTCGAACGCCCGGCTGCCATGGTTAAGGAACTGCTGGAAAACAGCCTGGATGCCGGTGCCCGGCGGATAGAAGTTGAACTGGAAGACGCCGGGGTTCGCCTGTGCCGCATTCGGGATGACGGGGTCGGTATTCCCCGCGACGAACTCGCCCTCGCCCTGTCCCGGCATGCGACCAGCAAGATCTCCAGTCTGGATGATTTGACTTGCGTGGCGTCCCTGGGATTTCGCGGCGAAGCCTTGCCGAGTATTGCCTCGGTCTCGCGCCTGCGGCTGGTCTCCCGGTCGGCGAGTGCCGTCGATGCCTATGCCCTGGATGTGGTCCACGGCGATTGCGGTGACATGCGTCCGGCGCCCCACCCGGAAGGCACTACCGTCGAGGTGCGAGATCTCTTCGCTCGCACACCGGCGCGGCGCCGCTTCCTGAAAACCGAACGGACTGAGTTCACGCATGTTCAGCGGGCGGTTGAACGCATTGCCATGAGTCGCTTTGGTACAGCTTTGCGACTGGTGCACAACAACCGCCCGGTATTCGATTTACCCGCTGCAGCAACACGCACGGAACAGGAGGCGCGACTCGCCAAATTGTGTGGCAGCGCTTTCATGGATAACGCGATCTATGTAGAACGCGCAGCTAACGGCCTGGCTGTGCATGGCTGGATTGCGCGGCCCAGTTTTTCCCGCAGTCAGGCGGATCTGCAGCACCTGGTGTTGAACGGTCGCGTGATTCGTGATCGCAGTCTTGCCCATGCTGTCCGGACCGCCTATGCCGATGTGCTCTATCACGGGCGCCAACCGGCCTATGTCCTGTACCTGGAGATCGATCCGGCCGAGGTTGATGTCAATGTGCATCCCTCCAAACAGGAAGTGCGCTTTCGCAACGGCCGCGGCGTGCATGATTTCGTTCGTCGCACGGTTGAGGCGGCCCTGGCGGACACCAGGCCCGGCAGCGACTCGGCTGCGTCAGCACCCGTCAGCCAGGGGCCCGTGGATCTGCAGCGCGGCCTGGGCCTCGGAGCCGGGCCGGCACGAGAAGGGCGGCCGTCGTATCCGACGCCGTCCAGCGCCAGCTGGCCGGTGCAGCCGACGGGAGCTGACTCAGCGGCCGATGATTTACCCCTTGGCCATGCGGTCGCGCATCTTCACGGTGCCTATATTCTGGCGCAGAACGCCGAAGGCCTGGTTATCGTCGATGCCCATGCGGCGCATGAGCGAATTACCTACGAGCGTCTGAAGGACGCCCATGCCGGGGCGAGTATTCGTACCCAGCCCCTGTTGGTGCCTCAGCCGGTAGATGTGAGCCTGGCCGAAGCTGACCTGGCCGAAGCCCACGCCGAGGTGCTGGCGGAGCTGGGTCTGGCCGTCGACCGCAGTGGCCCCGAGCGTCTGACCATACGGTCCGTGCCTGTGCTGCTGGCTGGCGGCGACGCGGAAGCCTTGTTGCGGGACGTGCTGGCCGACCTGACCGCGGCCGGAAGTTCCGAGCGCATTCAGCGACAAATTGACGATGTCCTGGCTTCCATGGCCTGCCACGGGTCGGTGCGGGCGAATCGTCCGCTGAGCGTGCATGAAATGAACGCCTTGCTTCGGGACATGGAGACAACCGAGCGCAGCGACCAATGCAATCACGGCCGGCCGACCTGGACCCTGCTAAGCCTCCAGGATCTGGATCGCCTGTTCGCCCGCGGCCGCTGACGCGCGTGGCCCTGCCATCGGCCGTTTGTCTTGCCGGTCCGACTGCCGTCGGCAAGACCGAGTTGGCCCTGGCGCTGGCCCGGGAGTTGCCGGCAGAAATCATTAGCGTGGATTCCGCGCAGGTTTACCGTGGCCTGGATATCGGCACCGCAAAACCGTCGGCACAAATCCGTGCGACCGTGCCCCATCACCTGATTGATATTCGCAATCCGCAGCAGAGCTACTCGGCGGCGGCCTTTCGCGACGATGCCCTGGCCCTGATCGCATCGGTTGCTGCCTCCGGTCGGCTGCCTTTGCTGGTTGGCGGGACCATGCTCTACTTTCGTGCCCTGAGGCAGGGCCTTGCTCCGATGCCCCCTGCTGACCCGGCCGTGCGCGCTGATCTTGACGCACGCGCTGCCCGCGAAGGCTGGGCCGCGCTGCACGCGGAACTGGCGCGCGTTGATCCGGACGCTGCCCGGCGTATCGCGCCGGCTGATCGGCAGCGTATTCAGCGCGCCCTGGAGGTGTACGCGATTTCCGGTCGGCCATTGACGGAGTGGCAGCAAAGCAAAGGCGCTGCTGCGCCCGTGAATTTTTGCTGCCTGGCCCTCATGCCGGGCGATCGCTCAGTGCTGCACGAGCGAATCGCCGGGCGCTTTCAGGCCATGCTGGGGGCCGGCCTGCTCGATGAAGTAGCCCGGTTGCGCGCGCTGCCAGACATGCATGCTGATCTGCCGGCGGCCCGGGCCGTCGGGTACCGGCAGTTATGGCGGCACCTGGATGGGCTTTGCACCCAGGAGGATGCCGTGACGGACGCGATCACCGCCACGCGTCGCTATGCCAAGCGGCAACTGACTTGGCTGCGCGGCGAGCCTGATTTCAAGCCTCTGGATGCCGATCAGGTGCAGCTGGGCCAGATAGCCCTGAATGCCATCGAGGCGGCCGGGGCCCTTGATGCAATATCCGGGCTTAGCCGCTAAACTTCGCAAACCGTTGTGTGCGAGCCGCAAAGGGGGCGGCTGGCCGCCTTCCATTA
The DNA here is from genome assembly GCA_937921935.1 of uncultured Gammaproteobacteria bacterium. Taxonomy (GTDB): domain Bacteria; phylum Pseudomonadota; class Gammaproteobacteria; order Steroidobacterales; genus J054. The sequence continues at coordinate 44,564 of CAKZWQ010000028.1, read as the reverse complement.
CAAGAAAAATAACGAACAATAATTCCCCGGGAGTCGTCGAAAATGTCCAAGGGTCAAAGCCTGCAAGATCCCTTTCTGAATCTGCTGCGCAAGGAGAAGGTGCCAGTGTCAATTTATCTGGTGAATGGGATCAAGCTCCAGGGTACGGTTGATTCTTTTGATCAGTTCGTCGTGTTGCTGAAGAACAGCGTCAACCAGATGGTTTACAAGCACGCGATCTCAACAGTGGTGCCGGCGCGGAATATGCAGTTGCCGGGCGCGGAAGAGAACGAGGACGGATAACCGCTTGCAGCATCTGTCATTCGCCCGAAACAACGGGCTAAGTCTTTGGCAGCTGCCTGACAGAGATAGCCATGTTTGAACGGCCGCAGCGAGGTGAGCGGGCCGTTGTCCTTAGTGTGGGTATCGGTGCTGCGCCCGATGCCGATCAGCAAGGCGAATTTCGTGCCCTGGCCGATGCCGCCGGCGCCGAAATCGTTGGTACGCTGGTAGCGCGTCTGCGGGCAGCTAATCCACGCACCCTGATGGGCAAGGGCAAGCTTGCCGAGGTGAAAGCCTTGCTCGAAGCTGAAGACGCCTCACTGCTGCTGATCGATCATGAGCTGGCCCCAGCCCAGGAACGCAACCTTGAGCAGGAACTGTGCGTCCGGGTTGTGGATCGGACTGGCCTGATTCTGGATATTTTTGCCCTGCGAGCCCGCACCTTCGAGGGCAAATTGCAGGTTGAGCTTGCTCAGCTAAGACACCTGTCGACCCGCCTCGTGCGTGGCTGGACTCACCTGGAACGACAAAAAGGCGGCATCGGTCTGCGGGGGCCGGGTGAGACTCAGCTGGAAACCGACCGTCGTCTGCTGGGCAATCGCATCAAGCAACTGGCCGCGCGCCTGGAGCGGCTGGCCAAACGGCGCGAACTGTCCCGGCAGCGGCGCCGCAAACGTGACGTGCCGACGATTTCCCTGGTCGGTTACACCAATGCGGGCAAGTCGACCCTGTTTAATCGGCTGACCCAGGCCAAGGTGCCGGCTGCTGATCAGCTATTTGTCACCCTGGATCCGACCTTGCGGCGTATCCAGCTGAGCGATGGTTCGCCCATTGTGCTTGCCGATACGGTCGGTTTTGTGCGCGATCTGCCCCATGAGCTGGTGGCAGCCTTCCATTCCACCCTGGAAGAGAGCCGCGGTGCGCGCTTGCTACTGCATGTGGTCGATGCGACCGATCCCGAGCGGGATGAGCGGATAGGCGCCGTGGAGGCCGTCCTGCGGCAGATCGGCGCCGATCACCTGCCTGTGGTTCAGGTGTATAACAAGATTGATATACTTGGCGCGGAATCACGGGTGGACCGCGCCGAGACGGGGATGCCCAGCCGTGTCTGGCTATCAGCCACAACCGGGGAGGGCGTCGAATCCCTCTTGGGCGTTATCAGCGAATACCTGCATCAGGAGGTCGTGCGCGGCACGGTTCGTCTGGGTGTGACCCAGGCACGACTTCGAGCGCTGATCTACTCAGCCGGTGAGGTGCTGGCTGAGCGGGAGCTGGGTGAAGGTGGCTGGGAAATGGATATTGAGCTCGATCGCCAGGGTTATGAAGAGTTGCGGCGACGAGAAGATTTGCAGCTGGCGGACCTTGATGGTTCGGCGGGCGCGGCAGTTTTAAATTGAGGTTGAAATAGACAGATATGGCTTGGAATGAGTCAGGTAACGGCCAGAACCCCTGGGACCGTGGCAAGGGTAATCAGGGTCCGCCGGATCTGGATAAAATCGTCCGCGACTGGCAACGCAAGCTGAGTGCGCTGTTCGGCGGCAAAGGTGGTGGGGACGGACAAGGTGGCGGTGATGGCGCGAGCCGTTCGATGATTACCCTGCTGTTAGTGCTGATCTTGCTGGGTTGGGCGGCGACGGGTGTCTACCGGGTTAATGAGGCTGAGCGCGGCATTGTCCTGCGCTTCGGAGCCTACGTGGCCACGACCATGCCGGGTCTGCGCTGGCATATTCCCTGGCCCGTTGAGCAGGTTGAGCGAATCAATGTCGCGGAGATTTCGACCTTCCGGCAGGAAACCCGGATGCTGACGGCCGATGAGAACATCGTTGTTGTCGATCTGGTGGTTCAGTACCAGCGGCCTGATCCGGTTAAGTATCTGTTCGAGGTACGCGACCCGGAGGCGACGCTCAGCGATGTCAGCGAGAGCGCGATTCGTGAGGTTATCGGCAAGAGTCCTATCGACTTCGTCCTGCTGGACGGTCGCGCCGAGATTGCTCTGCGTACCCAGGATGTCATCCAGGAAGCGCTGGATGAGTATTCCACCGGCATGATCGTGACCAAGGTCAATCTGCAAAACGTCAACTTTCCCAGCCAGGTGGAAGCTGCCGTGCAGGACGCGATCAAAGCGCGTGAGGACAAGGAACGCCTGACCTTCGAAGCCCAGACCTACTCCAATGACATCTTGCCAAAAGCCCGCGGTGAGGCTTCCAGGCGGATGCTGGATTCCGAAGGCTATAAAGCCCGGGTTGTCGCGGACGCACAGGGTGAAAGTGCCCGCTTTGAAAAGTTGCTGGCCGAGTATGAAAAGGCACCCGAGGTGACGCGCGAGCGCTTGTATATTGAAGCCCTTGAGGATGTTTACGCGCGCTCGAATAAGGTTCTTCTGGATGCCAAGGGCAGCGGCAATCTGCTTTACCTGCCGATGGATAAACTGATGCAGCAGGGACGCGGCGGCACAACGCCTGCCGGGTCGGCTAGCGGCCGCATGGGCGGTGGTGCCGGTTCCGATGTCACCACTTCCTCAAGATTGACGCCACGCGATTCCATGCGCGTGCGGGGAGCCCGCTGATGGCTATTAACAGAGGTCTTATAGTGTTGTTGTTGCTGGGATTCTTTCTGGCAACCTCAGCCTTGTTTATGGTGGACGAACGCGAGCATGCGTTGAAGCTTCGTTTCGGCGAGATCGTTGACTCCGACATAGAGTCCGGACTGCATTTTAAAATCCCCATCGTCAATACGGTCACCTTTTACCCGCGACGCATGCTTACCATTACCAATCCGCAGGAATTATTCCTGACCTTTGAGAAAAAGAATCTGATCGTCGATTTCTTCGTGAAATGGCGTATCGAGGATGTTGCTGCCTACTACCGGGCGACCGGCGGTGATGAAATTATTGCTGCGCAGCGCATGCTGGAAATCGTCAAGGACGGAATCCGCGCAGAGTTTGCCAAGCGCACGGTGCCTGAGGTGGTATCTGCTGAGCGCCGCGAGTTAATGGACGGCATGCTGCGCGCAGCGCAGGGTGAGGCCGAGCGATTCGGTATCGATGTCGTCGATGTTCGCGTCAAGCGAATCGAGTTTTCCGAGGAAGTCAGTGAGTCGGTCTTTAATCGGATGCGCCAGGAACGGGCGCGGACCGCGGCAGAATTACGCGCCGAAGGTGCGGAGAACGCGGAGTTGATCAGGGCAGATGCCGATCGCCAGCGTACGGTCATTATTGCTGAAGCCTATCGTGATGCTGAAAAAATCCGGGGTGCAGGCGATGCCGAAGCGGCACAGATCTATGCTCAGGCCTTCGAGCAGAATCCCGAGTTTTTCAGCTTCTATCGCAGTATTCAGGCTTACCAGCGTTCCCTGGGTCAGGGGAATGATGTGCTGGTGCTGGATGCTGACAGTGAGTTCCTTCAGTACTTCAATCAGTCCAGACCGGGGCGTTGATCGCCAGACGCTAGCTGGCCGGCAAAGCTGAGTAATGTTGCCGTGCCGGTCGGGGCTTTTGCACGATGAACTGGAATGATCTGCTGGCGGCATTGGGGATCTACCTGATCCTGGAGGGCTTGCTGCCATTCGCCAATCCCATGGCCTGGCGTCAGGGTTTGGTGTTGATTTCGCGATTGCGTAACGGCCAGTTGCGCTTCCTGGGGCTGATTGCTGTGGCTTCGGGGCTGCTGCTGGTCTGGCTGGTGCGCGGCTGATTATTGCTTCTGCAAGTAGGGAACAAGGTGTCAGGAAAAAGAATCATCGTCGTCGGGGCCCAGTGGGGCGACGAAGGCAAGGGCAAGATCGTTGATTTGCTCACCGACCGCAGTGCTGCGGTGGTTCGCTTTCAGGGTGGCCATAATGCCGGTCATACCCTGCTCATCGACGGTAACAAGACTGTCCTGCACCTGATTCCGTCGGGCATTCTGCGCGACGGTGTTGCCTGTGTGATCGCCAACGGGGTAGTGGTGCATTTGCCCGCCTTGCTGGAAGAGATGGAGGCGCTGGAGGGCCGCGGTGTTGCCGTCGCCGAACGCCTGCAGATCAGCGCAGCCTGTCCCCTGATCCTGCCGACTCACATTGCGCTTGATAAAGCCCGGGAGACAGCCCGGGGCAAAGAAGCCATCGGCACCACGCGGCGGGGCATTGGTCCGGCCTACGAAGACAAGGCGGCGCGTCGTTCGCTGCGCATGTCAGATCTGTTCGATGCCGAGACCTTCGGTGAGCGCCTGCGCGCTGTCATGGACCTGCATAACTTTTTGCTGACCGAGTATTACCAGGTGGATGCGGTGGATGTGGCCGCTACCCAGGCCGACTGGCTGGCCATGGCGGAACGCGTGAAGCCGCTGGTCACCGACGTCACGGGCTATCTCGGCGAGCTGATTAAAGATGACCGGAACCTGCTGTTCGAGGGTGCCCAGGGCACGCTGCTTGATGTGGATCATGGCACCTATCCTTATGTCACCTCGTCAAACACCACAGCGGGAGCAGCCGCCACCGGCAGCGGTATTGGCCCGACATCTTTCGATTATGTGCTTGGCGTGGTCAAGGCCTATACGACCCGCGTCGGGTCGGGGCCGTTTCCAACGGAACTCTTCGATGACATGGGTAAGCACCTGGCCAAGGTGGGTGCTGAATTCGGGGCGACGACGGGTCGGCCAAGGCGTTGCGGCTGGTTTGATGCGGTAGCTCTGCGGCGAGCCGTCGTGAACAACAGCATCACGGGCTTGTGTATCACCAAACTCGACGTTCTGGACGGGCTGGAAACTATCAAGATCTGCACCGGCTATGAGATCGACGGCCAGGTGGAGGCGTCCCCGCCCCTGCTGGTGGACCGCTACGCTGACTGTCGACCCGTGTATGAGGAAATGCCTGGCTGGACAGAGTCTACGGTGGGTGTGACGGACTTGAATCGGTTGCCCCCGGCGGCGCGAAGTTATCTGAAACGAGTGGAAGAAATCCTGCAGGTTCCGGTGCATATCATTTCGACCGGTCCTGGTCGGGATGAAAATATTCTGATCCGGCATCCCTTCGACTGAGGTAAGTCTGCATGGCCATGGCCGCTGCCCGGAAACTGTCGTGCGTTGCGCCACGCTCGGGGGCAGGGCCGGCTCGAGTCGGTCGCCTGGCCGGCTTGCTGCTGCTGGCGCTAGTCCTTGGCGGGTGCATCAGTACCCGCTTTGTCTTCAATCAACTCGACTGGGTTATTACCTGGCGTCTGAACAGCTATTTCTCCCTCGAGGAAGAGCAGGAAAAGATGCTGCGGCAGACGGTCGGCAATTCCCTGGAGTGGCTGCGCACGGAGCAGCTCCCCGTCTATGCCGAGTTGTTGCGAGCTATCGCTGCAGATGCTGAGTCCAGGCAGCTTAGCGGTGAGCGCCTGGGTGCCATATTCCTGCAGGTCATCGAACTTTACGACGCTTTCCTGCGGCAGATCATGCCTGACGTAGTGAGTTTTCTGTCATCCCTGAGTGACGAGCAGGTGGAATATCTCATCGACAAACTGATGGAAGAAAACGAGGAACTGGCGGAAGAATATTCAGGTACCACGTCAGAGGAGCGACTGGCTCGCCGGGAGAAGGCCAGCATCAAAAATTTCCAGCGTTTTACGGGCCGTCTGAATGCCGATCAGCGGATGCTTGTTGTCAATGCTGTTTCCGGCATGCATGACAATTCAGAGGAATGGCTCGCGGGTCGTCGGTCCTGGCAGCAGGACTTTCGCACGCTGTTGCTGGAGCGGCCTGCGAGCGAGGAATTTCAGGCCAGGCTGCTAGCGATCAGTCTGGATCCCAATTACATGGATTCGGCCGAGTATCGCGAGCAGGTTGAGGCAAACCAGCTCATCGTACTGAACATGATGACCGACGTTATTGCCTCGCTGGACGACAAACAGATGGCTCGTTTCACGCGCCGCATCAACGGATTTGCCGATGATTTTGATGCTCTGGGTGCTCAGCAGGCCAGGCCCTAGGCAAGATACTCGCTGGTCAATTCGCTGGATACCTGCCACAGGCGTGCCGCCATCTCCGAGTTTTCACTATTGCCGCCCAGGCTGACCGGGTTGCAGTCAATAAAGTAATGACCGCTGACTCCCTCCATCAGGGGATTCGCCGCCAGGTAACAGATGGTTGATGCGCCTTCTGCCGGTGTCTTCATGAACGCCGGTCCGAGCCAGTCACCGAGCTTCACGGCCCAGCCAGGTGCGTGACGCTGCAGGTTAGTCATGACCGGGCCCGGATTCATGGAATTTGAGGTGGCATTGGTTTCGGCCAGACGTCTGGACAACTCCAGGGAAAACAGCGCGTTCGCCAGCTTGGACTGTCCGTAAGCGCGATTCGCACTGTAATCACGTTCGCCGCTCAGGTTGTCCCACTCTATGGCCGTCTCATCAGCCCATTTCAGTGCGCTGCTGGACACCACCACGACCCGGCCCGCCGGCGCTGCCACCACCTGGTCCAGCAGCAGATTGCTCAGCAAAAAGTGGCCCAGATGATTAGTGACGAACTGTTTCTCCAGTCCGTTTACCTGCTCGAGTTCTGGCAGAGCCATGACGCCGGCGTTCAGCACCAGCATGTCGATAGGCTTGTTCAGCGCCCGCACGCTTTCCGCGCAGGCCGTTACTGAATCAAAATCGGTCAGTTCCAGCGCCACCGGTACCGTGTTGCCATCGATGCTGGCACAGGCTTTGCTGGCCTTGTCCAGTGTCCGCCCTGTGCCTATCACCGTGGCCCCGCGCATTGCCAGCACGCGCATGGTCTCAAGTCCAAGTCCGGAATTGGCACCGGTCACCAGGGCCGTCTTGCCCGTCAGATCCAGGCCCTCGGTGACGAGTTCGGCTGTGGCCTCGGCCGGAAAGGGGCTCAGGGGAACGCCAGCGGGGCGCAGGATGGGCGGGTCTTCACGCAGCAGACGAGAGGCCCCGAATCCGATGGCCAGCAGCCCGGCTGAACCCAGGATAATTTTGCGACGATTGGCCATTTAAACTCCTCGAAGTAATCCGCGTCTGAATGCCTTGGCGGCTATCTTAGGCATCTGGAATGGCCGGCACCACTCATACTATGGGTCAATCAGTCTCCAATCAGACTGACTTAGGCGAGATACAGCATCGCACCGGATAAACCGAAGTCCCGAGTTCCGGGATGGGGCAGGGACGAGAAATCCGGGATCAGCGGCTCCCGAAGGGGAGTCGGATAGTTGGTGCCCAGGAGAGGACTTGAACCCCCCGGACCGCGTCTTTCGATGAATCAATACGGGTGAGCGAGTTGCTTGCCACTGGAGGGCGGCTTTTCGTGGGCGGGAATCGTGCGGCTCCCGATGGGAGCCGGATGATTGGTGCCCAGGAGAGGACTTGAACCTCCACGGGGTTGCCCCCACTGGCACCTGAAGCCAGCGCGTCTACCAATTCCGCCACCTGGGCTCAGGCCGTCCGGAAAGACGCGGCACTGTACTGGCCGACCTGGGGGTTGTCAATCTGAGCGGCCGTTTATTCAAGCACTTACCTTGCCTGCGTGATTCTCCTAACATGAATGGGTAGACCGTCAGGATCGGTGCCATGAATGTAATGAGAAGAGTTTGTTCACCGCTGCATCGGCCCCTGGGCCCCTGCGGCAATCGCCGGGTCGGGTGATTGGCTAATTACCGCCATCCCATACCCGGCCGCAAACGCCTGCTGGAGGTGCTGGCCGAAGCCGGCGTGCCGCTGAGCCTGGAAGACTATGCCGGGCGTGTGGACCTGAAGACCGCCCCGCAGCGCGCAGCGCTGCGCAAGCGCCTGCAGGCCATGGCTGCGTCTGGACAATTGCTGATTAATCGGCGCGGTAAATATTGCCAGCTGGAGAAGCTCGACGTCGTCGTCGGGACGGTGTCAGCGCATCCGGATGGGTTCGGCTTTGTCCTGCCCGAAGGTGAGGGCGAAGATGTCTACCTGTCCTTCCATGAGATGCGCAGTCTGCTCGACGGAGACCGGGTAGCGGTTCGGGTTACCGAGGGTGGTCAGCGCGGTAAACGCTCTGGTGCATTGGTTGAGATCCTGGAGCGCGGTAAGTCCGTCGTCGTCGGTCGCTACGAGCGTCGCCATGGCATCGGTTACGTGCTGGAGTCGGGACGATCTCCTCATCAGTTCCTGGTGCCGGACCACCAGCGCGCAAAAGCGCGCGACGGCCAGATCGTCAAGCTCGAGATTACGGAGTATCCGGGGCCGCGGACCGATGCGCAGGGGCGCGTTATCGAAATCCTCGGTGAACCCGGAGAGCCTGGCATGGTGACCGCCATTGCCATTGAGCAGTACGGCTTGCCCAATCGGTTTCCCCAGGGCGTCACCGAGGCGGCGGCGGAGTGGGGCAACCGGGTGCAGGCCAGGGATAAGAGCGGGCGTGAGGATCTGCGTGAGTTGCCCCTGGTTACCATCGACGGCGCCGACGCTCGGGACTTCGACGATGCGGTATTTGCCGAGCCCAGCCACGGTGGCTGGCGTTTGATTGTTGCCATCGCGGATGTCTCGCACTACGTCAAACCGGGGGAGCCGCTGGATGTCGAAGCACAGCAACGCGGCACCTCCGTCTATTTTCCGGACCAGGTTGTACCCATGTTGCCCGAGGATCTGAGTAACGGCCTTTGCTCTTTGAATCCGAAGGTGGATCGTCTTTGCATGGTTTGCGACATGCAGTTGAGTTCCCAGGGTAAGGTCAGTGGATCACGTTTCTATCGCGGCCTGATGCGCTCGGCTGCCCGCCTGACTTATGAACAAGTGGATGAGTTCCATCGCACCGGCCAGGGCAACGCAGCTATCAAGCCATATGCGTCAGCCATCAAGAATTTATATGGTGTGTTTGATGCCCTGAGCACCGCGCGGCGGCAGCGGGGCGCCCTGGAGCTGGACCTGCCCGAGGTGAAGATCGAACTGAACGACGCCGGTCAGGTAGCGCGCGTGCAGCCGCGGCCGCGGAACGATGCGCACAGACTTATCGAAGTCTGCATGATTGCGGCGAATGTGGAAGCGGCAAAGTTCCTGCGCAAGCATCGACTGGCTACTTTGTACCGTGTACATGAGGGACCGGGTGAAAAGAAATTTGAAGAACTTCGGCTCCTGCTGCAGGGCTTGGGTATCCCGCTGCCCGAGCAGGCGCGCAAGGATCCGGGCCATCTGAACAAGGCCTTGCTGGCTATTGCCGAGCGCCCTGATGCCGATCAACTGGCCATCGCAGTCCTGCGTAGCCTGAGCCAGGCCCTCTATCAACCCGCCAACCTGGGGCACTTTGGGCTTGCCCTGCAAAGCTATGCGCACTTCACGTCGCCCATCCGGCGCTATCCCGATTTGCTGGTGCATCGGGGCATCGGGCATATCCTGGATAAAGCCAAGCCGGGTCAGTTCGGCTATGACCAGCCGGCTATGGAACTGGCGGGAAAAAACTGTTCGGAAAAAGAACGCCGGGCGGAAGAGGCTTCCCGCTATGTGGAGTCGCGTCTGAAGGCTGCTTATCTGGAAAAGCGGGTCGGCGAGACGCTGCCTGGGACGGTGACCGGCGTTACGCACTTTGGCATTTTCGTGACCCTGGACAATTTGTATGTGGACGGTCTGGTCCACGTCACCGCCCTGGGTAATGATTATTTTCATCTAAGCGATGGCGGTATGCGTCTCACGGGGGAACGCACGGGGGAAGGTTTCGGCCTGGGTGATGCGGTGCAGGTCAGGGTGGCCCGAGTCGATGTCGAGGAAGCCAAGGTGGACCTGGTCCTGGCCGATGAACTGGCCGATGAAGATGAGCCAGCTAAGCCGCGCCGCGCGCGGCGGGGTTCAGGCAGGCGGCGCCGTGGCTGAGCGAATTATTTGTGGTTTTCAGGCCGTGGGCGGGTTGCTGCGGCGACAACCCGAGCGGGTCATCACGCTCTATCTGGATGCAAAGCTGGGTCCGGGCAGGCGCGCGCGCCTGCCGGATCTGGACGCTCTGGGCGTCCGCGTCGAGACCATGTCCGTGGAAGGTCTGGATGGTCTGAGTGGTCAGGTCAAACACCAGGGCATTGCTGCCCGGGTGCACGGGGGCGAGTTGCTGGGCGAGGCTCAGGCCAAGGACCTGGTGCTGGGCTTGTCCGAGCCCCTGTTGTTGCTGCTGGACGGCGTGGAAGATCCGCGCAATTTCGGCGCCTGTCTGCGCAGCGCCGATGCTGCCGGCGCCGATTTGGTCGTGGTTGGTCGCAGCCGGAATGTGGGCCTGACCCCCGCCGTAAGCAAAGTGGCTGCCGGCGCGGCAGAAGTCCTGCCCGTGGCTGCCGTCCCCAATCTGGCCCGCTTCATGGCCTGGCTGAGCAGTCAGGGGATCGTGCTGATCGGCACCGATGATGAGGCCGGGGCCGGGCTCTATGCCACGGATCTGCGGGGCTCCCTGGGCCTGGTCATGGGGGCTGAAGGCAAGGGGCTGCGCCGGCTGACCCGGGAGCGCTGCGATCAGCTGGTCAGTCTCCCCATGCAGGGCAGCGTGGAGAGTCTCAATGTCTCCGTGGCCACGGGTATCTGTCTGTATGAGGCCCTGCGCCAGCGGTCCTAAGTGCTTGTTTCCTGACCCCGGTCTCGGGTAGGATTGCCGGCCCCGCAGCCCGAGGCTGACGGGTATTCTCCTTGCCACACCGCTATTCGGGTGGCTTTAACCCACGAGGAGCGACAATGCGTCACTACGAAATCGTGTTTCTGGTCCATCCTGACCAGAGTGAGCAGGTCCCGGCCATGATCGAGCGCTACACCGCTATGGTGACGCGCGATGGCGGCCATATGCACCGGCTCGAAGACTGGGGTCGCCGTCAGCTGGCCCACACTATCTCCAAGGTTCACAAAGCCCACTACGTGATGATGAACGTGGAGTGCGATAACAAAGCCATGGAAGAAATTCTTGGCGCCTTCCGTTTCAGTGATGCAGTACTCCGGCACCTGGTTATTCGCCGCGACGAAGCTGTCACTGAAGCCTCGCCTCTGGCCAAAGCCGCCGAGGATGAGTCCAGCGAACGTGAGTCACGGCCGGAACCGGAGTCTGAAGCGGCGAGCGAAACTACAGCCGCTGCTGCTGAAGAAACCGTTACGGAAGAAACCGTTGCCGCAGCCGATGAGTCGGCCGTCGCGGACGAGGCACCCGTTGCTGCCGCGGACGAGGCGACTGCAGCGCCTGCCGACTCTGGCGAGGAAGACACCCAAAAGGCGGCCGGCTGAGCCCGCGCGCTGACCCGAACAGGATGCAAAAACCATGAGCAGATATTTCAGACGTCGCAAATATTGCCGTTTTACGGCAGAAGGTATTAAAGAGATCGATTACAAGGATCTGGATACCTTGCGTAACTATATTACGGAGACCGGCAAGATTGTGCCGAGCCGCATCACGGGCACCAAGTCGCAATACCAGCGGCAATTGGCAACAGCCGTGAAGCGGGCCCGATATCTTGCGCTGCTGCCCTACACCGACAAGCACTGAGAAAGCCTCTGACGCCCTTGGCCAGTTGGCCGGTGCGTCGCGATGAGCCTTTTCGGCGCCTGGCTGGCGGAACGCCGCGTGGCGCGGATCGTGCTGATTGCAGCGTTCTTTCCCCTCGGCATTCTGGGTTTGCTTAGCACGGCTGGAGTCAGCCTGACGGCCATTTTGAAAGGCTGGCGCGAAGCGACGACAGACTGTTTGCTGGCAGGCGGAATCCTGCTTGTGCTGACCTTGCTGACCCAGGGTCAGTGGCAGGCGCTGCTGGTCAGCGCCGGCTTGATCTGGCCCCTTGCCATCGTGCTGGGTTCCCTGACGGGGCGATTCGGTACGCTGATCCTGCCGGTGCAGATGCTGGTGGTGTTGGCAGCGGCCGGTGTCCTGCTGTTCAGTTTGATGGCGAGTGACCCGGCGGCCTATTGGCTGGAAATCCTCGAGGCAATGGCCACTGAAATGGTTGCCATGGGCGTCCAGTTCGGCGAGCCGACGGCCTTGGCCGCCCTGGCCCCGCTGATGACGGGGATAGCCGCGGCCAGCGCCATCAGCAGCTTCGGGGCAGCGCTGATGCTCGGCAGCTGGTGGGCTGCCAGCGCCGGCGGGCCCGGTTTCGGCGCCATGTTCAGAGCGCTGCAGCTGGGCACCATTATTGGCCTGCTGGCGGGACTGGCCGGCGTGCTGGCGGTATTTCAGCCCGGGGCCCTGGGCAGTAATTTGCTGCTGGTCTTTGGTATGGGCTTCGCCTTACAGGGGCTGGCGGTGGTGCACTGGCACGCGCAGCAGCGGGACTGGCCCTGGTTTGTCTTGCTGCTCGTTTACGGGCCGCTGCTCCTCGGGGCGGTGTATGCCTCGGCGGGATTGCTTGCGCTGGCGACCCTGGGCTTTGTAGACAACTGGTATAGCCTGCGCCGGAATGGTGTGGATGTGATTAAATAGCAGGCCGGCTAGCCGCCGGTGGAGAGAGAAGTAATGGACGTAATTCTGCTGGAAAAAGTTGAAAACCTGGGGAATATCGGTGACCGCGTAAAAGTCCGGTCCGGCTATGGCCGAAACTTTCTGTTGCCCAAAGGTAAAGCGACTCTGGCCACGGCTGACAACGTCGCCGTATTCGAAGCCCGTCGTGCTGAGCTGGAAGCCAAGCAGGCGGCAGAACTGGCCGTGGCCGAGGGTCGCGCTGCCCAGTTGCAGGCGCTGACGGTCACCATTCCGACGCGCGCCGGGACCGAGGGCAAGTTGTTTGGTTCCCTGGGCACCATCGACATTGCCGAAGCCTGTACGGGGGCTGGTGTTGAAGTGCAGCGGAGTGAAGTCCGTTTGTCGGATGGCCCCATTCGCCTGCTGGGTGAGCACCAGGTTGAACTGCATCTGCACACCGATGTGACCACCACGATAAAGGTGACAGTGGTTGGCGAAGATGGCGAAACCTGGGTGCCGCCTGCCGAGACTGACGATGCCGGCGAGACCGCCGACGCCGATGTCACGGAAGCCGATCCCTCGGAGCAGTAAGCGCCTATGGCCAGTGCGGTGCCGGATGACTTTCTGAGCGACACAGATCGTCTTAATGTGCCGCCCAGTTCCGTGCAGGCTGAGCAGGCATTGCTCGGTGGGCTGATGCTGGATAATTCTTCATGGGATCGGGTTGCCGACCGGGTCGTCGAGGATGACTTTTACCGGCGTGATCATCGGCTGATCTTTGCTTCCATCAGCGAGCTTGCGCAGCGCAGTGAGCCCTGCGATGCCGTGACCATTTCCGAGTTCCTGGAAAGCCGGAACGAATTGCAGGATGCTGGCGGTCTGGCTTACCTGGGAAGCCTGGTGGCAGACACCCCCAGCGCAGCGAATGTTGTCGACTATGCGAGCATCATTCGCGAGCGTGCCTTGTTGCGCGACCTCATCAAGACCGGTAATGAGATCGCTGCCAGCGCTTATCACACGGAAGGTCGGCCCATCAATGAATTGGTGGATGATGCCGAGCGCCAGGTATTCGAGATCGCTGAGCGCGGCAAGCGGCGTGGCTCGGGCTTTGTCCGGCTCAGTGATGTGCTCAACGAGACCGTTGATAGACTGGATGAACTGCATCAGGCTGGTGGCTCGATAACCGGGCTGTCGACGGGCTTCCAGAAATTTGACGACTACACGGCCGGCTTGCAGCCCGGTGACCTGATTATCGTCGCCGGTCGCCCCTCAATGGGTAAGACGAGCCTGGCCATGAATCTTGCTGAAAATGTTGCTCTGGGGCTGAACAAGCCGACGGCAATTTTCAGCATGGAGATGTCCACGGATCAGCTGGCATTCAGGCTAATCTCTTCGCTGGGGCGAGTGGACCAGTCCCATCTGCGCACCGGCCGCTTTGGCGACGACGACTGGAAACGCATCAACGGCGCCATTCAGCAGATGTCCCAGGCACCGATTTTTATTGATGACGCCGGCGCTCTGACACCGACGGAAGTGCGCGCGCGATCACGCCGACTGCAGCGTGAGCACGGCCTGAGCCTGATCGTTGTGGATTATCTTCAGCTTATGACGGTGGGCGGTAGCACTGAGAACCGGGCGACGGAAATCTCGGCTATTTCTCGTTCCCTCAAGGCCCTGGCGAAAGAACTGCGCGTCCCTATTATCGCCCTGTCGCAGCTGAATCGGAGCGTCGAACAGCGCACGGATAAAAAGCCGGTTATGTCAGACCTGCGTGAGTCGGGTGCCATCGAGCAGGATGCCGACCTGATCGTATTTATCTATCGTGAAGAAGTCTACGACAAGAATACGCCGCGTGCGGGTGTGGCAGACATTACCATTGCCAAGCAGCGTAACGGGCCCACGGGGGAGTTCCCTCTGACCTTTCTGGGCAAGTACACACGCTTTGAGAATTTTGCGCCGGAAAGCAGCGCCTTCTGAGTCGACGCTCAGTAACTATCAGTCGGCAAAGAATCCCATCTTGATGCCGATGATCTCCAACACGTCGTTGTCACCCAATTCTTTTGCTTGCTGACCCAGCGGGTCGCCATTCAGCTTGGCAGACTCCCTGCCTTTTGCATTTTCCACCTGCACTACGTGGTAACCGTTGGAGCGGCGAGTGATCGCCACGACCTGCACGCCGGGGCGTCCCAAGGTTGTGACCGCTTTGCTCAGTGAGACCTCGCGGCCGGCGAATGATCCGTTCAGTACCTGTACCTTTGCCACCGGCGGTGGTTTGGAGCCTGCTGCGGTTTCGATGAATTCCTGCCTGGCCGCGGCGCCGTTACCGGCGGCAGCTGCAACCTGCTCGGCATGTGCCTTGGCCATGTCGGTATTATCGATCACCATGGTGCGGGAGAATTCATCATCCTGTTCATCATCGTCACCGGCGCTGTCGACGAAGCGCAGCTGATGCCGACCAACAGTAATCAGATCGCCATGCTGCAGGGCATGCTTCTTGATCAGTTTGCCGTTGACGTAGGTCCCGTTGGTGCTGTTGAGATCTTCCAGGAAGGAGTCATTCAGAATATTGATAATCAGCGAGTGATGGCCGCTGACCGTTGGGTTGTCGATACGCACATCATTGTCAGCCAGCCGGCCGATGGTGTACCGCTCTTTGCTCATGTTGTATTCGGCGAGTTGTCCGCCGTCGATACTCAGGATCAGTCTAGCCATGGGTCAAGTCACTACTTGAAAAGTCGGGCCAGACGGGCAAAAAGTCCCGTCTTGGCAGGAAAGGAGTCGAGGACATTTAACAAAATAATGGAGATATTGTCCTTGCCGCCGTGGTCGTTGCTCAGTTGAATCAGTTGCTTAGCTGCTGTTTCAAGATTAGCACCAAAAGTGCTTATGGTTAAGTGGATATCCTCATCCTCGACCATATCGCTCAGGCCGTCCGAGCACAGAAGGTAGACGTCATCAGGCTCAGCGTCGATTTCGTTGATTTCCACGTCCACGCCCGGTTCCACGCCCAGGGCCCGGGTTACGTAGTTCCGGTTGGTGGAGCGGGCCGCCTCCTCGGGCGTATAGAAGCCCCGATCCACGAGTTCCTGTAGCAGGGAGTGGTCCAGGGTGACTTGCTCGAAACGGCCGGCCCGGAGCCGGTAAAGGCGGGAGTCGCCCACATGGGCAATGGTGACCCGATTATCAAAAAACAGGCAGGCAACGAGGGTTGTGCCCATGCCCTCGCATTGGGGCTGGCTTTTGGCGGTCTGGTGGATGATTTTGTTGGCCCGGGCCACGGCATCCCGCAGGACAATGCTCTGGCGCATCAGCCCCGTCTCGGGCTCGGCGACTTCCCGATCTTCTCGCGCGCAGGCTTCGCTAACCAGTTCCAGGACTGTTTTGACGGCGATGCCGCTGGCAACCTCACCCGCGTTGTAGCCGCCCATACCATCGGCCAGCACCAGCAAACCGGTGCCTAAATTGGCGCCGATCGCATCTTCATTGTGATCGCGGACTTTGCCGACATCCGTCATCTGGACGCAGGCAAACTTCTCTTTCAGGTTCATTCAGGCGGCCGGCCGAAGGGACTACTTAGTGAAATTACTACAACAGTCCCGTAAGGCCAACGCCATGGCTCGACCGTTGGCAAAACGATCTGCCGGGTCTTTGGCCAGGACGCGGTCGAATAGCTCATCCACGCAGGGCGGAATATCGTCACGGATCGTTGACAGGGCGGGATGCCGCTCATTAACGATTTTGTCCATCAGTTTCGGAATGGAGGCAGCCCTAAAGGGTGGCCCGCCTGTCAGCAGGTGGTAGAGGGTAATGCCCAGGGAGTAAAGGTCGGACTGGCCAGAGACCGGGCTGCCGGCGAGCTGCTCCGGAGACATATACGAAGGCGTGCCCAGGATAATTCCGGTCTTGGTGCGGCTGGTGTCCGTGAGTCTGGCAATACCGAAGTCCGTGAGCTTCAGGTTATCGGAATTGGCGCTGTACATGATGTTGGCTGGCTTGATATCCCGGTGCACCACATTCTGGCTGTGGGCATAGTGCAAGGCTTCTGCTGCCCGGGCACCCAGCTCCAGAACCCAGTGGGGTGGCAGCAGATTGCCCGTGGTGGCATATGCGGCCAGGGATTTGCCCTCGAAGTACTCCATAGCCAGGTAGGCCACGTCGTTGTCTTCATCCACATCGTAGATGGAGATAATGTTGGGATGATTCAGCCGGCCGGCGGACTCAGCTTCACGCAGAAATTGCTCCTTGGCATTCTGCAGATCCTCATCGCTGAATTCCTCAGCAAGCGCGATGGTCTTGATCGCGACTTTCCGATTGATCTTGGGATCCCGCCCCAGGTACACGGTGGCCATCGCGCCGCGGCCGAGTACCTTATCCACTTCGTAGCGGCCCAGACGCTGTATCCCGTCCGCGCCCGCCTCACTGGCGACTCGTTTGATCGCGGGCGGCGCAACGGCGCCGCCATCCTTCTGTTCGGCTTCGCGCTCTAGCTGAGCGGCACCTGAGAGTTTCTTGAGTTTGTCGGTGACTCCGCGATAGCTTGGGTCGATAGAGGCCAGGTAGCGCAGGACTCGCTCAGCCTTCGCAAACTCGCGCCGGCGGCCATGGTTCACCGCAATCCGGTAGAGCCTTTCTTTGGTGTCTTCATTGGGCGGCTGCTGGCGCAATACCGAAAATGCCAGGTCCATTTCATCGCCGATCCCCAGGTTGGGGCCCGCCGGCTGAGGCGTTGCCGTCGGCAAAGGTTCAGCCTGGCGCAAATAGCGCAGTCCGACGATGGTCATGATACCCAGGGCCGAGAACACCGTGGCCAGACCCAGGCGAGCCCAGATGCCGTGAGCCAGCAATAAGTAGGCTTCTGTGGTTAGCAGGATCGCGCCGATAAACAGCGCCGCCAGCGCGGCAGCATTCAGGCTCATGCCGGGCGCAAGGACCACGAACAGAGCGGCCAGCCCGACCAGCAACAGCAGTTCGGACCAGGCCAGCCAGTCCGGTCGGACAAGGTAATCATTCTGAAGCAGGTTAGAAAGGCTGGTGGCGGTCAGCAGGATGCCGGGCAAGGCCGGGTCAACGGGGGTGCGGTAGGTCGCGTCCGTGTCTATGGGTCCCAGCAGAGCAATACGTCCGCGTATCAGGGCCGGATCAAAATTTTCAGCCAGGATTTCCTCAACGGAGGTCCCGGCGAAATTCGCTGCCTGGCTCTGTCGGTCGTAATAACGCAGCAAAACGGAGAAGGCCGGGCCCGTGTTGAGCTGATATTCACCGACGCGAAGCTGTCCATTCGGGGTTACCGTCGGCAGGCTCACACCTGCCGCAGCGGCCAGGCTGGCCAGGGCCAGGGTCGGCGTAACCCGTTTGGCTGATTGCACGACCAGCGCCGTTTCGCGGATCGCGCCATCGGGATCTGGCCGGAAACCGGCATAGCCGGCACCGACCGCTTGTTCGCAAATGACGGGCGGCAGGGCCACGACTTCACGGGCGGGCAAAATGCCGGCCAGCTTGCTGCCGTCAGGGAGGGGAACGGCCAGTCGCTGGCAGGGGTCAAGGCCCGCAGGTTGACGAGGGTTTGCCTGGGCCATCGGGACTACAGCGCGCCCACTGGCAGCCAGGGCAGCCTGAATGGCGCCGCGCGCCTCGAACTGCGCTTTGAAACCGTCCAGTTGCGAGGACAGGGCATCGACATTGCTCCCGGCCTCACTGGCCTGCTGCTCCAGCTGCAGCAATGCCGTGAGCTGCTTCATGTTGGGCATAGCGCTGTTTGCTGGCGGTGCCTGGCTGGGCACAATCACCTGGGCGCCGGCGGCCTCAAGGGTTTTGATAACAGCTGGCAGGCGGGCATCATTCCAGAGATTGTCCTGGCCAGAACCTGCTCCGGTATCGACAATCAGCAGCCGATCACTGGGGGCGGCAGACGATTGCTGCTGGAAAAAGTCGTAAATGGCGAATTCCATCCGCAACATGCGGTCCCCGGCGGCCCAGATAAGTGCCACCATAAGCAGCAGTAATGCCAGAGGTCCGGCGAGGCCAATTTTGGCCGGCTTCAAAGTGTTGCGCGAGGACATAGCCGCATAGTAAAGCGGGGTCGCAGCTCAGTTTGAGAACTGGTTGTTGTTTTAGGCTGGTTGCCCGCCCAAAGGTACCGATTGGGAGGGCGCATGAGATCAGGATCACAGTTTCGCGATGAGTAAAACGAAAATCAGTTATCGCTGCAGCGAATGCGGGGCTTCCAGTCCCAAGTGGCAGGGTCAGTGCCCGGGCTGCGAGGCCTGGAATACGCTGCAGCGCACGACGAACCCCACGGGGGGCTATTCAGGCGAGGTTCAGGGCCGCCAGCTGGCCGACGTCGGGGAGGGGGCGCTGGTGCGCGGATCCACCGGCCTGGCCGAACTGGATCGGGTTCTGGGGGGTGGCCTGGTGCCCGGCGCCGTGGTGCTGATCGGCGGCGACCCCGGTATCGGCAAGTCGACCCTGCTGCTACAGGCCTCGGTGGAGTCTGCGGGACGCCGGACTTTGTATGTCAGTGGCGAAGAATCCCTAGAGCAAATAGCTCTAAGAGCCAATAGGTTAGGAATAAATCCTCAAGGGATTTCTGTGCTTTCTGAGACGCGGGTCGAAGATATTGTCGGCCTGGCTGAAGCGCAGTGCCCCGCCTGCCTGGTGGTGGATTCGGTACAGACGGTCTACACCGAGTCACTGCCCTCGGCCCCGGGTTCGGTGAATCAGCTGCGCGAATGCACCGCCCAGCTGGTGCGACTGGCCAAGCGCAGCGGCATCGCAGTGCTACTTATCGGCCATGTGACCAAGACCGGCAGCATCGCGGGGCCGCGCGTGCTGGAGCACATGGTGGACGCGGTGCTGTACTTCGAGAGCGAGGCAGGCAGCCGGTACCGGATTTTGCGCGCGGTGAAAAACCGTTTCGGTGCCGCCAATGAGCTGGGCGTCTTTGTCATGACCGAGGCGGGTATGCGGGAGGTTCGTAATCCGTCGGCGATTTTCCTTTCCCAGTATCCGCAGCCCGTTGCCGGTAGTGTGATTACCGCCGTGCACCAGGGGAGTCGGCCCTTATTGGTCGAGATTCAGGCCCTGACGGACCGCTCAGGTGGCGCCGGTTCAGCCCGCAGACTGGCGGTCGGGCTGG
The DNA here is from genome assembly GCA_937921935.1 of uncultured Gammaproteobacteria bacterium. Classification (GTDB taxonomy): domain Bacteria; phylum Pseudomonadota; class Gammaproteobacteria; order Steroidobacterales; genus J054. The sequence goes on along the minus strand of CAKZWQ010000028.1, from coordinate 24,830 downwards.
ACCAGAATCGCCTGGCGCTGCTGCTGGCCGCTCTGCATCGCCATGGCGGCGTGGCGACCTATGACGAGGATGTCTTCCTCAACGTGGTAGGCGGCGTGAAGATTACCGAGACCGCGGCCGATCTGGCTGCTTTACTGGCCACGGTCTCCAGCCTGCAGGTCGAGCCCGTGCCCGCCACTACCCTGGTCTTCGGCGAGGTGGGCCTGGCGGGGGAGATTCGACCGGTGGCCTGGGGCGAGGAGCGGATTCGCGAAGCGGCCAAGCTGGGATTTCGGCATGCCATTGCGCCGCGGGCCAATGTCCCCAGGGCGCCTGTCGACAACTTCCAGTGCCACGGTGTCGATACCCTGGCCGAAGCCCTGGCTATCGCGCGCCAGCTGGCCAGCCAGCCCGTCGTGGCCTGAATGTTCTAGCCGGCAGCGATATTGGCCGGCGCGGCGGACTTCGGCGGTGGCCGGATGCGCACGGTCTTCACGACGTTATCGCCCGTTTGCAGGATCTCGATGGGGTAGTCGTCCAGCATCAGGCCGATGCCGTTCTCGGGGATGGCTTCCAGCTGTTCCAGGATCAGGCCGTTGAGAGTCTTCGGGCCATCCGTGGGGAGATGCCAGTTCATTGTCCGGTTCAGGGACCGGACGTTGGCGCTGGCATTGACCACGAAGCCGCCGGCTTCCTCACGCAGAATATCCTGGGTATCGGGCTCCTCAGCCTCGGTGAACTCGCCGACGATTTCTTCGAGGATATCTTCCAGGGTCACGATTCCCTGGATGTCACCGTACTCGTCAACGACAAAGGCAATGCGCCGCCGATTGCGCTGGAACTGCACTAGCTGACGGTTCAGTGGCGTTGACTCCGGCACGAAGTACGGCTCTTCCAGCAGGGCCAGCAGCTTGCTCGGACTCAGTTCATCCAGTGAGGTGGCCTGGATCAGCCGCCGCAAGTGCAACACGCCGCTCACGTTATCGATGTTGTCTCGATAAACGGGCAGGCGGGTGAAGCGGCTGTCTCGGATCAGTGCCAGGGCTGCATCATGACCGTCATCCAGGTCGATGCCGACGATCTCATTGTGGGGAACCATGACATCGTCCACGGTCACGTCCTGCAATTCGAGAATTCGCAGCAGCATCTTGTGTCGGCGACGCGGCAGCAAGGCACCGGCTTCTGATACCAGCGTGCGTAACTCTTCGATAGTCAGGTGGTCATCTGTTGCGTCCTCAGGCCGCACGCCACCCAGTCTCAGCAGGGCGTTGGCAATGACATTGATAAACCAGACGAAAGGCCAGGCGACTTTCTGCAGCGGGTAGTAAATGTAAGCGGCCGGCAAGGCCACGCGTTCCGGATGCAGGGCGGCCAGCGTCTTGGGCGTGACCTCGGCAAAAATCAGCACCACCAGGGTAAACAGCACCCCGCTGGCGGCCAGCCACCAGGCGCCACCCAGGCGCAGCGCCATGAAGCCCACCAGTTGCGCGGCGAAAATATTGACCAGGTTGTTGCCAATCAGAATCAGGCCGATCAGGCGATCCGGTCGCTGCAGGAGCTTATCGGCGAGTTGCGCTCCGCGGTGCCCATTGCGGGCCTGATGGCGGAGACGGTACCGATTGACGCTCATAAGGGCGGTCTCGGTACCGGAGAAAAAAGCTGACAAAAACAATAGGATAACAAGGATTGTTGATAACAATCCTAGGTGTATGTCGTCATCCAACGCGGGATGTCTCCTTTATGGCTTTAAGTGACTTCATCGTCGCTACCGGCAGCGGGTGTGTCAAGGAAGACAGACTATATTTTCGGCACGCCACGGGCGTGGCGGGAGCGTTAGAATCGTCGGCCTTAGGCCCGTCGTGCCGGAGACAGTAGAAGATGTTCGACAATCTCAGCGAACGCCTGCGTGGCGTTGCCGATCGCGTCCGGGGCAAGGGTCGGCTGACTGAAGACAATGTGAGCGAGGCGGTTCGCGATGTGCGCCGGGCTTTGCTGGAAGCTGATGTCGCCTTGCCCGTGGTGCGCGGTTTCGTGGAGCGGGTTCGGGAGCGTGCCGTTGGCACCGAGGTGAATCGCAGCCTGAGTCCCGGCCAGGCATTCATTAAGGTCATTCACGATGAACTCTGCGAGGTGCTCGGCGCCGGTGCAGGGGGCTTTGAACTGAGGCACCAGGCGCCCGTCGTCATCCTGCTGGCGGGCTTGCAGGGCGCTGGTAAGACCACCACGGCGGGCAAGCTGGCCCGTTATCTGCAGCAGCGCCAGGGCAAGCGGGTCATGCTGACCAGCCTGGACACCCGCCGGCCGGCTGCCATGCTGCAGTTGGAGCGGCTGGCAGGCCAGGTCGGGGCCGACTGGCATCCGGCAACCCCGGAGCAGCAACCCCTGGTTATCGCTCAGGCGGCCCTGGCCGAGGCGCGGCGCGTCCAGGCTGGCGTGCTGATACTGGATACTGCCGGCCGCACCCGACTGGATGAGGAACTGCTGGAAGAGATCAAGTCCCTGCACGGCGAAATTGGGCCACAGGAAACCTTATTCGTGATCGACAGCATGGCCGGCCAGGACGCCGTCAATGTGGCGGCGGCTTTTGGTGAAGCCCTGCCGCTGACGGGCGTCATTCTGACCAAGACCGACGGCGATGCTCGCGGCGGCGCAGCCCTGTCCGTCAAACAGGTCACGGGACAGCCCATCTGCTTCCTGGGCACGGGCGAGGATCTGGATGGCCTGGAGTTATTTCACCCTGAACGGATGGCATCCCGGATCCTGGGCATGGGCGACGTGCTCAGCCTGGTGGAAGAGGTAGAGCAGAAGGTCGACCGCGAGCAGGCCGAAAAGCTGGCTCGCAAGGTACGCAAGGGCAAGGGTTTTGATCTGGATGATCTGCGCTCGCAGCTGGAGCAGATGATGGGTATGGGCGGGCTGGAAGGCCTGCTGGACAAACTGCCGCTGCCTGGCGGGATGTCCGGTAGCCAGCTGGCGCAGCAGGTGGACGAGAAGGGGCTGCGGCGCCAGGTGGCCCTGATTAACTCCATGACCCCCCAGGAGCGGCGGTTTCCCAAGACCATCAATGGTTCCCGGAAGCGGCGGATTGCCGCAGGCGCAGGCCTGGCGGTGCCTGACCTGAATCGCTTGCTCAAGCAGCACATCCAGATGCAGAAAATGATGAAGAAAATGTCCAAGGGAGGCATGAAGCGCGCCATGCGGGGCTTGCCGGGTCTGTCGGGCCGATAGCTTCAGAAGGCTTCACAAACCGTAAAAATCCAGTAAAATCGCTCGATTACTCCGCCGTGGAGCCTGACCGGGCCCCGCGGCGGTCATGTTTTTAGAGGCACAGAATCCCCATGGTCAGCATCCGTTTGTCCCGCGGTGGCGCGAAAAAGCGCCCCTTCTATCACATTGTCGTCACCGACCAGCGCAACCGGCGTGACGGCCGCTATCTGGAAAGGCTGGGTTTTTTCAATCCCTTAGCTTCGCGCCCTGAAGACAAGCTGCGCGTCGACGTACCCCGCTTTGATCACTGGGTCGGCGAGGGTGCGCAACCGTCCGATCGCGTGGCGACGCTGCTCAAAGGCTACCGCGCGGAACAAGCCGCCGCGAGCTGATCGGACTGCTGCAGCGCGGGCTCCCCGATGAGTGAGGTTGCGCAGGACTGGGTGGTGGTAGCTCGTATCGAGGGCGCCTACGGTGTGAAAGGTTGGGTGAGAGTTCGATCCTTTACCACGCCGGCTGACAACCTGGAGAAATATGCTCCCTGGCGTTTGCGGCTGGCCCGCGGTGATCGGGAGGTTGCCAGATGCGAAATGCGCGCCCACGGCAAGGGCTATGTGGCACGCCTGGAAGGCGTCGACGACCGGGACGAGGCAGCAGCGCTGGCTGGCACCGAGATTGTGGTGCCGCGCGCCATTCTGGAGAAACCGGCCGAAGGCCAGTATTTCTGGAGTGACCTGATCGGACTGACCGTGCGCACGGGCGCAGGCGAGTTGTTGGGCCAGGTGGAGAAAATGATGGAGACCGGCGCGAACGATGTCATGGTCGTGATCGGTGACAGGAGACGCCTGATTCCCTTCGTGCACGGCGCGGTGGTGCAGTCGGTGGATCTGGACACAGGGTTCATCCAGGTGGACTGGGAACCGGATTACTAGGGACCGTCGCTATGGACATACGCGTGGTCACGCTGTTTCCGGAGATGGTGGCTGCAGGCACCGGCTACGGTGTGTGCGGTCGGGCCATCCGCAAGGGCCTGGTGCGACTGGGTACGGTGAACCCGCGCGACTATGCGACGGACGTCCACCGGACGGTGGATGATCGCCCTTACGGGGGCGGACCAGGCATGGTGCTGAAGGTAGAGCCCTTCCAGGCGGCCATAGACACAGCCCGGGAGCGACTTCCCAGCGGCAGCCGGGTGGTGTTCCTGACGCCCCAGGGGCGCCCGTTCAGGCAGTCGGTGGCCCGGGAGTTGGCGGCCTTGCCGGGAATGGTCCTGGTGGCCGGCCGGTATGAAGGTTTTGATGAGCGCCTGGTAGAGGCCTCAGCGGACGACGAGATTTCGCTGGGTGACTTCGTACTGAGCGGTGGTGAGGTTGCTGCGGCAGCCATCGTCGACGCGGTGGTGAGACTGTTGCCGGGCGCCCTGGGTGATGCGGACAGCGCTGCGCAGGACTCGTTCAGCGACGGCCTGCTGGATTGTCCGCATTTCACGCGGCCGGAAGACTATGCCGGCCGGCGGGTGCCACGGGTCCTGCTGGACGGGAACCATGAAGAGATTCGTCGCTGGCGGTTGCAGCAGGCACTGGGCAGAACCAGCCAGCGCCGGCCGGACCTGCTGGCGAGAAGGGAGTTGAGCGCCGAGGAAGAACGTCTGCTGGACGACTTCCTGGCAGAGGAGGCGGCTGCAAGGCCGTATGAACATTAGGCTACAATAGCCAGCCCTGCCGGAAGCGGGGTCTTTTGCAGGTGGACACGATGAGCAACGTCATACAGGAAATCGAGCAGGCCCAGATGAAGGCCGATATCCCTGGTTTCGCCCCCGGCGACCAGGTTGTGGTCCAGGTCCGGGTCAAGGAAGGCGAGCGGGAACGCTTGCAGGCCTATGAAGGTGTCGTGATCGCCAAGAAAAACCGTGGGCTTAATTCATCTTTCACGGTGCGCAAGATTTCTCACGGCGAGGGCGTGGAGCGAGTGTTCCAGACCCATAGCCCGAGCATTGCGTCGATTCAGGTGAAGCGCCGCGGCGATGTGCGTCGTGCCAAGCTGTATTACCTGCGCGAGCGCAGTGGCAAGTCCGCGCGCATCAAGGAGAAGATCGGCTGAGATCGCCGTACGCCGGCTTCCGCTTGTCTGCTCAGCCGCTGGTTCTTCGGCTCCGCCTGGCGGGCGTGGCTAGCCGGCTTTCACTGCTCCTCATTCTGGGTGTTGCAGGTGGTTTTCTATCCGGCTGTGCCAGCATCGCTTCATCTGCCGCGTCCGGGGTGGCGGATAACTTATCCACGGCAATCCTTGATCAGGAAGACCCGGAACTCGTCCGCGAGGCCACACCGGCTTACCTGATCCTGCTGGACAGTTTCGCCAAGGATTCAGATTCACCTTCTGTACTGGGTGCTGCAGCGGAACTGTACGCCGCTTACGGCATTGTGTTCGTCGCAGATCCGGCGCGTGCCATGATCCTGACCAGAAAGTCACGCGACTACGGCCGGCGGGCCCTGTGCGCTGCTGATGCTGATGCCTGCGAATTGACTGGCCTGGAGTTTGCCGACTACGAGGCTGTGATTAATTCCCTCGGCCCGCGGACCGTGGACGCCCTGTTCAGTTACAGCATCGCCAGCCTCGCGTTTATTCGGGCCCACAGCAGCGACTTCATCGCGCTGGCCGATTTACCCAAAGTAGAGGTTGCCCTGAACCGTGTCCTGACGCTGGGCGCAGGTGATCGTGAGGCCGATGCTTACAAGTATCTGGGCATTCTCAACTCACTTCGTCCACCGGCTCTTGGCGGGCAACCCGAGCGCGGGCGGGAATACTTTGAGAAGGCCATCAGCCTGAGCGGTGGGCGTGACTTGTCGGCAAAAGTCGAGCTGGCCCAGACCTATGCTCGCCTGGTTTATGATCGTGAACTTCATGACCGCTTGTTGGTCGAAGTAGTGTCAGCAGATCCGCAGGCGCCGGGTCTTACCTTGTTCAATAATATCGCCCAGGCGCAGGCAGCCGAATTACTGGCCTCCGCCGACGATTACTTCTGAATTGGCAGGCGGGCGCGTGTCCGGGAGATGAGCAGCATGGGTTTAAGGGCTAACTATTTGATCATCGGTGTCGTCGCGGTCTTGTTCGCAACGGCTGCACCCGGCGCCCCGTTCAAACTTGCTACCGTCGCACCGGAGGGGTCGCAGTGGATGCAGGAGCTGCGTGCTGGCGCCGATGAACTCAGTGCGGCAACCGAAGGCCGGGTCAAGCTGAAGTTCTACACCGGCGGTGTCATGGGTAATGACAAGAAGGTGCTGCGCAAGATTCGTATCGGTCAGTTGCAGGGCGGTGCATTTACTTCCAGTGGCCTGTCCGAGCGTTACCGCGACATCATGGTGTATGGCATTCCCCTGCTGTTTCGCGATCAGGCTGAAGTGGATTTCGTGCGTGAGCGTCTTGATCCAACCCTCGAAGCCGGGCTGGAGGAGGCGGGACTCGTATCCTTGGGATTTGCCGGGGGCGGATTTGCCAAGCTCATGGGCGCATCGCCCGTCAATAGTCTGGAGCAGCTGCGAGGCCAGAAGATCTGGGTGCCCGAGGGTGACCAGGTGACCTACGTGAGTCTGGATGTCCTGGCTCTGTCACCCGTGGTGTTGCCCATTACCGACGTTTTGACGGGCCTGCAGACAGGCTTGATCGACTACATCGCCACGCCGCCCGTGGCAGCCGTATTATTGCAGTGGTACACGAAGGTGAGCTACATCACCGATTTTCCGCTGGCTTATACCCTCGGGGTTCTTGCCGTGGATAAGAAACCTTTCTCCCGTCTGTCCGCGGCAGACCAATCTGAATTTCGCGACATCATGGGCCGCGCCTATGCACGAGTGGATGCAGCCAGTCGCGTTGACAACGTATCGGCCGACGCGGCCCTGCTTGAGAATGGTTTGAGTGTCATTGACCCTGGCGAGGCGGAGTTCGCGCGCTGGCAGCAGCTGCGGTCAAAGGTGCTTGAGCGCCTGGGCGGCGATGGTGTGGTCTCCGAGGCTATTCTGAGCGAGCTGGACGACTACCTGCAGGATTATCGTCAGGCTAGTTCGGCAGCCACGATCCAGACATCAGCCGCCCCAGCGGAGTGAGCGGTCAGCCAGGCAGTTTGTCCTGGCCGGAGAAAGCCGAGCGCCTCGGGCGTGCGGCAGAAAATCTGAGTCTTGTGCTATTGCTGGCTGCCATGTTGTTCGTCGCCGGCGCACAAATCCTGTTGCGCAACCTGGGGGAGGGCGGTTTCCCCTGGGCTGATGAAGCCTTGCGCATCATGGTGCTCTGGCTGGCCATGCTGGGTGGACTGGCTGCTAGCCGCGAAGACCGCCATATCCGCATCGATGCCCTGGCGCGAATTCTGCCCCCCGCCGGGCAAAACCTTGTCGGGGCTGTGATCTCTGCGCTAACTGCAGCTATTTGCCTGGTCATCGCCTGGAACGCGGCGCTGTTTGTCGGGGAAGCCCGGGACTTCGGCGATCTGTTGCTCGGCAAACTGCCGGCCTGGTGGTTCCAGATCATTCTGCCCGTTGCCTTTGGTCTGATGGGTTATCGCTATCTGGTGTGGACTCTGCGGCGGCTGCGGGCGCTGTTTAGTCGGCCGCCGTCCGCATGATTCTTACCGGGCTTTTGCTGGTGTTGCTTGCCGTACTCGGTATGCCGTTGTTTGCCGTGATCGCGGCCAGCGCCATGCTCGGTTTTCAGCGTAGCGAGATTCCCCTGTCGGTGGTGCCCATCGAGATTTTCGGTATTGCCGAAATGCCAATTCTGCTGGCGATCCCGTTATTTACTTTCGCCGGCTATTTGCTCAGTGAAAGCCGGGCACCAGCGCGCCTCGTGCGCGTGACCGGGGCTTTGCTTGGCTGGCTCCCGGGCGGCCTGGCTATTGTGTCCATTGCGGCTTGCGCCTTGTTTACCGCCTTTACGGGGGCCTCGGGCGTCACGATTATTGCCTTGGGTGCCTTGCTGTATCCGGCCCTCACGCAAGCCGGCTACCAGGAGCGCTTCACCCTGGGGCTGGTGACGTCTGCCGGCAGCCTGGGGCTGCTGTTTGTGCCCTCGCTGCCGCTGATTCTCTACGGTGTTGTTGCCGAAGTTTCTATTGATGAGTTATTCATCGCCGGGGTCGCGCCCGGGATTCTGATGATGGCCATTCTGTCTGCCTATTGCCTGTGGACATACCGGGGCCAGCGCCAGCCCCTGGCGCATTTTTCCCCGCGTGAGCTCGGCGCGGCCCTGCTGGATTCAGCCTGGGAGATACCTTTGCCGTTCGTCGTACTGGGGGGTATCTACTCCGGGTGGCTAGCCGTTTCCGAGGCAGCCGCAGTCACAGCTATCTATGTCATGTTCGTTGAGCTGGTGGTTCACCGTGACATCAAGCCGGGGCAGCTGCTCGATATTGTGCGTCAATCCATGCTGCTGGTCGGCGGCATCCTGATCATTCTGGGTGTATCTCTGGCATCGACCAATTACATGATCGATGCGCAGGTGCCCGAAATGCTTATCGGGGTAGTGCGTGAATACGTGGATGGGCCAACCAGCTTTTTACTTGCCCTGTTTGTCTTTCTGCTGGTTCTGGGCGCCATCCTGGATATTTTCTCGGCCCTGGTGCTGGTGGTTCCCCTGATCTTGCCAGTCGCCGCTGAGTACGGCATTCATCCGGTGCACCTGGGAATTGTCTTTCTGGCCACCATGCAGCTGGGTTATCTAACACCGCCGGTGGGGCTGAATCTGTTCGTGGCCAGCTATCGATTCAATCAGTCCATCGTGTCGGTTTACCTGGCTACCTGGCCTTTCCTGTTGATGCTGGGCGCCTCAGTCCTGCTGATTACTTTCTGGCCCGATCTGTCCCTGTTCCTGTTGGCACCTTGAGTGCTTTGGTGCTAAATGAAGAGTTATGCAACCGGCAGGAGCCGTTGAATATGCGTTCATTGATAAAAATAGTGTTTTTAGTGGCTTTTGTTCTGGGTGCTAATGCTTGCGCCGAGCCCTCGAACACCAATGTCTCAAACACTAGCGGCCCGAATACTAATGCTGCTGCAACTGTACCTGCCGGATTTCAGGTCCAGGTACTGATTGAGGATCTGCCTAATGCGAGATCCCTGGCGTGGGGCGACCAGGGGACACTGTTCATCGGCGCCCGCCGCGGCGGCAAGGTTTTTGCGGTCCAGGGTGCATTGACCGATTCACCCCGGACCTTTGTCATCGCCGAGGGTTTGCAGGTCCCCAACGGGGTCGCCTTCCGGGACGGCACGCTCTATGTGGCCGAGACCCAGCGGATTCTGACCTTCCCTGATATCGAGAACCGTCTGGATGATCCCGGCGAGCCAGCGGTACTGGTGGATGATCTGCCGTATAAAAGCCCGTTGCATTCGTGGAAATACCTGGCTTTTGGTCCTGACGGCCGCTTGTATGTGCCCGTGGGTGCTCCCTGCAATGCCTGCGAAGAGCCGGGCTTTGCGATCATTATGAGCATGCGCCCGGACGGAACGGATCGCCGGATCGAAGCCGAGGGTGTTCGTAATAGTGTGGGCTTCGACTGGCATCCCGGTACCGGGGAACTCTGGTTCACTGATAACGGCCGCGACATGTTGGGTGATGATATCCCGGCCTGTGAATTAAACCGGTTGACCGCCGCGGGCCAGGATTTTGGCTTTCCGTATTGCCACGGCGGAGATGTTCAGGATCCCGAGCTTGGCAGCCTGGGCCAGTGCGCGGATGCGCAGGCGCCCGTGCTGCAACTGGATCCTCATTCAGCACCCCTGGGTATGCTGTTTTATACGGGCGAGATGTTTCCGGAGCGCTATCGGGGCCAGATATTCCTGGCTGAGCATGGCTCCTGGAATCGCAGCAAGTCCGCCGGTAAAACCGGCTATCGGGTAGCGCTGGTTAGCCTGGATGGCAACGAGGCCAAGTCATACGAAAGTTTTCTGTCCGGTTTTCTGGATGCAGAGGAAGTTGTGGGCCGGCCCGTGGACCTGATCATGGCCCCGGATGGTTCCCTGCTGGTGAGCGACGATAAGCGTGGGTTGATTTTGCGGATAAGTTATACCGCCGAAGATGCCTGAACACGTGACTGAATAGGCCTGAGCCATGACTAAGAAACCGAATCTGCTGGTGCGTCTGGGGCGTTTGATCCGCGGCGCGTTTACCGTTGTTCGTACGCTGTTGCAATTGATTGTGCTGCTCGTGCTGGTGGCTGTGCTGGTGAACGTGTTCCAGGGAAGCGCGGTTCAGGTGCCGGAGTCCGGCGCCCTGGTGCTGGCACCCACGGGTCTGCTGGTCGATGAATTGGCCGGCGATGCGATCATCCGTGCCTTTAACGATGCGCAAGGCGTGCCGCCCCAGGAAACGCTTGTTAAGGACCTGGTGGACGCGCTGGATGCGGCCGCTGATGATGACCGTATCCAGGCAGTCGTGCTGTCCCTGGGCGGGTTGCAGGGTGGCGGTTTATCGAAGCTGCGTGAGGTAGCGAAGGCGATTGTCCAGTTCCGGGATACGGGTAAGCCTGTCATCGCCATGGGCGATGCCTACAGTCAGGCTCAGTACTACCTGGCGGCGCATGCCGATGAGGTTTACCTGCATCAGTTCGGCAATATTTTTCTCGACGGCTTCGGTTACTTCCGGACCTACTATCGCGAGGCGCTGGAGAAGCTGCAGATCGACATGGAAGTGTTCCGGGTTGGTGAATATAAGTCCTTCGTGGAGCCCTTCACGCGAGATGACATGTCCCCCGAGGATAAGCAGGCGGCCCGTCGCTGGCTGGAGTTTCTATGGTCCGCTTATCGCGAAGATATTGTTGCTGCCCGGGAACTCGAGCCAGGTGCCGTGAATCAGTACGCCAACGAGTTTGCGGAGCTTGCCGAGGCACAGTCAGGCGATCTGGCCCAGACGGCCCTGTCCGCGGGTCTGGTTGATGGTTTGCAGGGCCGCCTGGAATTCGAGTCCTACATGATTGACCAGGTGGGCGAAGGGGAGAGTGATGGTGCTGCCTTTGCTGCGATAAATCATCGCGCCTATCTGCAGGCAATGCGCAGGGGTGGACCGCGCGCCGAGCTTTATAACGTCGGTATTCTCGTGGCTGCCGGCGAGATCGTCGACGGGGAGGCGCAACCGGGGACTGTCGGCGGCGATACCCTGGCCAATCTGGTGCGGCGAGCAGCTGAAGACGATGACATTGATGCCGTCGTCCTGCGTATTGATAGCCCGGGTGGCAGCATGTTCGCCTCAGAGGTGGTCTTCGAAGCCTTGAATGCCCTCCAGGAGACGGGCAAGCCCCTGGTTGCATCCCTGGGCAGCGTGGCCGCCTCCGGCGGCTATTACATCGCCATGGGCGCAGACGAGATTCTGGCGAACCCCACGACGATCACGGGCTCCATTGGGGTTGGTGCCTTGCTGCCGACCTTTCCCCGGAGCCTTGCCAGTCTCGGCGTGCGCTCCGATGGCATCGGCACCACGCGACTCAGTGGCCAGTCTGACCTGGCCCGGGGGCTGGGGCCGGAGACCCGACGGGTGCTGCAGGCCAGTGTGGATGAAGCCTACCGCCAGTTCATTCAGCGGGTTGCAGATAGTCGCGACATGAGTATTGAACGCACCGACAACGTGGCGAGGGGCCGAGTCTGGGTTGGCGCTGATGCCGTGGAACTGGGGCTGGTCGACGGCCTCGGGGACCTTGAGGACGCCGTGCTTGTAGCCGCTGAACGAGCAGGCCTGGAAGGCGAAGATTATGGTGTGCGTTACATCGAGCGTGAACTGAATATGCGCGCTCAATTCGCGCTGCAAATGATCTCCAGTGTGGAGCGTTTTGCCCGCTGGCTTGGCCTCAGTTTCCCCGTCAGTGAGAGCGCCGGGCTGGGTCAGATCATCCAGAATCTAAGTCGTGACCTGAATTTCCTCAGCCGGCTCAATGATCCCGGCCACCTGTACTTACATTGCTTCTGTGAGTTGCGCTGAGGCGCTTGCCCGGGCTTCCCGTCAGCTCGTTTAGTCCGGAATGCGTTTTGGGTAGTCGAAGAATACCAGCCGCCATTCTGCGTCCCCGGTTTCAGCCCAGCTTTGAATGTCGGCTTCCATGCCCACGACTCCGCAGGTAGGCACGTTATCGATAGCGCTATCGGTCAAGCGGTTGGCCAGATCAGTCATGCCGGGGTTGTGACCGCAAACCACGATGCTATTAAAGCTGTCTTCCTGCTCCGCAATCACGGCCAGGATCGTTCCCGGGTCGGCCAGATAAAGCTCGGTTTCGCGCTGTAGAAACTCCACTGGATAATTGATGGCCTGCGCGACCAGTCGGGCGGTTTTCCTGGCTCGCTTGGCTGGGCTGCTGACGATCAGGGAAGGGCGGACGCCCCGGGCCTGCAGGCGGCGGCCCATCATGGGCGCATCGCGCTCACCCCGTTGATTCAGGGGTCTATCGAAGTCATCAAGATCAGCGTTCTTCCAGCTCGACTTGGCGTGTCGGAGCAAGGCGAGGTATTTCATGACCGCTAACTACATCAGGCCTGCTTCAAGGCGGGCTGCTTCTGACATCATGCCCTGATTCCAGGGTGGATCAAATATCAGCTCCACGTCGACTTTGCCGACGGTGGGGATGATGCCGACTTTTTCCCGCACATCTTCCACGAGGATCTCACCCATCCCGCAGCCGGGGGCGGTCAGGGTCATTTCGATGTAGACATACTGATTTTTATCATCGAGCTTGGAAATCCGGCAGTCATAGATCAAGCCGAGTTCCACAATATTGATGGGGATTTCCGGATCGTAGATTGTGCGCATCTGATCCCAGACCAGCGTATTGAAATCTTCGGCCGAAGCGTTTGCCGGCAGTTCCGGCGGCTTAAGTGGCTCTTTGCCCAGGGCATCAGCATCCTTGCCGGCAACCCGGTACAGGTTACCTTCAAAATAAATGGTGAAGCTGCCGCCCATGGCCTGGGTGATGTAGACCAAAGAGCCCTTTTCCAGGTTCACGCTAAATCCGTCTGGTACAACGATGACGTCGACGTTGCGTTTCAGGGTGACGGGTTCGCTTTCTTGTCCAAACATGCTCTCTAGCTCTGATTCGTAGTGACTTCGGTGGTTACGGTTTGTGCCTTACCCGTCAGTGCTGCCTGCAGAGTTTGCCACGCTAAGGTCGCGCAGCGGATGCGCGAGGGATATTGCCGGACGGCGCCCAGAGCTGCCATATCGCCTGGCAGCTCGCTGTGATCAGCCGCCTGCCGATCTGCGAAGCTTTCCAGCACCTGATCCGCCGCCGCGGATGCCGATGCAAGGGAACAGCCGCGAACCGTGTCGGTCATGATGGAGGCCGATGCCATGCAGATGGCGCAGCCGGCGCCCTCGAAGGTGATCTCCGTCAACTCATCGTTGGCCACCTCCAGGTAGACGGTACATTTATCGCCGCACAGCGGGTTGTGCCCGGTGGCCTGGCGGTTACTGGTGGCGAGCTGCCCGAAATGGTGGGGTGCACGGCTGTGCTCCAGCACCGTGCTTCGATAAAGCGCCTGAAGCTGCTCTTGCACCGCCATCAGCCCAGCATCTTGTGAGCAAGCTCCAGTGCGGTGACCAGTTGCTCGATATCTTCGCGTGTATTGTAGAAAGCCAGCGATGCCCTGGCCGTGCCGGCAATCCCGAAGTGCTCCATCACGGGCATCGCGCAGTGGTGGCCTGTGCGAATCGCAACGCCCTGGTGATCCAGAATCGTGCCCAGGTCATGGGCATGGATACCGTCCAGATTGAAGGAGATGACCCCGGCCTTGCTCGGGGCCGTACCAACCAGCTGGAGTCCGGGTATCGTCCGCAGACGCTCGGTGGCCCAGTGCAGCAGCTGCTGTTCATACTCGGCAATGGCAGCCATGCCGAGGCCATCGAGGTAGTCGATGGCCGCACCCAGGCCGATGGCGCCGGCTATATTCGGCGTCCCGGCTTCGAAGCGATAGGGCAGCTCGTTATAGGTGGTGCCCGTGAAACTGACAGTCAGAATCATGTCGCCGCCGCCTTGCCAGGGAGGCATATCTTTCAGCACACTTTCGCGGGCATAGAGCACGCCGATACCTGTCGGGCCGCACATTTTGTGTCCTGAGAAAGCGTAGAAGTCGCAGTCCAGGGCTTGCACGTCGATAGGCTGATGGGGGATGGCCTGGGCGCCGTCGACCAGGGTCAGGATGCCCCGCGACCGGGCGGCGGCCAGAATCTCCTGGATGGGGGTTACCGTCCCAAGCGCGTTAGATACCTGGGTTACGCTGACCAGGCGCGTGCGCTCGTTCAGCAGGTCCTGGTAGACGTCCAGTTGCAGTTCGCCCGCGTCATTGATGGGGATGACCCGCAGCCGAATGCCCGTGCGTTCGGCCAGCATTTGCCAGGGAACGATATTGGCATGGTGTTCCAGCTCGCTGACAATGATCTCGTCCCCGGCGCTGAAGGTCTGCCCCAGGGAGTTGGCCACCAGGTTGATGGCTTCAGTGGTTCCTCGGGTGAAGACAATCTCACGAGTCGAGCCTGCCTTGATAAATTGCCGGACTTTTTCGCGAGCCCCTTCATAGGCATCCGTGGCCCGGTGGCTGAGCGTATGGACACCGCGGTGCACATTGGCGTGGTCGTGTTCATAGTAGTGACTGATTGCATCGATCACGACACGGGGCCGTTGTGCCGACGCCGCGCTGTCCAGATAGGCCAGGCGATGCCCGTTGACCTGCTGCGCGAGGATCGGGAAGTCGGCGCGCAGTTTCTCCGGATCAAGGCCGGTGCCGGCGGCCTGCTTTTCTGCAGCGCTATTCATGGCGTATCCGTCTCCATATCCCTGGCCAGTCGCGCTGACAGTTCCGTTTCCACTTGCTGTCTGAGACGCTCCAGTGGAATCTGGGTGACGATATCGGCAGCAAAAGCACGCACCAGCATGGCTCGCGCCTGGGCGGCATCGACGCCCCGGGAGCGGAGGTAGAACAAGGCTGTTTCATCCAGCTGGCCCGTGGTGGCGCCATGGGCGCACTTCACATCATCCGCATAAATCTCAAGTTCGGGTTTGGTATCAATCTCTGCCGTAGAACTCAGTAGCAGGTTGCGATTGCTGAGCTTCGCATCGGTGCCATCCGCGCCGGGCTGCACGATTATCTTGCCGTTAAAAATTCCGCGACCCTGGCCGGCGGCGATGCCGCGATAGCTTTCCTGGCTGGTCGTATTCGGCGCCTGATGCTGAATTTCGAGCCGACTGTCCATGTGGGCCTGGCCATCGGCCAGAAACAGTCCGTAAACATCCACATGCGCTCCCGGCGCTGCCAGGTTGGCCTGCAGGTCATTGCGTGACAGTTGGCTTCCCAGCTCGATCTGGACCAGGCGGGCGCGGCTGTTCCGACCCAGGCTCAGATTTTGCAGAGCGACATGCAGGCTATCTGTGGACTCCAGCTGTAGCTTCAGCCACTCCAGGCGGGCGTCATGGTCGCAATGTATATCGGTCACCGCGTTGACCAGGCCGGCACCGGAGCCCGAGTAGTGTTCAATCAGTTTGCACTGGCTATCGGCCCCCACCGAAACGATTATCCGCGGCTGGGCAGCAGCCTGCGCCCCGTCACTGGAAAACAGAATCTCGATGGGCTTTTCCAGCACCGTATCGGGTGCCAGCTCGATCCACAGACCATCGCTGATAAAGGCGGCATTCAGGGCGCTTAGATCCTCACGGGGCCTGCCGGGAAAGCTTGCCAGTCTGGACAGGATCTGCGCCTGGCGTTCTGACGGCGCTTCATTCAGGGAGGCTACCTGCAAGCCCGGGGCTGCGGGCAGCATTTGCCCGGGTGCGAGCCGTCCATTGACGAACAGGATCGGCAGGCTATCGCCACTTTCCGTGGGTAACTGCGCCGAATCCAGTGCTACGGGTGTTGTCTTCAGGTAGGCCTGGCTGCGATCCGCCAGGGGTTCGGCGTCCGTGTATTTCCATGCCTCGCTGCGCCGGTCCGGAAATCCCGTATCCAGAAAATCCGCCATGCCTTTCTCGCGCGCAGGCTGCAACCAGTCGGCAGGCCGGTCGCGCCAGACTTTTTCCAGGCCGGCCGTGTTCAAAGACTCGCAGCCTCGGCAAGAATGCCGTCATAGCCATCCGCTTCCAGCTGGGTGGCGAGTTGTTTATCACCGGTCCGCACAATGCGGCCCTCGGCCAGCACATGAACGTAGTCGGGCTGAATGTAGTCGAGCAGGCGTTGATAGTGGGTGATCAGCAGAAAGGACCGATCGGCACTGCGCATGCTGTTGACTCCGTTGGCGACGACTTTAAGGGCATCGATATCCAGACCGGAGTCGGTTTCGTCAAGCACGGCGAGTTTGGGCTCCAGCAGGGTCATCTGGAGAATTTCGTTGCGCTTTTTCTCCCCACCAGAGAAGCCTTCGTTCACGCCACGACTCAGGAAGCTATCGTCGATCTGCATTAGCGCGGCTTTTTCCCGCACGAGCTTCAGAAAGCTGATGGAGTCCATCTCGGGCTCTCCGCGATGCTTGCGGCCGGCATTCAGGGCGGCCTTGAGCAGATAGACATTATTAACGCCCGGAATCTCAACCGGGTATTGAAAGCCAAGGAACAGGCCTGCCCAGGCTCGCTCTTCCGGTTCCATTGCCAGCAGGTCATGGCCCTGGTAGGTCACGGAGCCACCTGTCACCTCGTAACCGGCGCGACCGGCCAGGACATGTGCCAGGGTGCTCTTGCCCGAGCCATTGGGCCCCATCATGGCGTGAATTTCGCCGGGTCTGATTTCCAGGCTGAGGCCCTGCAATATGGCTTTGCCGCCAACGCTTACGCGCAGCTCATCGACTTTCAGCATCTTGATCTCTATTTATGTTTATGAAGAGAGCGCCGGGCTTAGCCTACGGCGCCCTCCAGGCTGACGTTCAGCAGATTCTGTGCTTCCACCGCGAACTCCATGGGCAGCTCCCGGAAAACTTCTTTACAGAATCCATTGACGATCATATTGACTGCATCCTCTTCACTTAGACCGCGTTGGCGACAGTAGAACAGTTGATCATCGGCGATCTTGGAGGTGGTCGCCTCGTGCTCGACGATGGCGCTTGGGTTTTTGATCTCCATGTAGGGAAAGGTATGTGCCCCGCAGTCTTTGCCCATCAGCAGAGAATCGCACTGGGTGTAGTTGCGCGCAGACTCAGCACTGGGGAATATTTTTACCAGTCCGCGATAGGATTGCTGGGCTCGGCCGGCCGAAATACCTTTGGAAACAATCGTGCTGCGAGAGTTTCGGCCAATGTGAATCATCTTGGTGCCGGTGTCTGCCTGCTGCAGATTATTGGTTACGGCCACGGAGTAAAACTCGCCGACCGAGTTCTCGCCGCGCAGGATACAGCTGGGGTACTTCCAGGTGATTGCCGACCCGGCCTCCACCTGGGTCCAGGATATTTTCGAGTTCTTGCCGCGGCAGTCTCCGCGTTTGGTGACAAAGTTGTAAATACCGCCCTTGCCATTTTCGTCGCCCGGATACCAGTTCTGCACTGTGGAGTACTTGATCTCGGCATCATCCATGGCGATCAGCTCAACCACCGCAGCGTGCAGCTGATTTTCATCACGCATGGGGGCTGTGCAGCCTTCCAGGTAGCTCACATGGCTGCCTTCAGCCGCCACAATCAGCGTTCTTTCAAACTGGCCGGTGTTGGCTTCGTTGATCCGGAAGTAGGTCGACAGCTCCATGGGGCAGCGAACTCCCTCAGGGATGTAGACGAAGGAGCCGTCGCTGAAAACCGCTGAGTTCAGGGCCGCGAAATAGTTGTCCCGGTAGGGGACAACCGTCCCCAAGTATTTTTCAATGAGTTCGGGATAGTCCCGCACAGCTTCCGAGAAAGGACAAAAAATTACGCCCGCCTTGGCCAGTTTATCCTTGAAGGTCGTGGCGATGGAGACGCTGTCAAAAACCGCATCGACGGCGACGCCGGCCAGTGCGGCGCGCTCGTGCAAGGGAATACCCAGTTTTTCGTAGGTTTCCAGTAGCTTTGGATCGACTTCGTCCAGGCTCTTTGGACCGTCCTTTTTCTGGCCTGGTGCGGAGTAATAGGAGATGTCCTGATAGTCGATGGGCGGGTGGTGCAATTTTGCCCAGTTTGGCTCGCGCAGGGTTTGCCAGTGACGGAAGGCTTTCAGCCGCCAGTCGAGCATAAACTGCGGTTCGCCCTTCTTGCTCGAGATCAGGCGCACGACATCTTCGTCTAAGCCAGGCGGGACCGTGTCAGCCTCGATATCGGTGACGAATCCATGCTGGTACTTCTTTTCCACCAGCTCCGTGACTTCTTTGCTCTTAGTGCTCATGTCTGGCTCGATGCGGATCGTGGAGGGCTGGACGGGGCGCTGGCGGGTGTTTGCAGGCCCGTTAACCGGGTGTCTTTCGCCGGTGCTTCCAGCTCAGCGAGGCTTACGCTTTCCAGGGCACCGAGGATGGCGTCGTTGATTTTTTGCCAGGCGCCGCCAACCAGGCAGAGAGGCTCAAGCTCGCACTCGCTGCTCTCGGCACTGCATTCGGTGATTGCCACCGGGCCTTCAAGTACGCTGACAATCTCTGCTGCCGAAATCTCTGCTGCCGGCCTTGCCAGCTGGTAGCCGCCTTCGGCGCCACGTGCTGAGGTCACCAGGCCGCCGCGTGCCATGACCTTGAGCAGTTTCTGCACGGTGGGCAATGCAACCCGGGTAGCGGACGCCACCTCGCTGGCCGAGCAGCGTTGATCAGACTGCTGCGCCAGGTAGGCCAGCATCATGGTTCCGTAGTCGGTCAGGCGGCTGATTCTTAGCACGATGGTTCCCGTCAAATATAGGACTATTTTAGTCCAGTTTAACGGGTGTGCAAAGTACCGGTTGGCTCTTGGCCCGGGACCCGGCTCATTTGCTAGGCTTGGGTTAACGCCGGGAAGTGGCCATGAACGGCGATGTCGCCATGGGAGAATGCCGGGCGGTACGATGCGCTATTCGGGCCGAGAACTGTTGTGGAATGTATAAGCAGAAGTATTGAAAGATCAATAAAAACAAAGAATTAGCGTATATTTGTAAGAAACTAGATATATAGTGTTATGTGCTATTGGCCGCGTTAAGCCAGGGGCACCAGGGGCAAGCAGCGGTGTCCGTAATTTTTTGGCAGCTATGCGGTGAGGATGACTTAGTGAGTACAGAAAAAATTGCAGGGGTCGCCATGCGAGCCACCCTGGTTGCGGCAGGCATGGCGGTACTGGTGCTGATGTTTTCCCTTGCCAGCGCGCAGGTAGTCAGTCCACGCGACGTGGTGGCCAATACGGCGGGTGAAGTGGCCGAGCGTCTGGACGGCCGCCGGCCCTACTATCGTCAGCACCCTGAGGAACTTTACGCGCTGATCAACGAAATTCTGCTGCCGAATTTTGATCTTCGCTACGCCGGTTACAAGGTGATGGGGGATAGCAACTGGAAGGCTGCCTCCGGCGCCCAGAAGAAGGAGTTCGTCGAAACTTTCTACCAATTTTTGCTGCGCAGCTACGCGACTGGTTTGCTAAGTCTCGTGCCGGAATCGTTGGTCATCGAGGATGAATTTCAGTCCAACGAGAAGTTTGCTTCTATTCAGACCTCCGTCCGCGAGGACACAGGCTCAGTTATACCCGTCAACTACCGGTTGCGCTTGTCCAAGCAAGGTTGGCGGGTTTATGACGTGAGGATCGAAGGCGTCTCGTACGTGGAAAATTATCATAATCAATTTTCTGCCGAGATAGACGCTCTGGGGCTGGAGTCTGTTATCGCTCGCCTGGTAGAGGAGATCGAGAAAATGAATCAGTCGGCCGTCAAGAAGGAAAGTAGTTGAAGAATTCCACTCGTTCTCAGAATTCCTCGTCATCGTCAAAGCTGACATCGTCCAGACCTTCTTCCAGTTTATTGGTTTCGGGGGGTACTCGTCCGTCATAGCGCAGGAATCGCCGGCGCTGAAGAATTGCGTCCCGCACGAAGACATAGGGATCGTAAGCCCGGTCCAGTTGCTCGTTCAGGAACAGCAAATTCGCCCGAATGCGCACGATATTCAGAATCAGCAGACGGGTGCGGACATCATTGTTGTTGTAATTGAACAGCAGGGAATACTGTCTATCCACGACGAAGCCCACCGTGCTACGGGTGGTCTGCGGACCCAGTAGTGGCAGCATGAGGTAGGGGCCCGGGGGCAGGCCCCAGACGCCGAGTGTCTGGCCAAAATCTTCATTGTGTTTGGCCAGACCTGCGTCAGTGGCCGGATCAAACAGCCCGCCCCAGCCCAGGGTGGTGTTCAGGCCAAAGCGGGCCGCATCCGACAGACCGCGTCTGGGTTTGCCCTGCAGGAAGTTATTGACCATGTCGCGCACGGTGCCCAGATTGCTGAAGAAGTTATTTACTCCCCGGCGTGCCAGGCTTGGCACAAAGAGTTCATAGCTGTAGGCCGCCTGGCGAAAGACAATACGGTCAGCTAAGTCATTGATATTGAAAATGACCCGGTTGACAGGTTCGAAGGGGTCCCGCTCATCGTAGGTGGTCGAATCTTTAGACGCGCAGCCTGCCAGGCACACGGCCAACAAAGACAGCGCGAAGGCCCGGGCTGTCAGGCGAGAGGGCCGCACCGCCATTAGCCGCCAGGTTTGCGCCGCTTGGAGCCGGGCGGGGGCATTGCTCGTTGCACTTGCTCAAGGCGCGACGTAAAGCGCGCCCGCTGAACCTCGTCTAGCTCGTTGGCGTTGAGAGCGACTCGTAACTGATCTGCCGCCATACCCAGATCGCCATTCAATAGATGATATTCAGCCATGTAGTAATGCGCATCCGCCGTATCGCCGGCAGCCCCTGCTGCCAGTGCGATCTGGCGCACCTGTTCGGGTGACGGAGGCACCTGGTTATAGAGGTCCAGTAAAATGTCATGTGCCTGGTTTGGGTCGCCTGTTTCGATTAATGCTTCCGCGTAGCGAATGGTTAAGGGCACATTACGGGGGAACAGGGTCATGGCATTTTTATAAGTCTGCAAGGCTGTCGCTTCGTCCCCGCTAGCCAGCTGGGCTGCTGCCAGGCCGGAATGGAAGTTAATGACGGCGGGATTAGTCTGCAACATCCCTTCGAAGGCCTGTTTGGCTTGCCGTGCCTTGCCCATTTCCAGGTTGGCCAGAGCAATACCATATTCGATGCCAATATCACCGACGCGATCAGGATTATCCCGCTCACCTTCAAAGCGCTCGACAGCTTTTTCCGGCGTCTTGCTGGACATCAGTGTGAGTCGCGCCCGGGTGAGGGTGTAGCCCGTGGCATCGCGCACCTCGGCAACCTCATACTCATCGGCTCGGGCTCGAGTTTCAGCAATACGATTGACGGTAACCGGGTGAGTGCGCAGGAATTCCGGTGCCTGCGAGGCCATCGGACCGCTTTGCTGAGCGAGAGTTGAGAAAAACTCCGGCATGCCCTCTGGGTCAAAGCCGGACCTGGCCAGAACCCCCACGCCGACCCGATCCGCTTCGTACTCGTTTGAGCGGGTAAAGTTAATCTGACTCTGGATGGCAATGGACTGCGACCCGGCGATGCCCCCCATGATGGCATCGCTGCTGCCAGTGGCCACGCCCATCAGTATGGCGCCCAGCATGGTTGCCATGGTGACCGTGCTCATGCGCTGGTTTGCATACACCGCGCGAGATATATGCCTTTGCGTGACATGCGCGATTTCATGGGCAAGCACGCCGGCCAGCTCACTCTCGGACTGGGTAGCTTGAATCAGGCCTGAATGCACGCCGATATAGCCACCGGGCAGGGCAAAGGCATTGATCGTGGGCTCGTTCACGACGAAAAATCGGAACGTGAAACTGCCATCCTGGGCATTGGCAACAAGTTTCTGGCCGACATCCTGGATGTACTCGTTGACTTCCGGATCTTCAACCAGATTTCCGGTTGCCCGCAGGCTGCGAAAAATCGAGCGACCAATCTGGCGTTCCATCTGCTTGGAAAGGACAGCATCGGAGGGACTGCCGATGTCCGGCAGATCACTCTCCTGGCCGAAAACGGGGCCAGCAAGAAAAGGCAGCACGGCGGCGCACAACACCAGGCAGGTGTTGTGCGCAAGCTTGTGTTTTGGTCGTGCCATACCTGTTTCTCTAGATCTCTTTGACAGCCGCCAGGACTTCCTCGGCGTGTCCGGCAACCTTCAGCTTGCGCCATTCCTTGCGCAGCTTGCCTTTCTCGTCAATGAGAAAAGTGCTTCTTTCAATGCCCATGACTTTGCGGCCGTACATGTTTTTTTCTTTGATCACGTCGTACAGGGTGCAGGCTGTTTCGTCAGCATCCGAGACCAAATCGAAGGGTAAATTCAGCTTCGTCTTGAATTTCTCATGGGATGCGATCGTGTCCCGCGATATACCAATTATTTCAGCGCCAGCTCGCTTGAACTTGGCATAGGCAGCGGCAAAGTCCTTGCTCTCGTTGGTGCAGCCAGGTGTGTTGTCCTTGGGGTAGAAGTACATGACCAGCTTCTTGCCGCGCAGTGACTTCAATTCCAGATCCTGGTCCCCGGTGGCGGGCAGCTTGAAATTGGGGGCTACTTTGCCAATTTCTGGCTTGCTCATCGATCCTCGCTCCTTAGTTATTATTAGCCGTATCTGTTCTGGTCTCAGCGCTGAGCCGGCTCGAAAACCGAATCCAGATTCTCGGCGTCACAGTACTCCAGGAACTCTTCGCGCAGGCTGGCTGTATGGACGTCCGCCGGGACGTTCACAGTTAGCTGGACAGAGAACATGGCTGCACCCGTATGGGGTGCATTGTACCGGCGGGTGCTCAGCTCAGCGATATCAAGCCCCCTGCCGGCGAAAAAATTGGACAGGCCCAGCACGATACCCTCGTGGTCAAGGGTCAAAATATCGACCAGGTAGGGCGCCGACTTACTGCTGGCCCGCTGCTCCGCATCGCGCAGGCTGATAGTCAGATCCGATTCCTGACCCAGCTTCTCGAGGCTTTCCCTGGCCTTGCCCACGGCATGCCAGTTGCCGCCGATCAGCATCAGGCTGGCGAACTCCGAACCCAGGGCGATCATCCGGCTTTCCTGAATGTTGCAGCCAGCCCCTGTAACAGCCTCGCTTAAGTCACGGACCAGGCCCGCGCGGTCTGTCCCGATTGCGGTTACCGCCAGTAGTTTTTCCATCTCGGATAATTTGGAGGCCCGGAAGGACCGACTCGCCTAATATAGCGCATCGCCGAGTCGTCCCGTGCTGCGTGGTCTTGCGGAGAAATGGGGCGGCCATTACCATCGCGACGCTTTGCGGGGATCGAAATCTATGTTTGACGGCAGCCTGGTTGCACTCGTGACGCCGATGGGCGAGGCGGGGGAGGTCGATTTCGCTGCCCTGGAGCGGCTGATTGACTGGCATGTCAGCCAGGATACGGCTGGGCTGGTCATCGCGGGCACCACAGGTGAATCGGCAACCCTGACCCGGGAGGAACACCTGGAAGTCATCGGCCGGGCTGCGGAGTATGCCGCGGGCCGGCTGCCTGTGATTGCCGGGACGGGCTCCAATTCCACCGCGCAGACGGTGGATCTTTCCCTGGCGGCGGCCCGGCACGCGATTGCCGGCCTGCTGGTGGTGACGCCCTATTACAATAAGCCCACCCAGGAGGGCTTGTACCGCCACTTCACCGCCATTGCTGATGCGGCAGACAGCCCCGTCATGCTCTATAACGTGCCCGGTCGCACGGCCGTCGATCTGGAGCCAGAAACCGTGGCGCGGCTGGCGGAGCACCCGGGTATTTTTGGCATCAAAGAGGCAACGGGAGAGCTTGACCGTGTCCCGAGGCTGCGTCAGCTTTGCGGCGACGACTTTGCTCTTTACAGCGGCGATGACGCCACGGCCCGGGAATTCATGCTGGCCGGCGGCCGGGGTGTTGTCTCTGTCACGGCCAATGTGGCCCCCAAGACAATGGCGGCCATGTGCGCTGCCGCCTGCAGCGGGGATGCCGACGGCGCTGCCCAGCTGGATGCCTCGCTGGCAGCCTTGCATGGCGACCTGTTTCTGGAGGCAAATCCGATCCCGGTGAAATGGGCGCTGGAGCGCATGGGACATATTGCTGCCGGAATCCGCTTGCCCCTGACGCCCCTGTCCGTCGAATATCGCGCCAGGGTGGAGTCCGCTCTGCGTCAGGCGGATGCCTTATGAGCCAGGCGTTCTCGGTTTTGTCTTGCTGGCGTCTGGCTTGGCTGGTGGCCTGTTGCCTGAGCCTCAATGCCTGTTTTTTTCGCGGCAATGATGAGGTCCGGTGCGCCAAGCCTCAGGAGTACCAGACCAGTGAGAGTGTTGACGGTCTCAGGGTCTTGCCTGGTATGGATGCTCCTGACCAGAGTGAGTCGCTGGAAATTCCCAGCGAGAATGAAGTGAAGCTCTACCCTGAGCGGCAACCCTGCCTGGAGAAGCCGCCCGATTACTTCGGCCAACCGGTCGATTGATCGCGCCCGGGGCCTGAGTTAGGCTCCCGCACCCATTGGAGAGGTGGCCGAGCGGTCGAAGGCGCTTGCTTGGAAAGCAAGTGTACGGTAACCCCGTACCGCGGGTTCGAATCCCGCCCTCTCCGCCAAAATATAAAAGGCCCCTTTGAGGGGCCTTTTATATTTTTGGCCGCTGTCGGCAGGTTCGAACCCGCGGCATAGACCAGGGGGTTCGACCCGGGTCCAGCA
>CAKZWQ010000027.1 GCA_937921935.1 uncultured Gammaproteobacteria bacterium | reverse complement strand
ACTGATAGCATCGTATTGGGCCTATTTAGCCCCACTGGGCCCTTGGCCCCCTGTCCCGGGATCCCTGACAGGCGAAATCATAAAAAAACTATTGGTTTATGCTTGGTTCATGAAAAATCGCATTACCCCCCGCCGCTCAGCCCTTTATATCCCTGGCAGCAATCAGCGGGCGCTGGAGAAGGCCCGCACCCTGCCCGCCGATGCCCTGATCCTGGACCTGGAGGACGCGGTAAGCCCGGATGATAAGGCCGCCGCCCGGCAGGCCGCCTGCGCCGCCGCGGGCACCTATGCCGGGCCTGAGGTGGTCATTCGCGTTAACGGTCTGGAGACGGCCTGGGGCGCGGACGACCTGGCCGCAGCGGCCGCCAGCGGGGCTAACGCGGTGCTGATCCCCAAGGTGGACGGGCCGGAGGACCTGCTGACGGCGGATGCGGCCCTGCGCGCGGCCGGGGCCCCGGCCGAAATGGGCCTGTGGGTCATGGCCGAAACCCCTCGCGGCATCCAGCAGATCGGCGCCATCTGCGAGGCCGACGCGGCCCTGCAGGCCGTGGTCATGGGCACCAATGACCTGGCCAAGGACCTGCGTTTGCCCCCGGATCCGGAGCGCCTGGGCCTGCTCCAGGCCCTGTCGAGCTGTATTCTGGCTGCCCGTGCGCAGGGTCTTGATATAATTGACGGCGTTTATGTGAATCTGGCCGATGAGACCGGCTTCGTCCGCGAGTGTGAGCAGGGACGCAGGCTGGGATTCGATGGCAAGTCACTGATCCATCCCAGGCAGATTGAGCCGGCGAATGCGGCCTTTGGTGTGACTGCGGCCGAGCTGGCCCGCTCGCAGGCTGTGGTCGCCGCCTGGGAAGACGCCGCCGCGAAAGGTCGGGGAATCGCGGTACTGGATGGCCAAATGATTGAAGAACTGCATGCTGCCGCCGCCCGCCGGGTGCTGGCGCTGCATGCAGCAATAGCAGCCGATGCAGAGGAATAAGGCCGGATGGCAGACAAGAACAAGCCTTCATTAAAAGACTGGGCAGCGCTGGCAAAAAAAGAACGCAAGGGACGCGATCCTCAGGAACTCACCTGGGAAACGCCTGAAGGTATCAACGTGAAGCCGGTCTATACGGCCGCTGACCTGGACTCCCTGGACCACCTGGATGGCCTGCCTGGCTTTGCACCCTTTGTGCGCGGTCCGCGCGCGACCATGTACACCGGTCGCCCCTGGACGGTTCGCCAGTACGCCGGATTCTCCACCGCGGAAGAATCCAATGCCTTTTACCGCAAGAACCTGGAAGCCGGGCAGACCGGCCTGTCCGTGGCCTTCGACCTGGCCACCCATCGCGGCTATGACTCGGACCACCCGCGGGTAGTCGGCGACGTCGGCAAGGCGGGTGTGGCCATCGATACCGTCGAGGACATGAAAATCCTCTTTGACGGCATCCCCCTGGACAAGATGTCTGTGTCCATGACCATGAACGGCGCGGTAATCCCGGTGATGGCCATGTACATCGTGGCGGCCGAAGAACAGGGCGTGGGTCCGGAGCAGCTGGCCGGCACCTTGCAGAACGATATTCTCAAGGAATTCATGGTCCGCAATACCTACATTTACCCACCGGAGCCCTCCATGCGCATCGTCGCCGACATCATCGGCTACACCGCGCGCCAGATGCCTCGCTATAACTCCATTTCCATTTCCGGTTATCACATGCAGGAAGCCGGGGCGACCTGCGTGCAGGAACTGGGCTTCACCATTGCCGACGGCATCGAGTATGTGCGCGCCGCCCTGGCCAGCGGCCTGCAGGTGGATGAATTCGCGCCTCGCCTGTCCTTCTTTTTCGCCATCGGCATGAACTTCTTCATGGAGGCCGCCAAGCTGCGCGCAGCCCGGCTGTTGTGGGCCGAGCTGATGCAGGAGATGTTCTCGCCCGAAGACGCGCGCTCACTGATGTTGCGTACCCATTGCCAGACTTCCGGCGTCAGCCTGACCAGCCAGGATCCTTACAACAATATTATTCGCACCACCATCGAAGCACTGGCGGCAGCCCTGGGCGGCACCCAGTCTCTGCACACCAACTCTTTCGATGAGGCCCTGGCCCTGCCGACGCCCTTCTCTGCCCACATCGCCCGCAACACCCAGCTGGTGATTCAGGAAGAAACGGGCGTCACGAATGTCGTTGACCCCCTCGCCGGTTCTTATTACGTGGAGAGCCTGACCGCATCCCTCGTCACGGAAGCCCGGCAGCTGATCGATGAAGTCGAAGCCATGGGCGGCATGACCAAGGCGGTGGAGTCAGGCATGCCCAAGCTGCGCATCGAGCAGGCAGCTGCCCTGCGCCAGGCGCGTGTCGACCGCGGCCAGGAAGTGATCGTGGGCGTGAACAAATATCAGCGTGAGGACGAACCCGAAGTCGATGTCCTGGATATCGATAACACGTCCGTGCGCGAATCCCAGGTGCAGCGACTGCAGACGATCCGCAGCAGTCGCGATGCGAAAGCCTGGCAGGCGGCCATTGATGCCCTGAAGGGTGCCGCGGAAGACGGCAGCGGCAATCTGCTGGAGCTGGCGGTGGCGGCCGCCCGGGCGCGCGCCTCCGTGGGGGAGATTTCAGATGCGATGGAAACCAGTTTCGGGAGACACCGTGCCATGATCCAGTCCATCAGCGGCGTATATGGCTCTGCCTACGAAGGCGATGAGCAATTCGGCAACATCCAGAAAGACGTCGAGCGTTTTGCCCGGGAAGAAGGCCGCCGGCCGCGCATCCTGGTGGTAAAACTCGGCCAGGACGGCCATGACCGCGGGGCAAAAGTCATTGCCACCGCGTTTGCTGACCTGGGGTTTGATGTAGATATCGGCCCCCTGTTCCAGACGCCCGAGGAAGCTGCCCGGCACGCCATTGAAAACGATGTGCATGTTGTGGGGGTTTCCTCCCAGGCAGCCGGCCACAAGACCCTGGTGCCGCAATTGATTGAGTCTTTAAAGGACCAGGGGGCGAAAGAAGTGATCGTGGTTTGCGGTGGCGTCATCCCGCCCAAGGACTACGATGAGCTAAAAGCGGCAGGCGTCTCCGCGGTCTTCGGACCCGGAACCAATATTCCCGTGGCCGCCGGGGAAGTACTGGGTCTGATTCGGCAGCGACGTATGGCAGCCTGACGACCCGCATTTAGTGCCGGCCAGGCCGGCGTTCCGCTAATTCGAACAACACGCAACGGAGCAATCCATGCAGGACATCATCCAGCAACTGGCCCAAAAGCGCCGGGCCGCCCAGCTTGGCGGCGGCGAAAAGCGCATCCAGGCGCAGCATGCCAAGGGCAAGCTGACGGCCCGCGAGCGAATTGAATTACTGCTGGATGAAGGCAGCTTCGAGGAATGGGACATGTTCGTGGAACATCGTTGCACGGACTTCGGCATGGCCGAACAGAAAATCCCGGGCGACGGTGTGGTCACAGGTTACGGGACCATCAATGGCCGACTCGTCTTTGTATTCAGCCAGGACTTCACGGTCTTCGGCGGCTCCCTGTCCGAAACCCATGCAGAGAAAATCTGCAAGGTCATGGAACAGGCGATGAAGGTGGGCGCCCCGGTGATCGGTCTGAATGATTCGGGCGGCGCCCGGATCCAGGAAGGCGTGGCCTCCCTCGGCGGCTATGCCGACGTATTTCAGAAGAACGTCCTGGCCTCAGGCGTGGTTCCCCAGATCTCCGTCATCATGGGCCCCTGTGCCGGTGGCGCCGTGTACTCCCCCGCCATGACCGACTTTATCTTCATGGTGCAGGACAGCTCTTACATGTTCGTCACGGGCCCGGACGTTGTGAAGACCGTGACCCATGAAGTGGTTACGGCAGAAGAATTGGGCGGTGCCATGACCCATACCACCAAATCCGGTGTCGCTGATCTGGCCATTGAGAACGATGTGGAGGCCCTGCTGACAACGCGGCGCTTCTTCAACTTTCTACCGGCCAATAATCGCGAAAAAGCGCCGGTCTGGCCCACCGATGACCCGGCTAACCGCGTGGAAAGCTCACTGGATAGCCTGGTGCCGGATGACCCCGCCAAACCCTATGACATTCGCGAACTGATCCTGAAAGTTGCCGATGAAAGTGACTTTTTTGAAATCCAGCCCGGCTATGCCCAAAATATCGTGGTCGGCTTCATCCGCCTGGAGGGCCACGTCGTTGGCGTGATCGCTAACCAGCCGATGGTGCTAGCCGGCTGCCTGGATATCGACTCATCCAAGAAAGGCGGTCGTTTCGTGCGCTTCTGCGATGCTTTCAACATTCCGATCCTGACCCTGGTGGATGTCCCCGGCTTCATGCCTGGCACCAGCCAGGAATATGGCGGCATCATCAAGCACGGCGCGAAGCTGCTGTATGCCTACGCCGAAGCCACTGTGCCGAAGGTGACCCTGATTACCCGCAAGGCCTATGGCGGCGCCTATGACGTCATGGCCTCCAAACATTTGCGCGGTGATGTGAACCTGGCCTGGCCCAGCGCCGAGATTGCGGTCATGGGATCCAAGGGCGCGGTCGAAATTATTTTCCGCAAAGATCTGGGCGATACAGACAAAATCGCCGACCGCACGGAAGAGTACCGGCAGAAATTTGCCAACCCCTTCATTGCCGGCAACCGCGGTTTCATCGATGACGTCATCATGCCGCGCGATACGCGTGTTCGTGTATGCCGATCCTTTGCCATGTTGCGCGAGAAGAAACTCGAAAATCCCTGGCGCAAGCACGGCAACATCCCCCTGTAGAGAAGGCAGCAAGCATGTTCAAGAAAATCCTGATTGCCAACCGGGGGGAAATTGCCTGCCGGGTAATCAAAACAGCCCGCCGTATGGGTGTCGCCACCGTTGCCGTCTACTCTGATGCCGACCGTGAGGCACTGCATGTGCGAATGGCTGATGAAGCCGTGCATATTGGCCCCTCGGCTTCAGCAGAAAGCTACCTGGTGATAGATCGCATCGTCGCCGCCTGTCAGGAAACCGGCGCGGAAGCTGTGCATCCGGGCTATGGCTTTCTATCGGAGAATGCCGCTTTTACGGCAGCCCTGGATAAGGCGGGCATTACCTTTATTGGCCCGGGCTCTCATGCCATTACCAGCATGGGTGACAAAATCACCTCGAAGAAGCTGGCAGCCGAAGCCGGTGTCAGCACGGTACCGGGCTACACGGACATCATCGACAGCCCGGACCACGCGGTAGAAATCTCCCGGGAGATTGGCTACCCCGTCATGCTCAAGGCGAGCGCGGGCGGCGGCGGCAAGGGCATGCGCGTAGTCTGGAACGACGAGGAATGTCGCGAAGGCTTTGCCATGGCCACCAACGAAGCGACCTCCAGTTTCGGCGACGGCCGGGTATTCGCCGAGAAGTTCATCGAAGAACCCCGCCACATTGAAATCCAGATCATGGCCGACAGCCATGGCAACGTGATCTACCTGGGTGAACGTGAATGCTCCATCCAGCGCCGGCATCAAAAAGTGATCGAAGAAGCCCCCTCGCCCTTCCTGGATGAGAAAACCCGCCAGGCCATGGGCAAGGAATCCGTCGCTCTGGCCAAGGCTGTGGACTACTGCTCAGCGGGCACCGTTGAGTTTATCGTGGACGCAGAGCGGAATTTCTACTTCCTGGAAATGAACACCCGCCTGCAGGTAGAACACCCCGTCACCGAATTAGTCACCGGCCAGGATCTGGTCGAATTAATGCTCCGGGTCGCGGCCGGCGAAAAACTGCCGTTGCGGCAGGCGGACGTCAAACTGACTGGCTGGGCTGTAGAAGCCCGCGTCTATGCCGAAGATCCTTTCCGAAACTTCCTGCCGTCCATTGGTCGACTGTCTCGCTATCAGCCGCCGACGGAGAGCGACACCGTGCGGGTCGATACGGGAATCGAAGAAGGCAGCGAAGTTTCCATGTTCTATGACCCGATGATCGCGAAGCTCATCACCTACGGTGATAATCGTGAACAGGCCATCGACAACATGAATGATGCCCTGGACGGCTATTTGATTCGCGGCGTATCCCACAACATCAGCTTCCTGAATGCCCTGCTCGCTCACCCGCGCTTCCGGGAAGGCCGGCTGACCACCAACTTTATCGCCGAGGAGTATCCGGACGGTTTCCATGCCGCCGACGTAGTCCACGCTGATCCCGGCCTGCTGGTCGCCATGGCTGCCATGGTGCACCGTCGGCTGATGGACCGGGCAGCCCGGCTCGCCGGCCAGTTGCCCAGCCATGAAAAGCTGGTCACGCCAGACTTCGTCGTGATCGTTGGCAAAGAACAGCACGAAGTGCGTGTGACGCCTATAGAAAGTGGTTTTGA
Source organism: uncultured Gammaproteobacteria bacterium (assembly GCA_937921935.1). Taxonomy (GTDB): domain Bacteria; phylum Pseudomonadota; class Gammaproteobacteria; order Steroidobacterales; genus J054. The sequence goes on along the minus strand of CAKZWQ010000027.1, from coordinate 2,909 downwards.
GGTCAGCCTTAACGGCGAGCTGTATCGGATCGTGACGCAGTGGCAACCCGGGCAGGGAATGATTGAAGCGGAGGTTAACGGCAAGGCTGCCAGCTTCCAGCTGGACCGCGTTGGCCTGCGGCACTGCCTCTCCCATCGGGGCAGCCAGATCGAAGCCCTGGTGGTCTCACCACGGGTTGCCGAACTGGCCTTGCTCATGCCCGAAAAGGTGCCACCGGATTTGTCGAAGTTCCTGCTGTCGCCCATGCCCGGTCTGCTGGTGCGCATGTCTGTCACTGTGGGTGAAGAGGTCAAGGCAGGCGAAGAGCTGGCCGTGGTGGAAGCTATGAAAATGGAAAATAGCCTGCGCGCGACGGAAGATGTCGTGGTGGCCAAAGTACTGGCCGAGCAGGGACAAAGTCTCGTGGTCGACCAGCCGATCCTCGAGTTCGAATAACGCAGGCGCTCATGAGCAGCAAGGACCCGGTTCAGCTCGCTACCGACTTGATCGCCGGCGATCGTCGCGCGCTGGCGCAGGCGATCACCCTGCTGGAATCAACACGGCCGGAGGATAACGAGCCGGGCAACGCGTTGCTGGCAGCGGTTGCGCCCAACGCCGGGCAAAGCATCCGGGTCGGAATATCCGGCGTACCGGGCGTCGGCAAATCAACCTTTATTGAAGCCCTGGGCAACTATCTCATTGATCAGGGTCACCGTGTGGCTGTCCTGGCTGTAGATCCGTCATCAGCGCTGAGCGGCGGATCCATACTGGGCGATAAGACCCGGATGGAAATTCTGTCGCGCCGCACCGACGCCTTTATTCGTCCCTCGCCGGCGGGTCGGACCCTCGGCGGCGTTGCCCGACACACCCGCGAGACGATGTTGCTGCTGGAAGCTGCTGGCTTTGATGTGGTGATCGTGGAGACCGTGGGCGTCGGCCAGTCTGAAACGGCGGTGGCGGAAATGACGGATATGTTCATGCTGATGCTGCTGCCCGGTGGCGGCGACGAATTGCAGGGCATCAAACGCGGCATCGTCGAGCTGGCCGACCTGGTGGTCGTCAACAAGGCCGATGGCGACCTGGCTGCAGCGGCCGGACGGGCCGCCGCCGACTACCGCAATGCCCTGGGATTTCTGCACCCGCGCCACGCGGACTGGGAAGTCCCTGTCGCCACCTGCTCCGCCCTGGAGAATGAGGGGGTCACAGAAGTCTGGGCCGTGGTGGAACAGTTCCGGGACGCCCTGACAGCCAGCGGTGAACTGCAACGCGCTCGCGCCGCCCAGGCGCGAACCTGGCTATGGGATGAAACGGCCGAGAAGCTGCTGGAGCAGCTCAAATCTGATCCAGGCATTCGCAAACGTATCAGTGAACTTGAAGATGCTGTCAGCGCCGGCAAAACCTCTCCCCGGGTTGCTGCCCAGGAACTGGTTAAGCACTTTTGGAAAAACGTGAAATAGAGAGTTTCAGATGATAGGCAAGCTAAATCATGTTGCCATCGTGGTCCCGGATCTCGATGCCGCTGCAGCCATCTACCGCGATACCCTGGGTGCAGATGTTTCTGCCCCCGAAGACCTGCCCGATCACGGCGTCACCACGGTCTTCGTCAACTTGCCCAACACCAAGATTGAACTGCTGCGCCCCTATGGAGAGAACTCGCCCATTGCAAAATTTCTTGAGAAAAACCCGGCGGGCGGCATGCATCACCTGTGCTACGAGGTGCAAGACATCCTGGCGGCCCGGGATCAGTTACAGGCGGCCGGCGCGCGCGTGCTGGGCGATGGGAAACCGAAGACAGGCGCCCACGGCAAGCCAGTACTGTTCCTGCACCCAAAGGATTTCTGCGGGACACTGCTTGAGCTGGAACAAGTCTGATAACAAGTCTGATAATGCGAATAACCGTTGTCGGCCAAAAACGGCCGTGCACGGAATAACCAAAAGAACCGCCGTCAGGCCAAGATCATCTCACGCGCTTTCAGCTTGCGGCATTCGAGGCCGCATCCTTTTGCCCGGCAGTTTTCGTTTTTGCTTTCGCAGCTACCTTGGCAGGCTTCGCCTTAGTTGATGCCTCTTTTTTACTTGCCTTGGCAGCGCGCGCTGGCTTGGCCTTCTTTGACGGCGACTTCTGTCCAGCTGAACCTGACTGTGACCGGCCCCCGCCGCTTATCTTTTCGCCGCTCGACCGAACGCGCCCATAGAAACCGCTTATGAATTTCTGATTGAAGTCCTTTCCCACCTGGGTCCGTTCCTTCGAGAAGCCCATGTCTTTCAGGAAGGTCAACGGAATATCGAAGGTCGATATCCACATCTTCTCGCTAGCGCGCAGGAAACCAATTGATCCCTCGGATTCCTTCGAGAACCCCAGGTCTTTCAGCATGGTCGACGGAACCTCGAAGGTCGATTTCCACGCCTTCTTGCTAGCACGCAGAAAACCAATCGATTCCTCGGATTCCTTGACAGCGTCAACGTTTTGATCCTTGTTCGTCATGATCGTAGGTCCTTTCTTACAAACCAAATCGCCAAATGGCGCTTTCAACTCAGACTTCTGCAGCCTCACGATGCTCTGGCTGGCAGCCCCGCCGCCTGTTTGCTGCTCGGAATTCGTAACACATTTTTCCCAGTCTTTTTGGATTGCACAACGAGCATCCTGAACCAGATCTCCAAAGCCTAGGCTACAAGATAGCGAATGCACCCACGCGTGACACTAGGTAAAAGTGTCTAAGTGCAAGTACGTATGCGTGGCAAAGACGCATCGCCAAATCCAGGCGTGTTAAACGTCCGCTATGGGTCGTTAGCGGACATTAGACCCAGTCTAGACTTCAGCCCCACCCTGGAGGGCTCTGAACGTCCGCTTTCTGGTCTTGCCCTAGTTTCATGGACACCTATAGATGGGCTGATAATAGCCCCGGAGGTGGAATATGGGCAGGAGAAA
>CAKZWQ010000026.1 GCA_937921935.1 uncultured Gammaproteobacteria bacterium | reverse complement strand
TCCTGCCCCTCGAAACCGCTCCAGATGACGAAATCCTTTTCCGTTGGTTCGGCCGCTTGAACGAAACTCGCCACGCTCACAAGAAATACGGCTATCAACAGTGCAATAGATTTGAACATGGTCATGATGGTTTCCCCGTATGTGTAGGTTGGTCTGCTTTGCTTAATCAGAATACCAGCAATGGGCTTGCGCCACTTCCTTGCATCCCTGACTCAGCCTATTCCTTTGAGTCATTGGGTATTTTTAAACTAAGCGTCTGCTTTCGGCCAAAAGCGGACATTCGCCAGGCAAGAAAAACCCGGCACAAAGCCGGGTCTCCCAGTTTTGACAAGGCTTCGTCCTATCCTGTAATTACCGATCCTGACCGTAGCCGGGAGGCGACTCCGGGGGCTCCACGCAGAATCCGACGGGTGTGATGGGAGGTTCTGCAGGCGGCTGCGGCTGCGGCCGCCCATTCGCTAATGTACCGGAAAAGTCAATTACGCCGCCGTCCCAACTATTGAAAGGATCCGGTGGCACCTGAAAAACCTTCGATTCGTTGTTATCGAAAATCCGACCGGCAGTAATATTCCCTAATGAGTCTGTGGCGACCGATACCAGGGCGTTATTAATTGTGGCGCGGCTACCACGGAAGTTGTTGGCACCATCTGATCCGGTATCACAGGGGCCCGGCGAGTTTTCGACACATGCGTAGCTAGCACCGGTCAGAACACTGATTGCCACACCTATATTGGGCACACCCTCAAAGCTCGCCATCCCGATCAGTGACGGATTCAGGAAAAACCCTGTGGACCAGGAGCCTTCTTCCACAGGGTAAGAGCCGAAACCATCCGAGCGCTCTAGCAAAGGCGGCATGCCAGCGGTAGCAATCGTGTAGTCGCAACCACCATTGAGATTACCTGTGGCGGAATTCACGGGCGTTGGGGATATCTGGAACATGAGATCACCGTCGCCCCAGCTTTCCTCGCCCCGGGCTCCGGGCCCAGCAGTAAAGTTGCGCGCCGCAGCGGCAAAAATCAGATTGATTGCAATCGTGTCATCAAGATCGCAGAACGTGCCGTTATCATTGATGGTGATACTGCTGCTAGCCATAATTTCAGGCGATAGCTTGCCGTCATTTACCGCTGGCGTCCCAAAGGGGCCGGGTGAGCTGCCAATCGGGTAATACCCCACTGAGAATCTTGGACCGGCCCAACCGGCAACTGGAAACAAGGTCGGATTGCTAGCATCGTAACTGCAATCTAGTCCGATGAATAATGGTATTGGTCCGACACAAGCGTTTTCGACGCTCGAATGGCTGCCGCTCACGCTATAAATTGACTCGACTGCGGCTGCATTCAAGCAAAAAAGATATACAGTGAGCGGAACTACAAAGTTTTTTATGCAGAATTTCATGCGATGCCCCTCCTGTGGAATACTGCCAATTCCGCGCCACGAATATTTATCATATCGTCCAGACATCGCATCCCTCGTCCAATACAACGTCGAAACGCCTGTCGATGTTTAGAATAATCATTCTTGGATCATGAACCGGCAAGGCTATGCATAGCTATGCTATCGAGTCGTCCTTCTAGGCTGAATACTCAAAACGAGTGATAAAAATATCGTGAATTCAGGATTTGTGTTAAAGCACGCGGTCTACATATCCACGCAACTGGGGCTTATTCCATCGATACCACTCAGCCAAGCCTCGATAGAATCCACCACAAATACCAGATCGATGAATGCCCGCTTTGGGTCGAAAGCAGTCATTCGACGCAGTTGCAGCATTCTGCCGTCCGAAGTAACCGCTGCTGTTCTGTTCTCTATCGGGCCAGTAGAGGCCGTTCAGCGTTTCGCCGGGGTTCAGCCGGGATATTGGGCTACGCCCGCCAGACAACGATTGGGAGCCTTGAAGCCGGTATCGATTTCACCGACGGTTTCGCCCGTCTCCACGTTGACCTTTACCACGGTGCCTTCCCAGATATTGCTGACCAGGCAGTGAAGGCCGTCGCTGCAGATCTCGATATCGGACCAGCCGTAAGTTTCCAGGGGATATTCCCTGAGGACGTTGCCGTCTTCATCGAGCATCTCCATGGTGTCACCGCGCGTGATCAGGAGGCGGCCATCGGGAAGATACTTAACCGCAATAACCCAGATACGATCAAAGGCGTTATCGCCCGGATAAGTCACCAGGTCAGGCATCTGCTTATCGTTGACCACGTCATAGCGCATCAGGCGTTTGCCGGTTTCCGTGGCATAGGTGATGAACTTGCCGCTGGGGTGCAGACTGGAATGGGTCACGCCCTTGAACTGGGTCATCTCCCGCGCGCACTCCGTGTGGAAGGTCTTGACCAGATTCCAGTCCTTGTCGTACTTGTAGATGTAACCGAAACCCAACACCCCTTCGCCCGGGATAACGGGGAACTTGGTGGTAGTGCGTTTGGCGATCTCATTATCCGGACGCTTTTTGGCCTTCATGTGTTCGCCCAGGAACACGTTGCCATCCTTATCGAAACTGGCGCTGCGGTAACAACGCGGCAGGAACTTGTCACTCAAGGGCAACTGCCGCCCTGTTTTGGGATCCACATGCAGCACGACAAAGTCGTTAAAGGCCCACAGAATGCCGTGGGGATCGACTTCCAACCCGCCGACGAAATGCGTGCCGCCTTCGGTCCATAGTTCGCCCTTGAAGTTCATATCTTTATCGTACTGCCAGATACGACCTTCGCCGGCGTGATCATCGTCCGGCACATTCAGCAGGGTGCAGGCAATAAAGATATCGCCCGGCGCAAAGGGCTGCATGGTCTGCTCGCGTGTCAGGGCTTGGTCTGTATTGCTCATGTTCTTCTCGTTAGTTGCTGGCGGCCATTTGCTGCTCGGCGATGGCGTTCTCGATCACCGATTCCAGCCACGCCACGTATTTGGGGCTCTCAGACATGCCCTTGTCAGCAAACACATGGTTCAGGCCTCGCAAATCCTGACGAATGTGCGTCTGCACGCCATGGCTAGCGGCGGCAATAGATACCACGATGGGTGTCTGACCTTTTTTATCGGCCTGCTTGACCCAGCGACGCAGCTTGCGAACGTTAGACTCGCGAATGGCCGGGATCGCATCATCCTGCAGGTTAATGATCTTCACGTCGGCAAATTCATTTTTCGCGGCAATACGATCAACATGAACCTGCAGGATTGCCAGATCAGGGCCATTATCCGCCGTGTCTTCGGGCCCATGACCCACGAGGATGAGCACTTCATTGGCGGGGGTCTTACTCACTTCCTTGGCGTTGTCGTAGAGAATCTCGGTGATCAGTTCATGATCCCCGAAATGGCTGGCCATGACGAAATTGGCATCCGCCGTAACCTTGGGCACTTCCAAGTAGGTGGCCTGCTGATCTTCCATGTCAAAAATATACTTCCACTGGCGCGTCAGGGAGTTGTATGGGGTAGTGGTCCCGTTGGGCACCAGGATGATGGTGCTGACGCCCCGTGCCTGCAGATCATCGACCGCCGATTGCAGGTGGTCCGACCGCATCATGGCCATGCCAAAGCCCACCGCGGTGGGCCAGCGGGATGACACGGGGTCCAGGGCAGCCACCATCATCCGGTCGCTGTTCTGGCCCACGCCATGGGACAGGATAAGCACGCCGATATCACCGCGCTGCTCCAGGTCACTGGCATACCACTCATAGTTAGGGCCCATGGCAGACATGTTGAGGTTAAGTTCCATATCCGTCATGCCACGATACAAGGCTATCTTGTCGCGCAATGCCTGCAGGGTTGCCTCATCCATGTCGTGCTTGACCTGGTAACTGGCCAGCCGCTTGCCGTCCGCATCCATGTCAGGCACGCCACCGTGCTGGTGGTGCTGATGGCCTTCCTGGGCTTGGGCCAGGCCGCCCAGCAGGACCGCCGCCAGCAGTGACAGGCTAAGTTTCAACCATTTGTTTTTAAACATCTTTATGTCCTCCTTGGCCGGTGCCTGGGCACCGGAAAGTTGCTTCAGCTCCGTAAAATACAGTCCACTGAATACTCCAGTTCTGTCTCGATAGCCTGCCGTTTGCCGCCATCCATCATAGCCGCCGCACCGGTGCGCAACAGGCTGTTAATCAGCTTGCTGACCAGGGCAGGATCGCGCGGCGAACCCGCCAGGACTTCACTCACGGCCCGACGCAGCGTGGCCGCGCTGGGTTCATGCAGGTTGCGGATCTCTTCGAGAAATTCCGGCGAGTGGTGCTGCAGACTATCGACCATCTGCATGGCGCCATGACACGCCGACGCGGCGATATCCATTTGCACTTTCAGCCACGCGAATATGCGTTCGCGCGGATCGACGATTTTTTCTTCCAGGTCGTTTACCCGCGCCAGGCTGGGGCCCATGTCCCGCCGCAGGCAGGCCAGGAGAATCTGGTCCTTGCCGGGGTAGTAGCGATAGAGGGAATTCCTGGCCAGGCCCACCGCTTCGGCGATATGGCGCAGCTCCGTCCCGGCATAGCCACGCGCGGCGAACAACTGCATGGCCGAGTCAAGAATTCGCTGGGTCTGAGCTTCTACATGGGCCTCGATATTTTCCGCTTCAATGCGCGGCATCGGCCACCGCCCCCGCCGACACAGTCGCGGGCTCATTGAACGCGCTGAGATGGCCGTCGCGAATCTCAACCACGCGATCCGCCTGGCTCAGGACATCGCGATCATGGGTCACCATCATGGTGGCAACCTTGTGATCATGGCAGGCACGTCGCAGTAATTCGACGGTCTGGCCACCACGCTGAGTGTCCAGCATGGAGGTGGGCTCATCAACCAGCAGCAAGGTCGGCTCCGTCATAAAGGCGCGGGCAATACCCACGCGCTGACGTTCACCCCCTGACAGCTGGTTACCCCGACGATTCTGCTTGTCGGCCATACCCACTTCATCCAACAGAGCCAGAGCATGTTCGCGGTCGGCCGCCTTCGGCCGCCGGCCCTGCATATGCACCAGCAACAGCAACTGGTCCAGGGCGGTCAGGGACGGCACGAGGTTGGATTGCTGAAATACAAAGCCAATTTTTTCCAGTCGCAGCCGGGTCAGCTCCGAGGGTTTCAGCTGGGTAATTTCGATGTCACCGATCCAGACCTTGCCGCTGGTGGGCGTGCGCAAGCCGCCGCAGACGGCCAGCAAGCTGGACTTGCCGGCCCCGCTGGGCCCCAACACGACGACGAGTTCCCCCGCGGCGACTTGTACGTCTACTTGATCCAGGGCTTTGACCTGCTGGTCGCCATCGCCGAGAAGAAGAGTGACGGCTTCAGTTTTCAGGCTCATTGTTCTTGCCCCAGGGCGATGATGGGATCGACGGCGGTAATTTTTCGGATCGACAAGGCGCCACCCAGCAGGCCGGCTGTCACTAGCAAGACCATTGCCTGGATGATCTTGTCCGTCTCAAACATAAAGGGACGACCGGATTCCATGAAGGCCTGCCCGGACCACAAGCCAAGACTCAGGCCAAGGAACACGCCAATCGCCATCAGGATCAGCGCCTGACCCAGAGCATCGCGAAGCAAATAGCCGTTGGCCGCACCCAGCGCCTTAACCAGGCCGATCTCTTTCGTACGCTGAATGGTCCAGATGCTGAAGAAAGCCCCAATGACCACGGCAGAAATCAGAAACAGAAATACCTGGATGATCTGCACGGTACGAACTTCTTCGATGTAGCCGGTAGACGCGGCATAAAATGCCGAACGGTCCAGGGTCGTGGTGACGAGTTCATCATCAATGGCGGCAAGCTGTTCAGGGCTGATGTCTTCCTCAAGCTCCAGGGCCAGAATGCTCACAAAATCGAACACGACGTCGGGTAGTTCTTCACCGGGGGCGGGGCCGCCGGGCGGTCCGTAGGTCGCCTCCTGCCATTTGCGCAGGGGTGCATAGATGATGGGTATGTGGCCGATATTGCGCTCTTCCGCGATACCCACCACTTCCATTTCCGTGAGCACCCGATCCAGGGTAATGCGATCACCGATCTCAACGCCGTCCCGTTCAGCCAGCAGCCGGGAAACAATGACGCCTTCCTGGGTGCCGCCCAACGGTGAACCTTCCAGCACTTCAGGCTCGATCAGGGAGCCCGGCCGCAAACCCCAAAGCACCAGCTCCAGGGGATCATCCTTTTGGGTGCGGGCGGTAAACACTGTGTGTCCCATGGGTTCCATGCGTTTCACGCCTGGCTGCGTGGCCCATTCCTCCCACTGCTCGCGCTCGATCATGGTGTTGCGATAGGTCGGCTTGTCATCCATTTCGAAAGCGATATGGGTGATATCCAGTTCCATCAGGCCGGAGATATTGTTCTTGATCAGACCGGCAGCCAGGCCGGTGAGAAAGGTCATCAGGAAAGCGATGAGTGCTATGACCAGGGCCATCAGGGCGAACCGCCCCCTGGCGTAAGTCAGGTCCCGCAGGGCAATAAACATGGTGTCTCGATTTTATAGCGACAGGGTGTCGCTATATTGCGCGTGTTGTCGACACCGCGTCAATATCCCGGCCCAATCCAGGCCGGGGTCTAGCCCTTCAGCGCAATAATCCCGGCGTGCTGGTTGCCGTCTGGCTCACCGCCCCGCCCCGTGAAGGCCGCTTCTTCCACCGTAAAACCCGCCGCTTCGCACTCGCGCCGCAGGATGTCCGGGTCCAGGGGATTGAGGTAGGGCAGCATGCCGTCGGGCACCTGCTCCTTGGATAACAGCGGGGCCACGTTGTCGATAAAGCCCGGCCACTCGTCCCCGGATGCCTTGCGGCGCTCGTACTCCGGTGCCGTACTGAACCAGAAGCCTGTATAGGGCGTATCGGCGATCAGGAACAAGCGGCCCCCCGGTCGCAACCAGCTATGCATCTTGCCAATGGCCAGGCGCACTTCGTCGCCGGTCAGAAAGTGGATCACACGCGAACACAGGATGGCGCCGAAACTCTCGTCGGGAAAATCAGCCTGGGGCAACTCTCCCACCGCGGTGCGCAGACGGTCACGATGCTCGGCTGGCATTTCGCGTGCCAGGATTTCCACATGGCCGGCTTCCATGTCGCAAGCCAGGACCGAGCCGCCCCGCTCAAGTACCTCTCGCGTGGCGACGCCGTAGGCACAACCCATGTCGAGAGCTTCATGACCGCACACGCTCGCGTAGTCGATGAAGGCCATGGAGAAGCGTTCCATGGTTTCGGACATGAAACCCCGCTGATTCAGCGTCGGCACCATGCCTTCCATCCAGGGCACAGGTTTTTGCAGGGAGTCTTCGCTCATGGCTGGTCCAGATTCAACGGAACCAGCATAGCATCGGGCGGACACCCGGCAATGACTAGAGGATGGGTGACGGCTCCTCGGGCTTTTCGGGCCTGATAAACAAGGCAATCAGTCGATCCAGGCGACCGCGCTTGGACTCCAGACTGGCCAGAATCGCCGGCAGCAGGAACAGCACAATAAAGGTGCCGAACATCAGGCCGAAGGCCAGGGACACCACCAGGGGCCGCAGGAACTGGGCCTGCAGGTCGGTTTCCAGCAGCACCGGCATCACACCGAGAACGGTGGTCACGGAAGTCAGTATGACGGCACGGCTGCGGCGCACGGCTGCTTCGGCCGCCGCCTTCTGCACTGTCATTCCCTGGGCGGTGAGCTCCCGGAACACGCTCACCAGGATGATGGAGTCGTTAATGACAATGCCGATCAAACCAAACAAGCCGAAGATGGACATCAGGGTGATGTCGACATTCAGGGCCCAGTGACCGAACAGCGCACCGACCAGGCCGAAAGGAATCACTGACAACACCGCGAGAGGCCACAGGTAGGACTCGAACACCCAGGCCAGGATGATGTAGATCAGCAACAGGGCCAGGGGCAGCGCTGTGCCGACATCGCCCAAAGTTTCGCCCTGGCTTTCGGCATCACCGCCGAAACTGAAGGAACTGATGCCAGGCCGGCCCTCGATAGTCGGAAAGACTTCCGCTGCCAGGATAGCCCGCACCGCATTATTGTTGTTCATGTCTTCATCAACATCACCCGTAATCTGCACGGCCAGTTCGCCGCCGCTGCGCTTCAGGGATTCGAAACCACGCCGGTAACTTAAACGAGCCACATCACTCAGGGGCACGGTGTCACCGTTGGCCAACACCACCGGCAGGCTTTCCAGGGAACTGACTGCGTTCCGCTCCTGGTCTGTTAGCAGGACCCGGACCTCAATCTCGTCCCCCTGGTCCTGGAAAATCTGCACCAGGTCGCCTTCAAAGGCCGCCCGCAGCTGCTCCCCGAGGGCCTCACCCGTCAACCCGATGGCCTGGCCGTTAGCCGAAAGCTCAAAAATCAGCTGTTCCTTGCCCCAGGCCATGTCGTCACGCACACCACTCACACCGGAAATTCCGCGCAGCGCCTGGATAACCTTCTCGGCAGCAGACTTCAGCGCCTCGGGATCCGTGCCGGTTATTTCCAGCTCAATATCATTAGCATGGGGTCCGCCAGAGGTATTGAGAATAAAAAAGCTCTCCAGACCACCGGGCGGGGGCACCGCACGCTGCCAGCGCCTGACAATCTCGGCATTGCGCAGGGTGCGATTGTTATCCGGGGTTAGCTGCACCGTCATGGTGGCGACATTGGATGCCTGGGTACCGCGCGGATCAAGACCCAACTTGGTGAGCTCCAGCTCAACAATTTTCTCACCGGACTCGGCTTCAATTTGCCGAAGTGCCGCACGGGCATCGTTAACGAAGGCCTCCACACGTTCAGCGGGCGTACCTGCTGTGAAGCGAACGATCGCCTGCACTTTCGTATTGTCTGGTTGCGGAAACAGCGTGAAGTCGATGCGCCCGCCAATCAGCAGGCCGAAAACCAAAATAAGTGCGCCGATGGCCATGGCGATGGTGGTAGAACGTTTTTCTACCGCGCGGGCAACCGAGCGACGGAAAACGCCGCAGCGGAAATTTTCGTAGGCCGTATCAATCTTCAAGCGCCACCGCGACGGGGCATGTCGGGCGGAACTTTCCAGGGAATGCCGCAGGTGGCCCGGGAGCACCAGGAAACACTCCGCGAGAGAGGCTATGACCACGCAAATCATGATCAGGGGAATGGCGAACAAAATGGTGCCACCGACGCCGCCCAGGGTCATCAGGGGCACGAATGCCGCAACCGTCGTCAGGGACGCGGCCATCACCGGGCCGAACATGCGATAAGCAGCCTGCTCTGCTGCGTCCAGGGGCTTGGCACCGGCCTGGTAACGTGTGACAGCTTCTTCGCCGACCACAATGGCGTCATCGACGACGATACCCAGGGCCATGACCATGGCAAACAGGCTGATCATGTTCAGGCTGCCACCAAAAAGGAACAGCGCCATGAGGCCCGCCATCACGGACACCGGAATTCCAATAGCAACCCAGAAGGCTACCCGTCCGTTAAGAAATATGAACAGCGCGATAACCACCAGGGCCAAGCCACCCACGGAATTTTCCACCATCAGGTTGATGCGATCCTGGACCAGTCGCCATTCCTCGTCGTAGACCATGATCTCAACGTTGGCGGGCAGGCCTGGACGCTTGCGGTCAATCCAGTCAGACAGGACGCCGGCAACATCGATGGCATCCTGGCTTTCCGCGCGCAGCACAGTGATTTCGACTGCCGGAGAGCCGTTAACCAGCAGGGTGGGCTGATCCGTCCGTGCCCGCCGCTCGACTTCGGCCACGTCCCGCAGGGCGAGCAGGCGCCCGTCCGCATCGGCAGCAATGGGCAGGTCTTCGAAGTCAGCAACACTGCGAGCCTGGTCCAGGCTGCGCAGCTGGCGAGCCGATTCGGCGCGGCCCACGGAACCGGCCGGAACATCGCTACTGGTCTCACGGACTCGCTGAGCAATTTCTTTCAGGGACAAACGCAGTTCATTCAGCCGTTCGCCGGACAGCTTGATGGCGATTTCCTGTTCAGGCAGTCCCTCCAGTTCGATCTTGGCCAGACCCAGACCACGCAGTTCGCGCTCGAAGCCACGAACCAGGGGCCGGAGTATCGACAACTCAGGGCCCGTCACGACCAGCTTCGCCACCTGCTCGTTGCGCGGAATCAGAGAAACCGTTGGCGTCTCAGCCAAGGCAGGCAGGTTGCGGACCTGGCTAACGCGCTCTTTGACCTGGTCCAGGACAGCGCCCATGTCTGTTTTTTCGCCGTATTCCAGGGTGACAATGCCCCGGCCCTCGCGAGACGTGGAGCGGATACCCTCGAGCAAGTCCAGACCGCGTAGCTGATCTTCCAGGGGCTGGGTGACAGCCAGCTGCACATCCTCAGCAGAAGCACCCGTCCAGGTCACCTCCACATTGACCAGGCTGAGTTCGAAGTTGGGCAGCAACTGCCGCGTCAGCTGGCCAAGGGCCCACACACCCGCCAGGATCATGACGAACATGGCCAGGTTGGGCGCCACCGGATGGCGAACGAAGATACTGATAATGCCGGGGCGCATGACTTAGTTTGTTCCCGGGCGCTCGCCTGCAGCCAGCCTGGCGTCGCCATCAACGCCGCGCACATTGACCAACAGACCATTGGCGGCGGAAGAAATCTTGGTGGTAATAATTCGGTCCTCGGGTTTCAGCGTGGCGCTGCGAATCAGCACCTCGCTGCGGCCGTCCGGCAACAGGCGCTCGCCAAGTCGTTCCACATCGACGGCCACCATGCGCTCGCCCTCTACCTTATAAATGCGATTGCGCCCGTAAACAGCCTCGGCGGGCACGGCGATGGCATCGATTTCCGCCGGCAGCGAAAGCACCAGCTGAACCGTTGATCCCAGGGGCGCATCCTGCGGCGGCGCCTCAAAGGCCAGATAGGCATCCACACTGCCGGAACCTTCGCGGGTTTGCCCGGACAGCCGCTCCAGGGCCATGGGGTATTCGCGGCCGCCCACCTGCGCCTGGGCATCAATCTTCAGGCCGGCAGACAGGGCATCGCGCACGCGACTGGCGAAACGCGTCGGCACCTGGGTGCGCAACTCCAGGACTTCGGGATTGTGCAAGCGCATCAGCTCGTCACCGACACGAATCCGATCGCCCACCGATGCATCGACTTCGGAAATCAGACCGGCGAAGGGGGCGACCACTTGTGTCCGGTCAACCATTAATTGCGACATGTCGCGTAGCGCTTCGGCTCGTTGCAGCTGGGCCTTAAACTGCAGAACCTTGATCTCACTTTCTTCAATGGTGAGCTGGCGGGAGGTAACAGCCAGCTCCTGGCGTTTTAGCTTGTCAGCCGACTCATCGACATTAGACAGGGACACCAGATTGTCTTTATAAAGACTGCGGGAGCGCTCGGCGTTACTAACGGTGATTTCCAGCAGTTCCTCTTCTTTGAAAAGGGCTTCCTTGTTCCGCCGCAGCCGCTGCTTCTCCAGATTGATCTGGGCGCGAATCTCCTGCACGTCAGCGTCTCTCTGGAGCAATTCGAAACGGGCGTCGCGATCATCCAGCACGGCCAGAACATCGCCCGCAGCCACCTCGTCTCCGTCCTGCACCAGCACTTCGAGGACTTCCGCCTCGATGCCGGCACTCAGACGGGAATCTTCAGGCGACTGGATGCGCGCATAAAGTTCCAGGGTAGGGCGAATGGCGGCCGGGGCAGCAGGAATGACTTCGATACTCCAGGCCTTTTCGGGAATGGAGATGGCGGGCCGTTCCGGCCGACTCATGATCAACGCGGAGGCGACGACCAGAGCGCCCACCAGGACCGTGACTGGCCCCAGGCGAACTCGGCGGATTAACTTTAGAAACTGCTGCATAAAGATAAGATCCCTGCTACAGATGTATGTTCGCCTTTACCGGCAGATCGGATGCTGCCGCGGGCTGCCCCCGGAAAAAGTTTAAGTTTTTGTATTATAAGATAATTTTGGGTCATTTGATGGTAAAGCTAGGATGTTGAAGTTCCTGAAGGTGCTGGGCCTGTTAATCCTGGGCCTATGGGCAGCGGGAACCCTGGGGGTACTGGCCGCTATGTGGATATACCGGGATATCCCCGCCGAGGTTCTGGAAGCGCGCTACATGACACCGGCCTCCCGCTTTCTGAATGTGGATGGCGCCAGGATTCACTATCGCGACGAGGGTGAAGGCCCGGCGGTGGTGCTGGTGCACGCCAATTTCGCCAACCTGATCGGCTGGGATCCCTGGGTAGAGGCACTGCAGGACAGCTACCGCGTCATTCGTTTTGACATGACCAGCCACGGGCTCACGGGTCCTGATCCCACGGGCGACTACTCCCTGGCCCGGACCATCGAGCTGACAGAGCGATTTGTGGATGCCCTGGGCCTGGAAAACTTCAGCATTGGCGGCACATCTCTGGGTGGCACCGTGGCTATCCACTATTCCGCCCGGCATCCGGAGCGCATTGACCGACTGATTCTGCTCAGCCCGGGCTCCCTGGAAGGTCGCAACCAGATGCGCCGCGGCGGTGTCCCGGACATCGCCCGCATCCTGGAACACATCCTGCCCAGGGCCTTGCCCAAGTTCATGCTGACTAATGCTTACGGTGACAAAACCAAGCTGACAGACGACGTGATCGACCGCTGGCACGACATGTGGTTGCGCGAAGGCCAACGCGAAGCGCAACTGGACCGGCTGTCGCAATACAAATCCGGCGACCTGGAAGGCGTTGCAGAAAACGTCCGCGCGCCGACCTTGCTGCTGTGGGGCGAGGAAAATCCCCAGGCAGAAGTAGAACAGGCCTATGAGTTCGAAGAGTTACTGCATAACACCCAGTCCCTGGAACTCATCATCTATCCCGGCGTCGGCCACATGGCCGTGCAGGAAGCCGGCGAACTGATTGGCCGCGACGTGCGGGCCTGGCTGGATGCGGATCTGGAAACCGCAGCAGCAGAAGAGGCTGAAGCTGCAGCCACGGTGCAGGACTGAGGGGCTGAACGGGTAGCAGAGCTGACTGCTGCGGGGGATTAGCTCATGAGCAAGTGGAAAAAACTTCTCGTCTGGATCGGCGGGACCGTGCTGACAGTCAACCTTGCCGGCTATGCGGCCTTCAGCTACATGAATCGTATTCCGCCGCAACTCAGAGAACCCAACTACTACAGCTACTACCAGCAACAGGACACGACCCCGGAAGGCCGCGTCGGCATTTTCATTACCCACCTGGTAATGCCCGAGGAAATGCAGACGGTAGACTTCTTTACCCTGGCCCAGAAAGCCTTGCAGTACATTCCCTGGCCCATCAACAAACTGGTGGCGGCAGACCGGGGCGTCGTGCTGCTTGATCCGGATCGCTACTACGAGTTCGAAGAATTCAAGCCGGCGCGACTGGTGGACCCCCTGGGCAGTGAAGTGGACCTGGATGGCGTCCCCTACGTAAACAAGTGGGCCATGGGCGAAGTCGACTGGGTACCGCCGCGGGAAGATTTGCACCTGGATCATGGCTTCTTTCTGCTCGACAGTCGGAGCGGCGGCATGCCCTCAGTGTCAGCGAAGCTGATAAACAAAGCGCGGCACTACTACTACGCGGCCGGTAAAGGCTCGGTGCAGGGAAAAGTCCCCCATCAATACGGCATGGGCGTGATCGTGGCCGAAGCTATGGAACAGATACGTGCGCGCTACGGCGACGTGCCTTACCGCTGGATCACCGCCGAGAATTTTGGCCGGGCTCGCACCGCCCTGCGCAGCCTGCTGGATGAGGGCATCGACACGGTAGTGCTCTCGGCTCCTGCCGCCATTTATTCCCATCATGAAGAGTTCAATGGTGGTTTCAAGCACGCCATGCACTACATCCATGAATGGGAAGAAGCTAACGACAAGAAGATCAAAGTCATCATGACCCGGCAGCTTGGTGATTTTGCCGCGACCCTGGAGCCCTGGAACAACATGCTGCGTGATCGGCTGGATACATTGCCGGCCGGCGCTGATGTGAAAGTCGTCATGTCCACGCACGGCATGCCCTGGGATCGGGTGCCGCACGAAGCCTGGATCGAACTGGCCCCAGGCTATGTAAACGGTGCCCTGAGCAGCTTGCGCGACACGCTGGAAAGCTATCCCTTTGACCGGACCCAGATCGTGCAGAGCCAGGATCATTTTGCCGACGCACACAATAATCCGGACGGCAAATACCTGGCGACAAATACCGCATTCTGGGATGGCGTCAATGATGGTTATGACTATGTCATCAACGTGCCCATCGAATTCTTTGCTGAAAATACCGACACCATGTATTTCCACATGATGGCGAATTTCGAGAATTTCCCCGGCTATGAGCTATACGAGACGGTGGACTATCCCGACTGGAATGTGCCTTTCACTCGACAGCTGTCTTACCAGGGCACAACCATCATTTATAACGGCGTGCCCGTAGGTAATTACAACAAGCCCCTGATTCGAGCCTATGTGGCCGCTGTAGATGAAATCCTTTCCCAGGGCAGCCGCCCGATCCTGACGGCAGCCCAGCCACGCTGACGCCCGCCAGAAAACGATTGCCGGGCGCGTGGCCCGGATCTCAGCCTGAGATCGTCGGCCATGCTAAATTGAGTTCAGACAACGAGGGTCTCAAGGCCATGATCTCGCGAATTCTGATTTTCCTGTTCCTCATCCTGGCCGTGGCGCCTGCCTCTGCGGGTGAAACGACCACGAACCAGGACAGCAAAATCAATGTGCAGCTCGGCGCCGCGAGTTCCAAATCAGAGACGAACTCCAATAGCTGGAATACCAGCCTGCGCGGCAAAGAGCCTGAGGACGACGGCGAGGGCGTGGAGCCGGGTCCGTCGGAACTGACCATGACGGTTTATGACCGACGGCGCGGCCACGGCCGAGGCAAAGGCTTCGGACCGTTAATGGATGATCGCGGCCGGCGCATGGAAATGGATGTCACCTCGGAACTGGAAACCTGCCCCGACGGTAATACGCGTGGAAAAGCCGTGCGCATCGGCGCCTGGCGTTACCGGGTCGACGGCAGCTGCGAGGACTTCTGGCGCGGCGGGCACATCAGCGTAGACCTTCGCGGCGGTAATACCATGATCACCACCCGGGCCGACGCCAGCAAATCGCCGGACGAAGAACCCAGACTGCGCTGCGAGTCATCCGGTTGGACCTGCCGGATGGAATGAGGCTGCTGCGCTCCCTGAAAATTGCCGGGAGGGAATGCTCGGACAGCCAAGCGTGCCGATTAATCTTTGGGCGAGGCGGCCTGCTGGCCGGCCTGCTGACCCTCGCCCTTGGCTGCACAGCAAGCCAGGTTCTGGCCCAGGAAACGACGCTGAATGCCGACGCAGTCCGCGGCGAATACCTGCTGCGCGCCGGAGGCTGCATCAGCTGCCACACAGCCAAGGACGACGAGAACGGCCCCCTGGCCGGCGGCCATGAACTGGAGACACCCTTCGGGGTCTTTTACTCACCCAACATCACGCCGGACCCGGAAACAGGCATCGGCAAGTGGACCGATGATGAGTTTGTGAATGCTTTCTGGGAGGGCGTTGGTCCGGGTGGCCGATATTATTTTCCCGCCTTTCCCTATCCGTCTTACACGGGCATATCGCGCCAGGATTTACTGGCCATCAAAGCCTACCTCTTCAGCCTGGAACCCGTTCGCCGTGAGAACCAGCCACACGAACTGGCCTGGTACCTGGACACACGCCTGGCTGCGGCTGCCTGGCAGCTGCTGTTTTTTGACAGCGAGCGCTTCACAGGGGACGACGCTAAGGATCCGGTCTGGAATCGCGGCGCCTACCTGGTCAGGCACCTGGGACATTGTGGTGAATGCCACACGCCCCGGAATAGCTTCGGTGCCCCGATTGCCGGTCAGGAAATGGCCGGCGGGCCTGGCCCCGGCGGCAAGGAAATTCCCAATATCAGCCCCCATCCGACGGATGGAATTGGTCGCTGGTCACCGGAGGACGTGGAGATATTCCTCGAGATTGGCATGATGCCGGACGGCGATTTCGCCGGGGGCAGCATGACGGCGGTCATCGATGACAACACTGCCCAGCTTACGCCGGAAGATCGCGCTGCCATCACGCGCTACCTGCGTGAACTGACGCCCCTTGAGGATTTCCCGCAATGACCCGATCAGCTCTACGCACACCGGAAGCCCGTTTCGAAAATCTACCGGACTATCCCTTTGCCCCCCATTACATTGAACTGCCGGACGAGGAATTCGGCAGCCTGCGCATGCATTACCTGGATGAAGGCAAACCCGATGACCATGTCATCTTGTTGCTGTCGACCCAGGGCTGCTGGTCCTACATTTACCGGCGGATGATTCCTTTGCTGGTGGCTGCCGGGTATCGGGTAATTGCGCCGGACTACATCGGCTTCGGCCGTTCAGACAAGTTGCCGGAGACGGAGGATTACAGCTTCCAGCGACACATCGACTGGAACACAGCATTCCTGGATGCGCTCCAGCTGCGCAATATCACCGGCTACCTGCTCGACTGGGGTGGCTTCTTCGGCCTGCGCATCGCCGCCGAACGCCCGGAGATCTTTGCGCGCCTGGCACTGAGTAACACCAACCTGCCCCACGGCGATTCGCCCGGCAAGAGCTGGTTCGTCAACTGGCGGGCCGAGCAGTTCGCCAAAGCCGTGTTCCCGCAGGGCGAGATGGTCAATGAGGGCACTTATCACGAGCTGTCACCGGAAACGATCGCGGCCTTCGACGCGCCCTACCCGGACGAAAGCTACAAGACCGGACCACGACGTTTCCCGATGATCCTGCCGATCTCCGCCGACGATCCGGCCTCGCCGGCCAACACCGCTGCCTGGGAAAAACTCGGCAGCTGGGAAAAACCCGTCCTCACTCTCTACAGCAAGGACTTCGAGGGTTCCGCCATGGGCCCGGCGCGAGTGCTGAATCACATCCCCGGCTGCAAAGGCCAGGACCACGCGCTGCTGGAGCACGCGAACTTTTACATTGTGGAAGATCAGTCAGAAGAGTTGGCCAGACGCCTCATTGCCTTCGCCGGCGGCTGAATTCAGTCCAGCAGCAGGTACTCGATGGTGGAAACCACCCGCACGGTTTTCTCCACTTGCTGAGCCTGCTGGGTATTGGGCGCATTATCGCGGGCCAGTATCTGAAACAGCCCCTGGTTCGCGCGCCGTATGCCACCCAGGGCACTGCCGGAATCAGCGGCAAATTGCTCGGCAGACTGACGCGCATTCACCGTAGCCTGGGCAATCATGTCCGGCTTCAGTGCCACCAGGCCGGTGAAGAGATAAGTCGGACTGCTGCCGGACGGCCCGCGGTCGCTGGATAACACTACCCCGGCATTCACCAGTTCGCCGACCCGCTCGCTGGTCTCCCGGATCAGGGCCACATTGCCGGAGCGCACATTCACCGTTTGCGCCACGATGAAACGATTGTTCACCGGCCCTGACCGATAAGCCTGGGCATAGAGATCCGTCACCTGTAAATCCTGCAACTCGATTTCATCGGCGCTGACCCCGGCGCTATCCAGAAAGCCAAGGACCGCCGTCTGCTGTTCGCCCATCTGTTGCTGAACGGCAGCCAGGTCATCACCCGTGGCTACGACCCGCAGGGGCCAGATGGCCAGATCGGCTGACACCGTTCGCTCGGCAATGCCTTTTACGGTCACATAACGATCCAGCTGCCGACCCTCACGGAAACCGGTGCCAATCAACCAGCCTGCCACGGCGATACCCAGGGCAATAGCAACAGCGGGCGCAAGCCAGCTACCCGATGTGTCCTGGGCCATGGGTACTAGATCCCGAGTCTGCCGAGGGCAGCGACAATCTCGCCGAGGATACCCGCCAGCCGCGGATGCTCCGCTTCGAGTCGGACCGCTACCGTCTCGACTCTCTGCGTCGCCGTATCCCGCGACTCGGCCGGGATATCCTCCCGGCCCACAATGGCTTCGATGTCGCCCGTGAGGTCGCGCAGCAACTCCCGACCGTCCGCATCGAACTCGGGCGTGCGGTCAAGCTCTTCATGCAGACTGGCAATCAACTGCTTCAGTCTTTCTTTAGGCATAGCGTGTTCCTTTGGCCCAACTTGCGCGCGACCCGCCAGAAGGTAAATAGGGGTTTCCCCGCATCGGCCAATCCGCCGCGGGGTATTAGCCTTATCTTACCGCCGCAACCTGCGGCTGGGGAACGCCCGGGAGCAAAGCCACAATGATCACCGTCGATGAAATCATGACCACGGATGTCCAGACCCTGACCACCGGGGATAGCCTGGCGGCGGCAGCGAGATTAATGAGCGAACGGGGCTTCCGGCACATCCCTATCCTGGACGATTCACAGGCGCTGATTGGACTGGTCAGCCAGTCTGATGTGCTGGCGGCATCCGCGTCCAACCTGTCCAGCGAGCCTGCCGCGCGCGGCCCGGGTGAAATTCGTATCGGCGAAATCATGACCCGCGATCTGGCAACGGTGGATGAACGGGCCAATTTGCGGCAGGCCGCTCTGCATCTGCAGCGCAATAAATTTGGCTGCCTGCCTGTGGTGCAAAACGGTAAATTGCGCGGCATCGTCACCGATTCTGATTTCGTTGCGGTAGCCATTAATCTGCTGGAGCAGATAGAACTGCAGGACATCGACGAAGCCTGAAACCGTATGGGCAAGGCCAGTCACTTGACATAAACCGCTGCTTGGCAGGGGCGTGGCTGGGGTCACAGCTACCGGCTGCGAAGCCTGTTAGATTTGTTGATTATTCTTGCCTTTGACCCGGTATCCATGGCCGATCACCTGATCACCTTAAGCTGCGACCGTCTCGAAACGGGCATGTATGTGGCCGAGCTCGACCGTTCCTGGCTGCACACACCTTTCGACGGCCCGGGCATGCTGGTGACCAGCGAAGAACAGCTTGCGGCCCTGCGCGGCTGCTGCCAATACGTTTACGTGGATCCGGCGCGCAGCAGTGCCGAGGCACAACCGGCCCTGGCGACTGGACCCGAGGCCTTGCCCGCGGTGGTCGCAGCAGACGATGACTTCACCAACGCCCGGGAGACCCTGGCCCGGGTCGTGCAGCGGCTGTCGGAGGCTGTTCAGGACGCACGCGCCCATGGCCGCATGGAGCTTGCGCCCCTGCGGCAAGCAGCGACCAGGCTGGTGGCCGAGGTCACGGAAAGCCCCAATGCCTGCCTGTGGCTGATCCGGCTGAACGGCGCCAGCGGACTGCTGTATCGCCGTTCCCTGGGCACGGCAATCCATGCCATCTTGTTCGGCCGGCAACTGGGTCTGGAAAACAGTGCGCTGCGACAGTTGGCCATCGGCGGCTTGCTGCTGGATATTGGCAAGACCTCGGTGCCCGTACCCATTCTGGCAAAACCCGGCGAACTGAATCCGGCGGAACGCTGGTTTATCCATCGCCACGTACAGCAAGGTCATGCCATGGTGTGCCTGAGTGAGGGTGCCGACCCGCGTGTTACTGACATGGTGCTGGGACATCACGAACGCCTGGACGGTAGCGGTTACCCGCGCAAGTTGCATGGCACCGAGATCCCGTTATTCGCGCGCATTGCCGGCATTGTGGATACCTTCGATGCAATGACGCTGAATCGTCGCTACGCCGAGGGCATCTCGGCTCATGACGCATTGCGATTCCTGAATGCAGAGCGCGGCGAGCATTTCGACGCAGCCCTGGTGGATGAATTCATCCACGCCCTGGGGGTCTACCCCACCGGAACACGCGTGGAGCTGGTGGATGGCTGCTGCGGCATTGTTTGCTCCCAGGACAGTGCCTGGCCCCTGCGGCCGACAATTCTGCTGACCCATGACAGCGCCGGAGCGCGCCTGGATAGTCCGCGACTGTTGGCACACGGCCTTGACGCACATATTGCCCGGGCGCTGCCACCCGCCATGCCTGAGCACCCTACAGCCACCCTGGAGCGGGCCATCAGCCAGGGGTCCTGAGGCCGCCCGCACAGCGGCTGCTCCGCGGCGCGCTTTGCGAGCACTGCAAGACTTAGCTAGCTTAGGTATCAGGCGGTCTACACCGTCAGCCAGCGGGAGCCCTGCCATGTCCGAAGTCGAACTTTATAGCGTTCAAGCCTGTCCATTCGCGCAGCGCACCCGCATGGTGCTGGCAGAAAAAGCCATCGAATTCGAAATGCACGAAATCGATCTTTCCAACCGACCCGCTAATTGGACAGACATCTCCCCCACGGGCAAGGTGCCGGTGCTCCGCCATAAAGGCGAAACCCTCTATGAGTCAGCGATCATCAATCAATATCTGGATGAGACCTTTCCGGCCCATCCGCTCATGCCGGCCACCCCGGCCGGACGCGCCCGGGCGCGTATCTGGATGGATTTCTGCGACAGTAAGTTTTTGCCTGCCATGAATGCCCTGATGTGGAAAAGCGGAGACGAAAAAGCCCGGGCGGCGAATTCTGCAAAAGCCACCGCCGTTATTCATGAAATTGAACAACGGGGCCTGGCCGATAACGGCGAGGGACCCTATTGGTTCGGCGCCGAGGCCTCACTGGTGGATTTTCAGTTTCTGCCGTTCTTTGAAAGACTGCCCGTGTACGAAGAACTGGGTGAATTTGCGCGGCCCACTGACACGCCTCGACTAAACGCCTGGCTGGCGGCCATGAGCGCGCGCGAAAGCGTAAGTCCCGCCATGCGACCGGTGAAGCTTCATCTGGCGAAACAGCTCGAGTTGAACGCACGCATCGCCGCCCGGCGCGCCAGCGCCGCCTGACAAAGGACCGTCTTGAGTCACTCAGCGTTCGCGCCGCTGGCCGATTTCTGCGCACGTTACCCGCGCCTGCTGGTGCTCACTGGCGCGGGTTGCAGCACTGCATCGGGCATTCCGGCCTACCGGGATGACGCCGGCAACTGGCAGCATCAGGCGCCGGTTCAGTACCAGGAGTTCATCGGCAGTACCCGGGTACGGCAGCGATACTGGGCGCGCAGTGCTATCGGCTGGTCGCGCATTCGAGCTGCACAACCCGGGGCTGCCCATCGAGCCATTGCCCAACTGCAAAGAGACGGACGTATCACGCACCTGGTGACCCAGAACGTCGACAGCCTCCACCAGCAGGCTGGCTCTGACCAGGTCACGGACCTGCACGGACGCCTGGACCAGGTGCGCTGCCTTGACTGCGACACGCGCCAGGCCAGGGAGGGCTTTCAGGCCCTGCTTGAGCAGTCCAACCCGGGCTGGAGACCTTTTGCCCGGCCGGCCCCGGACGGCGATGCCGTGCTCGCCGACGTCGATAGCAGGCGTTTCCAGGTACCCGATTGCCCGGCCTGCGGTGGCACCCTGAAACCTGATGTGGTTTTTTTCGGGGAATCGGTCCCCCGGCACCGGGTCGGACGAGTCCAGGCCGCTCTGGCAGCAGCCGATGCCCTGCTGGTTGTGGGCTCATCCCTGATGGTCTTTTCCGGCTTCCGCTTCGCCCGGGAAGCTCACCAGCAGGGCATCCCCGTCGCGGCCGTCAACCAGGGCCGCACCCGGGCTGACGAGCTGCTCCAGCTTAAGTGCAATAACGACTGCAATGCGGCATTGCCGGCCCTGCGCAGGCTGCTCCAGGGGCGCGAATTGGCGGAAGCGTGATGCGCCGCAAGGCACCCGCCCCAGACAGTTTCTAAGCTATACCTTGGCGGCGCCTTGCTTGCGCCCCGTCAACGGGTATATCCGCGCATGTCTAATCTGATTGTGTTGCTGATCGCAGTGGCAACGGCCTTTCCCACTGGCTGGTTGCTTTGCCGTGCATGGCTGAATGCCACAGGCAAACCACCGGGCGACAGCATCGGCCGCGACAAGCACCATGCCATGCTGAAAGCGCAACGCAGCCGCTATCGCAAGCAAGTGCAACGCGCGATGGAAACGGTGAAAAGGCACGAGACCGCGCGCGACTACCAGCGTGAGAAACTCACCGCTATTGACGAACAAGCGGTCAGCCAGCAAAAACAGAATCAGCGCTTGCAGTCACGTTTGGAGGAAAGTCGCCAGGCCGAAGCCGCTGCCAGGAAAGAATTGGCCGGACTGCAATCGCAATCTGATACAAGGCGGGAACAGATCAAGCAACTCGAACATGAATTGAGCCTGTTGCAGATCGAGCGGGACGAACTCAGCGCCAAGGCGGGTCGGCGGGAAGCCGATACCAGGCCCACTGACCTCCCCGCCAGCCCAACCAAGGAGCAGGCTGCCAGTCGCGCCGAGCGCGGCGAACTGCGCGAAAAACTGGCAGCCGCTACGCACCGACAACGGGAACTGGAAACGCGCCTGACGGATCGCGATAGCCGCATCGAAGAATTGCAGCAGACAGTGGAGTCGTGGAAGCATCGAGTGGCGCCGCTGGCGCGGCAGATCAAATCCTATCGCGAGGCGATCCAGAAATTGCAGCACGACGAAAAGCAAGCACAAGATCCGGCGGCTGCGCCGGCAAGTGAACTAGCCAAAGACCCCCTGCAGCGCATTCGCGGCATAGGCCCAGCCCTGGAGCGAAGACTGAATGCACACGGCATTCAAACCTTTGCCCAGCTCGCGAAGGTTGGCCCGGTGGAAATAGCGACCCTGGCAGACAAGCTGGCCATCGCACCTTCCTTACCCAAGCGCGATGAGTGGATCAAACAAGCTCAGGAACTGGCTACCAACGGCGACCTGAGAGCTGCCATTTGACACCCCTGCCACGCAGACCTCTGAAAATTCCGTCCCTGCAAAAGCAGCGGCGGACTGCATGCTGCTACTGGACTGCTTCAGGCAAACGCCGCGCGACCACGGTCTGCTATCCAGACAGCAGAACCTGGCAACAGGTGGCATAGAGATTATCGGCAGCGTGACGACGCTCGATGGGTACCCTAGTCGCCGGCACGAGCGGCACGATCAGCCAACAGGTCAGCCAGATAGTGGACGTTGTCCGCCTGGCTCTTTCGTTCACCTTCAGGCTTGAGCAGATCCCGCGCTGTCAGAGGGGTTTCCAGCCGCAGCGCCAGCCAGTCAATAAGCGGGCCCCATTGATCCAGGTCTTTGGCCACTCGAGAGGGCTGCATTTCGTGGACGCCAATACCCTGTTCCGCCGCATGCAGATAGTTCTGGCTGTCACGTAACTGGCAGACCGTGGCAATGGACAGCCGGTCGAGAAAACGCTTGAGTCGTCGGTAACTGACCGTGTTTTCCCGAACCCGGTTCGCCACCACGCCCAGGCGACCCATGCGGCGACTGACCTTGGCCACCAGCAGCAGGCCTGAGACGAGATCTGTCGCAGCATGAATATCAATGTCCGAGGGTAAAACCGGCACCAGGATGGCATGGGCGCCACGGGTGAACTGCACCAGTTCATGAACGGGCAGGGCCGCCGGCGTATCCACCACCAGGTAACGAATTTCTGCGGGCACGCGCAGCTGGTAGCTGCGGGTCAGGGTCGTGTCGTGCTCGCAGGCCGCGATGCCGTGCACCTCGGGCCGCTCTGCCTCTCGTTTGCGTAACCAGCGCAGACTCGACCCCTGGGTATCACAGTCCATCAGGGCGACGGGCTGTTTTCTCGACGCGAGCATGCCGGCGAGATTAGTCGCCAGGGTCGATTTGCCTGAACCCCCTTTGGGATTCAGGATTACGATTTTTTTCAGATCCGGGTGGCCGGGAACATTCAGCATGAAAGTCGGTCCCGTATCACGCACAACAACAAGCCATTTGTAACATATGCGGCGCGCCAGCCCTAGGGCACGAGGATTTTTACCGGCCTGACTGCCTGGCCGGAGTCAGCCGTGGACCTGCTCCCGGGCGCGGGGAGACAAGCGGTCAGCCTGCAGCCGACGCTGAATTTCGCCCGGGACGGCAGCGTAGTGATCGAAGGACATAGTGAAGCTGCCCTCCCCGCCAGTCATGGATTTCAGGGCGGTCTGGTAGTCATCCAACTCGCTCACCGGGACCTGGGCCGACACCCTGAAGCGGTTACGGGTCAGGGCCGTACTGCCGTCGATGCGACCGCGAATTCCCGACAGATGGCCGGTCACACCGCCGACGCTTTCCCCGCTTACTGTGACCTCCACATGCGCAACAGGCTCCAGGATCAGCGGGCTGGCCTGAAGGACAGCATCCAGGAAAGCCTTGCGGGCCGCCGCGACAAAAGCCACCTCTTTGGAGTCAACCGCGTGGTGCTTGCCGTCATATACGGTGACCCGAATGTCCTGCAGCGGATAGCCCGCCACGGCACCTTCAGCCAGCACCTGCCGCACGCCCTTCTCCACAGCGCCAATAAACTGACCGGGAATGGCACCGCCGACGACCTTGTTGCTGAATTCAAAACCACTGTCCCGCGGCAGGGGCTCCACGCGCAAATACACTTCGCCGAACTGACCGGCACCACCCGTTTGTTTTTTATGTCGGTGGTGACCATCAGCCTGCCGGGTAATCGTCTCCCGGTAGGCAACCTTGGGCGGGTGCGTCTGCAAAGACAAACCAAAATCGTCACGCATGCGCTCCAGCACCAGCCGCAAATGGAGTTCACCCATGCCGCGCAGGACGGTCTCGTTAGCCTGAGCATGAAATTCAATGACCAGACTGGGATCTTCCGCAGCGAGCTTATGCAACGCGTCCGACAGTTTTTTTTCGTCGCCGCGGCGGGTCAACTCCAGGGCAACACCGTGCATAGGCGCCGGTAGCTTCACGGAGCGCAAATGAAACTGGTCCTCGTCATGACTGGAATGCACCACGCTGTCGAACTGTAATTCATCAATTTTCGCGATGGCACAGATATCGCCCGGGACGGCTGACGCGATCTCCGTCGTCTCACCGCCTTGCAGGCGATACAGGTGGGCGGCTTTGAAGCTTTTGCGGCGATCACCGATGAAGATCTGGTCACCTGAGCGAAGCGTGCCCTGATGAACACGAAAGGTCCCTATCTTCCCCACATAAGGATCCACATTGACCTTGAAAACATGGCCGATAAAGTGATCTGCCGGATCCGCTGATACCTTCACTTCCTTTGCAGCATCTCCTTCACCCTTGAGAAAAACGGGTGGATTCGCCTCCAGAGGGCTGGGCATCATCCGGGCAAAAATATTCAGTAGCTGGTTTAATCCGGCGCCCGTTTCTGCCGACACGAAACATACCGGTATCAGGTGCCCTCTTCGCAAGGCCCGCTCGAAGGGATCATGTAACTGCTCTGCGCTGATTTCCTCGCCCTGCTCCAGGTAGACCTCCATAAGCGCTTCATCAAGCTCCACGACCTGATCGACAATTTCCGTATGGGCGCTTTCCACGGAGGAAAAATCCGTGGCTTCTCCGGTCAGGGTAAAAAAGCAGTCGGCGACAGTCGCCGCATCGTTGGCAGGCAAGTTCAAGGGCAGGCATTCTTTGCCGAAGGCCTCACGAATCTGCTGCAACAAAGCCTGCAGATCCACGCCCTCGGCATCGATGCGATTGACGATAATCATGCGACAAAGTTTTTGTTCCCTGGCAAAGCGCATGATCTGGCGGGCCACCAGCTCGACGCCGGCCTGAGCGTTGATTACCAAAGCGGCAGTTTCCACTGCAGGCAGCACACTCATGGCTCGCCCGATGAAATCGGGATAGCCGGGAGTATCGAGAATATTCATGAACACGCCGTTGTATTCCAGATTACAGACGGCGGTTTCCAGGGAATGCCCGAGTTGCTTCTCTGGTGGCGAATGATCGGAAACCGTGTCGCCGCGCTCGATGCTGCCGGCGGATCGGATCGCACCCGAGCGGGCCAGCAGGCCTTCCAGCAAGCTTGTTTTACCCGCGCCGGCGTGTCCCACGAGGGCTATATTGCGAACATGCTCCGTGTCATGGAGTCTTGCAGGTACGGCCACAGTCTCTCCCCTGTTATCTGTTTTTTTGGGGAGGCCCCCAGGGGGAGCCCCCTGTGGTTTTGGATGAATATAGCAGATGGACCGGTAGCGCCTGCGACAGGGCTCGGCGCTACCTTGAAAGGGATGAGCCGAGTAGCCCGGCAGGCCGCCCCACGGGATTGGAAAAATATATAAGTTATTGTTTTTATGAATAAAAAAGACACGCCTCGCATCCCGCCCCTGACCGAAGACGAGTGGTCGGACGAGCAGCGCAAGCTGCTGAGCTACGCCCACCGTGAGGGTGGCTTTTACAACGTCATTGGCACCATGGCGCGACACTGGGATGCATCAAAAGCCCTCGGCCAGGTCGGTGCTCACGTCCTCGGACCGACCTCCCGCCTGCCTGCCCGGGATCGGGAACTACTGATTCTGCGCACGGCCTGGCTGTGCAAGGCCGAGTACGAATGGGCCCAGCATGTCCATATCGGCCTGAAGGCCGGCCTTGGGCGGGATGAGATAGAGCGGGTCAAACGCGGGCCCGAGGCGCCGGACTGGGCGGTCTTCGACGCGAGCCTGATCCGGGCGGCGGATGAGCTGCACGCGGAACAGTGCGTTAGTGATGGAACGTGGGCCCGGCTGAGTACGGTCTATGATCAGCTGCAAATGATGGATGTGGTGTTTGCGGTCGGCCAGTACACCCTCGTCGCCATGGCCCTGAAAAGCTTTGGCACACCCCTTGATCAGGGGCTGGAAGGGTTTTGATCGCTCGCCCTAATTGCTGATTCGATACTGGCCTAGAATATTATTGTAAGTGCCGTCGGCTTTCATGGCGGCAATCGCGGCATCGAAATCCGCCACGATCTGCTCATGGTCATCGTGCTTGCGAGAGATACCCAGACGTAAGCCGCGACTCTCCAGAATGGGCGCCAGCAACTCCACCTTCTTGGCGGCGCGCAATTTGTCCGCTTCGTGACGCAACACCATCCCGTCGCCAAGTATCAGATCGACCTCACCGGCCAGCAACTTCTCGACATTCTCGCCCACACTGCCGCCACTGATAACTTCAATACCGGTGGTGTCATAGGGCTGCGCGCCATAGGCAAAGTCCTCAACCACACCCACGCGCAGCCCGACCAGGTCCTCCCGCTCATTGGCCTGAACCTGATCGCCTGCGCGGCGCATGAACTTCAGCTCATTCATGATGAAAGGCTCGGTGAAGGCAATGGTCTTGGCCCGCTCATCGGTATACCAGAGCGTAGTAATGGCATCGAAGTCACCAGCCTGGGTTGCCGTCAGGGCTCGCGGCCAGTCATAGATAAACAGCGTGACCTTGTAGCCGGCCCGCTGCAGGGCAGCCAGCACCAGGGCGGGCGCGACACCGTTTCGCGTAATACTGGTATCCACATAGGGTGGCCAGTCCGTTGCAACCAGGCGCAGGTCCTGGCCCAGCGCCGGGCCCGTCAGCAACACCGAAGCCACGAAGGGCAGCCAGCAGCGGCGACAGGCCTGCCAGATTGTTTTCATTCAGTCTCTCCGTTCTGAAAATTGCCCGGGCTGGCTTTGGTCTGAAACCTACCCTGTCGCAGTAGCCTTCGCAGCACAAGAACTCCTTGCCAACGTCTGTCCGGCGAAGCCGCGGGTTTCAGGACCCACGCATATCGCGATTATGTCAAAGCTTGGCTTTGATACACAGTCAGGCGTGCTAGCTTTTGCCTACCGTTGCGACCCATGCCGCCAACACATGGCATCGCAGTCGGCGCTGTGGATTCAACCGGCCGGACGATGGGTAATTCTGCTGAATAACCTGCCGTCCGAGCCGGCTTTTTATGGCCCTTTGAGCCTCAGCCGGCAATGCTGCAGGAAAGGATCCGCGAAATTTCGCACAGGGGTCGACCACTCTGCTGCTGCCATTCATTAAAAGCATCCTGCACCTGCTGCAGATCGCGCTTCGCCGTGGGGTTGCGATCCACCACGCCCTGGCGAACCAGGGCGCCCACCACATCCCGTGTCAGGCAAAAGGTGTCCTTGCCCACGCGGCGCAGAAAATTGGCCCCCGTTCGCCCGCCCAGGCGACTACCCCGTTTTTTCAGGGCTGCGTGCAAGCCAATGATGTCCGTCGTTGGCCACTCAGCAATATAGCGGCCGAAACTCTGGTGCGAGCGTTCCACGTCCAGGATAAAGGTCGCGTTGTCCCGAACGCTAAGAAGCTTTTTCATGTGGCGAATGACTCGCGTATCGCCCATCAATGCCTCGATTGCTTCATCAGGCTGATAGGCACAGGCAACCGGATCAAAGCCGTGCAGGGCCTCGTCTATCCCGGGCCACTTGTAGTCCACGATTTTCCAAACGAAACCCGAGCAAAAAATGGCCCGACTCATTTCCGACAGGTAACGTTCCGGCGGCAGACGCTTTAAGGCCAGTTCACTGCGATGCTTCGGCAGCCAGGCCTCAAGTTGCGACTCGCCCTTGCGCGCCAAGGCGCGAGCATAAATCTGGTCAAAAGCTTCCATGGCCTAATGCTAACCGGCCAGGGCGGCCGGCGGACAAGCTAGCCAGGCGCCGGACCAAAGACGGCGGATGCATCCACATAGATCAGGTACTCACTGATCCGTCCGTCAAGCAGCCGAAATACGTTCGCGAACGGCGTGCGCACCTTGCGCCCGTCGTGCAGACGGTAGGTCACCTCGCCGCGGCAGATGGCCTCGTCGCCCAGCTCCCAGATCTGCTCCAGTTCATGGCTGATGGATGCGATGGGCGCTGACATAGCATCCCAGGCGTCTGCGAAAGCCTGCGCGCCCCGGCCGGGCGGATAGCCGGCGAAGCGAAATTTTACGTCGTCATGCAGCCAGGGAAAAAGGCCCGGCACGCCGTCGGCATCCAGGGCGGCAAACATTTCCAGAAGCCAGTTGGGGTTGCTATTCATTCCGCCCGCAAGGCCTCTACCGGATCCAGTCGCGCGGCGCGCTGAGCCGGCCAGACACCGGCAATGAGCCCTATCAGCATAGCCAGCAGCTCGGCCGCAACGGCGTAGGGAATGGAATAGGAAACCGGCATGGCAGGAAAAACCAGTTTGAGGAATTCAATAATGAGTGCTCCCAGCAACAAACCAGCCAGCCCCCCGACTCCGGCCAGTAAAATGGACTCGCCGATGAACAGATTGCGCACCTGGCCACGCAAGGCTCCCAGCGCCCGGAGCAGACCAATTTCAAAGGTTCGCTCGCGCACGGCAATGGTCATGATCGTGAAGATGCCGACACCGCCCACCAGCAAGGAGATACTGCCCAGGGCAGCCACGGCAAAGGTCACCACATTCAGCACGGAGCCAAGGACGTCAAGCATCTGTTGCTGGGTCGTGATGGTGAAGTCCTCACCCCCATGTCGGGCCACCAGCATGCGTCGAATGCCTTCTCGGACTTCCTCAACGCCGGCGCCTTCCGCATAGAGCACGTCCACTTCCATCAGGCTGTCACGATTGAATAGCTCCAGTCCGCGCGCCGCCGGGATGTAAACCGTGTCGTCCAGGTCGAAGCCGAGCACGGTTCCCTTGGCTTCCATGACACCAATGATGCGGTACCGGTCGCCGCCGATCCGTATGCGCTCACCCACAGGGATAGTTTCCCCGTAAAGCTCATCGCGCAGCTTGCTGCCCAGGACGGCGAAGGCACGTGGTGCCCGGGGATCATCGGGGGGTAAAAATTCCCCCAAAGACACCTTGAACTGGAAAATCCGGGGCATTGCCGTGCCCACGCCACTGACCATGACCCGCCGCTCACGACCGTTGCCCTCGACAGACGCATTACCCTGCACAACGGGCATGGTGGCCACGACCCGGGGCACCCGCTTGAGAGCTTCGGCATCGTCAATACTCAGGGGCCGCTCGGTATTCAGGACGCCCGTGGGTGAGCCGAAGGTGGTACTGACGCCCGGATTAATACCCACAATGTTCGTGCCAAACTGGGTGAACTCGGCGAGCATGTATTGATGCAGGCCTTCACCAATGGAAGTGAGCAGGACCACCGCGGCAACGCCGATACCAATACCCAGGGCAGTCAGGGCACTGCGCAGTCGATGGGACAGTGCCGACAGGGCGGTAAAGCGGACAAGATCGGCAACTTCCATGCTCAGCGGCCCATCAGGGCCTGGATAGGATCCAGGTCCGCCGCGCGACGCGCCGGCAAAATTCCAAAAAAGATGCCGCAGGCCATGGCAACCAACAGCGCCCCGGCGGCGGCCCACAGGGGCGGAACAAAATCCAGGGTGTCGTAAAAAACGCGCATGGCCGCCACGATGCCATAGCCGAGAAGCAAGCCGACCAAGGCGCCCAGCGCAGCCAGAAAAAAAGCTTCTGTCAGGAACAAGGCGATGATTTGCCGGCGGGTAGCCCCCAGGGCTTTCAGCAAACCAACCTCGGCGGTGCGCTGGCTGACAGCCACCAGCATGACATTCATGATGAGTACGCCGGCCACCACCAGGCTAATGGCGGCGATTCCGCCCAGGGCCATGGTCAGGGTGCCGAAAATTCCATCGAAGGTGCTGAGCACAGCATCCTGCGTAATGACCGTGACATCTTCTTCACCGTAGTGGCGCTCGGCGATGATGCGTTTTGCATCAGCCTGGGCCAGGGGCATGGCTTCGCGACTGGTCGCCTGCAGGACGATGCGAAACAGCCCGGGAGAATTGAACAGGGCCTGGGCATCTATCACCGGAATGATGACCACTTCGTTCACATCGATCATCACGGAAGTGCCTTCGGGCGCCAGCACGCC
Source organism: uncultured Gammaproteobacteria bacterium (assembly GCA_937921935.1). Taxonomy (GTDB): domain Bacteria; phylum Pseudomonadota; class Gammaproteobacteria; order Steroidobacterales; genus J054. The sequence continues at coordinate 74,593 of CAKZWQ010000026.1, read as the reverse complement.
GCTGACGCGGCAGCGACGGTCGCCCACTCGCAGCCATTGCCCCAGGGGCGGGTCAGTGCCAAAAATTTCCGTGCGCACCTTGGCGCCGATCACGCACAGCGGCGCGCCGCGTTCCATGGTGACATTGGGCAGGAATTCGCCCAGGCGCATACGCCATTCGCGAATTTTTCGAAACTCGGGCGTGGTCCCGATGACGCTGATTTCACGCTCCAGACTGCCGCGGGATACAGAGGCTGCACCGACCACCACGGGTGCCAGCCGGGCGACATGAGGACTGCGCAGCACGGCCCGCGCATCATCGAGGGTCAGGTCACGGGGCGTCTCCGCGATCATCATGGCCGGATTGGCGCCGCTGGTTTCAGAACGCCCGGGAATCACAATCACCAGGTGGGTCCCCAGGGATTGAAATTCGTCTGTGACGAAACGGCGGGCTGCCTCACCCAGGGAAGTCAGCACCAGCACGGCCGCCACCCCGATGGCGGTGGCCAGCAGCATCATGAAGGTACGTCCGGGATAGCGCACCAGGGCCCCGCCGGCCATCTTGTTGCAATCCAGAACTCTCATGCCGGCACACCGGAATCGTGCTCCAGGCGACCGTCCTTGAATTTCAGCTGACGCCGCGCGCGCTCGCCGATGTTCGGATCGTGCGTCACCACGAGCAGGGTCAGACCCTGAGCATTCAGGGCTTCCATGATTTTTACGACCTCCCGACCGGACGCGCTGTCCAGGTTGCCGGTGGGTTCATCGGCCAGCAGCAGTTTGGGCTCCATCACAATGGCCCGCGCGATGGCCACTCGCTGGCGCTCGCCGCCGGACAACTGACTGGGCCGGTGACTGTCACGGTGACCAAGGCCGACGCGTTCCAGCGCAGCGTGACCGCGCTCGCGCCGTAACTTGGGATCATTCCCCGACAGCATCATCGGTAGTTCCACATTCTCCAAAGCGCTGAGACGCGGCACCAGGTGAAAAGACTGGAAGACAAAACCGATTTTGTTCTGCCGGATACTGGCCAGTTCGTTATCGTCCATCTGCGAGGTGTTGACACCATCCAGGGTATAGCTTCCCGAGGTGGGCGTATCCAGCAGGCCCAGAATATTGAGCAGGGTTGATTTACCGGACCCGGACGGGCCCATGATGGACACGTATTCCCCAGCCGGCAGTTTCAGGCTCACATGGTCCAGGGCGTGGACCACCTCCTCACCGACGTCGAAGTCTCGGCAAAGCTCCTGGAGCTGAATCACGCTTTACTCGGCGACTGCCGCCGCACCCTCAACTACGCCTTCACGGTCGACGGACAGCACCACACGCTCGCCGGCAACCAGGCCATCGACGATCTGGGTATGTTCCCAGTTGGCCAGGCCCCTGCTGACCTGGCGCGATTCAAGAATTCCTTCGGCATCGAGCACCATCACGCGACCGCCTTCCATGATGACCTGTGTCGGGACCCGCAATACTTCATTGCGGGCATCCAGCAGCACCTCGACGTCCGCGCTGTAACCGGGCAGCAGGTTGCTGTTGCCACGATCGGTGATCTCGACCTCGATCTCCACCGTGCGCGCCTGCTTTTCCTGGTCGAGCACGTAGGGCGCAACGCGCCGGACGACGCCCGCGAAGCGCTTGTCGGGAAAGGCATCCATGGTGACAAATGCCGACTGACCTTCGCGCACCGCCGGTGCATCGACTTCGTCGATGGGAGCACTAATGTAAAGACAAGCGTCATCAATCAAGTCCACCGTCGGCGGTGTGGCTACGCCCAGGGGCGATGGCGTCACGAACTCGCCCAGCTCGCCGTTGATCTCCGCGACGACACCGTCAAAAGGCGCTCTGAGGATAGTGCGCTCCAGGCGCGCCAGAGATACGTCGACCTGGGCCTCACTGACGCGGGTATTTTCTTTGGCAGCATTGCAAGCCGCCCTCGTGGCATCGGCCTCACCGTCGGCCAGGTCTACTTCTTCTTCCGAGACCAGGCCGCGTTCGCGCAGGCGATTCAGGCGCTTTGCCTCACGTCCGGCCACATCGGCACGCACACAAGCCTCCTTCGCACGACCCTTGGCGGCCACCGCATCACGACGCGAGAGCAAAACTTCAGCCTTCAGATCCTCGTTCCACAGTTCCAGCAGGATCTGATTCGCCGTGACGGTCTGGCCCTCCTCCACATTAAGCAGGGACATCTGGCCACCCAGGGCCGGGGAAAGTCCGGCCCGGCGGCAGGCATCAACCGTACCGGCACGAGTATTGGCTACCGTCGCGCGAACTTCGCCCAGCTCAGCTGTGACCAGGGATACCACCACTGCCTGAGGTCGCATGGACCAAGTCACGGCAGCAGCGACAACTACCACTAAGAGCACTAAGAGCAGAACTTTCGGCTTCAACACCAGATCCTGTAAGGCCGGCAGGCACAGCGGGCGATTATAGCGGGGCTCGGCCGGCAGTCGCGTCCGTAACTTCCACCATGCCGGGAATAGCGCCAGCAGCCCCGCAGCCCAACCCTGACCGAACTAGTCAGGTTTTGCCCGGGCGATCAGACGAAATTTCAGCTGCATTTCATCACGAACGGACAAGGCACCGAAGGCGACGCTAAACGGCTGCATGCCAAGACCGGTCTGTAACAACTTCAGACTGCCTTCGGCGACGACCTCGTTGGCGTCTATCGTAACGCTGGCAGGTACAGTCACACGGGTTGTCTGATCCCGGACGCTAACATCCATCAACAGAGTCAGGTCCGGGTAATCACCGGCAATACTGCGGCTGCGCAGCTGGATGAAGGGAAAGCGCGTGGCGGCCAGGACCTTGTCCCCGAGCATGTTGTCGCGGGTCCCCTCGATGGAGGCCTGATCCAGCTCACCCGGAAAGTCTTCGCCTTCAGTATCGCGCAGCTCGGGCAAGTCCACGGTCAGGGAGGCCACGGGGAACTCCAGATTGATAGCAGAGCGAGCGGGCGTTGATCCCAGGGCGAGCTCACCGCTGATGGCCGTGGTACTGATGACATGGTTATGTCCCAAGGCAGCCAGGGCACCCTCCCGATAGACCAGAATCCTCAGCCAGGAATCCCCGGGGATCAATTCAAAAAGGCGGGCGTCGGGAGATACGCGCCCGGTGGGCGGTTCTTCTCCCGGAACTATTGCCGGTTCCGGGGGCGTGCAAGCAGTCAGCAGCAGCAAGCCAAGCGTGGCGAAGACCAAACCCGGCCAGCCGCGGCGCCGCAGGACGCTGCCGGGCTTTGCCTTAAGTCGGCTCATGGATGGATCCAGCCTGCCATTAGCGCACCATACACCTTGTGGCTTGACGCCGGCAGGCGCGGCGAGACTGTCACTCAGGCGCGAGCTTTGCTGGATTGCGCGAAGCGGGCGACCCACTCGGCATGAAACTGATCCGCCGGAATCGGCGCACCAAAGTAGAAGCCCTGCCCGACATCGCAGTTCATGCCCAGCAGCACCTGCATGGCCTCGGCATCCTCGATGCCCTCGGCAACCACTTCCATATTGACTGCATGAGCAAGCTGAATCACCGAACCGACGATCCGCCTGTCCCGTTCGCTGGACAGCACAGGAGCGACAAAACTGCGATCGATCTTAAGTTCATCAGCAGGCAGATCTCGCAGATAGGAGAGACTGGCATGCCCGGTACCAAAATCATCGATGGCCAGCCGCACCCCCAAAGCCTTTAACTCCGCCAGTTTCAGCGCGCTGGTGCGCGCATCGCGCATCAACGCGGTCTCGGTAATTTCAAGGACCAGTTGCTCGGGCGCCAGGCCCCAGACCCCGAGCGCATCAGCGATGGCCTCGATCAGATCCGGATCTTCAAGATTACCCGGCGACATATTCACCGCCATCTTGAAATCGGGCACCTTGTGCGCCCACTCGCAGGCACAACGCAAAGCTGCATTCAATGTAAAGGCGAACAGTGCGTGAATGCCGCGGCTGTTTTCAATGGCGGGCATAAAAACCCCCGGCGACACAATGCCATTGGTCGGGCTGTCCCAGCGAACCAGTGCTTCCGCACCGGACAGACGCCCGGACCGCAAATCCACTTTTGGCTGGTAATAAAGCTCCAGCTCATTTTTCTGTAGCACCTCGTCTACATCGAAAGCCGACTGCTCAGAGCTGCTACCCAGGTTCGTCCCCAGTTCCCGCGTATAAACTGTGTAGGGCTCGTCGAGCTCCCTTGATTCGGCGACAGCCCGCTCGCACTGGTGCAACAGGCTTGCAGCGTCGGCTGCCGACTCAGGCATCAGCGACACGCCCATATGGGCGCTCAGGCGCATCCGGCCGGTCGGCAGCTCCAGGGCCACGCGAGCCTCGCGGGCGATCCGCTCGGCACCAAGCACCGCATGGCCCTGGTGGGAAGGGTTATGAATCAGAAAGGCGAAGGTTGTGCCATTGATCTGGTAAACCTTGTCCTGAGGGCGGGCGATGGTTCGCAGTCGTCGGCCGAAGTCTTCCAGTAATTGATCACCGGCACTGTAGCCATGGGATTGATTAACTGCCTGCAGTCCCGCCAGCCGGATCAAAACCATGCCCAGTGAACGCACACCGCGCACGGCACTGAGGTTTTCTATCTCGCGCAGCAGAAATGAAAAGCGTAATTGCGGCGTGCTGACGGTGCTCATGGATCACCGCAGGCCTAGTGAAAGAAATCCTTCGGATCAATGCCGAAGGCGCCGGCTTCATGGCCCTTAACAATCCACCGAGCCCGGTCATTACCCTCATCACCAGGCAGCCGTTTGAGATCCATGACATTGGACGTCGAGACAGGCTTCTGTTCAGCATCCAGCAGCAACATGACTTTTGGCCGCAGGCGCCGGACGCGGTTCTGCTCAACCACAATGCCCACTTCACCGGTATTGAGCTCGACGATAGTTCCTGTCGGAAACATGCCCAGGGCCTGCACAAATTGTTCGACGAGCTCGCGCTGGAACTGCTGGCCAGCCAGCAGATTCAGTTCCCGCACCGCGTCGTAGGAAGACTTCGACTCCGCCCATGGTCGCTGAGTAATCATCGCGTCGTAGCAATCGACGATGCCCGCTATGCGCCCATAGACGGGAATGTCGTTGCCGGCGAGGCCCCGGGGGTAACCCGAGCCATCATGTCGCTCATGGTGGCTGAGAATCATGTCCAGGATGTCCTGGTTGATGCCCGGCGATTTCTTTGCCAACGCCATCCCATAATCCACGTGCGAGCGCATGATTTCCATTTCCTGCGTCTCCAGCGGGCCGCTTTTGCCGCTAATGGATTCGGGAATATGGACCTTGCCAACGTCCAGCAGCATGCCGCCCATGGCCAGCGTCTGCAGACCGCTCCGATCGAAACCCAGATGCCGGCCAAGCACCAGCGCCCACACCGAGCTGGCGATGGAATGGTTGTAAGCGTACTCATCGCGCTTGCGCAGACAAACCAGCCAGCCCATGGCGTCCTGGTTGCGCAGCACACTGTCGATCATGGGTGAAACGGCTTGCTTAACCTTGTCGACTTCTATGCCTGAGCCTTTACGCAACTCCTCCAGGATATCGTTCATGGCGTGGACGGCAACGCCATAGGCATGCGCCGCAGCCGGGGCCTCTTCCTGAGTGCTCACCTGATTTTCGTAATGACGAACGCCATTCAGGCGCGCAGCCAAACGACCAGTGGGATCGAAACGACTCAAGAACCGCAGAATGCGCATCCAGAGGGTTTGCGGTTTGCGTCCATTGACCCGCCCCTGGGCATTGATGAAGGGGTCCTCCCTGCCCTTGCCGGTCGAGCTTTGCGCTCGCTCGAGTAGATCCTTGGATACAGAACCGCGTCCGGTATCCACATAGACATGCTTGCAGAACTTCCTCAGGAGACCTATTTCGCTTGCTTCGCGGATCTCGAAGCCCTGGAAAAGGAACGGTGTCTCGAGCCACGGACGGTCAAGAAGGGCCACGAACATACCCTTCTCCAGATCCATCGTGTCGATCTTGACGCGCTTTGACAGCATCCCGATTTCCCGCGACCACTCAGCAAAACCCAGCTTTGCATAATAGCCATCAGGCCCGCCGGGGCTATTGCAAGCATCACATTTCAGGGCACCTGAGTCGTCAACGAACGGACGCCGGGCGCGTTAAACTTCCAGTAACCGGCTTTCGGAGACCGTGCATGGTTCACATTCGCTGCCTGGTCCTGGCCCTGCTACTGGCAGGCTGTGCCGCCAACCCGGACCCTATTGTTGATATGCAGGGGGTGGACCCGGTGCGTTATCAGCAGGACCTGGCGGACTGCAAGACCTATAAGGACCAGATCCGGACCGAAGTAGGCGTGGCCAAAGGCGCCGCCGGCGGGGCCGCCGTGGGCGGGGCCATCGGGGCAATCACCGGCGATGCCGCCCAGGGAGCCGGCGTCGGGGCCGTGGCTGGCGGCGCCGAATCAGCGCGGCTGAACGAGCGCGAAAAACAGCGCGTGGTGAAAAACTGTATGCGCGGACGCGGTTACCGGGTCCTCAACTAGCCGGCTGAGCGCAAGCCACCCCGGTCCCGCCAAGCCCGCAATAACCGCCGGGGTTCTTGGCCAGGTATTGCTGGTGATAATCCTCGGCAAAATAAAATTCCGGCGCTGCCAGAATTTCCGTGGTCACCGCCGGGAACCCGGCCGCGGTGAGCGCTTGCTGATAGTCCTTACAGCTGGCGAGAGCTGCAGCCTCCTGCGCCGGCGTCGTGCAGTAGATACCGGACCGATATTGAGTGCCCGTATCGTTACCCTGGCGCATGCCCTGGGTGGGATTGTGGCTCTCCCAGAAAGTCCTCAGTAAATCCTCGAAGCTAATGCGGGCAGGATCGAAGATCACCTGCACCACCTCATTGTGTCCGGTCATTCCCGAACAGACTTCTTCATAAGTGGGATTGGGTGTTTCGCCGGCCGCATAGCCAACGGCCGTAGAGAAAACGCCGGGGAGCTGCCAGAAACATCTTTCTGCCCCCCAGAAACAACCAAGGCCAAACATAGCCCGTTGCATACCGGGCGGAAATTCACCTGTCAGGGGATTGCCGTTGACATAGTGCCTGGCGGCAACGGGCATGGCCTGGGTCCGGCCCTTAAGGGCCTGGCCGGCAGCCGGCATCTCAGCTTTTTTGCGGCGGAACAACATAAGCAAACATTTCGACCCTGCCGGCGGCTCGGATGTTCCCGCGCCGACTTCGTGCCCCTTGCTCTATAACTGCTAAATTATAAACTCCGCCATCCATCATAAGCTCAGGTCGCATGTTGCCAAGGATGACAAAAACCGCGCTGGCGCTGCTTGCAGGCTGCTGCCTGGCCCTGACTGCTGCGCTGGCGCAGTCCAACCCGACGCAGCCGTCAGGCGAGCTCGCTGAACCGGACACAGCGGGACCGGAGGCGATTGAGGCAGCCAGTGAACTGGATGCAGGCCCGGATACGGGCCTTGGCGAGCAGCTACCTGAGGATGCCGAAGCCCGTATTGAAACCCCAGTGGCCAAGCCGGCCAAGGCCGCCCAAAACCTGCGGTTGGCAAGCTACGAGCGCATGGTCCGACTCCTCAAGGAGGAGCGTTACGGAGAAGCCAAGAAAGCGGCCCAGGCCGTGGTGACCTTGACGGAGCAGGAATACGGTCCCGACAGCATGAAAATTGTTCCGCCGCTGGACAATCTGGCGACAACCCAGATGCTGAACGGAGATCTCGTTGATGCCGCCAACAACTATCAGCGCAGCATCGCCATCATCCGGCAAGCGGAGGGCATGCTGACCCCGCGTCTGGTGAACCCCTACGTGGGACTCGGGGCCACCTATAACCGCGCTGAGCTCTATGAGAAAGCCGAAGAGGCCTATCTCACAGCCTTGCGCATCAACCACGTGAATGAAGGCTTCTACAACCTGGACCAGATCCGGATTCGCGATGGCCTGACAGAAAGCTTCATCGGCCTGGATGATTTCGAGGAAGCCGATTTCCACCAAACGATCCAGCTGGAAATCAGCCAGCGCCGCTACGGCGAAGCGAATCCCGAAGTCGCGCCTGCCATGTACAAGCTTGCGCGCTGGTACGAGCGGGCCGGGTTGATGGAAGAGGCTCGCTACACTTATCAGCGAGCCCAGTCGATCATTCGACGGTCCGCCGGCAAGAACTCCCCGGAGATGGTTGCCGCCCTGGAAGGTATGGCGGGCACTTATGAGCGCCAGGGCCTGCTTGGCGAGAGCGCGGGGCGCCTGAAGAGGGCGCTGAAGATTATTGAAAGTCAGCCGGAGATCGACCGCCCCAAGCAGGCTGAACTGCTGGTTCGACTCGGCGACCTTTTCATGGGCTCGGGACAAGAAGATACGGCCAATGCGAACTATGAACGTGCATGGCAAGCACTGTCGGAAGACCCGCCTTATGAAGACCTGCTGCAGCTGTACTTCGCCGAACCGGTGCGGGTTGCGGGCCTGGGATGGGGCATGCTGCGGTACGCTCCCGGGGTCCGGGCCGATGCGCCTGATCTGCTGGAAGGCTTTGTATTAGTGCGCTATGACGTCGACACGGACGGCAAGACCGAGGACATCACCATCATCGAGTCGGAGCCACAAGACCTGATGGATAAACGCGTCACGTCGGCACTCAAACGCTCCTATTTCAGGCCCCGTTACAGCGATGGCGTCGCTGCGGTTGCCGAGGGTCAGCTGTACCGGCACGACTTCCGCTATCGCCCGAAACCGCCAGAGAAAAGCAAGAAAGACAGCAAGCCCCTTGAGCCACCAGCGGGTGGGAGCGGCCGTATCGACTACCCGGATGCCGGCGACAGCTAGCCTCGCCGCGCGCGAGCAGATGCTCGTGATGTATTGCCCGGGTCCCGGCAGGGCCCTGGTGGCCGAAAACCGACCAGTCCCCGAGCCCGGTCCGGGCGAAGTCATCGTCCGGATACTGGCCTGCGGCGTCTGCCGCACCGATCTGCACCTGCAGGACAACGAGCTGGAGAATATTCAGTATCCGGCAGTCCCCGGCCACCAGGTTGTGGGTGAAGTCTGGGCATGCGGGCCGGGAACCAGACTCGCGAAAGGCCAGCGCGTCGGCGCCGCCTGGCTGGCCTGGACCTGCGGTGAGTGCGATTTTTGTCTTCGCGGAGAGGAAAATCTCTGCGATCAGGCACAGTTCAACGGCTATCAGCGCGACGGCGGCTATGCAGAATACCTGCGCGCGCAGGCTGACTATCTGATCCCGCTGGACAGCGCTTTGGATCCGGCCCACACGGCACCCCTGCTTTGCGGCGGCCTGATTGGTTATCGCACCCTGCGCATGGCGGGCGATGCTCGCCGCCTGGGTATTTACGGCTTCGGCTCGGCGGCACACCTGATTACCCAACTGGCCAGACATGAACAGCGCGAGGTCTTCGCCTTCACCCGTCCCGGCGATGAATCCGCACAAGACTTTGCGCGTTCTCTGGATGTTAGCTGGGCGGGCGGCTCAGATGAATCAGCGCCCGTTGCCCTGGATGCCGCGCTGATTTTCGCCCCGGTCGGTGACCTGGTGCCCCTGGCCCTGCGAGCGGTTCGCAAAGGCGGCCGGGTCGTATGTGGCGGCATTCACATGAGCGATATCCCGTCCTTCCCCTATGCCGACCTGTGGGGCGAACGTCAGCTGCGATCTGTGGCCAACCTGACCCGGCGGGATGCCTCGGAATTCATGGCCCTGGCGGCCCGTTACCCAATCCATACCCGGATCACAAGGTATCCGCTGGAGGCGGCCAACGAGGCTCTCACGGACCTGCGCGAGGGCAGAATCTCAGGTACAGCCGTCCTGACGGTCAGCGGCTAATTGGCCACCTGACCGGCGGCGAATTCCTGCTTGGCCTGCAGAATCGTCGCGTAAATCTCCGCCGACCGGCCACCGATTTCCGCCAGCAGCTTTTCCGTCACGCCCTGTGTCGCCTGCTGCCAAAGGACCCGCTGCTCCGCGCTGAGCACCTGGGAACGAATCCCCAGTTGTGCATCAGCCAGATCGGCGACGTCCTGGGCACGGGTAACGGCCCGGGATTCTTCAATGGAGGGAAAAGACTCAGTGAGCACCTGTCGTGTTGCCTCGTCCAGCCCTTGCCACCCGCGACTGTCTGCGACGATGACTGACATGCCGAAGGCATGTCGTGTCAGGGTCAGGTAAGGCGCTTCCGCCGCAATGCCTGTGCGGGCGTACAAACTGATTGAGTTTTCACCGGCGTCGATCAAGCCAGTCTGCAGGGATGGCACAATCTCGCCATAGCCCAGGGGAATCACGTCCGCGCCAATGGACTCGGCAAATAACCGGGCATTCAGACTGGCGGATACACGAAAGCGCCGACCGGCCGTATCCGCCGGCGTCATCAATGCTTCGCGACCATAAACCGAGTGAAAGCCGATCTCATACCAGGTCACCAGGTGCAACCCGGCAGCGGCCAGCAATTCACGATAGATGTCTGTGAGATAGCGGTCGTAGATAAAATCCGCCTCGGCTTCATCGCTGAACAGGTACGGGGCATAGAGCAGAGAAAGCTCAGGCACCAGGGTAGAGGTCACCTGGGCTGAAAGGTTGGCAAACTGAATACGCCCCCGACGCAGGCCCGAGAGCAGCTGCTCCTCGGAGCCAAGCTGTCCGTATATAAGTGGCCGCAATTCCAGGCGCCCCTCAGCGGCCGTCTCCGCCGAGTCCTTGAATTTCAGCCACATGGCGGAACCCGGCGTATTCGGCGTCGAGGTCCCGCCGATGGTGACTACCAGCGGCCCGGCGGCCGCATCCTGTGTGTCCGGCGACTCGCTGCTGCCGCACGCGGTCAACAGAGCAATCAGGATCAACAGCAAAACCTGGGAAACTTTCATGGCTAAATGTTGCCTCAAAGCGTGGCGGACAGGCTAGAGTGTCGCCCATGTCGCTCTGGCAGTGAGCACCAGCAAGGATTCTTATGGCAAACAAGCAGATTTTTAGCCTCTGGCAAGGCATGGCTTGCGCAACTTTCCTGTTACTGAGCCTGCCCGGCGCAGCGTTCGCCCTGCCGGACTATGAACTGCTCGATGATTTGCTCCTGACACACGTGCGCGACGGCTTCGTCGACTACGATGGCCTCGCACTGGATCCGCGCCTGGACGATTTCGTCAGTCAGCTGGGCGAAACCTCGCCCACGGAACTCATATCCCCGGAGGCTTTGAAAGCCTTTTATATCAATGCCTATAACGCCATCGTGTTGCAGGGCATTCTGGCTGGCCAGTCTCCCGCCGGCAGCTTTGGTCGCTGGCGCTTTTTCAAACGGATGCGGGTGCAGGTGCTCGGCGAAGCCATGAGCCTGGAAGATATCGAACATGGTCGCCTCCGGCCCCTGGGAGATGCGCGCATTCATTTCGCCATAGTTTGCGCGTCCCTGTCTTGCCCCCGCCTGGCCAATCGTGCCTACCGGGCGGGCCTGCTGGATGGGCAACTCAATGCGGCTGCTGAACGATTCCTAAATGATCCGACCCGGAATCGCTTTGACCCTGACCAAAAGGTCGCCTTTGTCTCCCGGATCTTCGATTGGTTTGATGAAGACTTCACAGCCGTAGCCGGCTCCCTGCAGCCCTATATGGCGCGCTTTGTGAACGACCAGTCAAGTGCCCGAATTCTCCGCAGCGAGGGCTTTGAGCTCCGCTTTGACGACTATGACTGGAGCCTCAACGGCAGCTTCAGTCGCTAAGCCAGACAGCTCCCCGAAAACCGCCGGCATGATGCCGCCGAATACACTGGCGGTCCCAAGAGAAGCCAACAATGATCATTCGCAAGCCTGCAGATATCAATCCTTCGGAAATTACGCCGGAGTCAGTCTTTCATGGTCGCCGGGAGTTCCTGCGTCGGGCAGGCCTGGCGGGAACCGGGCTGCTGGCGGGCAGCGGCTGCGCGGCCGAGGAAGACCCGGCCGAGGATCCGGGCACGCTCAGCAAACTGGAGGTGGCCAGCGGCAGCCCATACAGCACGGATGCGGAGCCGAACTCCCTTGAAGACATCATGAGCTACAACAACTTCTACGAGTTTGGCCTGGACAAAAGTGATCCTGCGCGACTCTCCGGAGATTTCCGGCCCCGCCCCTGGTCGGTGACGGTGGATGGTGAAGCGGAGCTAACCGGCACCTTTGATCTTGACGACTTTATTCGTCCGCACCCCATCGAAGAGCGGGTCTATCGACTGCGCTGCGTTGAAGCCTGGTCCATGGTTGTGCCCTGGAACGGCATTGCTCTCGGGGACCTGATCAAGCGCTTCAAACCTACGTCTCGAGCCAAGTATGTGGCTTTTGAAACCGTTGTCCGGCCGGAGGAAATGCCCGGCCAGCGTCGCGGCGTACTGGATTTTCCTTACGTTGAAGGGCTTACCATGGCGGAAGCCATGAACCCCTTGTCCATTCTTGCCCTCGGGGTCTACGGTGTCTCGCTGCCCAACCAGAATGGAGCCCCCATCAGGCTGGTGGTGCCCTGGAAGTATGGATTCAAGAGCATCAAATCCATCGTGCGCATCAGCTTCACTGAAAAAGAGCCCCCCACAACCTGGAACCTGGCTGCGCCACGCGAGTATGGGTTCTATGCGAACGTAAACCCCGAAGTTAACCATCCTCGCTGGAGTCAGGCCAAGGAAAGGACTATCGGTACCGGCTTCTTCGGCGAGAAAAAACCGACCCTCATGTTTAACGGCTACGGTGAGCAGGTCGCCAGCCTCTATGAAGGCATGGATCTGCGAAAATTCTACTAAGGCTTAGCTGACGAGACCGGACACAGCAGGACATGCCCAGCAACAGGCAAATCAGGTTCTTCCTGAAGCCCTTGGTATTTCTCGCGTGCACCGCTCCGCTAGCCTGGATAGGCCTGCGCGTGATTGGTTTCGGTCCTTCCCTGGGCCCAAATCCGGTGGAAGTCCTGCAGGATGAATTCGGAATCTGGACCCTGCGCCTGCTGCTGGCGACCCTGGCCATGACACCCATGCGCTACGCGCTGGGAAAAGCCTGGCCCATTCGCTTCAGGCGCATGCTGGGCCTGTTCGCATTCAGCTATGCCACGCTGCATTTCGCCAATTACCTGGTCCTGGATCAGCAATTTGACTGGGCACTGATCCTGGAAGACATCCTGGATCGACCGTTTATCACCGTGGGCTTCGTTGGCTTGATGTTGTTAGTGCCTTTGGCCATCACTTCAACCCGGGGCTGGCAAAGCCGACTGGGCAAGCGCTGGATTCGGCTGCACAAACTGGTTTACCCGGCCACGATCCTCGTCTGCTGGCATTTCTGGTGGCAGGTCAAGAAAGACGCCACCGAACCGCTCATTTATGTCGGGCTATTGATCCTGCTGCTGGGCGCCCGGCTTTGGCACAATCGGCGCGGAGCACGGGTCAAAACCACGGGCCCCACAACCAGCTGAAGCACGACTTACAGGTTGTAGCCCCGTTCGTCATGCAGGGCAATGTCGAGGCCTTCGGTCTCCGCATCTTTCTCAACCCGCAGACCAACCAGCGCGCCCACGATCTTCAGGATCACAAAAGTACCAACGCCGCACCAGACGGCTGTCGCCACTGCACCGACCGCCTGCATGGAAAACTGCGAAGCAATACCGCGGCCCTCGGGCAAGCCAAGACCGCTGAATACGCCCAGTTCACTGGAAGCAAATACGGCGGTCAGCAGGATGCCCAGGAATCCACCCACGCCATGGACGGGAAAAACATCCAGGGAGTCGTCGATTTTGAGTTTGCGCTTGATGAACTGCGTCGCCCAGAAACACACGACGCCGGCAATCAGGCCGATGAGCAATGCGCCCCCGGGGCCAACGAAACCCGAAGCGGGGGTAATCGTGCCCAGGCCGGCCACCATGCCGGTAACAATGCCAAGCACGCTAGGCTTGCCAAACTTGATCCATTCCTGGCCCATCCACGCCAGGGAACCGGCAGCAGCACCGACATGCGTGACCAGCATGGCCATGCCCGCTGCACCGTCCGCAGCCAGAGCACTGCCTGCATTGAAGCCAAACCAGCCGACCCACAACATGCAGGCACCGGTCACCGTCAGGGGCAGACTATGGGGCGGCATGGGTGTAGTCGGGAAGCCACGCCGATTACCCATAACAAGGGCCGCCACCAGGGCCGCTATTCCCGCATTAATGTGTACGACAGCCCCGCCGGCGAAGTCCATGAAATTGCGTTCTGCAAGCCAGCCACCGCCCCAGACCCAGTGGGCAACAGGAAGATAAACAACAAACAGCCACAGGGCCGAGAACAGCATCATTGCGCTAAAACGCATACGCTCTGCAAATCCACCCACGATCAGTGCGGGTGTGATAATCGCAAAGGTAAGCTGGAACATGATGAATACCGTCTCGGGCATCGTGCCCTCGACAGAGTCAGCGGTAACGCCGGCCAGAAAAACCTTGGACAGACCGCCAATGAAATTCTGAGCACCACCACCATCGGTAGCAAACAAGGTATAGCCGGCCAATACCCAAAGCACCGTAACCATGCAGGCAATGGCAAAACACTGCATCAGCACCGAAAGAACATTGCGCCCGCGCACCAGGCCGCCATAAAAAAGCGCCAGACCAGGCAGCGTCATGAACAGGACCAGCGCAGTGGACGTCAGCATCCATGCGGTGTCCCCGGAGTCCACGGAATCAGCAAATGCAATGCCTGATAACAGGCACAGCGGCAACACGGTGATTGCCCGAATCAACCCTTTCATTGTCTGCCCCCCGGTGCGGCCTGCAAGCCGCACGCGCTACAGTGCGCTGTCGTCCGTCTCGCCTGTGCGAATACGAATGGCTTGCTCCAGCGGAGTGATAAAAATCTTGCCGTCACCCACTTTGCCCGTTCGCGCCGCCTCGGCAATTGCCTCGACAACCCGTTCAACCAGATCATCAGCTACGGCAGCCTCGACCTTGGCCTTGGGAAGAAAATCGACGACGTACTCGGCACCGCGATACAGCTCGGTATGGCCGCGCTGTCTGCCGAAACCCTTGACTTCACTCACCGTCATCCCATTGACGCCAACCTCAGACAATGCGTTGCGCACATCATCCAGGCGAAAGGGTTTGATAATTGCGGTAATCAGTTTCATACAGGCGCCCCCCATCGGCGTTGTTGTTGTTGCGCCGGTTTAAGCATTCTAGCGCGAAAAGCGCGCCACCCTGCAAGCCCACGCGGCGCCTCAATATATGCGAAATCCGCCATGGCGGCGGCGGCTGCGCCGATCAAACCACCGCCAGGCAATCAAGCCACCTAGCAGTAATGCGCCGAGAGTCGTGATGAACAGCCACACCATGGGCACGCTGAACCGATAGCGGGCAGCCTCAGCGCGCAGCTCAACCGTTGCCTTGCGCAAATCGGCCAGTTCCGCCCGGGCTGTCTCTGCCTGGCCGCGAGCCTGCTGAGCTTCCCGGCGCAGTTGGTTCATCACGACAGCCTGATCAGCGCCGTTGCCCTGGCGAGAATCCAGCTCAGCTGCGAGTCGGTCGCGCTCTTTTGTGAGCTTGGCCACCTGCAGGACGGCAGGCTCTTCATCCAGTAGAAATGCGCCCCGTACCCAACCTTCCCGGCCATCTGCGAGCCGCACGCGCACAAAGGATCTGTTTCGCTCCAGGACGTCCATGGCCTCTCCGCTCTTCAAAGAGGTAAAGGCGCGATCACTGGTGTCAGGCGCTGCATGCACGCCTAGTTGCAGTCGGTCTGTCACGTAGGCCGTCTCAGCAACTGCCTGCAGCATGACCAGACAGGCGAACGGCGCCAGCAGCAACAGTCGTCGGATCATTGCGTGTAGACCCAGCGCATCAGGGCACTATGCGCCTCTTCACCTGGGCCACGATGTGCCTGGGGATGATTCTGGATAGCGACCACAATAAACTCCCGGCCGGATCGCGCCTGCAAATAGCCCGCCATAGCGAACACGCCATTCAAACGACCTGTTTTCAGATGAGACTTGCCCGTTAATTCATCATTACGAAAGCGTCGCCGCATGGTGCCATCCAGGCCTGAGAGGGCCAGGGAGGACTCGTACTCCGCCTTAAAGGGACTATCGTGGGCAGCCAGTAGCAGGCGCCCCAGATTACGGGCGGAGATCCGTGTATCCCGCGACAAGCCAGCGCCGTTATCCAGGGTGAGCTCAGGAAAATCCAGACCGCGGCTAGCCAGCGCGGAGGCGGCCGCATCTCGCGCCTTTTCGATGGTGGCAGGCGCACCAAACTTTTCTGCCCCCATGGTCAGAAAAATTTGCCGCGTCATGACGTTGTTACTCCATTTATTCACGCGGCGGATAATTTCGCTCACGGGAGGCGAATCGAACTCGTAGAAAGCATCCCACTCCTCGGGTACCGGCGCCTGCCGATAACCACCCGACAGCTCACCGCCGTTCTCCTCCCATAGGCCACGTAGAACGCCATAAGAGAATTCACCGGAACTCATCACCGAGCGTGACAGACGATACTCGGGGCAGTCCCGACCAAATCGACCCGAAAAAGTGACGACACCACCACTCTCCACCTCACCCGGGGAGACGCGAATGCCGCCCTGGTAGCCGCCACAACGCCCCCGACCAAGACTCAACTGATTACGAATCTCAAGATTGGCCGGCGCTGGGTCCGCGACGATTTGCACAGTGTTAGCTGCCGGGTCCGGGCGAAATACGAAATTTATTGCCCGAAAGTTGATCAGAAAGGCATCAGGCACCACGTTATAAACGCGATAGGGCTGGCCATCGAAGTCCCCCGAATTCATATCTGGCAAATCAAAATAGCTATTATCGATGACCAGATCCCCGGCGATGGTCTGCAAGCCCCGCTGCCGCAAAGCTCTCAGCAAGAGCCAGACTCGCTCCGTCACCAGATACGGATCGCCATAGCCTTTCAGGTACAGATCGCCGGACAGACGACCATTGTCCAGGCTGCCGCCCAGGTAGGCTTGTGTTCGCCACGTGTAGGCCGGGCCAAGATCTTCAAGGGCAAGAAAAGTTGTCAGTAGTTTGATGGTAGATGCCGGATTCCGCGGAACGTCGGCATTGATAGCCAGCACAGGCTCGTCAGCATCCAAAGGCTGTACCCAGGCACTGTAGCTGTGCGATGGCAGGTTATAGGCCTGCAGAATCCGGGCGACTGATGCCGGTGGCTCGCTCAAGACTTCTGCCAGACCAACACCGGGCACCAGAAGCGACATCAGCAGGCACTTCAGGGCATAGGCCAGGTAACGGAGAATTCGCATGGATCCCAGTCTAATGGCTGGCAGGACGCGTGAGGCCCATGGACCGAATACGGTCAGACAGCGTGCTGGGCTTGATCCCCAGCATCTCAGCGGCGCCACCCGCGCCCGACACGCGCCAGTCGGCGGCGTCCAGAGCCGCCAGAAGATTGGCTTTTTGTTGTGCCTTCATTTCGGCTTCCGTCAGATAGCTTCGCTCGGCCCGCGGCATAGCCGGTTCATCATTGTCGGGCACCAGGTCTGTGTCAGATGTCGCCAGGTCCAGCCGCAAGGTATCACCGTGGGAAAGAATGACCGCACGCTCGATGACATTTTTTAGCTCCCGCACGTTACCCGGCCAGTCATAACGCCTTAGCTGTTCAACCTGACCCTGAGTGAAAGAAGGAAGGGGACGACCGAAATCCCGGCAGGTTTGCTCAAGAAAATGGACGGCCAGCATAACCACATCGTCGCCGCGTCGCCGCAGCGGGGGGACCTGTACCGGGAAAACGCTAAGACGATAATAAAGATCCTCCCGAAACTCGCCAGCCTCAACCGCCCTCTCAAGATCCTTATTGGTTGCGGCTATCACACGCACGTCAACGGTCCTGGATTGCTCTTCTCCGACTCGCTCGAACTCGCGCTCCTGCAGCACGCGCAGCAATTTACCCTGCAGACTGAGGGGGATCTCGCCCACCTCATCAAGAAAAATCGTACCCCCGTCAGCGAGCTCAAAACGGCCGACACGGTCCCGGTGCGCGCCAGTAAAAGCACCTCGCACATGACCGAAAAACTCGCTTTCAAACAATTCATCCGGAATTGATGCGCAGTTGACCTTGACCAGCGGGCCATCAGCGCGCCCGCTGCGAGCGTGGATCGCATGCGCCACCAGCTCTTTACCAGAACCCGTTTCTCCGATAATTAATACGCTGGCGGGCGTCGCCGCCACGGATTCGATCCGGGCAAGCATGGACTTGAGCGCCGGGCTTTCTCCAATGATGTAGCCAAAGTTCATGGCTACACTGACTTCTTCACGAAGATAATCACGCTCCCGCTCAAGCTCTTCCTTTAGCTCGGCAATCTGGTCATAGGCCGCGCGCAATTGTGCCTCCGCCTGGTTGCGTTCGGTCATGTCCTTACTGGCAACCCGCAAAGTAAGCGCCCCATCCACGGGGTTATGCTCAGCACGAGTCGACATGAGCACGTCCAGGATCTGGCCGTCACGCGTCACCATCTGGCGTGGCACATTTTTCTGATCGCCTGAGGCAATGACCTCCTCGATCGTCCAGCGCATGGCTGAGACCTTAGATTCGTCGGTGAGAAAATCCATGATGGGCCGGCCAATCGCTTCATCGCGGCTGTAGCCGAGCTTCTCCAGCCAGTGATTGCTAACCGCCGTGATCCGCCCCTCCGCATTGACTGTATGCAGCATGGCAGGGGTGGACTGGTATAGATCCCGGTACTGGCGCTCAAGACGGGCGCTGTCTGCGATCTCGGTGAAAACTGACATGGTATTGAGGAAGGAGCCGTCGTGGTCACGATTCACCACGGTGGTCGCCAGCAGGGAAACGCGCGCTCCGTCGTGATCGCGAAACGCCACGGGCACGTTGTCCAATCGGCCGGTGCGGCGCAGACACGGCAGATGTTCTTCCTGAATTCGACGCGCGCTGGCTTCTGTCGCGAGTTCCTCGGGGCGGCGCCCGATCAAGTCGTCACGGGCGAAGCCCAGGCGCTCGAGCAGGGCATCAGTCGCCTCGGTGAGGTGGCCTTCACCATCCATCAGACAAGCCAGCACAGGCAGCTTCCGAAATAATTGCTGGTTACGGTCTACCGTGATCATGGTCACAGATTCTACGCGGATTTCCGTCAATCTGGCTACGGTTTTCCGTATATTACGATATTCCGTGATCTTTAAATCTAATAAGTTATTGTATTTATTGATAAAGAATACTTGGCACAGTTCCTGCTATATAGATCCCGAGTCATGTGACTCAAGAAGACAACTATCCAAGCTGGTGAGGCAGAAATCATGAATAGATTGACGATAAATCGCGAATCGCGATTCCCGTCGCTGCCCACCGCTGTGCTCTCGCTGGCACTAAGTGTCGGCCTCGCATCGGTCGGGCAAGCTGAGGAAGTCCTGCAGGAAATAACCATCACGGCGAAGCCGTTGGTTTACACAACTGCAAGAGACCTTCGTAACGATATGCAGTCAACCGCGCAGGGCGCGGCCTGGCACACGCAGGTGAACGTTGCGTCGAAACTGAGCGCCCGACTGAACGGTCAGCGGCGAGCCTACCGGCTCGCGAGCCGAGACCGGGGCTGGCGCAAACGAGGCTAAGTAATTAGTCGCAAGCGGATCCCGCCGCCGAAAGATCCTCCAACCCAGGCGGCGGAATCCATGGCGTCACGCAAGGCGACGCCAACCGCTCCGGACCTACCCCCCTTGGGTCCGGAGCACCCCCTGCGGGGGCAGCATGGCCAGTATCGGACTTCGTGTCAGGACTGAAGATATCTCCCCCAGCCATGTTGCCCCCGCCTTTCTTTCGCGCCGATTGATAGAATCTGCAACTTTCCTGCCAGATCTGTCTATCACTCGTGTCCATTGCCCAACTTTTAATCCTGCTTTCGGCTATCGGCAGCCTTTTGCCAAGTGCGGCCGCCGATAACCCTCAGCTGGAACTTGCCCAGGTAATTGCGCAGCCGGATGGCGAAACGCTGCTGCCGGTGGACGGGCCGTCAAGCCTGAAAATTCGGCTGGAGGCCCGCTTTGAGTGCGGGGATCCTGATGCCCAGGCCGGCCTGTTTGTATCCGTGGCTGATTCTGTCGTGTCAGCTCCGCGAGTCATCTCGCCTCAAGCCATTCAGCTCACCATTCCGCCGCAACAACTGCGCGGAATCCGCGAGTCACTGGCCTGCGCAAGACCTGGTGAGCAATTGCTCCGCGATCAGCTAACGGCATTTGGCACGCTCACTTGTCGCAGCGCTGACGGCACGGCACAAACGTCCACCATCAGCCAATCGCTGGATGTCTGGGCCGACTGCGGAGATCAGGCTGCACCGGCACAGCCCCGTCCCGGCGAGGAAAGCCTCAAGGACGAATAAGCCCCTGGCAGGGATGAACAGCCCTCAGGGCTGCTTCAGATTCGCCGCCAGAAAGTCCCGACTGCGAGCCCATGCATCTTCGGCGGCCGTAGCATCGTAGGCCGTGCCCGAAGGATTCGAAAAGGCATGCTTGGCACCCGGATAGACTTTTATATCAACCTCTTTGCCCAGTTCACGCATGGTTCCTTCAAAGGCCTCGATGTTAGCCTGAGGAATTATGGGATCCGCACCGCCAAAGTTGCCCAGTACAGGCATTTGCAAAGTCTCGAGTTGCTCGGGATCAGTAATCAGTCTGCCGTAATAAATAACTGTCGCGTCTACCTGGTCAGGTAGCAGCAAAGCTGTGCGCAGGGACCAGCGGCCACCCAGGCACCAGCCGATAACGCCTACCCGAGGTGCGCCGCCTTCGCTGAGGAATGCATAAGCCTGCAGTAAATTGTCCTCGCCCTGCTCGCCCTGTTCACTCAAATTTCTACTTAGTCCCATTGCCGTCTTGGGCTCGTCTGCCACTTCGCCGCGATACAGGTCCACAGCCAATGCCCGGTAACCCTCGCCGGCGAGCCTCTCCGTGACCTGGCGAATACTGTCGTTCAGCCCCCACCACTCATGAATCACGATCACAGCTGGCAAATCACCGGTCGCACCCGCCGGCACGGCAAGAAAACCTGTCAGCGCCTCACCATCCTGTTCTCCGTACTGAACGGTCTGAGACTCCACAGCCTGCACAGGCCGGGTGCTCGCTACTGGCGTTGTTATTGGCACGTCGTCTGCATGGGCCCGGGCCATGGCAGCCACGTCGTCATCGGCTTGCGCGCCGCCCGCAAGCATGAAGATAAAAAGAAAACTCAAGCCGATAATTACCCGCATCGTTCTACCCCAGTTTTACTGCCGTTCCACTGATACTGACCATCAACATGCCGTTCTGGCCACCAAGGACCTCATAGTCTAGATCAACGCCGACAACGGCGTCCGCGCCCAGGTCCCGGGCACACTGCGTCATTTCATCCAGCGCCACCTGGCGGGCCTTGCGCAGCTCCTTTTCGTAAGACCCGGACCGCCCGCCAACAATGTCCCGCAAGCCAGCAAACATGTCACGAAAAATATTTGCGCCCATGACGGCTTCGCCCGTCACAATCCCAAGATAGTCCTGAATATTTCGCCCCATAATTTCCGGGGTTGTAGTTACTATCACTAACGAAAATCCGAGTGCAAATTCGCCCCTGATGCTCGCAGCCTGCGTTACCGAATGCAATATGGAGACAATCAGAATGGTGTCGGACGAACCCCCAATTGCTGAACCACTATCAGGCGCATCCAGGCGGCCCACATCAGGGTATCAACAAATACCGCCAGGGCCGCTCCAACAACGCCGAATAATGGAACCAGAATCCAGGCCAGTACAACAAGCATGAGCAGAGCCAGACCAAAAACAGGCAACAAGCGATCCTGATGTCCCGTGACACTAAGCAACCGGGTCGTGGGACCAAAGCCGGCAAGCAACAATTGCGAACATGCCAGGATAATCAATGCCGGGAACCCGGCTGAAAACTCCGGGCCAAATAATCCGAGTATTGGTCTGCCGGCGAAAAATAGCAGCACTACGGCACCCAGGGCTGGCCACGCACGTAACCTGGTAGCCGTGACGGTCACTCTCTGCAAGCCCTCCATGTCTCCAGCCGCAGCCATTTGCGCTATCTTCGGTCCAACATAGGCATCAATGGCAAACAGGCCAAATGTAATCAGCAAGGCCACCCGGTAGCTGACATGCAGGACAGCAATCTCCGCGGGACTCATCAGGCCACCGGAGACAATCACCACGAATTCCGGAAAATAGCCGCCAAACAACGCCACGCCCACCAGGGGCGCGGATGACCTTAGCCAGTGGCGCGTGTCGTAAGTGGCCGCCGGTCCGGGGGCGCGTCGGGCCAGCAAGCGCCCAACGCCCCAAACCATATAGAGACTGACGCTGCCGATGGCCAGCAATTGCAAAAGCATGACATCGCTGGCACCCAGGTCCTCTGTTAATAGCCAGGCCAGGGAGCAAAGAGAAAGAAAAATCAGCGGGCGTATGACATTGGATGGAAAAAAACCAAGCAAGAGACTTGAGAAACCATTCGCGACGCCCGTCAACAGGGACATCAATCCCAAGAGGGGCACTGCCAGCAGGCCAATGCAAAGCGCGACAAGAATGCCGTCATCAACGACTTGTTCGATTGACAGCAAGCTGAAAATGCCAACAACCGCAAGCAGGGATCCAACACCAAGCGTAATTTGCCCCGCGCGGTAGACGAACCCCCGGATCACCTCTGGCTGGTTTCTTTCTGCTGCAACGCCAACAAATCGAACGGCGCCGACCTGCAAACCAACTGCTGCCAGGGTACTGAGAAGCAAACACCAGGCAAAGGCCAGAACATAAAAACCCAACTCTGTCGCGCCCATCCAGCGCGCCAGAAAAACCTGGGTCAGAAATGTCGCTACAGCACCAGCGAGTCGACAGCCAAAAATAAACGCGGATCCGCGCAACAGATTACGGAACTCTGCATAGCGCGTACCGCCATCGCTTTCTGGCTCAGGCCCATCAGTAGTCATAATCTAGAAAGCCGCCAGACAATATGCTTTACTTAAGTCCGTTGACTTTGCAATTCTAAAGAAACGGTCCACAGTGTAATACTACTTAGTTGGCAGCTGCGCCTCTTTTCCCAGCTACAGGGCGCCGCTAATAAAAGAATATCGAAATGACCGGCAAGCCAATCGATTCAGTGTGGCAATACGAATCGGCGGAACCTCGCAGCGGGTGGATAGCAATTTGCGTGACAATCCTGCTGGCGACGAGCTCTGTCGTCTTCATAGAGCCCGCACCCTATGACCTGATTGCAGGAGCGCTGCTGGCGCTGGTGCTTGTGAATGGTCATCGGTTTCCTCGCGATCTTCAGATTCCGGTACTGCTGCTGGGATGCTTCGTGGCTGGCAATATTCTCGCGGCGATCGCCTGCGAAGATCCAGGCGCGACGGTGCGCTCTCTCTCAATCCGCCTCTACATGGTACTTACCTGGCTACTGCTGGTTAGTGTCATTCTCATCGACCCGCAAAAAATGTTAAGAGCCATATGGCTGGGATACATGGTAGCTGCCGTGATAGCGACCCTATGGGGCGGACTGGAGTACCTGGGCCTGATACCTGGCGAGCAATGGCAGGGAGGACTGAGGGCCAAGGGGCCATTCAAGGACGCAAACGTCTTTGGACCTTTTCTCGTGCCGGCTGCGATTTATGCCCTTAGCCAGATCCTTGGGCAACCATGGCGCAAGGTTGCTATCTATTTTTCCCTGTTCCTGCTTTTCGTCATGGGCGTCCTGTTGAGTTTCTCGCGTGGTGCCTGGGTTAATTTCTCGGTTAGCTTCATGCTGTTCGTCAGCATCACCGTGTGGACCGCGACCGCCCATCGTCAACGTATCACCTGGTTACTTGCCGGGACGGTCATGTGCGCCATCGTTGCTTTAGCCATTATTGCGGCGGTGTCGACAGATGTTGTGGGCGACCGTTTTTTCCAGCGGGCGACACTTGTGCAAAAGTACGATACCGCTGAGGGAGGACGTTTCGACACCCAGCTTGAGGCCTTGGCAATGATCGGCCAGAACCCCCTGGGCGTTGGGCCGGGACGAAGCAAAGAGGTATTCGGGCTGGAAACCCACAACCTGTACCTGCACTCCCTGACCGAAGGCGGGTGGCTGGCCGGACTGAGCCTGCTCGCTTTCCTTGGCTGGGTCATGATCGGTGGGTTGAGCACGGTTTCGCGAAACTGGCCCTTGCGGCCCCACGCAACGGTGATCCTGGCATGCACGGCCGGTACCCTGCTGCAAAGCTTTTTTATCGATAGCACGCATTGGCGCCATCTATGGTTGCTGCTGGCTTTGTTATGCTCCCTCGCACTGAGCGAACGCAGGGACAGGAGGCAGAATCAATTGCGCCTTATGTCCAAAAGTCGATTCTAATTACAAAACACACGATAAGATATTGAAAAGCAAGGATTGCTATTAGTCACTGAGTCCGAAAGGCCCGATTGGTGGCCACTGGTACAGCACAGGCACAGGCCACGAGTTGACCAACCGGGTTCTGACAAAAAAATAACAAGAAGGCTATGGATCAGCACCTCACTCTAAGAACACGACACTTAGGCACCGCCATCGCATGTGTGCTGGCTTACCTGTTTGGCCTTCCATCCGCTATGACGGCGCAGGCACAGGATCTTGAGAGGCCGGAGACGGTTGCAACACGTGATAGACCTGAATTCGACGCCAAGGGCCTGCCCCTTGGTGGATTCACCTTGTTTCCAAGCGTTGGTGTTGCAGCGCGGTACGACGACAATATATTTGCCGACGACGAGATCGAAACCGGAGACCGGAGTACTGTCGTATCACCGGAGCTGGAGCTTCGCTCGAACTGGTCCCGGCACCGTCTTAGCGTAGTCGGCGGTGCAGATAGCGCACGGTATCGCGACAATTTTTCAGAAGAATACGATGATTATCGTATCAGGACAGACGGGCGCTATGACTTGAGAGACAGTCAGATCGAAGGAGCTGCGTGGCACTATCGACTGCATGAAGATCGGACCTCTGTTGATGATGCCAGAGGCTCTGAGCTAACTGAATATTCCGTGGATGCCATTACCGGCGCCTACACCTACATGCCCGGCAGAATAATGCTCAAAGGCGATGCGGGATTCAGGGCACTGGACTACGACGATACGGATACGAATACCGGTAAAGTTAATAACGATGATCGAGACCGCGACAAAACCGAGCTGGGACTCAGAGCGGGCTACAAGGTTAATCCTGACTATATAGTTTTTGCTGAAGTTCGCTTCGATCAAATCGATTACGACCAGAAATTCGATAACGATGGATTTGAGCGCAGCTCGGATGCTTTCGAGTTTGTCGGAGGAACCCAGCTGGATCTGTCCGGAAAAACTTTCGGCGAGGTGTATGCCGGGTACCTGGAGCGCGACTATGACGACAACAGGTTCGATAAGGCAGATGGGCTCACTTTCGGAGGCGCGATTACATGGAACGTCACCCAGCTCACCACGCTTGAGTTCAGCGGTGGCAGAACAGTTGATAGCACCACAATTGTAGGCGCATCCGGAATCGACGTAACAAATTTTGGGGTAAGCGGCGACCACGAGCTTTCGCGCAATCTGATACTCAGCGCCGATCTTGAATACACCAATGAAGATTTCGAAGGAATCGATCGTGAGGACGATATCTGGCTTCTGGAAATTGGCGGTGAATACAAAATGAACCGCTATTTGCGGGTCAACCTGGGTTACCGCCTCCGCGACCGGGACACATCTCCAGACTCTGCCGGCGGCAGAACCTATACCGCACAGGATGTATTCCTGAGCCTGACGGGCAGCCTCTGAGAACGAGGATCGAATGAACACCATGCAATCAAAAAATCGTCTGGGCCCAGTTCACTTCCTGCCACTTCTTTTTTGCCTCCTTTGGTCCCCGCTACTGACGGCTCAGACTGACAACGGGGACTACAGGCTATCTGTCGGGGACCAGATTCGTGTGACTGTATATGGGCACGAAGACCTGTCAGGTGAATTCTCCGTCGATGCCGATGGCGGAATATCCCTGCCCCTTGTGGGTGATATGAAGGCCAAGGATCGCACCACTAAGGAGCTAAGCCTGGCTATTACAGACGCTCTCAAACCAGATTACCTGAAGAACCCCAGGGTGAGTACGGAGGTTCTGAGCTATCGCCCGTATTACGTCATGGGTGAAGTCTCTCAGCCGGGCAGTTATCCATTCGTAAAGGGTATGACGGTTGTAAACGCTGTCGCCGTGGCCGGCGGATTTACGTATCGCGCACGTAAAGGACGAATTACAATCGTCAGAGAAACCAGCGACGGCGCCAAGGAACTTGAGGTCGAGTTTGATACTCAGTTAAAACCAGGCGACGTTATCAACGTACCAGAGAGATTCTTCTGATGCTTAATAGTCTGGCCTCTAACAGGGACGGGAGATCCATGAATATGCTTGGGCCAGGGGAGGAGGAGCTCGGACTTGGACTGGGCGAAATCCTGTCTGTCATCAGTCGGCGAAGGAACGTACTGCTGTGGATAATTGGTCCCGCTCTCGTTCTGGCTACCGTGGCCTTGATGATCGTGACGCCACGCTATTCAGCGGAGACCATGATACTGATTGAGACTCCGCAGCAATCGGTCGCGACGTTTGACAGCGTAATCAGCGGTCTTTCAGGTGATGCTGAATCAGTAAAGAGTGAATCCTATGTCCTTACCTCCAGGGCACTTGCTGACAGGGTCATCCAGAAACTTGCTTTAGACCAGGATCCTGAATTCAACTCGGCATTAGACCCGGATACCGGCAAACGGAAACCCGACGCCATTGCACCGGATTTAGAGTACACCGGTGTCGTTGATGCATTTCTAAAACGGCTTTCGGTACTCCCCCAGGACAAATCGCGCGTTATAACCGTTAGCTTTTCATCCGAGAGCCCTCAGAAGGCTGCACTCGGAGCTAATGCGCTGGTGGAGGAATACATTCTTGCCCGACTGGAGGCAAAGTATGAAGGGACGCAACGCGCCAGCGGCTGGTTGAGTGAAAGAGTCAATGAACTGCGCGAGAAAGTAGAAGTCGCCGAACAGCGAGTGGAGGAAGCAAGGCGCGAGTTTGGCCTGCTTGAGGGCCAGGGCTACACCCTGACTGCGCAAGAACTCGGTGAGCTAAACAGCCAGCTTATCATCGCAAAAACAGATCGGGCGGAGGCGGAGGTGGAGCTGCAACTAGTGGACCGACTACTTGCGACTTCCGGTGGCGCGGCCACCGCAAATGACGTTCTTGATTCGACGCTGATTCAACGACTGCGAGAGCAGCAATCCGAAGTTCAGCGGAGAGTTGCTGAACTTTCTTCTGAATATGGCGACAAGCACCCGAAAATGATCCAGCTTCGGGCAGAAGCCGAGAATCTCGAGCTTCGTATTGAGGAAGAAGTCCGAAAAATTGTGGCCGGACTGCGCAACAAGGCGAGTTCCGCTCAAGCCAGAGAAAGGGCCGTTGAAGAACGCCTCCGGTCGCTAAAAAATCGGGCTGCGGATTCCAATCAAAACGAAATTCAATTACGAGCACTGGAACGAGAAGCGGATGCAGGACGCTCTCTGCTTACCACAATGCTGGCTCGCCAGAAAGAAACCATCTCCCAGGAAGATATAGATTTCCAACAACCGGATGCTCGGATTATCTCTCCTGCCGATACCCCAATTGAACCATCTTTCCCACAGACGGGGATTACGCTTGGCCTGGTCTTCCTTGCAGCAACAATCATCGGAATGATGGTAATCCTGATTCTGGAGCTGCTGGACGGAGGCTTCCGCAGCAGCGAACAACTTGAGCGAGTAACCGGTATCCCCAGCCTAGGCTTCATCCCCAAAGCAGGATTACCCAAGGAATTCGATAGCCTGCCCAGCTATGTGGCCAGCCACCCAAACACGGCCTTTGCTGAGTCAATACGCACCTTGAACTGGACCCTCGGTCTGGCCTATTCAGAAGGACGACCACAGCGAATCCTGGTCAGCTCTGCCGTGCCCGAGGAAGGGAAAACGACGATAGCTACCTGCCTGGCCTCTGTTCAGAGTTCCGCCGGGGAAAGAGTCCTGCTGATTGATGCAGATACCCGCCGGCCTTCCTGCAATGGCCTGCTGAACCTGAACAGAGATCCTGGCCTGACCGACGTGCTGATGGGCAATGCACAGCTGGACGATGCTTTGCAGACTTGCGAGTGGTCGGGACTGACCCTGCTGCCGGCCGGACGGCCTACACCAAATATTTCCAATTTGCTCGCCTCCAGCAAACTCGAAGCACTACTGGATGTGCTGGACCGGGAATACGACCTGATCGTCATCGATTCACCGCCGATTTTGGCCGCGGCCGATGCCAGAATACTCGCCAAACACGCCCATGCAGCATTTGTCGTCGTGCGGTGGGCCAAAACTCGCCGGCAGACAGTGCGGCTTGCTGTGCAACAACTGGATGCAACGGGCGTGCCTATCGCAGGGACCTTGCTCTCGGCAGTTGATGCTCGCAAGCATGCCCAATACGGCTATGGTGATTCGGGTGTCTACGCTGGGAACCTCGAAAAATACTACGCCGGCTGATCTTCAGGCACGCCCGGCCGAAGATCCTGATGGGCTGTCCAGGCCGCGATTTGCCGCACTCCATTCCAATGACCCGAAGCTCCCCCTGGCAACGAAGCAGCGCCTGAGAGTTTTGCTCGTGCTGGAAGCCGCCGGCGGTGGAACCGGGAGACACGTGATTGACCTGGCCGAGGGCCTGATAAAGAGAAATCACAACGTGTGCCTGGTCTACTCGCCGGATCGTGCGGAGGGTTCCTTTCGGACTGCCGTTGAAAATATGCATGGCATTGAACTGCTGCAGCTGCCAATGAGCCGGAACCCGGGCCTTGGGGACATTAATAGCGTTCGCCAATTACGTCAGCTCATCAAGGAAAATGGCCCCTTTGATATCCTTCATGGTCACAGCTCCAAAGCGGGCGCTCTGCTTCGGCTCGCGCACCGCGGACTTACGGGTTGCTGTTTTTATACACCCCATGCAATGGTGACCCTGGATCCTGAACTTGGATTCGCCAAAAGCGCGCTGTACGCAGCAATTGAGCGCTATCTGGGAAAGTATTCCGACCAGATCCTCTGCGTTTCTGAGGAAGAGCGAACTCACGCAATGCTTTGCGGAATCCCCGCACAGACTCTGACTGTTGTACACAATGGGATCTCGCTGGAAGGCAAGGAGCCGAGATCGCTGGATCGCCACTGGGCGCGAAATTACCTTCGGCTCAAGGACGATCTGATAGTCATCGGGACCGTCGGCAGGCTCGGCCACCAAAAGGCCTTTGACCGACTCATCAGAGCCTTCGCCATGATTGCGCCAGGCCAGGCAAAACTGGCCTTGGTCATTATCGGTGACGGCCCGGATCGCAAGGCTGCAGAGGATCTTGCCTGTAACCTGGGGATCTCCAGACGAGTGATCTTTGCGGGCGCCGAGGATGGCCTTGCCCTGATGCCCGCTTTCGATATTTTTGCCCTGAGCAGCCGCTATGAAGGGTTCCCCTATGTTCTGCTTGAGGCCGCCTCCTGCAGACTGCCCATTGTCATGACAGAGGTTGGCGGCGCTTCGGCCATGGTCGAAGACGGCCAGACGGGCTTTATCGTCAAGCAGGATGATCTGTCTGAAATGGCCTCCAGACTTGCGACCCTGGCGGGAAACACCGAGCTGCGAAAAGAAATGGGCGCACGATCAGCGCTGCGGGCTGCGCCAATGACCGCGGAAGCAATGGTTGATCAGATACTGGGCGTGTATATCGACGCGATCAAAAGGAAAAACGCCACAAGTTGATGCCTTAGGCCTAGAAGCTATTGCGGCCGCCCAAAACTGTAAAGAACGTTCGGACAATAATGTTCAGGTCCAGCATCAACGACCAGTTTTCAATGTAATAAAGATCGTGCTCCACCCTGCCGCGGATATCCTGTTCCGTTTCTGTATTACCACGCCAGCCGTTAACCTGCGCCCAGCCGGTAATACCAGGCTTTACCTTGTGCCGTACTGCATACTCGTCGACTACTTCCTCATACAGGCGGCCTCCCGCTTTGGCTCTTATCGCGTGGGGCCGTGGGCCGACGACCGACATTTCGCCGCGCAGTACATTAATCAACTGGGGCAGCTCATCCAGGCTAAAGCGCCTGAGAATCGCCCCAACCCGGGTCACACGCGGATCATCTCGCTCGGTCAATTTTTCGGCGTCTGCGTCCTGCTGATCAATGTACATGGTGCGAAACTTCAGTACATCAATGAGCTGATTGTTGAAACCATAGCGCTTTTGCCTGAAAAGAACGGGCCCGGGACTCTCCAGTTTGATAGCGATGGCTATTAAAGCCATCGTCGGAAGCGCAAGCAGGAAGCCCACAGCACCAAAGCCATAATCGACAATCAGCTTGCTTAGCACTGCAAGCCCGTCCAAAGGCTTATCGAGAACGGTGAGCATTGGCACGTCGTAATGATGACTGATCTGGCGATGCAGCAGCTTGGTGCCTACAAACTCCGGACTCAGTCGAACATTCGCAGGGAGCGAGGAAACCTGGCTAAGCAGCTCAAGAATCCGGTCCTGAGCTCCCCAGGGTATGGCAACAAGGATATCGTCGGCCCGATGTTTACGCGCCCAATGCAGTAATTCCTCCAGCCCTCCCAGCATGGGATAACCACGTATGTCATGGCCCACGCGTTGGAGATTGCGATCATCGAAAACACCCACAATGTTGTTCCAGGGCTCGTTCAGGTCATCCAGGTGCTTTATTAACTGTTCCGCATGGTCGCCGGCCCCGTAAATAAGAATATTTCGGCCCATGCGACCCGTCTCGGCAAAGCGCCGAACCATGGCAGCAAGGGCAAACCTCTCGCCGATCAGCAAAATCAGCATGCTCAGGAACCAGCTAAACAGCCAGATTCGGGAAAACTGGTCGGAGATTTTCAACGCAAAGCCTACAACCAGCATCACCATGAGAATCACGGCCACGGTAATCCCAAGGCGAAAAACATGATTGATCGGTGCAGTAATACTGGTAAAACGGTAGAGACCACCTAACTGAAACGCCTGCAAGCTAAGCAAAGCGACCAATCCGATAGTGACCAGGTAGATTGAAGATTTCCCCGGGTCATCTGGCGCGACATAAAAGAGGAAAATCAGCAGCCCGGAGCCAATAATCTGTATGGCATCCATGAACGCACACACGGAAGCAACAAGACGTGTGGACAGGGCAGCGTCACTGGCGTGAATACCTGGGGTAGCGCTTTTAACTGCTTCAGTTTTTATAGCCATTTCTAGTTAATTTTTTTGGGCTACGCCCCCTGCGAAAATACTCTAGCGAGGGGCTGGGGTTTTGTCTTTAGATTCTATAAGATAACACCATTCATATAAATAACGATAATTAAAACATAATGTTATGTGAAAAGGCCGAGAAATTGCCTGAAGGCGCCAGTGAGCCCTGTATAAGCCCCGCCGACTCATTCGAATGGCGCTCATGGAGAAGCTCACAGGCTCTGGAACGCCTGGCAACGGGCTTTGAGTTTGTTGAGGGCCCTGTCTGGATACCGCAGGCATCAAAACAGCTTGAAAGCAACGACAAGTGTGGCACGTTGCTATTCAATGACATTCCCGTCAGCAAAACCTATTGTTTCGCCGATGGAGACTGTACTGTCTTCCGAGGCGATAACGGGCAAGCCAACGGCAATTTTTTCGACCTGGGCATAGGGCTCGTTTGCTGTGAACACGGAGGTCGTCGCGTAGCAAGGGTAGACTCGGATGGACGCCCAGGAACCCTTATAAGTCATTACCAGGGTAAACGTCTTAATAGCCCAAATGATCTTGTCGTCAGCTCGGATGGCAGTGTCTGGTTCACAGACCCGCCTTATGGCGTCAAAGATGAGGAACGGGAACTGCCCTTCCAGGGAGTTTTCCAGCTAAGCCCTGATGGACAGCTGAAACTGGTCTCCAGCGAGTTCATCAAACCCAATGGACTCGCACTTTCAGCCGATGAGAAGAAGCTTTTTGTTGCTGATACGGAGGCAGGACAAATCGGTGTCCTGCAGCTCACTGGCGACAGCAAACAGAATCAAGCCGTAACATTTTGCGAGACGCCAAGGCCCGATGGTATTCGGCTGGATATCCAGGGAAACATCTGGATTGCCGGTCTGAATGGCGTTGAGATTTTTCGCGCTGATGGCAGTCACCTGGGACAGCTTCCCCTCCCCGAGCGGCCGGCCAATCTTGAGTTCGGAGGCGACGATGGCCGGGATCTCTTCATCTGTGCGCGCACATCGCTGTATCGATTTCGCACACCGTGGCCAGGCGTGACCTTTACTCAGCGAGCCTCTGCCCATGCCTAATGCCAGGAAAATTCTTGGCCTGATTGCCCGGCCATTTCTATTTCTTCTCTATGGGATATCCGGTCTGTTCCGGCGCGACCCGAAGATCTGGGTATTCGGCAGCTGGAGCGGACAGCGATTTGCCGATAATTCGGCCGCATTGTTCGAATATACGGCCTCCCTGCCGCAATCTGATATCACTCCGATCTGGATTACCCACGATCCCAGCATTGTTGATCAGCTGCGAGCCGGTGGCCACGAGGCCTACCTCGCATGGTCCCTGGCGGGATTGCGAGCGGTCTCACGCTCTGGCGTACTGATTTATGACGGCCTTACCAAGGACATCAATCACTGGCTGTCGCGTGGGGCCAATAAGGTACTGCTCCGCCACGGTATCGGCATCAAAAAGATTGAGCGCACAATCGATAACCCGAACCACCGGCTGTATAAGCTTTTCAAAGGCAATCCGCTCCAGCAATTTTTCTGGTGGCTGCTGATCCCCTGGCATAGCGTCAAGCCAACCCTGTGCATAGCGACCTCCGCCGATCATGCGATACAAGGCAAGGACAATTTCGGTATCAGCGATGATCGGATAGTCATTACGGGCTTTCCCAGAAATGATCGGCTGGTCTCTCGACGAAATGAAAAGATCGCCAGTGATCTGGAGGCAACGATAAGGCAGGGCAGAGATGCCGGAAAGCCTGTGTGGCTTTACATGCCAACCTTCAGAGATGACGCCAGTGGAACGCAGCTGCCGCTGGCAGAGATGGAAAGCATTGCCGAAGACCTGGATCTGCTATTGCTGATCAAACTGCACTTTGTCGACGGGGAGAGAAATAAATACCGTCGGGCAGGTCATTCAGACAATTTTCATTACGTTGACCCAAGAGTAGATGCTCAATCGCTCTACACACTAGTAGATGGCTTGATCAGCGATTATTCGAGCGCGCCTTTCGATTTCATCCTCACTGGCAGCCCGGTAATTCTATTTACCCCGGACATGGATGAATTTCAGCAACACTCACGGAGCTTTTACTACGATTTTGATGAAATTCGCCCCGGGCCGCGTACACGAAATATTGCGGAGCTGAAGACGGCACTGCAGACGGCCATCGCGAAAGGCAATGCCGCGTGGAAGCTAGAGTATGATCGGGCTCTGGACAGATTTCATCAATATCGGGATGCTGAGTCCTGCCAAAGAACTTATTCAGTAATACATCAACGCTTCGCGCAAAAAGAGAAGCTTTAGGTTAGGGGCCAGAAAGAGCCCATCGGCGGAGAAATTTTAAAATGAGAATAGCTATTACCGGAGGCTATGGGTTTATTGGCGCTGCAGTCGCAAAGGCGTTGCGCAACGAAGGCCATAGTGTAAAAGCCACGGATATTGCCGGAGCAGATGCGCGGCATATTCGTAATGTCCTCATACCAGACGACTGTGCTCATATTTGTCGGGGCGCCGATGTCGTCATTCATAGTGCTGCCATTCATAATGCCGCAACAATCAGCGCTGACCCGACAGACATGGTCGGACTGAACATCGATGGGACAGCCAATATGCTGACCGCGGCGGTCTCGGAGGGGGCGCAACGTTTCATTTATCTTTCTACGGGAAAAATCTACGGAGATGCATCTTATCGGCCATCCAGGGAAAGCGATCTACCCCGTCCAAGAGAACAATACGCCTTAACCAAACTTGCCGGCGAGTATTACCTGGAGAATTTTTCCCGCAAGCACGGGCTGGAATGCTTGTCGATCCGCCCCTTTTCGGTCTACGGGCCTGGGCAGGACCTGCACACTGGCTACATTGGGATGTTAATAGAGAGCCTGCTGAACGGCACACCGACCCAGCTACCAGGTGCAGGTGATTTCCTTCGGGATTTTGTGCATATAAGTGATGTCGCTCGACTTTGCGCGGTTGCCGCAACTGCGCCACTACCGCCATTTTCTGTCCTGAACTCAGGCAGCGGTCAGGCCACACGTCTGGATGACCTCGTCAGAATCACTCAAGATCTGAGTGAGGAACGGATCCAGACCAGCTTCCGCAAACCGGGCGCGGGGACTCTGACGCGAAGCTGCGGTGACATGGCTACAGCCTTTGAACTGTTCGGTTACCAGCCCATGATTGACCTGCAAACCGGGTTGCCTGAAACCCTGGAGTGGTTCCAGTCCCGGATTCCGGCGCAACGGGCAGCCGGCGGGTGATTGTTGCCCTGATACTGGCGGCTGGCCGGGGGGAACGCTTCTCGGCCGGGCCCGTGCGCAAACAATTTGAGCTGATTAACGGCGTGCCCATGTTTATCTACGCGGTGCGCCAGTATCTGGATGCAGCGGTGGCCGCAGAAGTTGTACTGGCGCTGGATCCGGCCAATATGAGCGGGGCCGAAGCCCAACTTTCTCGCTATGGCATGGCAGGGAAAGTCGAAATCGCGCCAGGGGGCGCTACCCGGCAGGAGTCGATTAAGGCCGCCTATCATTTCGCTTGTGATCACTGGCCGATTAGCCCGACAGACACCATGATCCTCCATAACGCTGCGTCACCTAATGTGTCTGTCAGGACGATTCAACAGTGCATTGACGGAGTGAGGGACGCCGACCTGGTCCAGGCTTTCACGCCTCAGCTGAGAACCCAGATCCAGCTGGGCGCCGACGGCGTGGTCAGCGTTCCGGATCGCAACAGCCTTGGGGTGACCTGTGATCCCACGGTCTACCGGGCCGAAGCACTCAAACGCATTGTTGATCACATGGAGTCAGAGGAACTGGTGGGCGACTCGACCATTGATGTGGCCTTTGCCATTGGCCTGAACATCAGCACCGTGAAAGCAGAGAGCGGGAATATTAAGGTCACTACGCCGTGGGACCTGGCTGCCATTCGAACGGCAATGGCCGGAAAAAATCCGGAAGAAAGCAGTGAGACAAGGAAGTCACTGCTCAGTGGCGAGTTTTCTGGCGACAGGTGACAACTCGCCCGAAGTTTCTCGCATCAGCATCCGCATATAGCGCCAGGGCGTCTGGCCGGTGCATCATCAATGATGACAGTAGTCTCCGCACAGGCGCGGCAATGGAATTACACGAGTGAGCGAATCGAAATTCAAACCAGGGCGGCAGATCTCGGCCGAGGCCCGTACGGGTCCGGCATGGCTGCTTAGCGCATGGCGCTATATCGGCCTTATTCTGCTGTGTGTGGCAATAATCGCCAGTGCCGAGGAAAAGCCAGCCACACCCAATGAGGGCAAAGTCCGCTTCTATAACAAGGCCGACTCGCCCTTTGACGTTTATTCCAAGAATCCCGACAGGGAAACCCAGGCCTGGATGCGAGAGAACTACGTACGCATGCAGACTTATAGCCCGTATTTTGACAAGCGATTGCAATGGTTTCCGAACGCCTGGGCATACAAGGATATTTACGCGATCAAGCCGAGCTGGGACATCTACAAAGAACATCCCGAGTGGATCCTGAAAGATAAGGACGGCGAAAAACTCTACATTCCCTGGGGCTGCAAAAGAGGCACCTGCCCCCAGTTTGCCGGCGACCCCGGCAACGAGGCCTTCCGTGCCTGGTGGATCGGTCAGGCGCGCGAGCTGCTGGATAAGGGATACCGGGGGATCTGGGTAGATGATGTGAACCTGGCCTGGCGAGTGGGCAATGGCGACGGCAAGCATGTCAAACCCATAGACCCTCGCACCGGCAAAAGCATGCGGCTGGAAGACTGGCAGCGATATTTCGCTGAGTTCGTCGAAGCAATCAGGGCTGCATTTCCCGACGCGGAGTTAGCGCATAACTCCATATGGTATGCCGGTGATTTCGATAATCCGAGCATACTCAGGCAAATCGACGCGGCGGACTACATCAACCTGGAGCGTGGAGCGACGGACAAGGGCCTGACGGGTGGCACCGGCAAATACAGCTTCCGGAGATTCCTGAACTTCGTTGACCTTGTGCATAGCCGGCAACGACAAGTCATCATGATGGACTACGGAAAGCAGGATTCGGATCGCGAGTTTGGGCTGGCGAGCTGGTTTTTAATCAACAACGGCAATGACCTGATGAACACCAGCAAGCTGGATTGGTCGGCCCCCGGATCATTCTGGCGCGGCTATGGGCTGGACCTTGGCCCGGCCCTGGGACCGCGGGAAGAATGGCGGGGCCTGCTGCGGCGAAGATTTCGTTGCGGTCAGGTCCTGGTCAACGGACCCGAGTCCCCCATCGTCAGATTATCCGTGCCAAGCGGGCAGCGGCGAGTGGACGGCAGAAAGACCGGTACCCTGAACCTGGAAGCGCGGGAAGCGGCAATCATGCTCGCGCCCTGCGCAGAGTTGTAGCTGCAGCGGGGGAAATCCCTGTGAACGGACTAGCGGAAGCGGTCCTGCAAGGCCTGCAGCTTGTCGTTACCCGGACACAACTTTTCATAGCTCATGGTTGCCAGGGGCACTGACGGCATCCGGTTAATTTCCTGCATCTCCGGCTTGCTCTCGTCGATATAAAGCAAGCCGGTAATGATTTCACCGTCAGTCTGGGCCTGTTGAATCTGGGTCAACGCGGCAGAACGATCCGTCGGATCATAATATTCATCAATTTTCCGCAGTACGATCTTGCTGCCATCGTGCAACTCGACGGGCATGGCCGAGCCTTCATCGTACTCAGCCAGAATCTCCTGGCTCGGCGGCACATAGTCCGCATGGATCGCCGGGTGGTAGTGATCGCGGGTGAACTTGTAGCTTTTGGTTGACCCTTCATGGTCATTAAAGGTGACACAAGGCGATATCACATCAATGACAGCGAAACCGCGGTGGGCAAGCCCGGCCTTAATCAGCGGCACAAGCTGCTGTTTATCCCCGGAGAAACTACGTGCGGCGAAACTGCCACCCAGCGCCAGAACTACCTGGCATGGATCGATCGGGGGCTGCTGATTCGCATCACCCTTCTTAGCCTTGCTGCCCAGATCAGCAGAAGCCGAAAACTGGCCCTTGGTCAGGCCATAAACACCATTATTTTCAATGATGTACAGCATATTGAGGTTGCGACGAACGGCGTGGGTAAACTGCCCCATGCCAATCGATAAAGTATCGCCATCCCCTGATACACCCACATAAGACAAGCTGCCGTTAGCAGCATTGGCCCCTGTGGCAACAGATGGCATCCGCCCATGCACAGAGTTAAAACCGTGGGACTGGCGAAGAAAGTAGGCAGGCGTCTTGGACGAGCAACCGATGCCGCTGAGCTTGGCCATACGGTGCGGCGGAATATCAAGCTCGAAGGCCGCCTGCACCAGCGCGCCGGTGACCGAATCATGGCCACAGCCGGCGCAAAGCGTCGACATGCCACCCTCGTAATCTCGCACAGTAAGCCCCAGCTGATTCTGAGCAAGGCCTTTATGAATAATTCGAGGCTTTGATATGTAACTCATGCAGCCACCACTTTGTCGACTTCCTGACTAATTCGATCGGTGATGACAGCCGCATTAATGGGCAAGCCGTTGTAATGCAGGATCGGAATCAGTTTTTCCTGTGACACTCGGGTTTCCAGCAACAGCAAGTTGTGCAGCTGGGCATCACGATTTTGCTCAACGACATAAATCCGGTCATGCGCATCAAGAAATTCCTGTACGTCATCTGTGAAGGGGAATGCTTTTACCCGCAGATAGTTGGTCCCCACCCCGGCTTTATGCAGTTGATCACGCGCTTCACGCACAGCCCCATCGGAACTGCCGTAAGCAATGATCCCGGTGCGGTATTGCTCGGAATATTCTTGCTCAACCTGGGGCACGTAGCACTTGGCGGTCTCCCACTTGCGCCGAAGGCGATCAACAATCTCCTGATACTCGCCGGCATCTTCAGTATAGGCACCATACATATTGTGCCCGGAGCCACGCGTGAAATACGCACCCTTGGGATGCACGCCAGGCAGTGTCCGGTACGGGATGGCATCGCCGTCTGAATCCAGATAGCGATGAAACTGTTCGATTTCCTGCAGCTCCTTCTCACCAAGCACCTTGCCCCGACTGGGCTTGTAGGCATCGTCCCACTTGAAGTCCGCCGCCATCCAGTCATTCATCCCGATGTCGAGATCCGTGAGCATGATGACCGGTGTCTGCAACTGCTCAGCCAGGTCGAAGGCCTGCACGGCCATATAAAAGCATTCTTCGGGGTTGGCCGGGAACAGCAATACATGCCGGGTATCACCGTGTGATGCATAAGCACACGACATGACGTCAGCCTGCTGGGTCCGGGTTGGCATACCTGTGGACGGACCGCAGCGTTGCACGTCGATAAAGACAGCCGGAATCTCGGTGAAGTAGCCATAGCCCAGGAATTCATTCATCAGCGAAATGCCCGGCCCGCTGGTCGGCGTAAAGGCCCGGGCTCCGCTCCAACCCGCGCCCAGCACCATGCCGGCAGCAGCCAGCTCGTCTTCAGCCTGGATAATTGCGTAATTATTCTCACCCGTATCCGGATCAACCCGATACTTTTCGCAAAAGCCCTTGAAAGCATCCATGACGGAGGTGGATGGGGTGATCGGGTACCAGGCACCCACGGTTGCGCCGGCATACAGGCAACCCAGAGCTGTGGCGGTATTACCGTCAATCATCACGTGATCTGAAGTTTTATTATCGGCTATAGCCTGGAACGGCAGCGGGCACTGATAGTTTTCCCTGACGTAGTTATAGCCAAGCTCAATAGCCTGCTGATTGGCATCAGCAAGATGCGCCTTGGCCGCAAAAGTCTGGCGTAATGAATCGCGAATCACATCAAGATCAAGATCCAGAAGACCTGCTATCGCGCCCACGTAGGCCACGTTCTTCATCAATACCCGGGAGCGGGCAGTATCGAAGTGCTCGTTGCACATTTTGGCCAGCGGAATCCCGATGACGCTGATGTCATCGCGATGCAAGGTCTTTGCCCTTGGCCAGGTAGAGTCATAGATCAGATATCCGCCAGGGGCGACCTCCTCCAGATCCTTTTGATAGGTTTCCGCATTCATGGCCACCATGACATCGACGCGGCCGGAACGAGCCAGATAGCCCTCTCCGCTGACGCGAATCTCATACCAGGTTGGCAAGCCCTGGATATTCGAGGGGAAATAATTCTTGCCGACCACGGGAATCCCCATGCGGAAGAAAGTCTTCATCAACAATGCATTAGCGCTGGCAGAACCAGTGCCGTTTACATTCGCGATCTTGACCGTAAAGTCATTGTTTCCGGGTCGGGTACTCATCCCAGGCCTTACTCTTAAAGTAAAAATAGAAAATTAATTAATGAAGGGGCGGTGGCCTTATGGCTCGTTATTCTCAATTCTTCTCAGGTGCCCCACTTGCGAACTACCTGCGCCGTATCTGGTTCAGCTTCATGGCCCACGTGGGGGTGAAGCAAGCTGAACTCCTGCATGTCCCAGGCGGCAGTAGGACAGCGCTCCGCGCATAACCCGCAATGAACGCAAAGATCCTCATCCTTGACCATTACCCGACCCGTCTGGGGCAAGCCGGGAGACACGTAGAGATCCTGCTCAATGTTTTCGGCGGGCGCACTCAGGCGTGTGCGTAAGTCTTCTTCCGACCCATCGGCGGTGATTGTCAGGCAATTAACCGGGCAGATATCGACGCAGGCATCACATTCAATACAAAGATTAGTGGCGAAGACAGTCTGGATATCGCAGTTCAGACAGCGCTCAACTTCCTCCGCGGCCTGCTCTGCACTGAAGCCGAGCTCTACCTCGATGTTTAATTCGCGGAAGCGGGTGGCCAGATCAACATGGGGCACAATCTTCCGTTCGCTGGTGTCGTAGTCGTTGCTGTAACTCCATTCGTGGATGCCCATTTTCGCGCTGGCCAGGTTCTGGCCATCCGGCAAGCGGTCGGCAACGTCTTCACCCTGACAATGCTTGTGAATGGAAATCGCAGCCTGATGGGCATGTTCAACCGCCCAGATAATGTTCTCCGGACCAAAGGCCGCGTCGCCGCCGAAAAATACACCCTTGCGGGTGCCCTCGTGCGTCTTGCGATCGACGACCGGAACATCCCACTGATCAAACTCAATACCAATATCCCGTTCAACCCAGGGGAAGGCGTTCTCCTGGCCAATGGCCAGAACAACATCCGTTGCGGGGAAGAACTCCTCGCCGGTGGTCCGCGTGTCAGTAATCCGGCCACGCTCGTCCAGGTCGTACTCCATGACATCGAAGAGCATTCCGGCCAGCTTGCCGTCTTCCATCACGAAAGCCTTGGGCGAGCGATTGATGACGATTTCGACGTTTTCTTCCTCAGCGTCTTCCAGTTCCCAGTCCGAAGCCTTGAAGAAATCCCGTGGCTTGCGCGCCATGACCTTCACGTCTTTCGCGCCCAGACGCAGCGAGGTTCGGCAGCAGTCCATAGCCGTATTACCCACGCCGATGATCAGAACC
This sequence comes from uncultured Gammaproteobacteria bacterium, assembly GCA_937921935.1. Classification (GTDB taxonomy): domain Bacteria; phylum Pseudomonadota; class Gammaproteobacteria; order Steroidobacterales; genus J054. The sequence goes on along the minus strand of CAKZWQ010000026.1, from coordinate 34,015 downwards.
TTCTCGCCGATACTGTCGATATGCTCGAAAGCCACGGATTCAAGCCAGTTAATGCCGATATGCACATGGTCCGGATCGTCATAGCGGCCGGGAATTTCCAGATTCTTGCCTTTGGGGGCACCGCTACCCACAAAAACTGCGTCATAACCTTCAGACAACAGCTGGGTCATGCTCTCGATGGGGGAACTCAGCCGCAGATCGACGCCCATGTCGACAATCATTCTGATTTCTTCGTCGAGCACGTCCACGGGAAGCCGGAAAGACGGAATATTGGTCCGCATCAGACCACCGGGCTTGTCCAGGGCCTCGTACATGACAACTTCGTAACCCAGGGGGATCAGGTCGTTAGCCACTGCCAGGGACGCGCATCCGGCACCGATGCAAGCGACCCGCTTGCCGTTTTTCACCTTGGGCGCCGTGGGCAGCAGCTCTGATACATCGCCCCGATTGTCTGCAGCGACACGCTTCAGACGACAAATGGCAACGGGCTTGTCCTCTACCCGTCCGCGACGACAAGCCGGTTCGCAGGGTCGATCGCAAACCCGACCCAGGATGGACGGAAACACGTTCGACTTGCGGTTAAGCATATAAGCGTCGGTGAAGCGGCCCTGAGCAATGAGCCGGATATAACCGGGCACGTCCGTGTGGGCCGGACAGGCCCACTGGCAATCGACGACTTTATGAAAGTAGTCCGGGTTGGAAGTATCCGTGGGTTTCATCAGCGGGAATTTATTGGCTTTGTGGTGTTTATACGCGTCCGGTGGCTGCAGGCAACCACGGGTCGAGCCTAAGCGATTGATTATACATTTGGCCAGCCCGTGTGCGTCGGGTTGACAGCGGACCGTTGCAGGATGAAAGAATCACCGCTGGATCTAGCCACGGACGCACCCATGAGCCCCCAGCCCGCCCCCGAAAGATACGCCGCCCTGGCCCTGCAGCTGACGACCCATTGCGTCAATGCCTGTCCCGACCGGGAGTCCGCGCGGGCCCGGATGACGGACAACATCGCCCGGGTGCGCCAGAAAGTCGCTGGCAGCAAAGCCTTTATCCGTCAGTACAGCGGCGAGGAAGCCCGGCTGGTGGTCCTGCCGGAGTACTTTCTGACGGGCTTCCCCATGGGAGACTCCGTGGCTGCCTGGCGGGACAAGGCTGCCCTGGAAATCGCCGGCCCCGAATATGAGGCCCTGGGTGCCATTGCGGCGGACTTCGGTCTGTACCTGGCCGGAAACGCCTACGAAGTAGACCCCCACTTCCCGGAGCTCTATTTCCAGTGCTGTTTCCTGCTTGCCCCCTCAGGGGATGTGGTGCTGAGGTATCGACGCATGATCTCCCTGAGCGGCCCGACGCCTTACGACGTCTGGGACCGCTACCTGGAAATCCACGGCCTGGAGGGCGTCTTCCCCGTGGCTGATACGCCCATTGGCCGGATTGCGGCCATCGCCTCCGAGGAGATCCTCTACCCGGAAATCGCCCGCTGCCATGCTATGCGCGGCGCGGAGATCTTCATTCACTCCACCAGCGAGGCCGGCATGGCCCAGGACTCCATCAAGGAAACTGCGCGCCGGGCGCGGGCCCTGGAAAACCTGGCGTATGTCGTCTCGGCAAATTCTGCGGCCCTGACGGACATCCCGGTGCCGGCGGAATCCACCACGGGCATGAGCAAGGTGGTGGATTACCACGGGCACGTGATGGCTGAGGCTATGCCGGGCGGGGAATCCATGGTGGCCAATGCGACCATCGATCTTGCCGCCCTGCGGTCCACGCGACGGCAGACAGGCCTGACCAATATGCTGTCCCGGCAACCCTTCCAGGCTTATGCCGCCAGTTATGCGCAGGCTGAGTTTCGCGCCCCTAACGGCTTGCTGGGAGAAAACGGGGTCCGGGTGCCAGAGCGGGCTGATTTCGTGGCCGGCCAGCTCTCGGATATCGAGCGACTCGCCCGCAAAGGGCTTATCTAGCGAGCGGCGTGGCAGTCAAGCTTCTGGCCGGCGATGACACCCGTCAGCTCACCATCGCGCCAGACCACCTGGCCATTGACCAGGGTCGCCGCGATGCTGGACCGGAAACTGACGCCGTCGAAAGGCGTCCAGCCACACTTGTACAACGCGGTGGCATCACTGGCCCGCGTTGGCGACTCCAGATCCACCAGGACCAGGTCGGCCCAGTAGCCTTCGCGCAAATAGCCGCGATCGGGAATACCGAACAGATCCGCCACGGCATGACTGGTTTTGCGCACCACCAGCTCCAGAGGCAGCACGCCTTCGTGATAGTGCTCAAGGACGCTAAGTAACGCGTCCTGCACGAGGGGCAAGCCTGCGGGCGCCTTGAAATAGCTGGCTGCCTTCTCCTCTGAGGTGTGCGGCGCATGATCCGTGGCCACCACATCGATTCGATCCTCTTGCAAGGCGGCCAGCAAAGCGCCGCGGTCTGCCGCAGTCTTAATCGCCGGGTTGCACTTGATTCGCGCACCCAGCCGCGCGTAATCATCAGCCGAAAAGTACAGATGGTGGGCACAGACTTCCGCGGTGATCCGCTTGTCAGCTACGGCCCCGGTGCTGAACAGCTCCATTTCCCGGGCTGTGGTGAGGTGCAGCACATGCAGCCGGGCGTCGTGGCGCGTGGCCATGTCGACGGCGAAAGACGATGACTTGTAACAGGCCTCTGCTGAGCGAATGGCCGGATGCTCGGCCATTGGCACGTCTTCGCCGTAGCGCTCACGTGCGGCCGCTGCATTGGCCTCAATCATGGGTGAATCTTCGCAATGGGTGACGATCAGCAGCGGTGCATCGGCAAATAACTGCTCCAGGGTAGCCGGATCGTCGACCAGCATGTTGCCTGTGGAGGCACCCATGAACACCTTGATACCGCAGGCTTGCGCAGGCGTGATCGCCCGCAGCTCATCCAGGTTGTCATTGGTCGCCCCCAGGTAGAAGGCGAAATTTGCCCGCGCCCGACCGGCGGCGCGCGCGTATTTATCCGCCACTGCCTCCCGGTTGGTGGTCGCCGGTTTTACATTGGGCATTTCCATGAAACTGGTGATGCCGCCGGCTACGGCCGCGGCCGACTCCGTCGCCATGTCGCCCTTGTGGGTCAGGCCCGGCTCGCGAAAGTGCACCTGATCATCAATGAAGCCCGGCACCAGGTAACGACCCGCTGCGTCCATCACCTGCTCACCGGCCTGCGCAGCCAGTGAGGGCGAGATGGCGCCGATCCGCCCGTCCTGCACCCGCAGGTCGGCTTCGGTAATCCGCCCTTCGTTAACGAGACGGGCATTGGTAATCAGCAGAGAATCTTTAGCCACAGGTGGGATCCAACCAGAACAAAGGCAACGAATAGCCGTTAGGTCACCAGTATACTCAACCGCCTTCCCGACCCTGCCCCTACGAGGCCATTAATGTCACTCAGCTCCATCCTCAAGCGATCCGCCCTTGTCAGCCTGCTGCTGGCAGTTCAGCTCACCCCGGCCCAGGCCGAGGTCGAAATTCCCCGTACCGTCCGGGTCCTGGACAACGGCCTCACGGTGATCGTGCACGAGGACCGCAAGGCACCGGTGGTGGCGGTCAATATCTGGTACCACGTCGGGTCCAAAAACGAGCCGGCGGGTCGCACAGGATTTGCGCACTTGTTTGAGCACCTGATGTTCCAGGGCAGTGAGAATTTCGACGATGAGTATCTGTCCTATCTGCAGGAAATCGGCGCCACGGACCTGAATGCAACGACCTGGTTTGACCGGACTAACTATTTTCAGACGGTGCCCAAGAACGCCCTGGATACCGTGTTATTCCTGGAGTCGGATCGCATGGGGCACTTCGCCGGATCCATCACCCAGGAAAAGCTGGACGAGCAACGCGGCGTGGTCCAGAACGAAAAACGGCAGGGCGAGAACCAGCCTTACGGGAAAGTTTTTGAAACGCTGCTGCCGCGCGTGTTCACGGGCGGGCATCCGTATTCCTGGGAAACTATCGGCTCCATGGCCGACCTGGAGGCCGCATCCCTGGAAGATGTGCGGGACTGGTTCGCCACCTGGTACGGACCGAACAATGCTGTCCTGGTCATTGCCGGCGACGTGGATACCGACGATGCCCTGGCCCGGGTCGAGAAATTCTTCGGCGATATTCCGCCAGGCCCTGCCCTGACCCGGGCGCGGGAATGGATCCCACGCCACACGGGTGAGCGCCGCCTGGAAATGGTAGACCGGGTGCCGCAGCCGCGCGTCTACATGGCCTGGACGGGCCCGGCCTGGGGCTCGAGGGATGCGCACCTGCTAGCCCTGGCCGCTGACATCATCGGCGGCGGGAAGAACTCCCGCTTGTACGAAAGGCTCGTCTACACCGACCAGATCGCCACAGACTCGGCCCTGGCACCCCTGAACCTGGAGATCTCCGGTATCACCTACCTGGTGGCTTCGGCCCAGCCAGGCACGGAACTGGACGCCGTGGAAGCGGCCGCTCGCGAAGAACTGGCCCGCTTCATCAAGGACGGGCCCACCGAGCGAGAACTGGAGCGCGCCCAGGCTCAGCATCGCGCCAATTTCCTGCGCGGCATTGAAAGAATCGGCGGCTTTGGCGGCAAGTCAGAAGTCCTGGCGCAGAGTGCCGTCTACGCTCGTGACCCCGACGCCTGGCAACGCGAACTGGACGATGTCGCCAGCGCCACCCGCGAGGATCTGCAGCAAGTCGTCGCGCAATGGCTCAGTGAGGGCGCCTTTGTGCTGTCCGTCAAACCCGAGCCGGCCTTGCAGGCAGATACAGCGGGCTTTGACCGGTCAGCCGGACCGCCAGCGCCAGCGGCTTTTCCCGCCATCGACTTCCCGGCCTTCAGCCGCCAGCGCCTGGACAATGGTCTTGAGGTCATCATCTCCCAGCGACCGGATCAGCCCCTGGTTGAGATGTCCCTGCAAATCGACGCCGGCTACGCGGCGGATCAATTCGCCCGGCCGGGCATTGCGGGCCTGACGATGTCCATGCTGGATGAGGGCACAAAGAAGCGCTCCTCTTTGGAAATCAGCGAAGCGCTCGCCATGCAGGGAGCCAGTCTCAGCGCCGGCTCCGGGCTGGACACCTCCTCGGTGCGCCTGTCCGCCCTGGCCGAGAACCTGGACCCATCCCTGGATATTTTTGCCGATGTGGTGCTCAACCCGGTGTTCCCGGACGGAGAACTGGATCGCCTGCGCAAACTGGGGATCGCCAGAATTCAGCAGGAGAAGAACCGGCCCAATTCCATGGCCCTGCGCGTGCTGCCCAGACTGCTCTACGGCGAGGGCCACCCCTATGCCCAGCCCCTGACGGGCTCGGGCACGGAAGCCGATTTGCTGGCTGTGCAGCGCAATGACCTGGTGGATTTTCACACCACCTGGTTCAAACCCAACAAGGCAACGCTGGTAGTGGTCGGCAATCTGGATCCCGATGCGCTGCTGAAAAAACTCGATCGACTCTTCGGTAGCTGGCAACCGGGTGATACCCCGGTCAAGAAACTCGGCGGGGCCAAGGGCAGCCGCAGCAAGACGCTTTATATCGTCGACAAACCCGATGCGGATCAGTCCGTCATCTTCGTGGGCCAGTTGATCCCACCCCGCGACAACCCTGAAGAGATTGAGATTCGCGCCGCCAACAATATCCTCGGCGGCAAATCCACGGCCCGTATCAACATGAACCTGCGCGAGGACAAAGGCTGGTCCTACGGGGCCTACAGCACCATCCTCGATGCGCGCGGCCAGCGGCCCTTGCTGGCTTATGCACCCGTGCAGTCGGACAAGACCCGAGAGTCGATCGTTGAGATACAGCGCGAGTTCGCCGCCATCGTCTCTGACGAGCCGCCCACCCAGGCAGAACTACAGACAGTGGTGAACAGCGCCACCCTGTCCTTGCCCGGGCGCTGGGAAACTTCGGGGGCTGTACTGAGCTCTATCGGTGAAATCGTGCGCTACGGCTTGCCGGATGATTACTGGTCGAGTTATCCCGGCCGGGTCCAGTCGCTAGACCTCACGGAGGTGGATCGCGTCGCTCGCCAGGTGATCCGGAGCGATGAACTGACCTGGGTCGTGGTCGGCGACCGGCAACGCCTTGAGGCAGATCTCAAGGAACTGGGCTTTGACGCCATCCAGGAGCTGAACACCGATGGCCAGCCTGTGTCGGACCAGGCCGCCGGCAACTAAGCCACAGAGTGAATAGCCGCCGGGATTCGAAGACTTTTTACGGGTGGTACGTCGCCGCCGCGTCCGTGGCCATCTATTTCTTCACCAACGGCATGACCCTGTTCGTGCCGCAGAATCTGTTTCCGCGTTTCATCGAGACCTTCAACGCGACGCCGGCACAAGTGAGCTACATGACGGCGACCTCCCTGGGTCTGGCCGCCCTGATCGCACCGTTTATCGGTGTCATCGTGGACCGGGCCGGGGTCCTGCGGGTGATCCGGGCCGGGCTGGTGGTCATGGCCGTGTGCTTTTGCCTGTACCCCTTCGCACGCAGCCTCACTGACCTGTACATACTGCATGCCTTTCTGGCCCTGGGCCTGGCGCTGTCAGGCCTGTTGGTCAACGTCGTGCTGCTGTCCAACTGGTTTGTGGCCCGCCGGGGCTTCGTGATCGGCATGCTGGCCGCCGGCTCGAGTGCGGCTGGTGCGCTAATGCCCGTGGCGATCGCACCCCTGGTCAATAACCCGGACTTCGGCTGGCGCTGGGGTGTGGGCGCGCTGACCGTCGGCTTCATTCTGTTCGCCCTGCTACCCGGCTTTACGATTCTGCGTGAACGCCCGGGCGACATGGGGCTGCACGCTGATGGCGCGGCCACGCCCCCGCGCACGGCGCAATCCGCAGCCAGCGGTGTCAGCCTGCGCACGGCGCTGGGCTCACGCACCTTCTGGTGCCTGGCCCTGGGCTCGGCAGCCCTGTGGTATTCCATTCAGGCCATGAACAGCCAGGTCACCATATATTTTGAACAGGAAGGCGGGCTCACCCCGGTGCGCGCCACCTTGCTGTACTCGGTGATCTTCTGGTGCAGTTTCGCTGGCAAGTTCCTGTTCGGCGCAATCAGTGATCGCCTGCCGAAAAGAAGGGTCATGCTGATAGCCAGCCTGATCCTGTTCAGTGGCTGCCTTATCCTGTTCGAACCCCGCGCGGATGGCCTTGCGCTGACCTCCAGTCTGCCGCGGCTTGCCAGCTTCGCGGCGATTTTCGGGCTGGGCTTTGGTGGCAGCTTTACCATGATCCAGCTGGTGGCAGTGGAGAGCTTCGGTCAGCGTTCCCTGGGCAAAATTCTCGGCTTCATCACCCTGATCGATGCGCTGGGCGCCTTTGCCGGAACCATTCTCAGCGGCCAGATGCGGACTGCCACGGGCAGCTATCTTTTGCCCTTTGGGGTGATCGCCGCGGTGGCGCTGTTCGGGGTTATCAATGTGTTGTTCATCCGCCCGGTGCAGGCCAGCGACTAAGCTGTCCTGCCCGCTTGCGCGGATCACTCAGCTGTGCAAAATACCGGCCTCGCAGCACCTGCGCGGGGATCGTGCGGACAGAACCGCTGCGTGAGGAAAAGGAATGATCAAGGCCGAGGGACTGACCAAGCACTACGGCGCTCTGAAAGCCGTCGATGGCATCTCATTCAAAGTTGAACCGGGCGAGGTCCTGGGATTCCTGGGTCCCAACGGGGCCGGTAAAACCACCACCATGCGCATGTTCGCGGGTTTTGTCCCGCCCTCGGCAGGCCACGCCGAGATCTGCGGCTATTCCATCAGCACCCAGGCCCGGGAAGCCAAATCCCGGCTTGGCTACCTGCCGGAAGGGGCACCGTCCTACGGTGAAATGGCTGTGGGTGAGTTTCTCGACTTTATTGCGGCCATCCGCGGCCTGCGCGGCAGCGCTGCCCGGAACAGCGTCGAGGAAGTCATCGACCGCCTGAACATCCGGGACGTGGTGAAGCAGAAAATCGAAACCCTGTCCAAGGGCTTCAAGCGTCGTGTCGGGCTGGCGCAGGCCATTATTCACGATCCGCCGGTGCTGATCCTGGATGAGCCCACCGATGGCCTGGACCCGAATCAGAAACACGAAGTCCGGCAACTCATCGCCGACATGTCAGCTAACAAGATCATCGTGATTTCCACCCATATCCTGGAAGAGGTGGACGCGGTCTGTAACCGCGCCATCATCATCGCCAACGGCCGTATCCTGGCTGACGAAACCCCGGAGGCCCTGATCAACCGCTCTCGCTACCACAATGCCGTAAGCGTGAAGCTGGGTCGGGATGCCGACATGGAAGCCATTGCTACCGCCCTGGGCAAGGTCAGCGGCGTTGCTCAGGTAGAGACGGCCAGCGACGGTCGCGTGGTCACGGCATTCCCCCAGGCCGATGCGCAGATTCTTACGGCGATCGGCGATCTCGCCGGCGCCCAAGCCTGGCCACTGGAGCAGTTGCAGCTGGAATCGGGGCGCCTGGACGAGGTTTTCAGAACCATCACGACCACGGAGGCACGCCCATGAGCGCCATCAGGGTCATCGCTGCCCGGGAGCTGAAAGCCTACTTTGCGACCCCCGTGGCCTTCGTCTTCATCGTGATCTTCCTGGCGCTGAGCGGCGTCTTCACGTTCTACCTCGGCGGCTTCTACGAGCGGGGACAGGCAGACCTGCAACCGTTCTTCGGCTTCCATCCGTGGCTTTATCTGTTTCTGGTGCCCGCCATCTCCATGAGACTGTGGGCCGAAGAGCGCAAGTCCGGCAGCATCGAACTACTGATGACCCTGCCCGTCTCCGCCTGGGATGCGGTCGTCGGCAAGTTCCTGGCGGCCTGGCTATTCACTGCTGTGGCCCTGGGCCTGACCTTCCCCATGTGGATCACGGTCAATTACCTGGGCGAACCGGACAATGGCGTGATCATCACCGCCTATCTCGGCAGCCTGCTGATGGCCGGCGCCTTTCTGGCAATCGGCTCCTGCATCTCCGCGGCCAATCGCAACCAGGTGGTCGCCTTCATCATTACGGTGGTGATCTGCTTTATCTTTCTGTTGAGCGGCTTTCCCCTGGTGCTGGATTTCCTTGCAGGTGCGCCCCAGGTGGTCACCGAGACAGTGGCGGGCCTGAGCTTCCTCACTCACTTCAACGCCCTGAGCAAGGGCGTGATCGACCTGCGCGATGTGATGTATTTCCTGCTGGTGATCGTGGCCTGGCTTTATGCAACGACCATCGCGCTTGAACTGAAGAAGGCGGATTGAGATGAGCGCAATGGACACTCGCGGACGTCTGGGCCTGATTGCCCTGACTGCCCTGTTTCTGGTGGCGGTGGTATTGAGCAACTTCTCTCTGCGCGGCATTCGCCTGGACCTCACTGAAAATCGCCTGTACACGCTGTCCGAAGGCACCTATGCCGTGCTCGAGCGAATCCCGGAAACCATCAATCTGTATTTCTTTTTCTCCGAGCGCGGCACCACCGATATTCCGCAGCTGCGTACCTACGCTGATCGGGTGCGGGAAATGCTGGAAGAGTTCGCGGAAAACTCCGATGGCCGACTGAATGTCCGCTTTGTCGATCCGCTGCCCTTCTCTGAGGATGAAGATCGGGCCAGCGAATTCGGACTGCAAAGCGTTGACCTGCGCGCCGGCAGTGATCCGGTATTCATGGGGATCGCCGGGACCAACAGCATTGGCGATGAAGAAGTCATCAGCTTTCTTGACCCCAGCAAAGAAGCGTTCCTGGAGTACGAACTGGCAAAGCTGATTTACACTCTGTCAGTTACCGAAAAACCCGTCATCGGCCTGCTGACGCCCTTGCAGATGACAGCCGGCTTTGATCCGGCGACTCAACAGCTGTCCCAGCCCTGGGCAACGACAAAACAGGTGCAGCAGCTGTTCGAACTGCGCTCTTTACCAGCCGGCACCGATAGCATCGACGAGGATGTCGATGTGCTGATGGTGGTGCATCCGAAGGATCTTGGTGAAGGGACCCTGTACGCCATTGACCAGTTCATCATGCGCGGCGGGCGGGCCTTATTGTTTGTCGACCCCTATGCTCAGGCAGATTCAACCCCACCGGCTGTACCCGGCATGACTCAGCCCGGCGGCGGTGCCTCGGACCTGAACCGTCTGCTGGCGCCCTGGGGAGTCACCATCCCGCCCGGCGAAGTCATTGGTGATGATCGCTATGCGCTGTCTGTCACGGGCTTCGGTGGCCGGCCGATGCGCTTTTTGCCTCTGCTGGGCATTACCCAGGCCAGCATTGATCCGGATGACGTCATCACCGCGGGCACCAAGAATCTTAATCTTGGCTTCTCGGGCTACATCGACGTGGCTGATGGAGCGAGCGCTCAGGTAACGCCACTGATCCAGTCCAGCGATCTGGCCGGCATTCTGGCCGCCGAAGAGCTCGCCTTCGTTCAGGATCCGGACACCCTGCGCAACATGTTCAACCCAACGGGCGAAATCTATGTGCTTGCCGCCCGCCTGCAGGGCGAGGTACCCAGCGCCTTTGCCGATGGCCCGCCGCCCCTGCCCAACAGCGGCGCTACGGTGGAGAGCAGCGCTCACCTCGCTGCCTCTGACGGCCCCATCAACGTCGTGCTGGTGGCAGATACAGACATACTGACGGATCGCCTCTGGGTGCAGGTACAGAATTTTCTGGGCCAACAGCTGGCGTCTGCATTTGCCGGCAATGGTGACTTCCTGGTCAACGCTCTGGATAACCTGACCGGTAGCAACGATCTGATCAGCATCCGGGGGCGCGCTGCCTACACCCGGCCCTTTACCCGGGTGCAGGACTTGCGACGCGATGCCGAGGACAAATTCCGACTGACAGAACAACGTCTGCAGCAGGAGCTCAACGAGCTTGAAACGGCCTTGTCAGAACTACAGGCGCAGCGAGCCGATGGCGGCTCCGTGCTAATGAGTCCCGAGCAGGAAGCCGAGCTGGATAGATTCCAGGAACAGCGCCTGCGTATTCGCAAGGACCTTCGTCAGGTCCAGCGCGAACTGGATAAGAGTATCGAAGATCTGGGCATGCGCCTGAAGCTCATCAATATCTTTTTCATTCCGGTACTTTTCGCCGGCTTTGGGCTGGCGCTGGTTTTGTTGCGTCGCCGATCCAGTTGAGGAGCGCTTAAGCTTGAATCAGCGCAATTTATTGATCCTTGTTGGGGCGCTGGCGCTGGTTGCACTGGCAGTCCTGCTGTTAGACCGCGGCGGGCAGAGACAACTGGACGAGGGCGACCTGCTGCTGCCCGGCCTGTCGGAGAGCCTGAACGATGTCTCCGAGGTCGTGCTCCGGCGCAGCGGTAATGCAGTGATGGTAACCCTGGCGCAGACGGCAGACGGCTGGGTCGTCAGTGACCGGGGTAACTACCCCGCGAATTTCAGCCGCCTGCGCCAGAATCTGCGCGGGCTGGCCGAAGCCCGGATTTTCGAGTCAAAAACGTCGAACCCGGAGTTCTACGAAAGACTCGGCGTGCGGGACATTAACGATAGCCTTGCGACCGGGACGGAATTCACCATTACCTCACCGACTGTCAGCGCCCAGGTAATCGTCGGGCGCACCGATGAAGGCGGAGGCAAACTGGCCTACGTGCGCAAAACCGGTGAAGAGCAAAGCTACCTGGTCAAAGCCAGCCTGGATCCGGGCCAGGGCCCGAACGACTGGCTGGATTCGGCGTTGCTGGACATTCCCTCTACCCGAATTCGCTCGGCACAGATTCGACACCCCGATGGCGAGATTCTGGCCGTTGCCAAACCGCGCAGCGACTCCGTCAATTACACCGTGGCAGATATCCCGGCAGGCCGCAGCCTGAGCTACGAGGGCGCCGCCAACTCTATTGGCGCAGCTCTCGCGGGGCTAACACTGGATGACGTGGAGCCGACCGGTGATTTCGAACCTGGTGAGGTGCAACCCGTGCTGGCGAGCTTCGAAACCTTCGACGGTCTGCGCGTGGATGTGCAGACCTGGGAACTGGCCGATGGCGAACGTCGGGTGGCATTCGCAGCCACAGCCCAGGCTCCCGCTGAAGTGGCAGCACCGGCGGAGACCGAAGCAGCCGAAGCGGGGCCAGTGGACGCGGCCGAGGTCGCACGGATCGCGGACGAAGCGGCCGATATCACGAAAAGACTGGGGCGCTGGATCTATACCGTCCCCAGCTTCAAGAGCGACCAATTCACCCGTCGCATGAACGACTTGCTGGCGGCGCCTGAGTAAGGCCCGGCTAGTCGTCTAACTCGAAAGTTATTTTGCGCCGAACGCCGGGTCTCGCTACCGGTTGTCCGTCGACAAAACGCGGCGCATAGCGAAACTGTCTCACCGCACAACCCTGCCAACGAAAGCCCGCGGTAATGCAGGTCCCCGGGCGAGTGCTGCCGACTGTCAGGCAGCTATCCACTAACGCCTCCCGCGGCACCGCCGAGCCAGCTACCAGGGCACGGTCTTGCCGCTGTACTTGTAGAAGCCCCCCGACATTTCCGGGGTGAAGTTCCCGATGACTTCGATCATACCGCTGACAGAGACAGGTCGCTCCACCTTGCCATCCAGCGGCAGGTTTCGGGTCCGGTCATCAATGATCAGACCCGGCGAAAACAGTCCTATCATCACCTCGGACTTCTGCACCTTGCTCTGCCCTGACAGCGTGTGCATGAACATGTTCAGGGCCGCCTTGCTGCCGCGATAGAAGAAACTGCCGGGGCCATAGCTGTCTTCGATAGAGCCCTGCAGGCTGGACACGGTCATTATTTTCTTCTGATCGCTCATGGCCACGCTGTCGAAGAAAGCCTCAGCCATTTTCAGCGGACCAATAGCGTTGGTCTGCACATAGAGGTCCCACAGGTCGTAGTTCAGCCGGCCGAAAAATGAGCCGCGTAACTGCAAGCTGTCACCGAAAAAACCTGCGTTATTCAACAGCACATCGATGGGCTGCTTGTTATATTTTTTAGCCAGCGAATCAATCATGTCGTGCCGCAGGACATCGAGCTGCTCCACCTTGATGTGCGGATATTCCTCGGCAAGTGCGTTCAGGATTTCAGCTTCGGCAGGCCGACGGCAGGTGGCAATGATGTTCCAGCCCAGAGCCGCGTACTGACGCACGAACTCAAGGCCGATGCCGCGATTACTCCCGGTAATCAGCACCGTGGGCTGCTCCGGATTGAAGTCCGCGACAGCCGGCCCGGGCAAGAGAAAAATCAGGCACAGCAAGGCAATCAGGCAAGAACGGACGACGGTGATTTTCGCGGGCATGGAGGCACTCCGTTGTGGGCCCGACACCCCGGAGGAATCGGGCGACCGGCGAAACCCCTGTCCGCCGGCCTTGGACCCCGACCCTAGCAGCGCCGACCTGCTGGCAGCAAAGCGGCAGACCCGCCCCGCCCGCCTCGCGAAAGGGCCTGGCCACCCACCAGAGATCAGATGGAAAGCCGTGACCATACGGCTCGCTAAGGACGCGTAAAAAACCTCTGCAGCAGGCCCCGCCCCGCGGGGCCTGCTTTGCAGGCGCAGGAATTCTGGTTATCGAAAAGCGGCCAGGCCGGAAAAATTGCCGGGTCCGCCTCTGAACTGGCCGAATCCATGCCTCACCAGGGCCAGCCAAACCTTGCCTTTTGGAGTTCTGGCAGTCAATATCCGCCCGCGATCTCCGTTTTGGCCTGCCTTTAAGCTACCCGCCCGATTCAGGGCCACAGGTTCAAGTCACCCACTACGACCAGATTGTTCGAATCCGCGCCCGATTTGTGCGTGGCTTGTCTATTGTGGAGGCCTATCATGGCTACAGGAACCGTCAAGTTTTTTGATACCAAAAAAGGGTTTGGATTCATCCAGCCCGAGTCCGGCGAAAAAGACGTCTTTGTTCATATCAGTGCAGTCGAGCAGGCTGGACTGGGCACCCTGACCGAAGGTCAGCGTGTTGAGTTTGACGTTGTGGAAGAGCGCGGCAGATCAGCTGCTGGCAATCTGAAAGCAGCCTGATACATGCGACAGGTGCCCGTTGGGCACCCTGATTGCAACAAGAATAGCGGCCTTAACGGGCCGCTATTTTTTTGCCTTGCATTTGCTCAATTGACCGGATGGCATCCGGCGGCCGTCATCCTGAGCTAGCCGAGGATCAGCACGGCAAGGTCATGCAGGCTGATAGTGCCGGTCCGGGCAGGCATACAACGGCTCGCGCCTCTGCCGGCGTGGCCCATCAGACAGCCGGGCAAGCTGTTGTGTAGCGCTCCTGACAACATCAAGGCGCCCGCACGCCGCCAAAGACCAGCACTTCGGGCGATAATGCTTGTGTTTCCCCGGTGGAATACCAAGTGCCGCCAGTCAGCACAGACCAGCCGCGACGCGTAGTCGGCTACTTTTCCGCTACCGCCATTGTTGTTGCCAACATGGTGGGGACCGGCGTCTTTGCCACCCTCGGTCTGCAGGCGGAACTGATCCCCGAGCCGGGCCTTTTGCTGGTCATCTGGCTGATCGGTGGCCTGATCGCGCTGTGCGGTGCGCTTTGTTATGGCGAGCTCGCGGCGGCCCTGCCCCGCTCCGGCGGTGAGTATCATTTTCTGGGCCGCATCTATCACCCGATACTTGGCATGGCGGCCGGGCTGATCTCCGTTACGGTCGGCTTCGCCGCACCAGTGGCGCTGGCCGCGATGGCCTTTGGTCGCTACGCGGCAGCGATCCTGCCCGTGTCTCCGACCTGGACCGCGGTGACCGCTCTGGTCGGCGTGACGCTATTTCATGTCAGGGACGTGCGCATCGGCCAGAAGTTTCAGATCATCACCACGGCCATGAAACTGCTGCTGATCGTTGTCTTCATCGCGGCGGGGCTCTGGGTAATGCCCGTAACGGATACGGCGCCCCCCGTCGAAGCGACAGTCACCACGTCCGGTATGGCCCTGGCCCTGGTATTTGTGTTCTATGCCTACTCCGGATGGAACGCGGCTGTTTATGTCACGGATGAGATCGAACAACCCCAACGGGTTTTGCCGCGGGCCCTGCTGCACGGCACCTGCGTGGTAACAGCCGCGTACCTGCTGCTGAACCTGGTTTTTCTCAACACGGTACCCCTTTCACAACTGGCCGGTACGGTGGAAATAGGCGCCTTGTCCGCCGAGGCGATTTTCGGTGTCCGGGGCGGCGCGATCCTGAGCGGCATGCTCTGCCTGCTGCTGATCTCCACCATCAGCGCCATGGTCATGGCGGGACCCAGAGTCCTGCAGGTTGCCGGAGAAGATATCGCCCTGCTCCGAAGCCTGGCAAAACTGACTCGGCGAGGTGCGCCCGCCCGGGCCATCCTGCTGCAGCAGGTCATTGCCCTGTTACTGGTCGCGACGGCGAGCTTCGATGCTGTCCTGAGCTTCGCCGGCTTTACCCTGACCCTGATGGCGGCCCTGACCGCCATGGGCGTGATTGTCTTGCGGATCCGGGAACCCGAACTGCCCAGGCCCTGGAAAACCTGGGGCTATCCGGCGACACCGCTGGTCTTTGCCGGTGTCAGCGGCACAGTCCTTATCATGGCCCTGCAGGAACGGCCCCTGTCCGCACTGGCGGCCCTGGCCATCGTCCTGCTTGCGCTGGGGATCGCGCGTCGCCACTACCGCGCACCGGGCACACGCCCTTAGTCTTCGTCGCGCGTGAAGGGGACGAAGCGAACCGGGAAAACCTCACGCCGTGACAGGGAGCCATCGGCAGCTTTCTCGATCACAACCAGTTCCTGGGTGCGCCAGCGACCCCCAAGGGGAATGACCATGCGGCCACCGGGGCGCAACTGCTCCAGCAGCGGCGCCGGCGGATCGGTCGCGGCAGCGGTCACAATCACCGCATCGTAGGGCGCATGCTCCGGCCAGCCTGCAAAGCCATCTCCGATGCGCACCTGCACGTTGTCATAGCCCAGCTCGGCCAGCACTTCGGCGGCGCGCTCACCCAGGGGCGCAACGATTTCGATGGTATGCACACTGGCGCAAAACTCTGCGAGCACGGCAGCCTGGTAGCCGGATCCGGTGCCGACCTCCAGAACATGGCAGTCTGCCGGCAGCTCCATCAGGTCCGTCATCATGGCCACCAGGGACGGCTGCGAAATGGTCTGCTGATGACCTATAGGCAGGGGGCGATTCTCGTAGGCAGCGCTTTGCAGATTCTTTGGCACGAACTTGTGCCGCGGCACAGCCGCCATGGCCGCCATCACACGCGGATCGAGTTTGCTCTTGCCAAGATAGCTGCGCGTTTCCTGCACTCGATCGGCGATCGTGGCCACCAGCTCGGCCCGCGCCTGACTGAATTGTGCGTCCTCCCCGGCCGCTAAGGGGCCGGAGACAGCAAAGAACAGGGAACCGATAATCATCGCAACCATGTTACCCAGATTTGCCAAAGGCCTTCGAACGCCCACCATTTCCTAACCTTTAAATGCGCGCAGCTGAGATTATCGCTCTTCGCGGCAGAGCACAGCATGCGTAGTTGTACGCAGCATGCTGTTTCACGGCACAAAGGCAGGCTGCGGCGCCTGCAGGATGGGCCTCAGCCGAATAATCGATATTGCCCGTGACCGGTCATTACTCGGCCACCAGCAACAGCCCGGAGAAGGCCAGGGCGCCGCCCAGGAAAGCCAGAAAATCGATGGGAGAGGGTCGAATCCGCGGCAATTCCACCGCCATGGCTACGACGATGATGCCCCCGCCCAGGAAAGAAAAAGCCAGCAGGAATACCTGGTCAGAAACCACAGTGAAAATCCCGAGGGACCACCCGATCACTGTTGCAATTGCTAGTTCGTAGCGCAGCCATCGGCGATACAAAACCGGATCATCTTCATAGGACAAATAATTCAGGCCGACGAAGTGCAGGGACATGGCAAAGGCAAAAACAATTCCCGGCTCTGACCCATGATCCCATTTCTCGCCCAACAAGTAGGCAATGAGCAAACTGTAGGCCAGCGAACTGAGGATTGTGAATCCGGAGCGGGAAAAGTCCGACACATTGCCGGCAGGCTCCCGGCGCTGGCTCAGCATGGCACGTCGATTCAGGGCGATACCGTAGTGAAAGATAAAGCCCGCCATGGCAACCAGGTAGGCATGGCGCTCAAGGTAGCGCAGCCAGCCAGTGTGCGGCGTCTGCATGAGCTTGGCTTGCTGGGAAGCCAGCAATGGGAGGATATCAATGAATACGTAGGCGATGGCAACGCCGGCCGAGGCGGATATCCAGGGCCCGGCCTGCCCGTGGATGAAACGAAACCTGGGCGTAAACAGATGCGCGCAAACCAGCAGGATCATGCCCAGAAAGGACAGGACCAACGACAGGCTGGGATTCTCGATGATCATCAGGCGCGGTCGCAGTGCAACCCAAAGACCAGGCTCACCCAGGCGTCATGGGCAGCCTTGATCCGCCAATAGCCCTCCAGGTCAAGTACGTCATCAAGGCTGGTCAGTTGGCTTGGCCCCGGAGAACTCTTTAATAACCCGCCCGGCGCTGATGAAGGCAACACCCTGGGTACCTGCCTCGCCGATCATCACCGCTTCGATAACCGGGGCACTCACTGAGCGAGATGCTGTCCAGTCAACAATGAAATTGGCACCGATGCCGCCCTCCCGGTCTAACTGATCGACAACAAGAGCCTTTGAAGCCAGCGGCGGCAAGATCAGGGCCTGCTCCAGGTACTCAGTCAACAGGGCGCCTTCATTGTTGTAGTAGCGGGCAGAATCCACCTGAATGCGGTGATCCGGATCGGTATTGCGAACGACCACATTAGCTGTCAACGCATAAGATCGTTTTGCCGTCATGGTCTGCACCGTAGAGTAGACCGGCACATAGACCGACTGTCCGAAGGATAGAGGGAGCCGCTGCAGGCTCCGGGCCGGCAATCTGTCCCGCGGCCGCTCAATGACATCGGTACCCGGCGGCGGGACGACAGCAGCAGGGCGGGGAGCAGGAGGCTCACAAGCCACCAGTAAAAAGCTGGTGACCAGAACAGCCAAACAACCCGACATACAAACCCGCATGAGTCTGGACCCCTTATGCTGCCGGCTTACGGAACTTCAGCGTAAAGCGATCACTTTCGCCGATTGCCAGATACTTGTCCTTGTCTTCATCTTTCTTGCGCAGCGTCGGCGGCAGCGTCCAGACACCGGTGTCGTAATCCTTGGTGTCGGCCGGGTTGGCGTTAATCTCCGACTTCTCTTCAAGCACAAAGCCCGCGGCCTCGGCCAGGGCAATAGCGTAGGCCTCATTCACATAGCCCGACGCTGCTTTCGGATCCTGCTCCACGGCCGGATCGCCTCGATGCTCTACCACACCCAGCACGCCGCCCGGCTTCAGAACCTTGTAGAACTCCGCAAACATGCTATCGGCATAGCCACGCGGCATCCAGTTATGGATACTGCGAAAGGTCACGATCATGTCCACGGAAGCTTCAGGGGCGATCGCCCAGATTTCCGGCGGCATAAGTACACCCATCTGTGTGTTGCCATACAGATCGGGTCGTGCTGCCAGCTTTTCCTGGTAGGCGGTGACGCCTGTTCGCACGAATTCCATCTCGGAGTTGGGGTCCCAGTGAGCCGCGATAAAGGTGCCTTCTTTGTTCAGATAAGGCCCCAGGATCTCCGAGTACCAGCCGCCGCTCGGCCAGATCTCGACCACCGTCATATCAGGCTCAATACCGAAAAACTCGAGCGTTTCCACCGGGTGACGATAGACATCGCGGGCACGATTCTCTGCGCTGCGATGATCGCCCTCAGCCACCGTGGCCAGGTCCGGACCGGCAGACTGGACGGGCGCCGCTGTCGGTGGCGTTGCCTCCTGGGCCGCTGCCGCAGGCTCGGCCGTATTTTCAGGCGCGCCGCATGCAGCCAGCCCAAGAGCAAACAGGAAAGTCAGGTACAGGGAAAGGCGATGGCCCATCGAGATCTCCGTCGGTCGTGGCAGCCAAAACGAGGCCAGACTGTAGAACATCAGTCTGGCTATTGCCACGCTGGACGGGACTCAGGCGAAAGCGGTGGTATGGATGTGGCTGAGTTTGCCCGGCTGGGGCAGGCGATAGAAAGTTCTGAGTTCGCGCAGCATGTCGCCGCCCGGCAGGCCCGCGGCAAAGCGGGCCTCCAGGCTTCGGCAGTACCAGCCGGCAAAGCGGGCGGCGCTTTCGTAGCGCTCCTGCTCCTCGGCGGACAGCCCGGGCTGAAACTGGGGCGACTCGAACATCAGGGGTAACAGGGCAGCGGCCAGCTCCGGCCGCTGCTGCTGGGTAGCAAGGGTGCGCGCACCCAGATATTTGTCGATCTCTGCCTGCAACTCCAGTTCAAGCAGGGTGACGCGACGATCCGCCGACGCATTCCAGGTCATATAGTTAAAGTGACTCAGACCTTCCAGCACCTTGCAGAAGTCTTCGAGATTCGCCACACCCAACTCTTCAAGAGGATCTCGCTCACTCAGGCGTTCCAGTAAAGCCGCATCCAGGTAGAGGGACAGGTGCAGTTCGTCATCCTGCTCCGTCAGCAGGAGTTTTTCTTCCGTGGCTCGCCCGCCCTCGCCCTCCAGTGCCCGAGCCTGACGTTCGTCAGTAATGAGATAGTCCAGCACGTTGGCTGGTGCATCAATGCCGTAGAGGCGAGTGAGAAAATCCTGCAAGGCGCAGAGCATGCTTTACGCTCAGTGCTCGTAGCCCGTTCGGGCTGAGTCCAGGGGATGAATTCCCTGCTCACGCAACAGTCGCGCCGCGCGCGGGCTGCCGGTGCGAACCCAGGCTTCATACCAGCGCAGGGCATCTTCGGCCCGGGTACCCCGGGCGGAGTCACGGACTTCGTTCAGCACATCCACCATCGGAGTGAATTTCGCGCCGAGCTCGGCGAAGACCTCGCCCATCACGCGCCCGCGCAATGTCCCGCGAATGCTTCCGGACAGGGTGCAATAGGCGCTGCCACCCATTCTTACGTAGTAGCCAATATCCACCGGGGCACGTTGCAGAAAATCCTCAAAGAAACCAGCAATGAACAGAGCGACATCGCCGACCCGTTGCAAAGCGAAGCAACGAGCTTCATCGGTGGGCGCGTCCGCCGCGTCGGCAAGCATCAATGCTAGCGGACGTAGTTGCAGACCATCTTCGCCCACTTCGTAGAAGTCTTCGGAGCGGGCGAATAGTGTCAGCAGGCAAACAACATAGTGGGACGCCTGCTCATCCAGCACCACCCGATTGGCGGCCATGGCGGAATCGACGGAGTCCCTAAAGAACTCCTGGAGACTGGCGACAGGCTGGAGCCCATCGACCTGTTGGGGCCCGGTACTCATGCTTATGTTATTAACTCATTTAATAAAAATGGTTTGAGAACCGCGTCACGTTACCAGTCACCTGCGCCCCTGACCCGGCAGTCAGGCTGATTCCAGCAACAAGCGGGCACGGCGATGACGCACCGGGTCCGGATCCGAAATGACCGGGATTTCCTCCAGGGCCG
The DNA here is from genome assembly GCA_937921935.1 of uncultured Gammaproteobacteria bacterium. Taxonomy (GTDB): domain Bacteria; phylum Pseudomonadota; class Gammaproteobacteria; order Steroidobacterales; genus J054. The sequence goes on along the minus strand of CAKZWQ010000026.1, from coordinate 13,653 downwards.
CGGTGTAAAGACGCGGCAGGCCATGATGCCGGGCGCCCTCGCGAAGAAAGTCCAGATACCAGCTGAAAGGCTGCAGACCAAGAGCAATTGCAGTGGCCCGAGCCCGATAAGCGAAGGCCTCAACCTGCCCGTCTGCCGTGCTGCTTTCTACGACGACGCTGCAGCGGCTATAACCAGGCCCCTCGATCTGATCCAGCATGACTGCATCGCGGGGATGTAGCCGGTACAGGACGCCCCATACTTCTTCGCCCACGGCCGGCACAACATCACCCTTAGCGGAGCCATCCGCACCGCGTTTGTGAAATGCCAGTCGATAATCGATCAGACGGGCTGTATCTATAGCAAAGGCTGAGCCAAGTCGGGTTCGCAGACGACCAGGATGCATATTCGAACCGTAGGCGAAATAAAGTGCTGCCATAGCCACGTGTACCTGGGCGGGAGCCTGTTGCCGGGTACTTTTGCTGCCCCCTGCCTTCAGCTGGCCGTTGCCAGGGCTGGCTGCCAACCCAGTTCACGAAGCTTGCAGACGCCACCTACCCAGGTCAGCCGGTAACTGTCGAATTCTCCCGGGCGGCGCAAGGCCAGACCAAAATCCATGTCGATCCGGCCCTCACTGATCAGCGGGCGCCTTAAGAACCATGCATCGCCTGAACCGTTGCCCACCAGCGCGCCCGCGGCATGCAAGCCGCGGAAAAAATTCTGCGCCTTGTCATAGAGCTCCATGGCGTCATCGGTGCCCATATCGCTGAACAACATCCAGCGGCTCTTGTGCACAATGCCCGCAACAATGAATAAAGCCGTGCGACGCCACCGCAGTTCACCCCATTCAGGTGGCAGGCCGGAACCGCGTGCCATCGTCACGCCACCATGCAGTTGAATCCGGCCGGGGCCGGCGACGGTCAGCGGGTTCACCCCGGCACGAATCAGCGCCGACACATCACTGTCATGAAGTTTCAGCTGTGACTGCCAGGGACAGCGCAGGTTCAGGGGTTCTGAAGTCACCGATGACCAGACTGCGCCGGCTGCATCACGGGAAACCAGTGCACCGGCCAGCGCCCCCAGCACACTGCCGTCACCTGGCGCAGGAAAACAGGTGACCACATTGGGGCTGGCGAATTCCCGGCGTTGCTGATCGGCCAGTACGTCGCAGGGCAGTTGCCAGGAAGCCGGGGGCCCAGTCAGCAGCAGGGCGTGGCGTTCGCGGCAGTAGCGCTCAGCGGCGAACAGCGCCACCGGGCCCAGGCTGCGGCCTGGTTCCGGGGGCACGATGCAAAGTAAATCAATGCGGGGCAGTTGCTCCAGCGCGTACAGGCCCGTGCCTTCGCTAATGCTGCCGATCAGGTCATAGTCCGACGGCGACTGCGGCGTGCCGCCAACGCCATCGGCATAGACATAGTCACTGCCTGTGCTCGCGCCGGAGCCCAGGGTCAGTTGGGGGCGCTCGCCGGGACCCTCCTCGCGCAGGCGCAACAAGGCGGATCGCAGCAAGGCGTGGCCGACAAAATCGGCGGTTTCGGGATCCGCCGACACAGCCGGAAAGATTTCCTGCTCGATCACCATACGCTGGTTCGACCCCGCCAGACGATGGATAGTCAGGTTGAAATGACTGTCGGCGTCCAGAGGAATCTGATCGTAGTCGACGGCGACGCGAAGATGCTCCAGAGGACCCGGGTGCAGGGCCTCCAGAATGATGTCGCCGCTTGCCGTCGGCAAATGAATTTCGTTGGGGCGGCAGGTGGGGCAGACCCGAACCACCACGGCCAGCGTACCGCCATTGTCAAAAAAGCGTGTCAGATACTGTTCAAGCCGGCTCGGTTTGTCGGGGGAACCAAAGCGCTGCAGATATTCTCCCACGCTGCGCACGGCCACGGGCATGTCCGCCGGGCCCCGGGGCGTCGGGCCAATGAAGGCCGCCACGGTCTCACGATACAGCTCAATAGGCGCACCTGCCGGCGCTCCCTCGACCACGAAAATCCCACTTGACGCAGCGTCTGACAATTCCAGCTCACCGCAACCCAACAACCCTGCCGGGGATACTAGCAGGAGAGCGGCGGGATAAAACAGCTGTCGCGGTTCGACCTACTGATCAGCGACTTCGGCAAGCTCTTGGTGAACGATCACGTTCTGCGCACGGCGCGCACGACGAAGCTGGGCATCAGCATCCGACCCGCCCGCCAGTATCGAAACGGGGAAGCCACGGGCCTGGGCGATGATCTCATCCACTCGCGAAGAGTCGATAGCTGCCTGACTGTCTCCCAGGGATGCCCGGGCTCGTTGCAGACGGGGCGGTAAATCGTCGAGCCAGGTATCCGCATTCTCTTCCAGGGGCGGATGCACCTCCAGGAGCAGGTCAGTGTCGTCGCGAGCCAGCAGCACCGGTTGATTGACGATACGCACAGCAGTACCGGTAGGCACCTGGTCAAAGAGGTACTCGATATCTTCAGGAAACAGCCGCACGCAGCCATGGCTGACACGCATCCCGACGCCGGCCGGCTTGTTGGTGCCATGAATCAGATAGCCGGGCAAACCCAGCTGCATGACCCGGTTGCCAAGGGGATTATCGGGCCCGGGTGGAACCTGCGCGGGCAGCGGATCATCCATAGCCGCATGTTCTTCGCGTACGGAGGCCGGCACATACCAGACAGGATCGCGGGCCTTGCCCGTGACGCTGGTCTCACCAGTGGGCGTAGACCAGCCGGTCCGACCTATCCCAATGGGATAAGTCTGCACAATCGCCGGCACACCGGGCACCGCCGGCGGAAAATAGAACAGCCGCTTCGTGGCAACGTTCAGCACGATGCCCTCGCGGGGTGCCCTGGGCAACAAAAAGCGCGTCGGCAGAACGATTTTCGTACCGGCGCCGGGGAGCCAGGGATCCACATCGGGATTCGCGGCTTCCAGTTCGTCGAAGCCCAGGCCATAGGTCCGGGCAAATTCAACGAAAGTGTCTTCTGCCCGGGCCACGGTGACCTGTAACTCGCCCACGACACCCCGGTTGGCATCCAGGACAAACAGATTGGCATCCAACGGCGGCTGAGGCTCGGCAGAAACAGTCGAGTCCTGCCTGTCCACCGCCGGTTGGTCGCCGCTCCCCAAGCCTAGCGTGCCACATCCGGCCAGCAAGGCCGCTGCAGCCAGGACAAGGCAGGGACGGAACAGATCAGGGACGACGACAGGCAGGACGTTTCCCCTCGGCGCGAGCCTCATTAAACAGGGTCAGGGTGATCGGAAACTCACCAATCAGATCACTGATGCGGGTGCTGGTTGAGGGGTGGGTCGACATGAATTCCGGTGGTGCCCCGGACTTGTTGCTTTCCATGTTCTTCCACAAATCGACACTGGCGCGAGGATCGAAGCCGGCCTTGGCCATATACTTCAAGCCTACGACGTCGGCCTCGCTTTCCTGCCCGCGTCCGTAGGGCAACAAGATTCCGTATTGAGCCAACAGGCCCGCTGCGGTGCCGGCATTCGGGTTAAAAATATCGGCAACGGTGACACCCACATTGGCAGCCATCGCCCGATTCATGCGGGCAACAGAGTGTCGCTCTGTTACGTGCGCAACCTCGTGGCCGATGACGGCGGCCAGCTGATCCGTCGTCTCGGCGACGCTCAGAATTCCGGTGAATACCCCGATTTTGCCCCCGGGTAACGCGAAAGCATTGACGCTTGCGTCTTCAAAAACGACGATTTCCCAATCGAGACTGTCATACGGCGGGCCGATTTCTGCAACGATCGCTTGCGCGATACAAGTCACATACGCCCGGGTCGCCAGATCATTAGTCTCGAGCATCTCCTGGCGCATCGAATCGAAGGCGCCCTCACCCTCCCTGACAGCCTGCTGCTCGGTGACGCAAGCTGTTATCGTCAGGGGCGCAACCATAACTAAAACGCGAATGAACCAGTGCATAGCGTTCAGAAACTCCTTCCAGATAGCGATTATATCGCCAACAATTAGCGCCCGGCCCCGCGTAACCAGGCGCCGAGGGGGCCGAGCTGCAGGGCACTTTCCAGCATGGAAAAGAACTTCTCCTGCAGAGACTGCTTGCCTTTCCATTTGACCGCATAGACATCGCCCTGTTCAACGGCATTCAGCAGGTAATCATCACTGGCACCGAGTTCGTCCACCAGGCCAAGCTCCAGCGCGCGCGTACCGTACCAGTGCTCGCCGGTCGCCACCGCTTCGACATCCAGGCTGGGGCGCTGTTCGGTGATCAGTTGCTTGAACAGGTAATGCACTTCATCCAGCTCTTCGCGCAGTTTCTGACGATCCTCATCGGAGGTTTCACCGAACATGGTCACCGTACGCTTGTACTTGCCGGCGGTGACCTCCTCCCAGTCGACGCCTTTTTCCTTCAGGGCACGATTGAAATTCGGCAACTGGGCCAGCACGCCGATGGAGCCAATAACAGCAAAGGGTGCCGCAACAATTCGCTCTGCGATGCAGGCCATCATGTAACCGCCGCTCGCTGCCACCTTGTCGACCACCACAGTCAGCGGAATACCGCGACTCTTCAGACGGAGCAACTGGGAGGCTGCCAGCCCGTGCTCGTGCACCGCACCGCCGGGATTCTCCAGGCGCAGCACTACCTCATCTTCGCCATTGGCGATACTGACCACGGCGCTGATCTCTTCACGCAGATGAGCGACTGCCGAGGCCCGGATGTCGCCCTTGAAGTCGAGCACAAAAAAGCGCTTGCGATGCTCTTCTTCACCGGCCGCTTTCTGTTCTTTTTTACGCGCTTCTTTATCTTCCTTCTCGAACTTTTTGTAGGCTTTCTTGCTGAGCGCGGCACGACGAATCTGACGTCCCAGATCCCTGAACCGATCATTGATCTTCTCAACCTTGATGCCGGTGTCGGGCGAACCACGTCGCGAGGAACTGGCAATCATGGCCAGCGCCAGGCCCAGGGCCACCAGCAGGGTCAGGGTCTTGGCCAGGAACAGGCCGTATTCTGCAAAAAACTGACTCATTCAGACGTCTCCGCGGCCGCGCCGAGGCCGGCATTGTTCTTTTCCAGGGCGCGTTCCGCCCGATAACTGGAACGGACCAGGGGACCCGATACCACCTCAAGGAAGCCGCGTTCAAGGCCAAGCTGGCGGTAATGGAGAAATTCTTCCGGCGGCACGAAACGAACGACCGGCAGATGATTCACCGTCGGTCGCAGGTATTGCCCGAAAGTCAGAATATCCACGCCCGCAGACCGCAGATCATCCATGGCGGTGCAGATCTCAGCTTCCGTCTCGCCCAGACCCAGCATCAGGCTGCTTTTGGTCAGCAAGTCGCCGCGCGTCGACTTGGCTGCGCGCAGCACGGCCAGGGACTGATCGTAGCCGGCGCGCGGATCACGCACCTTAGGGGTCAGCCTGCGCACGGTTTCCAGATTGTGGGCGAAGACCTCCAGTTCAGTCAGGGCGATGGTACGGACTGCGTCCAGGTTGCCCTGGAAATCGGGTGTCAGGGCTTCCACGGCCGTGCCGGGACTGCGGGCCTTGATGGCCTGGATGCTGGCCGCGTAATGGGCGGCGCCGCCATCGCCGAGATCGTCGCGATCAACGGAGGTCAGCACCACATAGTTCAGACCCATCAGAGCCACTGAGCGTGCGGCATGCTCGGGCTCAGCGGCGTCCAGCCAGCCGGCCGGATTGCCCGTATCCACGGCACAGAAGCGACAGGCCCGCGTGCAGACACTGCCCATGAGCATCAGGGTGGCGGTGCCGCTGTTCCAGCATTCGCCAATATTGGGGCAGATAGACTCCTCGCAGACCGTGCTGAGCTTGTGCTCCCGGACGTTGCGACGCACGGCAGCAAAGCCCGCGCCGGAGGGCAGCTGCGCCCGGAGCCAGTCCGGCTTGCGCTGGGTCGGTACCTCGGCCCAGCCACGTTTGCCGTTAACGCCGTTCTTGACGGCCGTAAAGCCCGTCTCTGTGCGGTACTTCTCGCCGCTGCGGACGATAGCGATGCCTTTGAATTCGTTCACGAGGATCCGGATGTCCTTCAGGGGCGCGTATTCTCGCACGCGGGCTCAAGGCAAAAAAAGCCCGGCACAAGGCCGGGCAATACAGGGGGAAGCCTATTGACGTTTACACGTTCGACATCAATCAGAAGCCATCAATGCAGGCGGGACCAGTTGAGCAACTCAATGTCATCCGCCTCCATCTGAAAATTCTTGGCCAGGAGCACTTCGATCTCGATAGGATCCAGCACCTGGTCCTGCGGGGCGCTTACTTCCACAACGCCGCTGTACTCGTCCGAAAATCCCTCGTCCTCGGAACGCATCAGAAAGCGGGTGTAGAACTTCTTACGCATGGGCCAAGACTATGGTCATAACACAGCCTTTTCTGTGAGACGGTCCACAAAACCGGGCTCTGGAAACTTATGTGACGCAGGCCACATAACGGCTGCAGCGCCCGCCCTGTCTGGGCGCCTTGCGCTGACGAAAGGCGTGGTGCTATAGATGCCCGCCATGATTAGGCACTCAATGCGCGCAAGCCCACTTTGCGCCCTGCTGCTGCTACTCAGCAGCCCGGTTTCTGCAACCTCTATTGATGACGTCACAAGCCTGCAGATCGAGGCTGAAGCTGCCCGGGCGGCATTGCTGTCCCCGCAAAGCTACCTGCGGGGCAGTGAGGCCCTGCAGCAGGCGCGGGATGAAGCACCGGGGGAAGCCCGCCAGGGGGACCTGGTACAGGCCACAGAAGCTTTTGAGACGGCCCTGGCCAATGCCGCCACGGCCCGGGCGCAGCTGAGCCAACCCCTGGCGGCGCGGGATGCCGCTAATCAGGCCGAGGCGTTCAGATTCGCGCCAACAGACTGGGCACGCGGAGAAAAAATTCTGGCCGACGCGATCCGCAAGCTGGAGCGCGGCAAAGTGGACGCTGCGGTTGACCGCGGGGCCGACGCGCAGGAAATTTATCGCGGCGCCGAACTGGTCGCCATCAAGGGCCGGTTGCTGAGCGCTGCACGCAGCGCACTGGTCGAAGCGGAAGCCAGCCGGGCCGGCAAGCTGGCGCCCCGCAGCCTGGCCCGCGCCCAGGAACTGCTGGCACAAGCCGATAGCGCCCTGGAGCAGGACCGCTACCAGACTGATGCGCCCAGCCGGCTCGCCGCCGCGGCTCGCTACCAGGCACGGCTGGCCGTGCGGGTTGCCGGCCAGGCCCAGCGGGTCCGTGCCGGGGAAGCGACGGTCGAGGACTTGCTGCTGGAGTGGCAACAGCCTCTGACCCGGCTGGCGCAAACTGCCGGTACCAGCACCGACCTGGCGGACGGATTCCAGGCAGCTGAGGGCGAACTGCAGGCAGAACTGGAACGCTTGCCACGGCTGGAGAACGAATTAGCCGAAAGGTCCCGCCAGGTGGCTGGCCTTGAAGAGGAAATTCGCGAACTCGATACCCGCCTGGGGGGCGCCAATGCAGAACGCCGTGACCTGGTGCGGCAACTTGAGGCCGATGCCCGGGTCCGCGAGCAGTTCGATGTGGTCCAGACGCTGTTCACACCGCAGGACGCCGACGTGCTGCGCGATGGCGACAGGCTCATCGTGCGGCTGGTGGGCCTGCGCTTTGCCAGCAACTCCGCCGAGCTGGACGTGGAAGCCCAGGAGCTTTTGCAACGCCTGGAAACCGCCATCGAAATTTTCCCCCGCAGCGAAATCGTCGTGGAAGGACACACAGACTCATCAGGCAGCCCCCAGCTTAATCAGTCACTGTCACAGGAACGCGCGCAGGCGGTAGCCTCTTACCTGGTTGATAGCAGCGGCATCCAGGCTTTTCGCGTGCAGGCTTCAGGCTACGGCGACAGCCGCCCCATTGCCACTAATCGCACCGGTGAAGGACGCGCCCAGAACCGGCGCATCGATGTCGTGATCGTGCCGCAACTGCAGGAACGTGGCTAGCCGGCAACAGCCCTAATTGCCTTGCCACCAGTCGGCTACCCCGTCGGCCACGCGGGAATTAATCATATAGGCGTAGCACTTATGCACATTAAGGCCCGTCGGGCCCCGGAAATAGTTGTGCAATTCCACCTCGTCACGAATTTCGCTGACCAGACCCAGGTCCAGCATGCGGCGATAGTCCACGGCAAAGCGGCGCTGCAGGGCGGTCAGATCTCCGACTGCCGCCAGGTTGTGCCAGCGACGAATATTGTCGGGATAACGCGCCGCGCCCGAGGCACGCAGGTTGAGCAAACGATGACGCATGAAGTTCAAGCCCAGGGGACTGGCCAGGGTCATAAAAGTATCGATACGCAAGGGATGCTCGTCCTGACGACTCAGCTCCCATAAGACATCCCAGCTCACGACTGAGCCCATGCTGTGGGCAATCAGCAGGACGCGCTTACCCTGGGCGCAGGCATCCACGATGGCATCCTTGACCAGCGACCGGATCCGCGTGGCGATACCCTCTTCGTTGCGCAGGTAGCGCAGACTGTCATGCAAGCTTGCTTTCAGGGCGGGATCGGCGACCCAGTCAATCAGCATGGGAAAGGCATCGCAGACCAGATAGGTCAGGCGCAGCATGCTCTTGTGCCAATGACGAGCTTCCTCGATATCGCGCTGCTCAGGGCCTTCCAGCGCCAGCAGCCTTTGCAGGCCTGGCTCATCGGGGCCGGCATCACTGGGCTCCGGATAAAACAGGTGCGGCCACGAAACGATACGCAGACAGTCAGGCTGCGCGGCCAGTTCTTCGGCAACCCGGGGATTGGTCCGGAGCAGACTTGCTGACAGGCAGCGCAGCAGATTAAACCGATGCACGTCCGCCGGCGGCTTCGGCTTAAGGCCGGGCACGTAAAGAATGATACGTTCTGCGCCGCTCATGTCAGGGCCGTGGCCTGCTCCGCAATTCAACTTGAGTCGATAGACCGGGAACGTTAGGTTTAGGCAACAAGTAATGCAAGAAGGGTTTATTCAGGCCCGGCCGAGGAGTCCCATGAAGTATCTACATACCATGGTGCGTGTCACTGATATCGACAAGTCCCTGGATTTCTATTGCACACAACTCGGACTGCGCGAACTGCGTCGCTGGGACGATGAGAGTGGCCGCTATACGCTGGTCTTCCTGGCGGCACCCGGCGATGAGACCGCGTGCATAGAACTGACGCACAACTGGGATCCCGAAGAGTATGGCGAGGGTCGGAACTTCGGCCATTTGGCCTACCAGGTGGAAGATATCTACGCCACCTGCAAACGCCTGCAGGACCACGGCATCACCATTAACCGACCGCCGCGAGACGGCCGCATGGCCTTTGTCCGGTCACCCGATAATATTTCGGTGGAGTTACTGCAGGCAGGCTCGCCCAAGGAACCTGCCGAACCGTGGGTGTCCATGCCGAACACCGGTCACTGGTAAGTCAGGCTGTGAAGCGACGTTTCACGCGGAAGCGCCCCGTCTGCACGGTGGTATTGGGTGAGTCCCGCACAACAACCCGATCGCGGCCTTCTTCTTTTGCCTGGTACAGGGCTTCGTCGGCCATTTGCACCGCCCCTTCCAAACTGCGATCGGCATCGGGCATCACATTGGCCACCCCAATGCTGACGGATAGATAGGGACCGGTCATGGAGCCCTGATGGGGAACCTTCAGGGCCAGGACCGATTCGCGTAACTGCTCAGGCAACTCACGGCTATAGCTGGTGTCCGGGCCATAAAGCACCAAAGCGAATTCCTCCCCACCGAAACGTGCCACGATGTCCAGAGGCCGATGTGCGGCCTGTCTGATCACCTCGGCAACCTTCTTCAGGGCATCGTCGCCGGCCTGATGGCCATACAGATCGTTATAATCCTTGAAGTTATCGATATCGATAAGCATCAGGGTCAACTGGCTGTGCTCCCGCCGGGACTGGCGCCACAATCGTTCCAAATGCTGATCGTAGCTACGACGGTTATACAAACCAGTCAGGCCGTCTCGCTCAGCCAGCTGACTGAGAACCTTGGACTCCAGAAACGACCGGCGCAGGGCGTGTTCAAGCTGATAACAGCAAAAGGCTCCCATCAGGTTCACGAAGGCAAGTGTTGCGGTCCCAAAGTAGCGTTCCGATGGCTCGAAGTTCCAGTGCTGCATACCCCACAAGTAGGTGGAGGAAATCAGGGCTGCTGTCAGCGCAGCGGCGCGAAATGGTAAGCCGCAAATCAGCCAGACAACAAATAGCCAGGCAACCGTGGCAGCGAAGTAATAGGGCATGCCTTGCATGGAGGCCCGCGTGACCACGGAGTTGATCATCAGCCCAAGCAACAAAAGGCTGGCTGCAAGCATCCATAAGTAAACACGGTGCCGGGCAGGAACCAGGGAAAAGTACAGGGTCCCCAGTAAGATCGGCAGGGTGATTAATACCTCGAAGGCCACCATCATGCCCGGCGGTCCGGGCTGGGACAGTTTCGAGCCGATCAGCACCAGCAGGGCTGCAACAGCCAGTCCAATTAGCAGGCGCGCGCGCCCAGCGGTGCCGCGGGAGTAAGACTGACGGAATTCCTCTTCTACGAAGGGCGAGAATTTCAGCCAGCGGAAACCATGCTGACGCTGTTCGGCAAACGGCGAATTAAGCTGTGTTCTGCTAACCGTGACCACGCCGGAATCCCCGTACTCCCACATCGCCAGGCGCGATGAGTTGAAGCATGAAAACTAGCGGGGTGGCCGCGACGCGGCTGCGTCGATGGTCACAATTTTAATGAAAGGCCTTCTAGCTTACCGTATATGGGCGAATAATCCCAAATGAGGCCAAGTCTTCAGCGCAGCCTTTCTGCGGCGAGGAGAGCCGATTTGCGCTCGGTTCCCCAGCGGTAGCCTCCGGTTCCGCCGGCGACCGGCAAAACCCGGTGACAGGGCACCAGCACGGCCAAGGGATTGGCACCGACAGCCTGGCCCACCGCACGGGCAGCCCGGGGCTGACCGATGTCAGCAGCCACCTGGCCATAGGTCCGGGTCACACCGCGAGGGATGCGCTGCAAGGCGCGCCAGACCCGATGCTGGAAAGGGGTACCGGCCGGCGCCACGTTCACCTGGCCTTGCTCAGACCCGGAAAAAATCGCCCGGGCGCTATCACTCAGGCAAACCCGACGCAGCTGGGCCCCGGGCCAGTCGGCCCGCAAGCGCTCCACAGCCACCTCCGGTCCAGCATCGCTAAAGTCGATCCGACAAAAGCCTGCCGCGGTCCGGGCAAACAAACAGTCCCCGAAGTCGGTATTACAAATATCGTATTCGACCACGCTGGTTCCCTGCGCCATGACGGCACCTGTTCGAGTCACTGGTGACAGGAACATAATCGGGCGAGCCTGGTCCCGGCGCAAGGGTTTCGCTGCGATGCTGCACTGTGCGCTATGCTTCGCGCCCTTATCGCCATGCAAGCAGATTCAAACACTTCACCGGCACCCACTCCGGCCTGGCTCTCCATCCTGACCGAGGTCCTGGCCGCGGGCGTCACCGTATTCCTGGCCATGATGGTCGCGCTGCAGCCGCGAACTGAACCAGCCGGCACGGTGACCGATTTCACCCCACCCGAATTACCCGCCTGTGACCCTGAAGGCGGCGGATACCTGCGAGGCCAGCTGTATGGCGATATTCAGGCGGATGTCGACTGGGAGCAACAGCGTCTGCGATGCGACGGCATGCTGCGCCCGGATAATGCGGGGCTGCGGCTGCTGTTTGAGCCAACAAGCCGGGAGACCGGCCCGTTGTTTGTGCTCGGCCTGGCCGGCAGCCTGGAGGACGTTCTGGATCGTGAAGTCGTGACTAACCTGACCATCGTTGATCAACGCAGCGGTCGCTTCTTCAACACGGGTGACGGCGAGCGTTGCTGGACACGCACGACCCGCATTGATGTCAGCCAATTTTCCGGCGGCCGGAATTATCGGCTGGTAGGCCGATTTTACTGCGCCGGTGCCCTTGCCGAGGTGAACGGGCCCGGCACCCTGACCCCGGGTGAATTTGAGTTCGCCGGCCGACTAACGGTAAACGACGAATGAACCCCGGGAGGCAAGCCGGATTGCTGGCAACTGCGAGTCTGTTGCTGAGCCTGGGTCCGGCACCGACAGTCCAGGCTATCGAGCCCGCCGACCGGATCGCCGGCCTGGATACAGGCACCCTGATTCTGGAAACTTCTGCAGACCGTTGTCTGCGCATCCTGGTTTACTTTGCCGACACGCCGGCGCAGCAATCCCAGGGCCTGATGTTCGTCACTGCAATGGATGAATTCGAGGGCATGCTGTTTCGCTACGCACAACCCCGTGCCATCAACATGTGGATGCGCAACACATACATCTCCCTGGACATGCTGTTTATTCGCGGCGATCAGAAAATCGGCCGTATCGCGTATTCAACCCAGCCGTTTTCCGAGGAACGCATTTCCAGCGGCCAGCCCATCAGCAGCGTGCTTGAGCTCAATGCCGGCTTTGCCTCGCGCTGGCAACTGCGTGCAGGTGATCGACTGCTGCTGACTGACTAGCCTTCGGCTTCTGCGGTCCCCGGATCAGCTGCCTCTGGGGCAGGCGTATAACAGGCAACTTCATAGCGCACGTCATAGCGGCCGGGATTACTTTCCTCGAAACGAAAAGCTCGCCGCTCAACAATCTCGTAGCCGTCAGCACACATGCTTTTGGTATCCAGCCAAACCTCCAGCCACTCCATTCGCTTGGCCTCGGCGGCCGCGTTATCGTCGGGAAATTCCGGCGTAAATTTAGCATCGTAATAAACTACATCATTACGCTCGTAGGGCACTGTCAGACGGGTCTCCCGATGTCGCTCAAAATCCGGGGAATCTCGATTAGCGGCACAACCCGCGCAGGCAATAGCAGCCAAGCAGACAAAATTACGTATCGCGTTCATAACAATCCTCGCCAGTTCACGAGAGCCTACCAGTCATGACTGGCGCCGGGAATGGCCGGCCCACCCCCAGGCTGTCAGCGCACCAAATAGCAGCCTGAAATCGGTATGCGATCCTAAGATCGTCAACGCCCCAAGTTGATATCCCTCCATTACGATGTCCACCTGACTGCGGTTCATGAACATGGGCGGACGCGAAGGCAATGCCCCGGGGCCCGGGCCCGGGGGAGGAGAATAGCTATAAACCGCAGTCCCACGCCGACGCGCGCCCCGCCTTTCTGGCATCTTCTCTCACTGAGGCACCGGACTGGGTAGACGATGTCTGGTTTCCTGACGAGTGATCCGGGATGCGCGCCCACCAGAGAGAGAGAGAGCATTCCGGCTATCACCCCGACAACGGGGAACTTCGCGAAACTGGGCCTGTCTACCCGTTCCGACAGCCGCGCGGGGAGCGGGGCGCAGGAGGAGCGGGACAACATGAATACAAACGCACTAAGCCCCTTGTGGGAATCCGTAGAAAAGACGCGCATGGGATTGGCCTGGCTCAGCACGATATTTGATCTGGGCATAAGAATCTGGGTTGCCCAGGTTTTTTTCAAATCCGGCCTGACCAAGATAGATAACTGGGACAGCACGGTATTCCTGTTCGGCAATGTTTATTCAGTGCCCGTGCTGCCACCGGAAGTTGCCGCGTTACTGGCGACAACCGCTGAACTGGGTTTGCCGGTGCTGCTGCTTATTGGTTTTGCCACCCGCCTGGGCGCGCTGGGCTTGTTCATCCTCAACTACGTCGCGGTGATTTCATTTCCCGACATGGGTGCTGTCGGCATCAAGGATCACATCTTATGGGG
>CAKZWQ010000025.1 GCA_937921935.1 uncultured Gammaproteobacteria bacterium | reverse complement strand
ACATAAGTGGCCACGGTATTGCCGTTGCTGTTACCACCGGAGGATTCACTGAAAGTCAGGTCGTCGACACTGATGCCACGCATGATCAGGGGTGAGCTGGCGCGGGCGCCCTGGTCAACCGAGACCATGCCGGGTACCCAGCGGGCCAGGCCGCCGATGTTCGAAACGCCGCGCAATTGCTGGAGCTCTCCAGCACCGATAGCGGAGATGTTGTAGGGAATATCCTGTACGGAAGTTTCACGGCGCGTGGCAGTGACAAAAATTTCGTCATAGATCTCGTCAGCCAGCGGCTGGCTGACGGGGATCACGGCCATCGAGCCGATAGCCATGGCAACGGCACCTGATACGGGTTTTAGTCGAGCACTAAGGGGCTGACTTACTTGCCTGCGAGTTTTCATACGAACTCCCTGGTTGCCTTCTATGCAGAAGGCCTGACTTTGCGAGCGCAGTCACAACTAATGGGCCCGCAAAAAAATTCCCATAAGCTTGAGGATGATTTGGCCGTGCACCGAATTTTGTCAAATAGCGCATTCGTTTACGTGACGCAGTTCACACTCGATGGCCTATGGCAGTCGTTGACGCACGGATTGGGTTTCCGGTCGCACGCCCCGCCAGATATTGAAGGCTTCGGCTGCCTGTTCCACCAGCATGCCCCAGCCCTGGTAGGCAGCCTTGGCGCCCTGTGCGTGTGCCCAGTTGACGAAGGGTGTTTCGGCCATGGCATAAGACAGGTCATAGCAAATGGTCTGCTTGCCGACGATGCTGCCGGGGAAGGGAGGAACTTCGCCGTGCAGCCCGGCGGAGGTTGCATTGATCACGATGTCCCACGCCTGATCATCCAGTTCCTCGAAGGCACAGGCGCGGATGTTGCCCAGATCGTTGAACTGCTCGGCCAGTTCCTCGGCGCGCGGCATGGTGCGATTGGCAACGCAGAGTTCCTTCGGTCCGGCCATCAGCAGAGCCGGCACGATGCCGCGCGCGGCGCCACCGGCACCCAGGATCAACACCCGGGCGTCGTCTAGCGCAATGTTGAGGTTTTCGCGCAGATCTCTGGCCAGGCCAACACCATCGGTATTGTCGCCACTGAGCCTGCCATCCTCCCCGATAGTCACCGTGTTTACGGCGCCGGCCAGCTTGGCCCGAGGCGTGCAGGTATCCATCAGGGCAGCGACCGCTTCCTTGTGTGGCACGGTGACATTGAAACCCCGAAAGCCTGCCGCCGCGAGGTGACGTATCTGCTGCTCCAGTTCAGCCGGGGCAATATCCACCGCTTCATAGAGCAGATCCTCGCCAGTCTGATCCGCAAACTGCGCATGAATTACCGGCGACTTGCTGTGGGCAATCGGATGGCCGATAACCCCATAGCGGTCTGGCATGATGGCGGTCCCCCTGGGCCGGCCTGATGAGAGGGCCGGCAGACACTACGCCTGCGTTTTACCATAATCCCGGGGCCCCGTCGCTAGCCGGCGCTTGGAGAGGTGTTCAATGCCCGCTGCTGCTGCCACGCGTTGCCCCTGGTGTGAGGGTGTCAGCGATGCTTACCAGGCCTATCACGACGAGGAATGGGGCGTGCCCCTGCGCGACGATGCCGGCCAGTTTGAGTTTCTGATTCTGGAGGGTGCCCAGGCCGGCCTTAGCTGGTCCACGGTCCTGCATAAACGCGATGGCTATCGCGAGGCATTTGCAGGCTTCGATGCCGAGAAAATGG
Organism: uncultured Gammaproteobacteria bacterium; assembly: GCA_937921935.1. Classification (GTDB taxonomy): domain Bacteria; phylum Pseudomonadota; class Gammaproteobacteria; order Steroidobacterales; genus J054. The sequence goes on along the minus strand of CAKZWQ010000025.1, from coordinate 97,823 downwards.
CGCGCTTCGGCAAGCGCGACGTTAATCGCCTGCTGAAAAATCCCGCCATCATTCGCAATCGCCTGAAAGTCGCCGCGGCGATCGGCAATGCCCAGGCCTACCTCAAGGTGCAGGAGGAGTCGGGCAGCTTCAGTGATTACCTGTGGAGCTTTGTTGGCGGTCGTGCCGTGCAGAATCGCTGGCGCCGCCAGGCCGATGTACCCGCCACCTCAGCCGTCTCAGATGCCCTGGCCAAAGACCTGAAAAAGCGGGGCTTTAAATTCGTCGGCAGCACCATCCTATATGCCCACATGCAGGCCACGGGCCTGGTGAATGATCATCTCCTGAGTTGCTATCGCCACGCAGAGTGCGCGGCCATGGATAACGCTTAGGGGGCTGCCGGCACCTGCACGTCGATCCGGGTGAAAGGCGTCAGGATTGCGTCGGCATTGTCCCGGTGCTCCACGCCGCCCAGGTATCGACCGGGGCTCAGGCCCTGCCACTGGACGCTCACGGGCGCAATGGTGCCCGCCACGGCGCTGGTGGGGGCAGTCACGGTGAGATTGGTCGGATCCGGGGTTTCTTCAGAGCCCAGACGCCAGACGGACAGGATGAACTCCGTGCCGTTCTGGCCTTGGGTGTCATAAGCATGCACATCGACAAAATATTCACCGGCGTCGGGGAACGGCAAGTCGATCACTTCATTGGAATCGATATTCGTACTCTTGGCAATCTGGCTATAGAAAGCGCCATCCGGTGAGTAGTACAGATAAAGATCCAGGTCGTCCCGACCGGCGGTATCTTCATTAAACAAAGCGACCCGCAGAAATACCGTAGCGTCGATGGTATTGAAATCCAGTCTCTCCACGGAGCCTGGCAGATCAGCATCTACGGGCTCGAACTGGTAGTTGTCGCCAAGGTCTTCCGCCAATGGGCAAGGGACCGCGAAGCCATTAACATCCCGGCACCCGTCGCGCTCTGCCAGTTCAAGGCCCGTGCCCAGGGCGCGGTAGTTACCCGTGTAGCCAAACTCCACATCAAAGTTCCGGGTGCCGTCTGAGGTATCGCCGAGCACGGTTTCCGGGGCGCTAAAGTTCACCGGTTTTATCACCACGGGGCTGCGCACCTGGCGCGTACCGTCGCTCCATGTCAGGGCACCGGAAACCCATTCGTTCAGTACCGACGATGCATTGCTGAAGGTCGCTGTATACGGAGCACTTTCTCCCGGCGCCAGCGTCAGGCTCGTCGGCGCGACGCTGACATCGATTCCCTCCGGCGCCTCGATGGCCGCATCGAAAGTCGCTGGCGCATCGCCGGTATTGGTCACCCGCCGGGTGATGGTCTTGGCCAGGGCCAGCTCGGCAATGGCGATGCTGGGCAGGTTCAGGTCCGAGGGATCCAGTGAATAGCCGGCGCTGACCAGCGCATCACATTCGGCCTGGGTACTGCGCGGAATCCCCGCGCCACAGTTGAAGGCCGAGTAATCGTCCTTGCCGGCCTCATAAATCAGCCCCGGATCCAGGGCGGGGTTAGGATCCACATAGCCGGCACCCATATCGAAAGGCCCGGCCGGCGTCTCGCTGTCGTCCAGCAACACGTCCTGGCGAGCCGTGGTCATCAGAGCCGAGCGCAGGGCCGCCGGGCTCCAGTCGGGGCGGGCTTCCTTGAGCAGGGCCGCCAGGCCGGCCACATGGGGCACGGACATGGAGGTGCCGGTCAGGTACTGATACAGCTCGCCGCGGAAGCCATTGGCCACATCCGGGGTCTGGCCGGCCAGGATATCCACGCCGGGCGCGACCAGGTCAGGTTTCAGAATATCCCGGGCGGCCGCATTGGGACCGCGCGCGGAGGAATCAGCTACCCGGTTCCCCACAGCCTTGTTCTCAATTACCAGGTCGGCCAACAACTTCAGTTCAATGACTGCTTCGTCGCGGTTCAGTTCATCCAGCAGCAGCTGGCCGTCGGACTGGCTGATCATCACTGCCGGAATACCTATGGTGTCAGGTGTTACCAGCATATTTAGCAGGCCACCAGTGTTGTTGAACACCACCACGGCTTTGGCGCCTGCGTTCTCGGCGTTCTCGAACTTAACTTCAAAGTCACAACTACCGCGTTGCACCAGGGCGATCTTGCCCTCCACCTCATTGCGGTTCTCGATTGCCTGGCAGGCATCGAAGGTTGTGCCAACTTCACCTTCGGAGATACTGACGACCTCGTCATCGACAAGCACCAGTTCGCCTTCGATGGTGCCCGTGCTTTCCAGGGTGCGGGTAAACACGCCTTCGCGAATCACGTAGTCACCGGCCAGGTCGTTCGGGCTGTCGACTTGCAGGGCGCGATCGAACTTGGTGCCCGTGCGACTGGCGTTGCCCACGCTCAGCACCCAGGGTGCCGCAGCGGGAGACAGGATGGATTCGGGTATCGGGCCGTCATTGCCGGCAGCCACTACGCTCAGGATGCCGGCGTCGGATGCAGCCAGCAGTGCGAGATCGTCAGGGTCGCTGATGCTGATGTCACTGCTACCCACCGAGTAATTGATGATGTCGACCCCGTCGGCCACGGCATCTTCAATGGCGCGTTGCAGGTCAGCTGTGCTACAGGAACCGCGGGTCTGGCCAGGCTCCAGCCAGCAGGCCTTGTACACCGCTATGCGGGCACGTGGCGCGATGCCGATAATTTCCTCAACCTTCTGGCCGGCGATCCTGGCGCGTACTTCGTTGCCCGCCGCGGTACTGGCGATATGGGTGCCGTGCCCGTCCGCATCGCGCGGGGAAATAAACTCGTTAATGTCGAGAAAATTTCTTTCCAGAAAACCATCGATATAGAAGCGGGCGCCGATCAACTTGTTGTTGCAGTCTTCAGCGCTGAAGCGGTCAATATCCTCATCCCCCGCTTCGCAGGCACCGTTCCAGCCGACGGGGGCCTCATAAACCAGCCGGTCATTTTTGCGGCGATACTTGGTACACAGCCAGATACCCAGGATCGTGTTCTCGCCAAAGGGGCCGCGGCAGATTTTGGGCTTTTCGGCCGACCGACTGTCTTTAAAGCTGGGATGCTCCGGCGTGATACCGCTGTCAATGACGGCAATGACCACGTCCTCACCTTTCAGTCCCTCACCGATGCGCAGGCCATCCTGCCCATCCAGCAGGCCCAGGAAACGTGAGCTGTCATTGGTATTCAGATAGCGGATGCGGTCTTCCCACACCTTGGCCACACCGCGTTGACCGCGCAGTTTTTCCGCCTGCAGGGGCGTCATGCGTGCCGCGAAGCCATTGAAGGCATAGCGATAGCTATACAACTTTGTCTGGTAGGCGCCCACGGAGCGCAGAGCCGAATCATGCTTGCCTGTCAGATAACTGCCATAGCGGCGCACCCGCGGGTCGGCGGCATTGAAGCGCTGGCCGCGACGGGGCCGGGTTCCGCCCATGCCGTTCTTGCCGCCGCGATAACCCAGGGCCGGCGGTTCATCCAGCTGGACGATATAAATCTTCGCCTCGGTATCCAGGCTTTCCACCAGCGGTCGATAGCCGTCCGCTGACCCGGCAGACACAGGGCGCTCGGCTGCGAAGGCCGGTCCGGCAATTAGCGCAAAGATGAGAGGCAGCAGTTTTAGCATCGATTCCCGGTCCTTGGGCGGTGGCGGCCGGCGCGGTCTTCTTGGTGATAATTGTTATCGGAACCAATCGCTTAGGGGCGGTTCCTTGCACCTTTCGGAGTACTTTACAGAATCAGGCCGGTGGCGGCCATCCTAATTGCTGCGCAGCTGTTCCCCGGTGGCGGCGACCCGGATCGCGCTGGGCCTGGACCCGCCGCCTGTGGGTCCGGGCAGGATCAGGTCGATGTCAGCGCCAAACCACTGGCGCACGCTCTGGCTGTCCCGAGCCGGCCGGCGGCCGCGTCGGTTGGCGCTGGTTGAGACCAGGGGCCCGCCCACTGCCTCGCACAACTCGCTGGCCAGGGCATGCTGGCTGATGCGCACCGCCACCGTGGGCCGCCCCCCGGTAACCCAGTCACCGGCCAGGGGTCCCGCCTGGACGACCCAGGTTGTCGGTACCGGCGTGAATTCACAGAGCCGTTGCCACTCCGTCTCGCCCGGATCGATCCAGCCCGGCAGCTGGGCCAGATCGGCGGCGAGCAGGATCAGGCCGGCCTTCAGGGGTCGCTGCTTGAGGCGACACAGGCGTTCGACGGCGAGTCGATCGAAGGGATCGCAGCCGAGTCCGTAAACCGCTTCAGTGGGATAGGCGATCAGGCCGCCGGCGCGAACGAGGTCCGCAGCCTGGCGCAAACGAGCAGGGCGCCACATGGCCGTCCCTCAGACGGCGTCGCCGGTTTCCGGGACGGTCTTGGTGGCAGCCTTGCTCTCAGCCTTCTTTTTAGCGGTTTTCTTGGCGGCTGCTTTTTTGGTGGTCTTCTTCTTTTTCTTCCTGGCTTTCTTTTTAGCGACTTTTTTCTTCGTCGTTTTCTTGGCTACGGCCTTTTTCTTGGCGACTTTCTTCTTGCCGCGACGACCGCGCACAGGCGCCTTGGCCAGCAGTTCTTCGCACTCGGCCAGGGTCATGCTCTTGGGGTCTCGATCTTTCGGTACCCGCGCATTCTTTTCCTTGTTCGTGATGTACGGACCGTAACGACCGTTCAGCACCTGGATACCTTGCTCTTCGAAATCGAGGATCAGTCGATTGGCATCGGCAATCTTCTTCTCAACGATGAGTTCCAGCGCCCGCTCCAGGCCGATGGTGTAAGGATCGTCACCCTTGATTGAGACAAACTTGTCGGCGTAGCGAACATAGGGCCCGAAGCGGCCGATGCTTGCCGAGACCGGCTCGCCCTCAGGCGTCTCGCCGAGCTTGCGCGGCAGCTTGAACAGTTCCAGTGCTTCGGCCAGTTCAATGTTGGCCATCTTCTGGCCCGGCCGCAGCCCGGCAAATTTGGGTTTGTCTTCGTCTTCGCGGGTGCCGATCTGCACGAAGGGCCCGAAGCGGCCCATGCGCACGCTGACGGGTTTGCCACTCTTGGGGTCTGTGCCCAGCTCGCGTGATTGCCCGGCTTCTTCACGGGTAACCGAGGTTTCTTTTTCATCGACCAGCTTTTCAAAGGGCGACCAGAATGCGTCCAGGACCGGTACCCACTCGCGTTCGCCTCTCGAAATTTCATCCAACTCGTCTTCCAGGCGCGCAGTAAATCCGTAATCCACGTACTGGGTGAAGTGCTTGGTCAAAAAGCCGTTGACGATGCGGCCTACGTCCGTGGGAATGAAGCGCTTGCCATCCATCTCCACGTACTCGCGGTTCTGCAGCGTGGAGATGATGCTGGCGTATGTCGAGGGCCGGCCGATGCCGTATTCCTCCAGCGTCTTGACGATGCTGGCTTCCGAGAAGCGCGGCGGTGGCTCGGTGAAATGCTGGTCGGCGCGCATGGCCACCATGTTGAGGACATCGCCCTCTTCCACCTTCGGCAGGGACTTGTCGGCTTCCTCATCCTTCACGTCGTCCTGGCCTTCCTGGTACACGGCAATAAAGCCGGGTTTGACCAGGGTGGAGCCCGTGGCGCGGAAACGGCCGACTTCGGCGTCATTCACAGGCAGCAGGTCCAGGGCCACCTGGTCGAAGACCGCGTGAGTCATCTGGCAGGCCACGGTGCGCTTCCAGATCAGGCTGTACAGTTTGAACTGATCGGCGTTCAGGTAACTCTTGATGCTCTCGGGCGTCTGCCTGACGCTGGTGGGTCGGATGGCTTCATGGGCTTCCTGCGCATTCTTGGCCTTGGTCTTGTAGACCCGTGGCTCATCGGGCAGGTTTTCCTTGCCGTAACGCTCACCGATAAATTCGCGAGCTTCCTGCACTGCATCGGCTGCCAGGGTGACCGAGTCGGTGCGCATGTAGGTAATCAGGCCAATGGAGCCATCGCCGGTTTCGATGCCTTCATACAGTCGCTGTGCAGTCATCATGGTGCGACGCGCACTGAAACCGATCTTGCGCGAGGCTTCCTGCTGCAGCGTTGAGGTAGTGAACGGTGCGGTGGGATTCCGTTTGCGCTGTTTGCGCTCAATGGCATTGACGCGCAATGTGCCCGCTGCTCCGCCTTCGGCAGCGACGGCCGGCTGGCCACCCGCAGCCGTGACCAGGGCATCACGGACACCGTGCGCCGTGGTGTCATTACCGAAACTGAATTGCTCTACGCGCTCGCCGCGGTATTCAGCCAGGCGGGCGGTGAAAGGTGCTTTCTCGCCCTGCAGGTCGGCCTCGATGGACCAGTATTCGCGAGGCTTGAAGGCTTCGATCTCATCTTCACGCTCGCAGATCAGTCTCAGGGCCGGGCTCTGGACCCGCCCCGCCGATAAACCCTGACGGACTTTTTTCCACAGCAAAGGAGAGAGATTAAAGCCCACCAGGTAATCCAGTGCCCGGCGAGCCTGCTGGGCATCTACCAGGTGCGTAGACAGACCACGCGGTTCATCGATGGCGGCTTTGACGGCACCTTTGGTGATCTCGTAGAAGACCACTCGGTGCACAGGGATATTTTTTAGCAGGCCGCGTTCTTTCAGTAATTCATGCAAGTGCCACGAGATCGCTTCGCCTTCGCGATCCGGGTCAGTAGCCAGATACAGTGCCTTCGCCTTATTCAATGCCTTGGCGATGGCGTTGACGTGCTTTTCATTTTTCTCAATGACTTCATATTTCATTGAGAACCCATGTTCGGGATCCACGGCGCCTTCTTTAGGCACGAGGTCGCGCACGTGGCCATAGGAAGCCAGTACCTGGAAATCCTTGCCCAGGTATTTTTCAATTGTCTTCGCCTTGGCCGGCGACTCTACAACGACGATATTGCTAGCCATCGTTACTCATGCTGCCAAAAAAACAAAACCGCGGACGGGCCGCGGTTGAGAGCATACTTGATCGAGGATCGGGCCGTGAACTCAGTTCACCATCCCGGTGCTTTCTTCAAACACCAGGTCTTCCATCCGGGAGAAGGCATTTTCCTGACCGGGCTGGCTGAAAAGTACCATCAGCACTACCCATTTGACCTGCTCGACATCGATATCACCGGGGCCCAGGGCGACCAGCCGGTCGATAACCAGCTCCCGCTGGGTGGGCGACAGGATGCCGATCTGTTCCAGGTAAAGGATGTAGCCGCGGCACTCGGCGTCCAGGCGGCCCAACTCGAAGCTGTTGAAAAGGCGCACGGAACGTTCCGCCGGCTGGGCGGCGAAGGGCTCTTCCTGGCGCGCGCCAAGACCTTCCAGCCAATCCAGGGCATGGTCAACTTCCAGCTCTCCGAAACCCGCCTGCAGGAGTTCCTCACGCAGCACGGCCTGATCAGGTTCTGGTTGTTGTTCAAAGTCCTGTTCTGAATAGGTTTCGAACAGGTACATGAGCACGTCAAGCACGCTTTCGTTCATCTGAGCGCCATTCTTCCCTCTGTTGGTACTGGCCTCCCGTCAGCCTAGAAACGCGGCCAGCCAGCTCCAAGGTGATGAGCATGGAGCAAAGATTTGCGCTCGTCAATCCAGTCCAGCGCAGCAATTGTTCGAGGCTAACCGCCTCCCAGCCCATGACCTCCAGCAACCGCGCGGTGCCCGGCTCAAGGGCCTCGGCGGGGAGCGCGGCGTCGGCCTGAGGCGCGCCGATATTCTGTTCAACGCATGCTGCTTTGTGGCCGAGCAAGTTGCGCAATTCGGCAGCGACGTCGGCGGGGCACTCCGCCAGGGCCGCACCCTCCCGGATCAGGCGATGACAGCCGCGCGTGAGGGGGTGGCGAATGGAACCGGGCACCGCAAAAACTTCCCGGCCCTGGTTGGCAGCCAGACGGGCGGTGATCAGGGCGCCACTGCGCTCGCCGGCTTCCACCACCAGGACCCCCAGAGCCAGGCCGCTGATGATGCGGTTACGGCGGGGAAAGTTTGCCCGACGCGGGCCGCTGCCTGGCGGAAATTCTGTCAGTACGGCGCCGACGGCGGTGATGGCTTGCGCAAGTCGGCCATGGGCGCGCGGGTAAATAATATCCGGGCCCGTGCCGCAGACCGCCAGGGTGGTGGCACCGGCTGCTATGGCGGCTGCATGGGCCGCGGCATCGACCCCCAGGGCGAGACCGCTGGTAATAGCCAGGCCGGCCCGACCCAGTCGCGCGGCGAACTGCCGTGCTGTATCAAGGCCGGCCGGTGAGGCCTTGCGGCTGCCGACGATGGCCAGCTGGGGCAGGCTTAATGTGGCCGGCTTGCCGCGCAGGAACAGCACCACGGGCGGGTCAGAAATTTCGCGGAGCAGGGGCGGAAAATCAGGATGCTGCCAGTGAATCAAATGGTGGCCGGGCTGCGCGCACCAGTCGGCAGTGCGAGCCAGGCTCTCCGGGTCCGTTTGCAGCAGGACCTGGATGACGCGTGGTGTCAGGCCGGCGGCCCGCAGGCTTGCCGGCGAAGCTGCGCATAGCGCACGAGCGCTGCCAAATTGCTCCAGCTGCGGTGCGAGGGATCGGTTGCTGATGCTCTGGGCGATGCCCAGGCGAAGCCAGTGAGTGTTCGTCTGTCGCCTCCCGCCTGCAGCAGCCGGGAGGCGACGACTGCGTCTGGCTAAGTGGGGTTAACGACCCCGTCGAGTAGCTTGATGGACTCGCTGGCTTCCATGACCAGCGCGTAACTAATGCGGTTGTAGGTCTTGAAGATCATTACAGTGCCGGCCTCTTCGTCAGGCAAGGTCACTTTCTCGCCAAAATACCCACCTGAACGACCGTACTTGGCCAGGCTGTCGCTGCCGGCTGCCGACGGTCCCAGATCACGGACTTCGCCGCCGCGCCGCATGACGCGAAGTACATGGCCGGTCTCCAGACCGTCGCGCTCACCTCGGTTGATCACCACCACCTGATACTGGCCGATCTGCGTCATGCCATCGACCACGTGAATGATGCTCCCGTTAGTTTCCGTATCCGGCGAGCGGGGGTAGAAATTCAGTGGTATGTCGAATTCGATGCTGACCAGCCGGTCGCCCTCCAGGGCTTCGCGATTGGTTTTGTTCAGGCGCATGGTGCCCGGGTCGCCGCCGCGCCAGATGGTGCCTTCGCCGACGAAAATGCCTTCGTAGCCGACTACCGCACTGTCATCCGGGTCCACCAGGGTTTCGCCCAGGTGCACGACGCTGTAGCCATCGGACTCGGCGACATCGCCGCGGACATAGACATCATTGCCGGCTGCACCGGCCAGGTGACCGTCGCGTATTGAGAGGATATAAGGCAGGCCTTCCAGCTCTTCGTCCGTCAGCACCGCACCCTTGCTCAGGAAGGCGCTGATGACTTCAAAGGGAATGGTGTCGATGGCCTCGGGCAGGTCCTCTTCACGCACCCGTGGCGAAAGCTTGCCGGACCCGGCACTGCGCTCCAGGCGCAGCTGGGGTTTCCCGTCTACATAGACAAGAGTCAGCACATCGCCGGGATATATAAGGTGCGGATTCGCCACCTGGGGATTCACGTACCAGATTTCCGGCCAGAACCAGGCGTCCTGGAGAAACATGGCCGAGATATCCCACAGGGTATCTCCGCGTTTCACCACATAGCGATCCGGGTGGCTCGGGTTTAAAGCCGCACCGGATTGTCCGGTTAAACCCACGCCCAAACCGGTGCCCACGGCGGGAGCCGCCACGGCCAGAACCAGCAACGCTGTGGATATAACAATAACCGCCGAGCGCAGGGCCCGCGGTATGGGTAGGAACCTAGTCATGGGCGTCCATCCCTATGCCAATAAAGCCGCGCCGGGCCGGTGAATAGCCACTGCTATAATCTCCGGTCGCACCCCGATGCGTGCGCAACAACAACCCGTCCCAGGCCGGTGGCCCCTGAAACCTGCCGACTTCTGGACGGTCTGAGCAAAGATATAGCATAAAATTAGGGAGATCTGACAGGTTTCTCTTCAAAATTGTGAAGGACGCAACATGGCCCGCCTGACCATCCTCGAGTTCCCGGACCCCCGGCTGCGCACCAAAGCGGCCCCGGTGGCGGCTGTGGACGACCAGATCAGGCGCCTGGCCGACGATATGCTCGAGACTATGTATGCGGCCCCGGGTATTGGCCTGGCCGCCACCCAGGTGGATGTTCACCAGCAGCTGCTGGTGCTGGATATCTCCGAGGAGGCCAATGAGCCCCTGGTGCTGATCAACCCCGAGATCCTCGAATCTGCGGGGGATTGCGCCAGCGAGGAAGGCTGCCTCTCCGTGCCGGGCTATACCGAGAAAGTGAAGCGGGCGGAGAGCATCCGGGTAAGGGCTCTGGACCGGGACGGCCAGACCCGGGAATTCGACGCCGAGGGCCTGCTGGCGGTCTGCATCCAGCATGAGATGGACCACCTTCAAGGCAAGCTATTCGTGGACTACCTGTCGGAACTCAAACGCCTGCGGCTGCGCAAGCGCATGGCCAAATCCCGTCGCCGCGACGACAACGACCGGGCGGCCGATGCCGTGCCGGCTATCTGATCTGCAGCGCATCGCCAGGGGGTAGCCGATGACCGGCCCCAGCCGGCGCATCATCTTTGCCGGAACACCCGATTTCGCCGCGCCCAGCCTGGCCGCTTTGCTGGCTGGTCGGCATGAAGTCGTGGCCGTCCTGACCCAGCCCGACCGGCCTGCCGGGCGGGGCCGCAAGACCCGGCCCGGACCGGTCAAAAGCCTGGCCCTGGAGCACGGGTTGCCCGTACTCCAGCCCCTGACATTAAAAAAGGCTGACGTTCAGCAAGCTCTAAAGGAGCTGGCACCGGATCTGATGGTGGTCGTCGCCTACGGCTTGCTGCTGCCGCCCGCCGTGCTGGCTTTGCCTGCCCACGGCTGCATCAATGTGCATGCTTCCCTGTTGCCGCGCTGGCGCGGCGCGGCGCCTATCCAGGCAGCCGTGCGCGCGGGGGATGCCCGCACCGGTGTGTGCCTGATGCAGCTGGAGGCCGGCCTGGACACCGGTCCGGTTTTTGCCTGTACCGGCGTGGACATCGGTCCCCGGGAGACGGCGGGCGAGTTGCATGATCGACTGGCTGGCCTCGGCGCGAGCCTGTTGGCGGAAAAAATCGACGCGATTTTCAGCGGCGAACTGATACCCCGGCCGCAGTCCGCTGACGGCGTGAGCTACGCAGGGCGCATTCAGAAAAGTGATGCCCGCCTGAACTGGCAGGCCTCGGCGGTAGAGCTGGACAGACAGATTCGCGCCTATGCCGGGTGGCCGGTGGCCGACACTTTGCTGGACGGACAGCAGTTAAGGGTCTGGCAGGCAGAGCCTGTTGATGCGATGCGCCCGGCGGCTGCGCCCGGGGACATCATCAATACCGATAACGAGGGCCTGCTGGTGCAAACCGGCGACGGTGTGCTGCGCTTGCTGGAAGTACAGCTGGCCGGACGGGGCCGCATCCGGGCGGCAGACTTTGCCCTGGGACACCCGGTCACGGGCAAGCGCCTGGGCTCATGAGCGCACGCGCCGCAGGCATCGAATCCCGCGCGGCTGCGGCCACGGCCGTGCACGAGGTCCTGGAGAACGGCGCCACGCTGGATCGAGCCCTGGAAAGTGTCATCAACCGGGTCAGCGACCCGCGCGACCGCGCCCAGGTGCGGGCCCTGGCCTACGGCAGTGTGCGCTGGCATTGCCGGCATCGAGTCTTGCTGGGCCTGTTGCTCAATCGGCCTTTGCGAGCTCGCGATCGCATTCTGGAATCCCTGTTGTCAGTGGGCCTGTACGAACTGGAGTACGGCCGGTCGCCGGGTTATGCAGCAGTCTCCGCCAGCGTTGCCGCAGCCCGGCGTCTGGGTCGACCCCGCGCGGCGGGCCTGATCAATGCAGCCTTGCGACGCTATCAGCGCGATCGCGTGGAATTGCTGGAGCAGGCTTTGCAGGATGAGACGGCGCGCCATGCGCACCCGGCATGGTTGCTACACCAACTGCGGCAGGCCTGGCCTGCTCACTGGGAAGCGGTGTGCGCGGCCCACCAGGAGCCGCCGCCGATGTGGTTGCGCGTGAATGCCATGCAAGGCAGCGTCGCTCAGTACCTGGAAAAACTGACGGCGGCGGGGATTGCCGCCGATGCCGCACCGGCTTTTCCCCACGCGGTGCGCTTGCGCGAACCGGTGGGCGTAGAGCGTTTGCCGGACTTCGCGACGGGTGCCGTGTCCGTGCAGGATGCCGCCTCGCAACTGGCGGCTGAGCTGGTGGCGGCTGAGCCCGGCATGCGGGTGCTCGATGCCTGCGCCGCCCCGGGTGGCAAGTCTGTGCATATGCTGGAGCGCGCCGCCGGCCAGCTGGACCTGCATGCCCTGGATGTGGACGGCGAGCGCCTGCGGCGCCTGCACCAGAATCTGGCGCGCGCCGGCCTGAACGCAACGGTACTCACCGGGGATGCGGGCAGACCAGCGGATTGGTGGGACGGGCAGCCTTACGATCGCATTCTCATCGATGCGCCGTGTTCGGCCACCGGCGTGATTCGGCGTCATCCGGACATACGCTTCTTGCGCCGTGCCTCTGATCTGCCCGCCCTGGCCGAGCGGCAACTGGCCCTGCTGGCCAGTCTGTGGGATCTGCTGCGGCCCGGCGGTCGTCTGGTCTACGCAACGTGCTCGCTGCTGCCCGCGGAAAATCTCGCCGTCGCCCGGGACTTCCTGGCGCAGAATCCAGGCGCTGTGGAGCTGCAGCCCCTGTCTGGCGAGGTTCTTGAGGCCACCGCGGGCGCGGAACCCGGCTACCAGTTGTTGCCAAATCTGGCCGATACGGACGGGTTCTATTATCTTGTGTTGCAGAAACACGACGCTTAGCGGTAATCGGCTCCTCGCGCATTGGCTGTCCGTCAGCCGCGAGGCCGCGCCGCAGCATCCGGGAGACTTTAGTCACTTGCTGAATCAGTCGCAGCTTAGCTCGCCACGCGCAGCCGGCCTGTTTCGATGGGCCTGGGCAGCGGGGCTTATATGCCTGTTCCTGGGCAGCCTGCCGGCGGCCGCGGACGGACGCTTCGAAGTGCGCAGCGCCGGGGCGCGCCAGGTAGAGGGCGTTTATTACATCGATGCCCGGGTGGATTACCGCCTGAGCGACAAAGCCCTGGAGGCACTGCAAAGCGGCCTGGAGCTCAACATCCAGTTACAGGTTGAAGTCATTCGCAAGCGCGCCTTCCTGCCCGATGCTCGAGTCGCTGAGCTGAGCCAGAACGCGTTGTTGAGTTATCAGCCCCTGAGTCAGCGTTACCTGGTTAAGAGTGAAAACAGCGGTGAGCAAAGTTCCTACGCCACGCTGTTTTCGGCCTTGAACAGTATTGGCCGGGTGCAGCAGTTACCCGTCATCGATGTGGCTTTGCTGGATCCCGAATCGACTTACCGCATGCGGGTGCGTTCGGTACTGGACCAGGACACCCTGCCTGGACCCCTGCGCCTGCTGGCTTTCTGGAGCGAAGGCTTTCGCCTCGCCAGTGATTGGTACGGATGGACTTTGAAGGACTGAAAAAGCTCGCGGGCCGCTGCCTGATTGTTGCCGCTGTGCTGCTCGGCACGACGGCCCTGGTGCTGCTTGCCGTCACCGCCCAGGACTCAGAGCAGTTCGGTCGCAGTCACGATCTGTTGCTGCTGATCAACGGCATGGGCGCCTGCATCCTGTTACTCCTGATCGTCGCCAACCTTTTCCGGCTGGTGCGTGACTATCGGGCGAGGGCGCCCGGTGCGCGCCTTAAGGCGCGCATGCTTGCCGCCTTCCTGGCATTGTCCGTCGCGCCGCTGGCCATCGTCTGGTATTTCGCCGTGCAGTTTCTTAACCAGGGCATCGACAACTGGTTCGATGTGCAAATTGAAGCCGGCCTGGGAGATGCCCTGGAACTGAGCCGCACCGCACTGGATGTGCGCATGCGTGACAACCTGGAGCGCACACGCGTGGCTGCGCTGCAGGTGGATGGCGTGCGGGCTAACCGGCTGGTGTCCGTTTTGGGGGATCTGCGTCGCGAAGCCCAGGCTCAGGAGATCACGGTGTTCAGTGACGGTTCGCGCATTATCGCCACCAGTACCCGCGATCCGGCCGCCCTGTTCCCGGCACCGCCGCCGGAAGATGTCAGTCTGCAATTGCGCCAGACCGGCAGCTATGTGGGCCTGGAGACATCCGCCACGGGTAATTACCAGGTCCGGGCCGCCGTGTTGGTGCCGCCGCGTGCGCCGGGTGCACCGACCCTGGTGGTGCACGCTTTGTATCCCGTCGGGGGTCGCATTGGCACCCTGGTGGATTCCGTGGAGCGGAGTTACAGCCGTTACCGCGAGCTCGCCTTTTTGCGCGAGCCCTTGCGCTCCAGTTTCACCATTACCCTGACCCTGGTGCTGTTGTGCGGATTCCTGGCAGCCCTTTATGGCGCCGTATTTTTTACCCGCCGCCTGGTTGCGCCCCTGCAGTCCCTGGTGGCCGGCACCCAGGCTGTCGCCCGCGGTGACCTGGACACACGGCTGCCCGTGGCGACCCACGATGAAGTGGGCTTCCTGATCGATTCCTTCAACGAAATGATTCAGCGTCTGAAGAATGCCCGTGAAGCCGCGCGCTGGAGCGCTTTACAGGTGGAGGAAGAGCGCGCCCAGCTAGCCGCGATTTTGGAGCGCCTGACCACCGGGGTCATCGCCCTGGAGCCCGACGGTTCCATCCGTGTAGCCAACGAAGCGGCGGGCGCTATTCTTGATGTGGACCTGGCGTCGCGCGCCGGTGATCCGCTGGCACTGATTGCCGAGGACCACGCGCTGCTGAAACAATTTGTTGCCACCCTGCGCAGCCAGGGTGAAGCTCACGGTCATGAATGGCGCGACGAAATCGAACTGCGCAGTGAGGCCGGCCGGCGCACCCTGGTGTGCGCCTGTACCGCCTTGCCCGCGGATGAAGCCGGCATGGCCGGCGAGGTTGTGGTTTTCGATGACGTGACGAATCTGCTGCAGACTCAACGTGATGCCGCCTGGGGTGAAGTTGCCCGGCGCCTGGCTCACGAGATCAAGAACCCACTTACGCCCATCCAGTTGTCCGCCGAACGCATTCGCCGGCGTTATCTGCAGCAGATGGATGCGGAAGATGCCGAGGTACTGGATCGGGCCACTCATACCATCGTTGCCCAGGTAGAAGCCATGCGCGACATGGTCAACGCCTTTAGCGAGTATGCCCGCGCACCAGAACTTTCGCTGGCCATCGTCGATTTGAATCAGCTGGTCAGGGAAGTGGCTTACCTGTATCCGGCGCGCGAGGGTCAGCCTGTCGTTGAACTGCAACTGGATGACAGCATCAGCGATATCGCAGCGGATGAAGTGCGCATGCGACAGCTGTTGCACAATCTGATTCGCAATTCGCTGGAAGCCCTGGATGGCCAGGCAAATGGCTGCGTCATCTTGTCGACTCAGGCGACGGATGATGACAGCGTGGAGTTACAGGTGGCCGACAACGGTCCGGGCTTTGACCCGGAGACCGTCGATAAAGTTTTTGAGCCCTATGTCACGACCAAGGCGAAGGGTACCGGGCTGGGCCTGTCCATCGTGAAAAAACTGGTGGAAGAACATGGTGGAAGTGTGAGCGCAGAAAACCGTGCCGGTGGCGGCGCAGCGGTGCGCGTGCTTATGCATCGGAGAAATCCTCCGGGAATTGTCCGCGGCGATCGCCAGCGCAATGAGCAGTGGAGGCAACACGCATGACAGCGACACAGATCCTGGTTGTCGACGACGAAGAGGACATTCGGACACTGATCGACGAGATCCTGTCCGAAGAAGGCTATCGGGTGGCCACGGCCGCGGATGCGGCCCAGGCGCGGGAACGTTTTCGGGATGACAGCCCCAGCCTGGTGCTGCTGGATGTCTGGATGCCGGACACTGACGGCATCACGCTGCTCAAAGAGTGGTCGCGTGACGGCGCGACGCCGTGCCCCGTGGTGATCATGTCGGGCCATGGGACGGTAGAAACCGCCGTTGAAGCGACGCGTCTGGGCGCCGTGGACTTCGTGGAAAAACCGCTGTCCCTGCAGAAGCTCCTGCGCACGGTAGAACGGGCCTTGCAGAATGGCGGCCAGGGCACGAGCGGTGGTGATGCGGCCTCGCCCGCAGGCAGTGATCCTTTGGGGCATGGCCCGCGGATCCAGAAATTACGCGAGCAGGCGCGCCAGTTTGCAGCCCAAAACGCACCCCTGCTGCTGGTGGGTGAGCCCGGTAGCGGGCGATATGCTTTGGCGCAGGTCTTGCACAGCGCTGGACCCCTGGCCGCAGAGCCGTTTATCAAGGTAGCCGCTGCGGGTGTGCCTGCCGCCAACGCTGCGCAACTGTTACTCGGCACCATTACGCAGGCAGGCGAGGAACCCGGCTACCTGGCTCGGGCTGCCGGCGGGGTGCTGTTTATTTCTGATTTGCAGGCCCTGTGTCCGGAGGCGCAGAGCCTGCTGCGAGGCGTCCTGGAACAGCGCAGCTATGCGCCCCTGGGCCGCGCCCAGCAGCTGCCCCTGCGCTGCCGGGTCATTGCCTCCCTCAGTCTTAACGCGCGGCGTGATCCGACAGCCCACGGCCTGGATCCGCAACTGCTGGCTTTGCTCGGCGAGTTTCAGCTTGATGTCCCGCCCCTGCGCGAGCACGCGGAAGACATTTCCGATCTGTTGCGTCGCTATGTTGATCTGTTCGTCGAGGCCGAAGGCCTGGGCTATCGACATTTTGGCGTCGCTGCCCAGAACCGGCTGCGTAACTATCCCTGGCCGGGCAATGTCGGCGAACTCAAGCGCCTGGTTCGGCGACTCCTGCTCACGGCAGGTGAAGAAGAGATCAGTCTCGATGAACTGGAAGCTGCCCTGGAACCACCCGTCGAGGATGTAAACGAGCCCCTGGTCAAACATGATTTGCTGGCCCTGCCCCTGCGTGAGGCTCGGGAGCAGTTCGAGCGCGCGTACCTGACCCAGCAGTTAAAGCTCAGCGGCGGGAAAGTCGGCCAGCTCGCCAAACGTGTCGGTATGGAGCGCACGCATCTGTACAGAAAGCTTCGATCTCTGGGTGTCGACTTTCGTCAGACGGGTGACGACTGAGGGTGCCGTCGCAGGCAAGACAAGGCAATAGCATCGAATTGCTCTATCGGTCTGTTCTTTTAAACCCAGCCCCGAGATGAAAGTCCGCATCTATCACAACCCGCGCTGCTCCAAGTCGAGACAGACGCTTGAGCTTCTCAATGCGCGTGGTATTGATGTCGATATCATCGAGTACCTGAGCGCGCCACCTGACGCAGACACCCTGCTCAATATAGCCGGCCAGTTGGGTCTCAGCCTGCGCGAACTGATACGCGCCGGCGAAACCGAATACCAGGATGCTCGCGACAAGATTGAGACGATGGATGATGCGGAGCTGGCAAAATGGATGGTGGCGAACCCGAAGGTCATACAAAGGCCCATCGTCGTCAGCGCTAAAGGCGCGCGTATTGGTCGTCCGCCTGAAGCGGTATTGGAAGTCCTGGATTAGGAAACGGCCGACTTCTCAGGCTAGCTAAAGTCCCCGGCAATGCCTGCTCGACTAGAGGGTGTATTAATTACCTGGCTACATACTGCTATCGTATGCAGCCATGAATGACACAAGCATGGAAAAGCTGCCGGAAGGCAGTCGCTTCATTGATCTCAGCGACTATGGGCGCCCGCTGGCCCTGCACCTGGTTCGTTTCCTGGTTCCCTACACCTCGATAACCGCTGTCACGGTGACCCTGGCGGCGACGGTGGCCGGATTGATCGCGGCGGTCCTGATCTGGAACGGGCTGTGGTTGATTCCTGCGGCCTTGCTACTGCCCGTCAAAAGCATGCTCGATGCGGCGGATGGCTCGCTGGCCCGGGCCCGGAATACGCCATCCCAGGTTGGACGATTCCTGGATTCTTTCTGTGATTTCTTTGTGCATCTGGCCTTGTTCGTCGCCATTGCTCACTACACGGGGCAGTCTTATCTGTATGCCGTGGCCGCTTTTTTCCTGTCCATTTTTCAGGTGTCGGTATCCAACTACTACTACGTGATCAAGCGCCATGCCGCTGCCGGTGATTGCACCAGCGAAATAGATCAGCGCGAATTGCCCGAACCTTTTCCGCCCGACAACCTCAGCGTGATGAAGTTTCTTCACCGCTCCTACCTGGTGCTTTACTGGTGGCAGGACCGGCTGGTTTACCATCTTGATCCGGCGGCCACCCAGGCGGGCGCCAGGCTGACGTCTGCCTTCATGACCACCGTGAGCCCGCTGGCCATGGGCTTTCAGTTGTTGTTGATGGGCGTCCTGATTTCTATCAACCAGGCCCAGTGGATATTGTTTCTGTTTACTGTCCCGGCCACGGTTTATGCGCTGGCGGCCATCGGCTACAGGCGCTTCGTGTTAGCCAGGGCTTTGCCTGCGACGGTCTGAGGGCGTCAGTGCTGCCCGGACTGCTGTGCCGGGCGGGAAAGCTGCGGTTATCAAAGCAGGATGGTTTGCGAGCTTTCCGGGGCGGTCACAGACCTGGATGTCCCGGCGGCCACTCGCCAGAGGCGGGAGTTAACGGGCCGACCCATTGCTTCCGAGAATGGCCAAGACCCCGTTTAACTTCCATCATCTCTATATCCGACCACCGACAAACCTTGCGACCAGTCCCGATTCAATAAATACTGCCTGGGTTCATCACGATATTTACAGGGGTACATCTGATGGTCATAAAGCGGTTGATTTGCTCACTCATTAGCGTGGCATTTTTCGGTACCGGCATGCTGATGCCCGTCCAGGCTGCCATGGTTGGAACGCAGGCTTATCTGCAGACCTCAGATCGCCAGGCTAACATTGCGATAGTTGATGCCGCCCTGTTGCGCAGCGACGTTCAGCAGCAGCTCGCGGACCTGGGTGTCGATGTGGAGAACGCCCGCCAGCGCGTCGCCGGTCTGCCTGATCGTGACCTGGCCCGGTTGGCTGAAGAAATCGAGTCCATGCCTGCGGGCGGTACCAGCTTGCTGGCCGTTGTCGGCATCGTGTTTATCGTGCTGCTGATCCTGGAGGTCACCGGCGTAATCGATATCTTCAAAGGCCGTTAGATGAGGGCGGCCGTGGCCGCGGCCGGAGTGCTGATGGCTCTGGCCGGCTGCGCCACCGGTCCTTCAATCAAGCCGACGGGGCAGGCGGTCGAACTGACCGAGGTGCCCTTTTTTTCCCAGCAGCGCTACCAGTGTGGTCCGGCGGCACTGGCCACAGTCCTGGTTGATAGCGGCGTGCGCGTATCGCCTGAGGACCTGGTCCCGCTGGTGTACGTGCCGGACAGAAAGGGCAGTTTCCAGCCGGAGCTCAAGGCCGCCGCGAGGCGTTACGATCGCCTGCCCTACGTGCTGGCGCCAGAGCCTGCTGCGCTGTTGGCAGAGCTTGATGCAGGTAATCCGGTACTCGTGCTGCAGAACCTGCTTTTCGACTGGTGGCCGCAGTGGCACTACGCCGTGGTAGTGGGTTATTACCCTGACCGGAAGCAGCTTGTGCTGCGGTCCGGGACAAGCGAGCGGCGAATCGAATCCTTCCGATCTTTTTTTCGCAGCTGGCAAGGCGCCGGGAACTGGGCCGTCGTGGCGTTGCAACCCGGCCAGATACCCGCCAGTGCAGCGCCGGCACGTTACGTTGCGATGGCTGCTGAAAGCGAGAGCCTGATCCCGGCATCGGCCATGGCGCTGGTTTTCGAAGCCGGTCTGCAGGCTTGGCCGGACGATGCCGACATGGCCTTCGCGGCTGCGAATCACGCCCGTCTGCAGGGGGACCCGGTCGCTGCTGCCACTCGCTATCGGCAAGCTTTGCGTATTGAGGCGAATCACGTCGGCGCACTCAATAATTTCAGTGACCTGCTGTTCACCGAGGGCTGTATCGCCTCTGCCGGCACCCAGATTGCCATCGCACGCGGCCTGGTCCCGGCGGGCTCCCCTTTGGATCCGGTCATCACGGCCACGGCCGAGGCTATTGAGGCTGCCCCTCAAACCCAGGATGAGGGGCCCCTGTGTGACAGGCTTACATCCTCGTCATTTCGGCGTTAAGCCTCGCCAGGAGCGGGGTTTTTTGTTGCCTTGAACGTCCGCTTTGGCCCCAAAGCGCCAGTCTGATGGGGCCTTGGTCGGGCCGCTGAGTCAGGGTCTGGGGGCGCGGATCAGCGCCAGACCACCAAAGGGACATCCCCGGCCCGTTCAAGGGGCGGCACAAGCAGGCGCTTTTTCAGTGCTGCCGGATTTTTGACGGCACACTGTCGCCCCCTCGAATTAGCTGGAGATCACTTATGACGCTGCGTCTGCTGCAGTCCCCCGGTCTGACCACCGACAAGGACCCTGAGCTGGATCTGGACGATCCGGAAACTAATTTCATGTCATTGATGAAACTGCGCGGCGATCTGAGCGGCGATGATTTCTTTTTTGCCTTTCCCGGGCAGGCCTGGGCGATGGTGCCCCAGGAACAGAACTACAAGTGCTTTCGCACTTTCGGCTTCGGCTCCGGCCGGCTGGAAGAGGTTGATGAGGGCTATCGTGTTCTTAGTCGCGAAGTGCTGTTCTACCTGGACCCGGTCACCGGCGAGATCCTGGAAGAGTGGAACAATCCCTTCCTGGAAGGCCGCAAGCAGGAAGTCGTGCATATTCAGAATGACCCGGTGAACGGCTTGTTTGCGCGCAAGGGTCCGGGGCCCCTGGCACCGCCCTATCCCTATGTGAGCTGCGGCGACATGGTGGCCTTCCAGTGGAATTTCTTTATCCAGCATCCCGCTGCCATGAATCGTAAGGATTACCCGCTGTATTCCTCCGGCGACATCGACCAGCATGCGGAACTGTGGGGCCTGATCGGCAGCAAGAAAGATATTCTGAACCCAGACATCACCTCGGCTTATTGCACCATGTCCTGGAGTCGCGTCGCCGACTGGCTGCCCTTCATGGAAATGGGCAATGCTCCGGGCAAGATGGTCTTTCACAGCCATTCCCTGAAACTGATGGATGGCCCGAAGGAACTGCCGCGACCGATTCTTGATTACGTAGAAAAGAATCACAGCGAGTACCTGACCGCCCCGACGGAATGGAACGGCCCGCAGATGACCAGCTCCGCTGCGGTCTTCAAGGCTCGCGTCGACAAGAAGCGCGCCGGCGGCTAGCCCTGGCCGTTTCAACCGGGCAACGCGGATAGCCGCGTGCAGCCCACAGAGGAACCCGGCCTAGAGCCGGGTTTTTCTTGACAGCTGCACTGGCTGCAATCCTTGGCTTGAGAGACTATCGTGCGATAAAACAGGGGCTGGCGGCGCAGGGTTGCTGACATCCCGGGGAGGCTGGTTTGCGATTCTTTAGGGTTCTGTTCATGGCGCTGCTGCTCGCTGCCTGTACCGAGCCGCCCAGCATCGACGAACTGATTGATCAGGCTGCCGAGCAGATCGCCGCCGGTGATGCTCAGGCCGCCATCGTAACTTTCAAACAGGCCGTGGCCCTG
Organism: uncultured Gammaproteobacteria bacterium; assembly: GCA_937921935.1. Classification (GTDB taxonomy): domain Bacteria; phylum Pseudomonadota; class Gammaproteobacteria; order Steroidobacterales; genus J054. The sequence continues at coordinate 76,445 of CAKZWQ010000025.1, read as the reverse complement.
AGTCCGGACGATCCGCAGGTCCGCTTAAAGATGGCTGGCGCCTACCTGGCCGCGGAGCGCGGTGACCTGGCGGCCGTGACCCTGAAGCAGGCTGCAGAGCGCGGGGCCGACCCGGCCCTGGTGCGCCTTGCCCAGGCCGATGCCTTGCTGATGCAAAACAAATTTCTCGAGGTTCTGGACCTGCAGATGCCCCCGGTTGCGACTTCCGCCCAGGCTATCAGCCTGCAGTGGCGTCAGGCCCGGGCGCGGCTGGGTCTTTACGATCGCAAGCAGCAGGATGGCGGCCTGGTCAGCCGCGCTTACCTTGAACTGTTCCAGGCTATCGATGACAGTCCGGACGCGGCGGCCCTCGCGCCGATGGTTGCCAGTCTGGATGCCAGTCGACAAAAGGCTAAACCGGTTGATCGCGCCTGGCAGCATTTCAGTTGCCAGCGTGAGACGCTTACAACGAGCAACTGGCAATCGGAGTCGCCCACAGAAGCCAGCATCCTGCGCGTGGGCCCAACGCGGCAACTCAAGACGCCGGCCGAGGCAGCGCGCGTGGCGGGCAATGGCGCCATCATCGAGATTGATGCCGGCAATTATCCCGGCGGTGTGGCTCGCTGGGAGCAGGACGGGCTGACGGTGCGAGGAGTCGGCGGTCGCCCAGTGATCACGGCCGACGGCAAGTCTGTGGCCAAACGAGATGCCTGGTTATTTACGGGTAACGACATTCGTGTCGAGAACGTGGAGATCTCCGGCGCGCGGTCTGTCTACAAGAACGGGGCCGGTATTCGCCACGCCGGCAGAAATCTCGTCCTGCAGCACGTCTATCTGCACGATAACGAGAACGGTTTGCTGACAGCTAACAACCATCCGGACAGTGATATTCAGATTGCCTACTCGGAATTTGCCCGCAACGGTGACGGCAAGGGTCAGGCCCACAATCTTTACATCGGCCGGGCGGGTCGCCTGGAAATGCGCTATAGCTATTCCCACGAAGCCAACATCGGCCACCTCCTCAAGTCGAGGGCCCGCAGAAATTTCATTCGCTATAACCGACTCTCAGACAATGAGGAAGGCCGCTCAAGTTATCTCATCGACATTCCCGAAGGCGGGGAGGCGGAGATAGTCGGTAACGTGCTGCAACAGGGTTACGGCACCGAGAATCACAGCATGATCAGCTTCGCCGCCGAATCCGCGCCCCACAAGGAAAATTCACTCGTGGTGGCCAGCAATACCCTCTACAACCGGGATCTGGGCGGCATCATCGTGCGCAACCCCCGTCAGCTGGATGTGCTGGTGATCAATAATCTGATCGCGGGCGTACCCCTGGTGCTGGTGGATGGCCCCGGTCGGGAAACGGCTAACCTGATGGCGCCTGACCATGGTTTGGCCGACCCGCGCGGCTTTGATTTCAACCTGCTCAGTGGCGCCCGTGCCATTGATAAGGGATCCGCTAAAGGTCCTGTGCCCACCGCCGAGTATGTTCACCCCCTGGGCTGGCGCCCGCGCCTGAGTGTCTGGAACCTCGACATCGGAGCTTACGAGCGCTGCGGCTTGTAGCCCGGAAAGTCACGGCTCAGTCTTAAGGCTGCATGGACACTGGCTCGCTTGTGGCGCCGGCCACCACTACATCGATCCATTCGCCGAAACGCGGGTGCTCCATCAGGCCCTTGCTGCTGAAGGTAGCGACCCCTTCCACATCCTTGCGCATGCGAGCGACAACGCCGCTTTCCGTCAGGGCGGTGGTAACAACCAGTACTTTGTGTCCCTGGTCGATGGCAGCCTGCGCGTTCGCGCGAATTCCTTCCACGTTGGCCGCGCGGACTTGTGTGGGTGCATCGTCCTGCACATTGGCAAACTTCACGTCCATGAAGCCGCCGAATTCTTTAATGTAGGCCGCATGTTGCGCCATCAGCGCCAGCTCCTTCGCATTATCCTCTTCGCTCTGCGGGCCATGCCCCATGATGATGACCAGCTCGTTGGCGGGGTCGCTGCTCATGGCGCGCGCGTAATCCAGCAGGATAGTGGACATGATGGGATGGGCGGTGGGGGTGTCCGTCCAGATCACCCGGGCCTTGCTCTGCACGCGGGGTACGTCCAGGTAGGCGGATTCCTTTTCCAGGCCAAAAATGTAATCCCACTGACGTATCAGGGTTGAGTGGTCTGCCGTGGTGGTCGGAATCACCACGATGGTTTCGGCGCCGGCATCTTCCAGGGCCGTGATGGCCGACTGAATATGATCGGAGGTCATCATGGCCATGCCGAAGGCATAGGTGGTGGGATAAGTTTCACTGGCATCGGCGAAAGCTTCGACGAACTGTCGATTGCCTTTTTCCTTGAAGCCGTGGGCCAGGGCCAGCACGCCCACCCGACCGCTTTGCTCTGTTTCCTGTACCCAGCCCCAGGAATTTTTCATGCGCGACATCCCCGCTGCAATCTCTTCGTCCGAGTACTGCTGGTAAAGAGGGATCTTGCGCCGTAGCTCCGCCAGCTGTTCAGCGGTCATCTGGTGATGGGCATGGCCGCCGCTGCTGGCACCGCTGCCGGTGTGGCCGCCGGCTAGTGCCTGGTTGGTCGACAACAAGCTCAGGCAAATCAGAACGAACATGAAACACTTAGCCATGATTTTCTCCTTTATGGCTGGTCAGCAAAGCCAGCATGGATTCCCGGTAGAGTTGTTCCATCTCGGGATGCCCGTGATAGGCCCGCAGCAGTGGCACGGCGGTCCTTCCAAGTACGCGAAACGCATAATCCGCCGAGCCGCTGCGTAACAATCCGCAGGCTGCCGGCTGGTCGAAAAGCGACGCTAAATTCTGCACGTAATCGTTGTGCGCATCGGCGATATACGGAAATACGGATTCATCCAGCACGCCGATCAGCAGCATCGCGTTCGCGTTGTGTGCCCACAGTTCCAGGTACAGGTCGATGATGCCGGGGATTACGGCCTCGGCCGAGACGGATTGCAGTTCGCGCATGCGGGCGGCGGCTGTTTCGAAGACGGGGCCCAGGGCCGCGGCAATCAGCTCGGCCTTGTTGGCAAAAAAACCATAGAAGGTCGCGCGTGAGGTACCGGCGGCGGCGATGATGTCCTCGACACTGACTTTAGCGACACCTCTTTCGACGAACAGGCCGGTGCCGACTTCCAGCAGGGCGGCGTAAAGGCGGCTGCGCTTTTCCGCGACCCGCGGGCTGCGAATAACGCGGCCGGTGCGCGGCTGGCTGATGGCATCAGTCATGAAAAAATATACGTAATTGTATAAGAAAGACAATAGTGTATGATTTAGGCCCTTCACGCACAAGCCCCCGCAAGAGGGGGGTTTGTGCGTATTCACCTCGTTCAGGCCCCCACTAAAATAAAGTCGGGCGGGCATTTAAACCTTTGCAAAGGAAGTCGCTAAATGGGCATGAAAGCAGGAAAAATTCTTGGCAGCTGGCTGGCGTTAGCTCTGATCACGGTCGCGGCTCAGGCCGCCGACCCCGTCGATTTTTCCGGAACCTGGATCCTGAACACCGACAAGGGCCAGAACCTGGGCATGGTCTCCGCTATCCAGGAAACCCTGGTGGTGACCCAGACGGAAACCAATCTGGACCAGGCATTCACCGATGTCTTCAACGGTAATACCACCACCCGTTCCGTCAGTTACGACCTGGCTGGCGGGGCCGTCACCAACTACGCCGCCATGGGCGAGCAAAGCGAAACTGTTTCCACCTGGGATGGCGTGCGCCTGGTCACTACCTGGACCAGTGAAGGAGCGATCGCCGGCACCACCGTCGTGAAGACCGAGACTCGCTGGTTGTCAGACGACGGCAAGAGCATGAGTGTGGAAAGCTCGCGCGGTGATCGACCCTCGATGATCATGGTGTACGACCGCCAGGAATGAAGACCGGCCTCACCATCACGGTCCTTATAGTTGCTGCACTGGCTGCCGGGGGTTTGTACTGGACTCAGGGCGGCGGGGGTGCCGACCAGGCCGCGAGTGCACAGCAGACTTTCGTTTCGCCCCAACGCCGCACCATTGCCTCGACAGTGCTGTCCACGGGCATCATTCGCCTGCTGACCGGCGCCGAAGTGCGGGTTGGCTCGCAGTTGTCGGGAATCGTGGAAGAACTTAACGTCGCGGTGGGCTCGCAGATCGAACGCGGTGACGTGATTGCGCGTATTGATTCGCGTGGCCTGCAGGCCCGGCTGGCCCAGTCCCAGGCCCAGATCCAGGTGCTGGAGCGTGAAGTCAGCCGTGCCGAAGTCGAGCAGGAGCGTGCGCGCAAGCTGGACCTGGAAAAGCTGGTTGCGCGCACGGAACTCGAGGACCGCACCCTGGACCTGGTGGATGCCAAAGCCCGGCTGGAAAAGGCCAGACGCGATGCCGCCGTGGTGGAAACTGACCTGCGCTATGCGGTTATAAAGGCGCCCATTTCCGGCACCGTCTCGTCCGTCACTACCCAGGAAGGCGAAACCGTGGCCGCCTCCTTCACCACCCCCACCTTCGTGACCATCATCGATGGCACAGCCCTGGAGCTGGTGGCCATGGTGGATGAAACCGATATCGGCACCGTGGCACCCGGTAATGAAGTCATGTTCAGTGTCGAAGCTTTCCCTGCCGAAGAGTTCACCGGTACGGTGAAGCAGGTTGCCCCGAAGGGCAGCATTATTTCCGGTGTGGTGAACTACGAAGTCATGATCGCTATCGAATCGCCGGCTGCCTCGCTGCGTCCGGACATGACGGCCAACGTATCTATTCGCACCACCGAGCGTGACGCCCTGGTTCTGCCGACGGCTGCAATTCAGCGCGAAGGCTTCGACCGCTACGTCTATGTGGACGATGGAGGTGAATTACAGCGCCGCTCCGTTACCCTGGGTACGCGTGAGGCCGGCTTTACGGAAATTCGCCAGGGCCTCACGCTGGCCGATCAGGTCTTGCTTGAGCCCCTGCCGACGCCAACGGAACAGGCAGGCTGAGGATGCCCCATGATCGAAATTGAACATCTGCAGAAAACCTATCAACGTGGCGACGGCACGCCTGTCATGGCTTTGCAGGATGTGTCCTGTGTTATCGCTGACGGGGAGTTCGTGACGATCCGCGGCGCCTCGGGCACGGGTAAATCCACCCTGATGAACATCATCGGTTGCCTGGATACACCCACGGCAGGCATCTATCGGCTGTCCGGTGAAGACGTCTCTGGCTACTCCGATCAGCAGCGTTCGCAGATCCGCAATCAGCGCATCGGTTTTATTTTTCAGTCTTTCAATCTGCTGGCCCGGACCACGGCAACGGAGAACGTAGAACTGCCTTCCCTGTATCGGGGCGAGGCGGTAGATCGCGACAAGGCCCGGGCCTTACTGGCACGCGTGGGGCTGGCCGATCGTGCCGACCACTTTATTTCGGAGCTGTCCGGTGGCGAGCAGCAGCGGGTCGCCATCGCCCGCGCCCTGATGAATGACCCGCCATTGCTCCTGGCCGACGAACCCACGGGCAACCTGGACTCCGCCGCCGGCGCGCAGATTATGGAGTTGCTCACGGAGCTGCACGGGGAGGGGCGGACCATCGTGCTGGTGACCCACGATGAAGAGGTGGCCGCCTATGCCCGGCGGGAGCTGCTGATCCGCGACGGCAGGATTGCCACAGACCGCGCCCAGTCAACCCTGCACGCCGTGCGCAGCGCGGGCTGATAGACCATGCCCACCTTCGTCATTCTCCGCCTTGCCCTGCGCACCCTGTGGCGCAACCCCTTGCGCAGTGTGCTGATGATGCTGGGTGTTGCCATTGGCATTGCCTCCCTGACCACCCTGACCTCCGTCGGTGAGGCGACCAAGCGCCAGACCCTGGCCGAGTTCAAGAACATGGTGGGCACTTTCGATGTGGTCAATATCTCACCCGGCGGCGGCCGCACCCGGGGGATGCCGTCCCTGACCACGGTGGAGCCCACCCTGAAGTTTACCGATGCCACGGCTATTGCCGCGCAGGTACCCGGAGTAACCCAGGTCGCTGAGGTCCAGAACGCCTTTGATATCGATGTGAAGTACCGCGACAACACCACGGCCAGCGCCATGTATGGAATTTCTGCCAACTGGCTGCAGATGCACCGCTATTTTGTCGCGGCCGGCAATCTCATCAGCCCCGATGACATTCAGTCCCTGGCCCGGATTGCCGTGATTGGCCCGGATGTACAGCGAGATCTTTTTCCCGGCGAAGACCCTATCGGCAAACAGATTCGTATCGGCAACGTCCCTTTCCAGGTGAAGGGGATACTGGAATCCCGCGGCGCCGGGCCGGGTGGCAGTAGCCTCGACAATATTGTGTTTATTCCGGTGACCACGGCCTCCAAGCGGCTGTTCAATCGTGATTACCTGACCACCATCACGGCGCAGTTGAAAGATCCCGACGATCCGGAGCCCGTCATCGAAGCCATCACCGCTTTATTGCGTGAGCGCCATGGCATCGTGCCGCCGGGCGAAGATGATTTCACCCTCTCTAATCCTCGCGCCGCCGCCTTGCAGGTATCTGATGTGCGCTCCACCCTGACGACCATCCTGGCCGGCACGGCGGCCATTGCGACCCTGATCGGTGGCACCGTGATCATGGGACTGATGCTGGTGGCTGTCTCAGAGCGGCGCCGCGAAATCGGTGTGCGCCGGGCCGTGGGTGCTAGCCGCGGCGATGTGCTGCGCCAGTTCCTGGTGGAGGCCGCCCTGGTGTCGGCTCTCGGCGGGCTGGCCGGCGTCAGTCTTGGCGTCGGGGCGGCCGTATTGCTGGCAGTGCAGCGGGCCCTGGTGCCGGTCATTGTCTGGCCCACCGTGGGGGCGGCCTTGCTGCTGTCCATCGTCATCGGTTTGGTCTTTGGCCTGCAGCCTGCGTGGAAGGCGGCCCGTATCGATCCCATCGACGCGCTGCGCAGTTAGCCGTGGCCGGCACCTACGGGTTGCTGGTTCGCACCTCCCTGCGCCAGATCTGGCGCTACCCTCTGCGTTCCTTTCTGGTGATGGCCTGCGCGGCCCTCGGTGTGGCCAGTGCCATCACGGCAGTGAACTATGCCTCCGGTGGCCAGGCGCAAGTCATGGAACAGATCCGTCGCCTGGGGACGAATCTGGTTATTGTCTCGGCTAAACAGTCGCGTTCTGTGGCCGGCCGCGAACGCACGGGCAGTGTGGTGACCACTTTGAATGCGGCCGACTATCGCGCGCTGCGCGAGGAGGTCGTCGGGCCCGTGCCGGCCTCGGCCCTGGTCTCTGCCAGCCTGCGACTGAAGGCGGGCTTTTTATCCAAGGTCACCACGGTGGTCGGCGTAGAGCCCGACTACTTCCGCATGAAAGCCTGGCAACTAACAGATGGCGATTTCTTTGGTGCAGAAGCCATTCGCCGTTCGCAGCGTGTGGCCCTGGTCGGTCACACGGTGGCCGAAGATCTCTTCGAAGGCGCATCTCCCGTGGGCGAGCGCCTGTTCATCAATCGTGTGCCCTTTGAAATCATTGGTGTCCTCGCCGAGCGTGGCCCGGGGCTTGATCAGACTAACGAAGATGCGCGCGTGTATGTGCCCCTGACAGCGGCTATGCGACGTTTGCTGAATGTCGATTACTACAATTCGATGTTGTTTGAATTGCCCGATGTCAGCCGCATGCAAGTGGCTGCCCGCGACATCGGCGTCCTGATGGCGGTGCGCCATCGCAGTTCCGCTTTCAAACCGGACGATTTCCTGGTGCAGACCCAGCAGGAACTCATCGATACGCAACTTGCCTCGGCCGATCGCCTGGGGTTTCTGGTGATCTGGGTCAGTCTCAGTATTCTGAGTGTGTCCGGTCTCGGTATCCTGGCCATTGCCTGGATCGCCGTGCGGGATCGCACCACGGAAATAGGCACCCGTCGTGCCCTGGGTGCCACGGCCCCTCATGTGTTCTTCCAGTTCGCCTTCGAAGCCGGGTTGCTGGCCGGTCTGGGTGTGCTGCTGGGCCTGCTGCTGGGCGCGGTGGCTTCCCAGTTACTCGCCGCCCAAGTGAATCTGCCCTTCGTTTTTGACCGGGCCAACGCCGGGCTCGCCGCCTCCGTGGCCTTGTTGCTGAACCTGGCTTTTGCCAGCTGGCCCGCCCTGCGCGCCGCCCGGCTGGACCCTATTCAGGCTCTGCAGCACGAATAGCGGTGTCCCCGTCGGGGCAAAATTGCCTTTGGGCGTCGAATGCGCTGGGATAGGGGCTGTTCTGATCCAGGGGAGCGGGTGAGCATGACCAGAAAACTGCCAATAATAATGAGTGTCGCGCTGGCGCTGGTGTCCGTTTCGGCTTTTTCCCAGGCGCGCCGTATGGAGGGCGAGCTGGAAGTTGTCCCCGTCCGCGACAATATTTATCTCATGGTGATGGAGCCTGCCGGCAATGTGGCGGTATCCGTTGGTCAGGATGGCGTGCTCATGGTGGACGACCAGTTCGCGCCCATGACACAACGCCTGCTCAATGCCGTGAGCGACCTGACTGATCGGCCCCTGCGTTACCTGTTGAATACCCACTGGCATGGCGATCACACGGGCGGCAATGCCAACTTTGGCAAGCGGGGCTATGCCATCGTCGCCCATGACAATGTCCACGAACGCCTGAGCAGCGTGCAGTACCACATGCTGTTTCGCACGGGTACGCGACCGCATCCGCCGGAAGCACTACCGGTGATCACGTATCGCGATCGCATGAGCTTCCACCTCAACGGCGAACGCGTGGACCTGATTCATTTGCCTGTGGCGCACACGGACGGCGATTCCGCGGTCTACTTCCGGGAATCCGATGTGCTGCACACGGGCGATGCTTTCATCAACAGGGGCTATCCCCTGATTGATGTCGCCAGCGGTGGCACCATCAAGGGCCAGATCGAGGCCACCAATAAAATGCTGGAACTCATCACCAGCAACACCATCATTATTCCCGGCCACGGGCCCCTGGCGGACAAGCGCCGGATGATAGAAGTTCGCAACATGCTGATGGCGGCTCGTGAAAGCGTGGTCGACCTGATCGACCAGGGCCTGGACCTGAGGGCCATCAAGGCGGCTGATCCCTTAAAGGACCTCAACCCCGAATGGGAAGTGGGCTTTCTCAAGAGCCGGGCCTTCGTGAATATTATTTATCAGAGCGAAACTGGTGACTTTAGCGTTCCGACCGAGGCGGATATCACGCGTTGGGATGAGTGATCCAACCAGCCCGCAGCTTACAGGCACACGTTCTGGCCATACCCCGCAACATCTGCGCAGGGAGTCCTGACCAGGGTGAGTCAACCGACCATGGATAAGACCACCAAATTCTGGGACCGTATTGCCGACAGCTACGCAAAACGCCCTGTTGCCGACGAAGGCGCTTATCTCAAGAAACTGGAGTTGACCCGAGAGTACTTTCGACCTGACATGCAGGTGATGGAGTTTGGTTGCGGCACCGGGTCAACCGCCATCAGTCATGCACCTTTCGTGAAGCATATTCACGGCATAGACGTCTCGCCGAGGATGCTGGCCATTGCCCAGGGCAAAGCGACAGCGGCGGAGATTGAAAACATCAGCTTTGAATGCACCAGCATCGATGCCTACACACCACCTGATGAAGGTCTTGATGCCATCCTGGGCCTGAGTATTCTGCATCTGCTGGACAACTGGCAGGCTGTCATTGCCCGCGTGAACAGCATGCTGAAACCTGGTGGCGTCTTCGTCACCAGCACTGCATGTATTGGCGGTGTCATGAGATTGCTGCAGCCGGTCATGGCCGTCGGCAGTTTCTTTGGCAAGCTGCCATCAGTCCAGTTTTTGAAAGAGAAGGATCTGCTGGCTGCATTCACCGATGCCGGTTTCCTGATCGAGCACCAGTGGCAGCCGAAACCGAAGCAGGCCATCTTTATTGTCGCGAAGAAGCCTGAGTAGTTGGCCGTTCAGTCACGGTGCCATGACAGACAGATTGCTCAGCCCATGAAAGACTGCAACCAGTGCGGCAAATGCTGTATTAACTATGGCAACGGTGGTCTGTCCGCCACGGCTGCTGAGATCGACGGATGGGAAAATGACCGGCCGGACATCTACGCCTATGTTCGGGACGGCAAGATCTGGATGGATCCCGCCACAGGCGGGCAGCTCACCCGCTGCCCCTGGCTGGAGCAGCTCCCAGGCCAGCAAAAATACGTCTGTGGCATCTATCACGACCGGCCGGAGGACTGTCGGCATTACCCGGTCACCCTCGATCAGATGATCAAAGATGACTGCGAGATGCTGGAGCCCCGGGATCTTGATGACGCAAGGCGTGCGCAAAGACGGCTGGACGAGCTGATGGCAGACAGCCGGCCCCCGGTGAGCCGCTAGCAGGAATCGCTCCGCCCCCCGGGCCAGCCCGGATAGCCAACGGCTCTGCCTGGCTCTGACTAAAGCCAGTAGCGGTATAAGTCACTATTCACCGTGGTGCCCCGGCATTGTAAATTGCCGGCCATTGACCATCAGTTATATGAGCGTGGCGAAACCTATGGCGACTATCAATCGGGCCAACCTGGTACAGGTACATTTATTACTGGCAGCTTTTGTCTTTCCCGTGGCCGTGATGTTCTTCATTACCGGCGCTTTCTATACCTGGGGTATCAAGGGCGATTATGTTTCAACGGCCGAAATGATCCCGCTGGACGCGCCGCTGACGGACAGTGAGTCGGAACTGGTCGCTCTCATTGAGCGAGAGCTAGACCAACGATCGGTTTCCCTGCCCAGTGGCAGTCCGAAAGTGAAGAAAAGTGGTACCTCCTTTCAGCTGGAGTGGACCGGCTCGAAACGCGATGTGGTCCTTGAGCCAACGGCTGATGATCAAGTAGCCCGCCTGACCATCAAGGAAACCAGCTGGTATCGGAACTTCGTGCAGTTGCACAAGGCCAAGGGTGGCGTGCTGTTCAAGGTCTATGCCGCCGTCCTGGCTGTTGCCCTGCTCACCATCCTGAGCAGCGGCTTCCTGATTGCCTGGCAAATTCCCAAGTACCGCAGCCTGGCGCTCCGCGTGTTCGTTGCCGGCCTGGTGGTGTTTATCGCGGTGTTTGCCCTGAGTTAGGCCACTGTGCGGAGGGGCATGCCTGAGAGCCTGTCCTCAAGGGGCGGGCTTTCGGCTACAGTGAATCCATGCCTCGCCGACTGTCTATTCTTGTCTTAGCTTTTTTTGCTTTGGTCCCGGGTGCGGGTGTCTTTGAGGCAAAGGCCCAGCCCCTTGGTGCCGGCATCGATCAGGAAGCTATGTACGGCGGCATGGACAGGGCGGCGGATCCGCGCCTTAAAGCCGCAGATGAAGAATTCATTGCCGGGGTAACCCGGGAGTTTGGCTCCCGCGAAGCGGCCAGCGAAAAGTGGGTAGACCAGGGCTTCGTCTTCTACTTCCAGGACAACTACGCCAAATCCATGCGTCGATTTAACCAGGCCTGGCTGCTTAATCCGGAGAACCCGGATGTTTTCCATGGCTTTGCGGTTGTGTATCACGACGAGGGCCGCAACTGTGACGCGCGCGACATGATCGTGCGCGCCCTCGATCTGGGCCTGGACGATCCGATGGTCATGGCTGATGCCGGCCGTATCTACACACTTTGTGCGGTCAGCGACAAGAAGCTGGACGATAAAGCTCAAGCGTCTGCCTTCGCTGTATCTGACGGCCTGTATGAGCAGGCCACCGCTGCTGCCCCCCAAGAAGCCTATATTTACGGCTCATGGGCCACAGCCTGTTATTGGCGAGGCGACTATGCGCGTGCCTGGGAAATGGTGGCCGCCTCAAGAGAGCTTGGCCAGGAGCCCTCCGATCGATTTCTGAAACTGCTCAAAAAGAAAATGCGGGAACCCCGGTAGCGATGAATAAAATTAATGGTCGTCAAATGATTCTGGCCCTGCTGGCTGCGTTGCTTCCGCCGATTGCCAGCGCCGGTCAGCCGGCCGGCGAGTTTTGTCCCGAAATCTATGCCCGTGGCACCCTGCAGGCACCGTTCAATGTCGCCTTCCTGCACATCCAGAAGTTCAATACGCCCGCTGGCGGGAAAAGCGACGGGCTGCTCATGTCGAGTTTCTTTAATGCGGTGAAGGATCCCGAAGGCCGTAAGGTCCAGGCCTTCAGTCAACGTGACCTGGTGGCACGTCTTCCTGACCTGAATGCGGTGAACTTCGAGACCTTTGACGGTGCGCGTGACATCCAGGTGCTGACGGATCTGGACGGTGTCTCCCGGCAGGTCTGGCCAAATGAAACCTCCCGTGTGCCTGACGGGGTACTGCCCTTCGAGGCCATCATCTCGCCCCAGGGCTTTCAGTCCACGCCGCGCGCCGGCCGGCTGACCCTGATCAACCTCGATGATCCCAAACTCACGGAATATATCGTGCACCAGAGCAGCTACCAACCGCCGCGCTGTGAGCCGGGCAGCGAAGACAATCAGCCCTGGTTCTATCACGACTCGCGATTCGTCGACATGGATGGGGACCAGTTGCGGGACCTGGTTACGGTGCGATCCAGCTTCATTGTTGCCGGCGGCTTCTGTCCGCCCACAGGGCAGCTGGTCTGGTTCAAGAACCCCGGTGAGGCCATCGCCCCCGACAAGCCCTGGGAAGAATTCATTCTTGTGGATAAAAAGCCGAAGCCCGGTGGCCCCGAAGTGAATATGAACATGCATGACTTTGACGGTGACGGTATCCCTGAAGTTGTTGCTTCTCACTTCTTCAAGTACGACGGCATCACTATTTATGGCGCCCCCGAAGGCGGCAGCTGGGCGGACGTGGACCCGGTCAACGGGCCCTTCGTGAGGCAAAAGGACATCATGCGCGGCCAGGGCAATCCCTTTGCCGTAGAAATCGTGGACCTGAATCTCGACGGCCGCCTGGATGTACTGACCAGTAATCACCAGGGCGACCAGTGCTTCGAGGTGACCAGCTCCGAGATACAGGGGCGCGTCATCGCCATCGAGCAACCGGCGGACGGGAAACTGTTCGACAGTGACTGGGTAGTGCATGTAATCAAGGACAACATCCGCGCCACGCCGACATTTCCCGAGCCCGAACGTGGTCCGGGTCGCCTGGCGCCCAACCGGGCCGTGGCTTTCTGGCCTACCCGTATGCTTGAAGACAGCAGCCGGCCGTGGCTTGTCGTCGGCGGCGATGAGGCCGCCAAGGTCTGGATACTCAAACCGCGCTATCCCCTGGATAGTGAACGCTGGGAGTACGAGGCTTCGGTGATCTTCGACATCAATGATCACTACGGCCCCGGCACCACCCAGCGCCTGATGACGGATCCCCAGGGCATCAGCATTTCCACCATCGGCGGCCTGGCCTGGCGTTACGACCAGCCCGGACCCCTGGGCATGGCGGAGTTCTACCTGCCGGTGTTTGAGGCCCGGGACATCCACGTGTTCAGCTTTCGCCCCGTGGTCGACCAGGCACCGGTGAATTGTCCGGCGGACGTGTATCCGGCCTGTCCGGAATAGCGTCTGCCGCGGGTAACTAAAGGCAGCCATGGCACCGGGTAGCAACGCACGCTGGCAGCATCACGCGCTGCTCGCCGTGGGTTCGTTGTTGATCTTTATCCTGACCGTGGTCTTGCGCGGGGCCGAAAGCACGGCGGACCAGCTCAGTTTTGCGACCGCCTATCTCTGCCTGTTGTACCTGGCCGCGGCTTTGCTCATCGGCCCCCTGCAACTGAGCCGGCGAGGACAGGTACTGCTAAACAATTATCTCCGTCGCGATGTCGGCATCTGGGCCGCCGCAACAGGCCTGGTGCATTTCGTCGTCGCCACGGATCTTTCCATGAGCCAGGCGTACATGGCTGACTATGTCGCTATCGATGCCGGCAATTTTCCCGCTGAGCTACGCATGCAGTTTTTTACCTGGGGCACGATAGCCGGCTTGCTCATCGCTGTATTGCTGGTTCTGCTGCTGGTCCTGTCCAGCGATCGCGTGCTGCGACGCCTCGGGAGCACGTGGTGGAAACGCCTGCAACGATCCGCTTACTTCGCTTTCCTCCTGACCGTCGGCCACGGCTTCGCCTTTCAGGCGCTTGAATCGCGTAGCGCCGGTTTGATTGTCGTACTGGCTCTCGTCACGGCGGCAGTGATTGCACTGCAGCTGCGCGGAGCGGCCTTGTATCGTCGTTTGAAGAGCTAACAATGAGTTCGGCCAGCATGTGGCCTCTATGAGCAGATCCTCACGCGTTCTGCGATGCTCGCGTCCGCAGAGAATCCGCGCTTGTCCTGATCTGTCTACCGACCGCCGAAGCGATAGCTCATGTTAAAGCCGAAGTTCCGCCCCCGGCGCGGTGCCATGGGAAAGCTGGTGGTCAGGCGCGACAAGGGGGCGCCAAAATTCGGAAAGTCCGAGACCAGCACCGGGGTGTCTTCATCAAGAATATTCTCGACATAAACGGCTGCGGTCAGGCTGTCCGTCTGAAAGCCCGTACGCGCATTCACCAGGTAAGTGTCGCCGAGCTCGGCCTCGTTGACGGCCGAGATCCACTGGCGTGATTCGTAGACAAAGTCTGTGCGTGCAAACCATTCCGCACTGGCATTAAGGCTGCGGGTGTAGGTCGCCGCCGCCGTGACATTGTGCTTGGGTACGCGGGGTGCCTCGTTCCCGGACACGTTGCCGTCATTGGCCAGGGTCGGATCGCTGATGCCCGTCAGGTCGGCGTAGGTCAGGGAATTAAACTGCTCAAGCTTCGTGTCCTGCCAGCCATAGGCTACGCTCAGAAACAGATTATCTGTCACGGCCAGCTGGGCATCCATTTCCACGCCATAGACACGCGACTCACCCGCATTCACCAGTACATTGTTGGGTTCCTGGAGGGGTACGCCATTACAAGTGGTGGGGATGTCTACTGTTTCGTTGATGCCCTGGTTGGTCCAGTCAATATAGAAGGCGGCCGCGTTGAAAATCAGGCGGCTATCGAACCAGCTGGTCTTGGTGCCGATTTCATAGGTCCACGCTTCTTCCTCATCAAACAGGGCGTCGCCATTGGCTATTGCAGCCTGAGTGTCTGAAGGCAGAACGTCCACGTCGAAAAAAGCGAAGAAAAAACCACCGGGCTTGGTGCCCTTGGCCACGTTACCGTAGAGCAGAATGTCATTGGTGGCCTGATAGTCCAGGGTATAGCGAGGGGTGAAGCTGGTGAATTCTTCTTCGGCAGAGACGCCGCGGGCAGATTTACGTGACGGCGTATCCTTCGCATAACGTGCCTCGAAGCCTGCAGTCAGCCGGTCCGTAATGTCATATTCAACACTGCCGAAAACGGCCTTGTTCTCGACATTCGCCTCCGAGATCCGGGATTTGCGGGCAGTGGCGTAGCCCGGATCACCTTCATAGACCTCGATGAAGTCATCATCCGGATTATTGGGATCGCCGCCCGGGTTTGGCTGCAGGCGAGGGTCGCCGAAGTTGAACCGGCAGACACCCGTAAAGTCTCGCTGGAAAGCTTCTTCGTCGGCTTCGTAGTAATAGAAGCCGGCGCTGGCGCGGAAGCGCTCCTGCTGCGATGAGGTCATCAGCAGCTCAAAGGAGTCATCATCGAAACTGTTGGTCTCGCCGGCATCGAACACATTGATATCCAGCGGGCCCAGGTAGGGACCACGGTCCAGATCGCGGTACTGCTCCAGGTTCTGTTCGTTATGGGCATAGCGGGCGACGAAGCTCCATTCACCCGGGTCATAGAGCAGCTCGGTCAGGTACAGGGTCGTGTCGGTTTTTGTGCCAATGAAGGGCGAGGCCTTGGCGGTACCATAGGTGCTGGTGGCACCGGTCTTGAAATCCGCGATATTCATTTCGTTGGCCAGGCCATCCACTTTCAGCTCGCCGCAGAACCAGCCTGGAGAGAAGCCCGTGTCAGCCGGGTTGTTGGGATCCACCGGCCGATTGCCGGGGCCAAAACAGTTCGTTTCGTCGGAGAAATAAAAAGCGTAGTGATCGTCATCGGTTTCCGAATAGCTGGCCTTGAAGTTGATGCCGAAATCATCCCGCGGCCGCCATTCCAGCTTGCCGGTCAGATTCCAGGTTTCTTCGCCACCCGTGCGGGTGGTATCTGGTGTGGTGGAGGAAGTCGGCGGTTCGCCAGGCCAGGTGCCGGGGTTAGCCTGGACGAAGCGGCAGCCATTACCATCGTCGGCCCGGTTTTCGCAGGGAATCAGGTTGTTCTGCCATTCGCCGTTCCAGGATTCATAAGTGCCGGAGCCAAAAAACAGCAGCTCGTCTTTGATAATCGGACCGCTGAACCAACCGCTGGTTTTATAGTCTTCCTCCTCGCCCACATCGACGTTTATTTCGCCTTCGAAGTCATTGCTGGGTGAACGACTGATGAAATTGACCGCACCCGCAAAGGCAGCGCGGCCGAATTTTGTGGCTTGCGGACCGCGCAGTACCTCGATGCGTTCCAGGTTCTCCACCGGCTGGGTAGCGATGGTGCCGGTGACGAAGACGCCATCGACAAAAAAGGCAACGTTACCGGCACCCTGCGCCGGCGAGCCGCCCAGCAGAGGGCTGAACTGGCCACGGATGTTCGGGGCATCGAGGCGGCGCCCAACGATGTTGGGGGTGAAGCTGAAATTCGGTGTGAAGGTCGCCAGTTCGTAAGCGTTGTTGATATTTCTGTCGCGCAGGTCCTTGGCAGTGAAGGCTGTGACAGAGATCGGCACTTGTTGTAAGGATTCTTCCCGCTTGCGCGCGAACACCACGATTTCCTCGATGCTTTGCGCAGCCGCCGCCGGTTCCGTCGCGAGGCTGAAGCACACGCCAAGGACCAAAAGGAAAATCATGTGCGAGCGCAGTAAAGAACTTTGCATGCTTACCCCCATAGCAGGCGGCGCCGTCTTGTTATCAGGGCGGCTTAAGCCTGCTGTTTAACCCCTGTTCAACAATAGCAGTGCTGCCCCTGTTGTCCCGCGGCATGGCAGTGGTGTGTCCCAACAATGGTCATTTACCCGGCGGGGCTAATCAGAAATAGCGTTGGAACTCGGCCGGCAGGTCCGCCGCGCCCATATCCTGCACGGCTGACGGGTAGGGGTGGGAGTTATAGGTCAGCCAGAAGACCGCGGTCTTGTCCTTCAGGCGTCCGGTCCGCGCGTCGTCTACCAGGCCGGCCATGGCTTTGCCCGTATAGGTGGTTTCCAGCTCGATGCCGGCCAGCTTCTTGCCCAGATTGACCGCCGCCTGCGTCCCCTCGGCCGGCACCGCGTAGCCTGTGCCCAGAAATTCATCCCGCAGCTCAAAGTTTGCATAGGGATCATCGAAAGTCGGGAAGCCGGCATCGCGCGCGGCCAGTTCGGCATTGGTTTCGCGGTACAGGCGTTCAAAAGTGTCGGGCAGGCGAGTCGGAATGGGGACCACCCGCACCGCGACCACCTGCGTGGGCCAGTTGAGCAGCCGCAAACCCAGGGCCAGGCCCGCGGCGGTGCCCATGGTGCCGCCGGCCACATACAAAAAATCGGGCGGGTCACCGGCCAGTTGCTGACCCAGTTCCAGGGCTGCATTCACAAAGCCGGTTGCTCCCAGCCACGAAGATCCGCCCCACCAGACTTCATAGACCTTGTCCGCTCCGGTGGGATGAGCGGCCAGCGCCGCATCGCGGGCAGCCAGGGATTCGGGGAAGCCGTCGGCCGTGAGCAAACGCGTGCCGAGCCAGGCGTGATAACGCAGCGTATTGGCCACCCTGGGTGTGGGCGGCTGGGGTGTCAGCACCGCATAACAATCCAGCCCGGCACGCCTGGAATAGATCGCGGTCGCCAGGGCATGGTTGGAACCGGCAGCGCCAAAGGTCAGGCTTGCATCGCAGCCTTGACCCAGTGCATCGGCCAGCAAGTGTTCAAGTTTTCTGACCTTGTTGCCGCCATAGGGCTCGGCACACAAATCATCACGCTTGATCCACAGACGCCGCAGACCCAGTTCGGCGGCCAGTCGGTCGGCACTGTCCAGGGGCGTGGGCAGCTGGGTAAGCTGCAGGTAGGGTAACGCCTCATGCAGGGACGGATAGCTTTCCATCAGCAGGGTCACGGTTGTGCCTCGCAATCAGCGCCCGTGAAGTTTTGCGGCTGAAACTTTCCGGCTGCATCAAAGCTCAGTCCGCCGCCCTGGAAGTCCAGCCGGGTCAGTTCCTGCATCATCCGCCCGGCGCGATTCGCGGGATCCGGCCGCGGACCCGTTGGTCGCTCCTGGCGCATGGACACGATGTCGCCACTGACAAAGCGGCCGTTACCATCCAGGCGGCTGCGCAGTATCGGGGCATAACCTTTGGCATCAACGATGCTGATACCCCACCAGGTTGCAAAGTTGCCCAGGCTATAGGCAATCAAACGGTCCCGGTAAAGTTCCATGGCACGCGGTACGTGGGGCCCATGACCGATGACCAGATCTGCGCCGGCGTCCACCAGGCTGCGCGCAAACTCCACCACGTTGCCGCGGTTCTCTTCGCGGTAGAACTCTTCGGCAAAAGGAATACGCTGTGCATCAGCGCCTTCACCGCCGCCGTGGAAAGACACTATGACGATGTCATGCCCGGCGGCCAGGCCTGCCACGGCAGCCGCGGCCCCGACCGGGTCGAGCATGGGCCAGGCCTCCTTGAAAGGTGCAAAGGCGATCATCGCGATGCGTGTGTCACCGATATCCCAGCTGGCCAGGCTGCCTTCGCGGCCAGAGTGCAGAATGCCGACGGCATCCAGGGCAGCCATGGTGGAGTCGCGGCCTTCTTCCCCAAAGTCACGCGCATGATTGTTGGCCAGGCTCATTACGCTGAAGCCTGCTTCAGCAAGCGTGGCGGCGAAGCGTGGCGGTGAACGAAACAAGTAACAGGCGGACGGGTTACGACATTTCTTGGCCGGCTCACCGCCGATTGCCAGCACGCCCTCGAGGTTGCCGAAGGCAATATCGGCGGCCTGTAGCACGGGTTCGGCGGCACTCAATTGTTCCCGGCCGTCATCGGCCGGCAGGCGCGGCTTGGGAAAATCGCTGCCCAGCATGATGTCGCCCACGGCCGCCACATCCAGTCGCCGGCAGGACAGGGTTTTGGTGCGCTGCTCTGTGAGGTCGAGGATGTCGGGGGCCGGTGGCGCGGCGGGAGCTGCCGGGCGGGCCGGAGGCGGCGGTGTGGGTGCAGGCGCCTGGGTGGCGCAGCCGCCGAGCACGGCGGCCAATATCAGGGCGGTAATTAAACGTCTATTCAGCAACCCGGATCACCATCACTTCTACGCGGGCCTCGCGCAACTGATCCCGCAGACCGTTCAATGTATTCAGGTCTTCCACCGGACCAATGCGTACCCGGTGAAAGGTACGCTCATCTACGCTGACTTTCTGGATTCGTGACACCACGCCCAGCAGCGCCAGGCGGGCCTTCATGCGATCGGCATCCTCAAAAGTAGAAAAGGAACCGGCCTGCAGCACGTAGGCACCGGGCGCCTCCACGTCGGCCGCCGTCACATCGGGACGCGCTTCCAGGTCTTGCTCGGGAATCACCAGCTCGAACTTGGGCAGCATTTCGTAGAAGTCGAAACGCGGGCCATCGTCTTCGGCCGGCGCCGCTTTGGGTTGCTTCGCCGGCTTGGTCACCGGCGTTTCTTCAACCACGGGTTTGCCCGTGGCTGAATGAGGCTGTCGGTCGTTGATGTAGATGGCAGCCGCCACCGCCAGGCCCACCGTCAGCCCGAACAGCATCCAGATCCAGCCGGCCAGGGGCTCGGATTTCTTGCGGCGAGTCGTCTTGCGCTTGCTGGTTTTACGGCGGGCCATGGTGCCTGCCCGGCCTACATGCTTGCCGGGGCCGAGACGCCCAGCAGACCCAGCCCGTTACGCAGCACCTGGCGAGTGGCCAGGATCAGGCACAGGCGAGCATCGCGCAGGGCTTCGTCCTCGACAATGAAACGATGGGCGTTGTAGTAGGCGTGCAGATCGTTGGCCAGGTCACGCAGGTAATGCACGATGTGTTGGGGCGCGCGTTGCCGGGCGGCCAGTTCGACCATTTCCGGATAACGCACCAGGGCCTGCATCAGTTTCAGCTCATGGCTTTCCGTGAGCCGGGAAAGGGACTGTTTGCCCCGCGCCTCATTCCACTGGATGCCCTGGTTATCTGCCGCACTCATCACGCTGCAGATGCGGGCGTGGGCATACTGGATGTAGTACACGGGGTTTTCATTGGTCCGCGACTTGGCCAGCTCCAGGTCAAAATCCAGGTGTTGTTCGTTGGAGCGCGACACAAAAAACAGCCGCGCGGCATCGTCACCCACTTCTTCGCGCAGCTCCCGCAAGGTAATGAACTGGCCGGAGCGCGTGGACATCTGCACCTTGTCTTTGCCCCGGTACAGCACCACGAACTGCACCAGGTCGACTTCCAGGCACTCCGGCGGCTCGCCCGTGGCAGCCAGGCCGGCCCGGACCCGGGCGATATAACCGTGGTGATCAGCGCCCAGGATATCGACCAGCCGGGCGTAACCACGGCCGCGCTTTTGCAGGTGATAGGCGATGTCGGAGGCGAAGTAGGTGGTGCTGCCGTTATCACGCACTACCACACGATCTTTCTCGTCGCCGAAATCCGTGGCCCGGAACCAGGTGGCACCGCCCTCTATATAAGTGTGGCCCGAGGCCTTGACCCGCTCCAGGGCTTCGGCCACCGCGCCGCTTTCCACCAGGCTGCGCTCGGAGAAAAAGTTGTCATAGGCCACGCCGAACTCACCCAGATCCTGGCGAATGTCATCCAGGATGGATTGCAGGCCGATGCCCAGGACCTCGCGAAAGCCTTCGATGCCGAGGCGTTCGCGCAGGTTTTCGATCAGTGCGTCCAGGTGCGCGTCGGCATCGCCGTCGGGCGCGTCCGGCGGGGCGCCTGCACCCCAGTCCGACGGCATGGGCAGCAAACCGCGGGTGTGCGCATCGCCGACGGCTCCCCGGGCAATCTCGACCAGGTAGTCACCGCGATAACCGCCGCTGGGGAAAGCCAGCCCGGTGCCGCGTAAATCCTGCATTCGCAGCCACAGGCTCAGGGCCAGGATGTCCATTTGCCGGCCGGCATCGTTGACGTAGTACTCGCGCTGTACCTCATGACCGGTGGCCGCCAGCAGGTTGGCCACGCAGGCACCGTAAGCGGCGTGCCGTCCGTGGCCCACGTGCAGCGGCCCGGTGGGGTTGGCTGACACAAATTCCACCAGCACGCGTTCGCCCTGGCCCAGGTCGCTACACCCGTAGGCCTGGCCGTCGTCAATGACTCGCACCAGTTCCTGGTGAAAGGCGTCCGGAGAGAGGCGAAAGTTGATAAAGCCGGGACCGGCGATTTCTACCCCGGCCAGCACGGGCGAGTCAGGTATCCGGGTGATCAGATCTTCAGCGATTTCCCGCGGCTTGCGGCGCAGGGGTTTGGCCAGCTGCATGGCGATATTGCTGGCGTAATCACCGTGCTGTGCATCGCGCGCGCGCTCGATCACTGGCGTGGGCGCGGGGCCTTCCAGTCCGGGTAGTTCGGCCACGGCAGTGGCCAGCAGGGTTTCGATCTGATGTTTCAAGGCCGCGCGCCGGCAAAAGCGCGAATTCTAACAGGCAGCGCCCGGCAGACTTGTATTAGAAGAGTTCCGCCGGATCCACATCCAGCGACCAGCGGGCCCGCCGACCGGCCGGCAGCGATTCCAGCGCGAGGCGCCAGGGGCCGAGAAAACGTTGCAAGGCACCGCGTTGGTCCGCATGCAGCAACAACTGCGCGCGAAAGCGACCCTGCCGGCGTTCCATCGGGGCCGGCGCCGGGCCGAGGAAGCGCACGCCTGTGCTGTCCAGATCCCGGGCCATCTCGCGCGCAGCTTCCAGAAACTCAAAGGCGGCTCCGCGCTCGGGTGCTTCGGCACGCAGCACAGCCAGAAAGGCATAGGGCGGCCAGGCCGCATCACGACGTTCTGTCAGGGCCTGCTCGGCAAAGGCGCCATAGCCTGCTTCAACCAGCAGGGTTAACAGGGGGTGCTCCGGCCAGGCGGTCTGGATCAGCACCTCGCCCGGTCGGTCAGCGCGTCCGGCCCGCCCGGCCACCTGCACGATGGACTGGGCCAGCCGTTCGCCGGCGCGAAAATCGGTGCCGAACAATCCCTGGTCAGCATCCACCACCCCGACCAGGGTCAGGTCCGGAAAATCGTGACCCTTGGCCAGCATCTGCGTGCCCAGCAGGATGCGCACTTCGCCGGCGCGAAAGCGCTCCAGCTGGGCTTCCAGTTCACCGCGCCGGCGAGTGGTGTCCCGGTCGATGCGCAGCAGGCTGTGATCGGGAAAGCGCTCTGAAAGGGCAGCTTCCAGTCGTTCCGTACCCTGACCCACCGGATGCAGGGCGTGACTGCAGTCCGGGCAATGATCCGGTGCCGGTCGTTCCGAACCGCAGTGATGACAGGCCAGCCGGTGGCGCTGGCGATGCACCACCATGCGCGCATCACAACGCGGGCACTCGGCCACAAAGCCGCAGTTGGAGCACATCAGGGTCGGGGCGTAACCACGGCGATTCAGATAGAGCAGGACCTGGCCGTCGTCTGCCAGGTGTTGGCCGATGGCGCCCAGCAGAGGTTCGCTCAGCCCGTCCCGGGCGGCATGGCGCCGCAAATCCACCAGCCGCACCGCCGGTGCTTTTGCCGCGCCCGGGCGCTTGGGTAACAGCAGTCGCTGATAGCGGCCGGCCCGCGCATTCTCAATGCTTTCCAGGGCCGGGGTGGCCGAGCCCAGGATCACGGGCACATTCAGTTTCTGCGCGCGGCGCACCAGCAGATCCCGGGCCGAATAGCGAAAGCCGTCCTGCTGCTTTAAAGAGGTGTCGTGTTCTTCGTCGACGATCAGCAAACCAGGCCTTTCCAAGGGCGTGAAGATCGCGGAGCGGGTGCCGATAATCACTGCCGCTTCACCGCGGGCTGCCGCCGTCCAGGCCCGCAATCGTTCGCCGTCAGCCAGGCCCGAGTGCAGCAAGGCCACCGGCACGCCCAGGCGCTGGCGGAACCGCTGCACCAGTTGGGGTGTCAGGCCAATCTCCGGCACCAGTACCAGGCTTTGCCGCCCGGCCTGCAGTTGCGCGGCGATGCACTCCAGGTAAACCTCCGTCTTGCCGCTGCCTGTGACCCCTTCAAGGAGAAACGGCGCAAAGCCCTCGGCGGCATTGATGGCCGCGACAGCTTCGACTTGCGCTGTTGTCAGGGCGGGGCCGTCCGTCGCCGGCGTGGATGATGGGGCGAGCAAGTCACCTTCCCTGGATAACAGCAGGCCTTTGTCGGCCAGTGCCTGCACGGCCGAACGCCAGCTACGTGCCGGCGGATCAATGTCGGCGGGGCCGATGCCCTCGGGGTGTTGCCGGGCCGCGGCCAGAATGCGCGCCTGCACCGGGGCGCGCTTGCTGATGGCATCGAGGTCGGCGGCTTTGCCTTCGGGTGTGCAGACCCAGCGCAAGCTGGCAGTGGCCGGTTCCTTGCCCTGGCGCAGGGCGTTGGGCAAGGCAGTGGCAACGACGTCACCCAGGGGATGCTGGTAGTAGTCGGCAGCCCACTGCAACAATGACAGCATTTCCTCATTCAGCACGGGTTGTGCATCCAGGACTTCAGAGACCCGGCGCAGTTTTTCCGTTGGTAGCTCACTGTGCGCGGTGACGGCGGCGATCACACCGATGCGGGTGCTGCGTCCAAAGGGCACCCGCACGCGCGCGCCCGGCCGCCCCACCGGTCCTTTGCCGGCTGCCGGCGGCAAGTAATCAAACAGGCGTTTCAAGGGTGTGGACAGGGCCACCCGCAGGATCGACTCGCTGTTCACGGGCCCGTTTTCGCCGTCAGCCGGTCCGTGCGAAAGTTGTCCACAATTCCTGTGGATATCTCTGTGGATAGCGTGGGGCAATGGCCCCGAATGCCGCATAACAAAGCCAAAAGTGACACTTTGGTGACTTTTTGCCCGAAGGCGCTTTTAATATTATTTTCAATCACTTAGGGCTTCTTCTTTTAACAATAAACCTGAAGTTCCCCTAAGGTCCCGCCAGCGAAAGGTCTGTTGTGAATAACCCGTTCCGGATCAGGGTGCTTTGCCGTCAACGGATTCGGTCGAGGCTCGTTATATTGCCCGAAAGCCGGAGCAAGGTGGCCATGGCCAGCTGCACGGCGTGGGTCAGGAGCCACGGTATGCTATGCACCGCGTTGACGCGATAGAGCCGCAAGGCGTTTGTTTTCAGGCCGATGGGGAGGAGTTGCACCTGGACCAGCGCCAAGCCATGGATCGTTTTCTGGCCGGTGTGGAACTTCGCGCGTTGCGTATTGCCCAGGTGGCCGTGCGCGATAAGGACGAAGCTCTGGATATCGTGCAGGACGCCATGATTCGTCTGGCGCGGTCCTATGCTCAGCGGCCGGAAACAGAATGGACGCCGCTGTTTTACCGGATCCTGAATAACCGGATCACGGACTACCGGCGACGCAGCACGGTACGCAACCGGATCTTTTCGTGGTGGCGCCCGGGCGAGCAGGATGACCCGGTGCCCCAGCCCGGCGAACTGGCCGAAGGTCGCGAGAGTGATCGGCCCGATCGGCAACTGGCTGCCGGTGATGCGATGCAAAGTCTGGAGACTGCGGTACAGGCTTTGCCCGCCCGCCAGCGCGAGGCATTTTTGCTGCGGGCCCTGGAAGGGCTGAACGTGGCGGACACCGCTGCGGCCATGGGTTGCTCCCAGGGCAGCGTGAAAACACACTACTCACGCGCCGTGCACAGACTGCGCGAAGTACTCGGAGAACACTGGGAATGAACGAGCCCGACGGCAAGACGACAACGCCCGCACAGGAAGCCTTCGCGGCGCGCCTGGGCCAGCGCTTGCGTGACAGTGCCGACCAGCTGGACGGGCACACACGCTCGCGCCTGAACCAGGCGCGCCAGGCAGCCCTGCAGGAAATCCGGCCCCGCCGAGCGTGGCTGGGTGCGCCGGCCCTGGCCGGTCTGGCTACAGCTGCCGTTGCGATCATTGCCGTGTCCCTTTGGCAACCGGCAAGCCAGGCGCCGCAACCGCTGGTGCCGGCAGGTATTGAGAGCGCCGACCTGGAATTACTCATGGCTGAGGAAAGCCTGGACATGCTGGAGGATCTTGAGTTCTACACCTGGCTGGCCACGGCAGAACTGGACGGCGGCAGTGCCGGCTGATGAAAGCGCATCGCCTGCTCTGGCTGCTGCTCGTCGTCGGCCTGGGCACGGCCGCTGCCGAGGAACTGGCACCCGACATGGAGTTTCTGGAGTTCCTCGGCGGGCTGGAAGCTGATGACGATTGGGAGCCCTTTTTCGAGAACATGCCCGACGAAGCGATCGAGCCGCAGGCCAGTACCGAGAGCAAAGACGATGAACTGGAATAGGCTGCTAATCACCGGCGTGTTGAGCTTGCTGCTCAGCCAGGCCTGGGCACAGGCTGCGGTCGACTGGGACTCGTTGAGTTCGCAGCAGCAGCAGGCGCTGTCCGGCGCGCGTGACCGCTGGTCAACGCTGGAACCGCAGCAGCAACAGCGGCTGGCTGACGGGGCCCAGCGCTGGCTCGACATGGACGATGTGCAGCGGAACCAGGCGCGGGGACGTTTCCAGCGTTGGCAGGATCTGGATACCGGTCAGCGTCAGCAGTTGCGGCAACGATTTCAGCAATACAAAAGCCTGCCCCCGGAGCAGCAGGAACGCGTGCGGCGCAACTTCAAACAGTTCCGTGACCTCCCGCTGGAACAGCGTCAGCAACTGCGCCGACGCTGGCAGAACCTCGAACCGGAACAGCGCGAACGCCTGCGCAACGCCACGCCCCAGCAGCGCGAGCGACTGAGAAACATGACGCCCCAGCAACGCGAACGCTTGCGCAATATGACGCCCGAGCAACGCGAGCGACTGAGGAATTCAACGCCTGAACAACGACAGCAGATGCAGAAGCAAAGGCAGCAGCGGCGGCCGAACGGCGGGGGTGGTGATGGCGGGCAGCGGCGTCAGGGCAACTAGGCAGGGTCTGATACGGGATTTCTACTGCCAGCCTAAGCAGGCAACTGCCGCTTAACCCGCTAATTATCTATGGGGCTCACGACACCTTATCAATGGGGAAAAGGTTGGCGAAGGCAAGGTTGATCGGACCGAGCCCGGCCGGTCTTCCGTGTCAGAAACCTTCGACGCCGGCGTCGATATGGGAACACCGGTCTCGAGAGATTGCACCCGAACTAAAGGCTACGAGCTAAGGCACCATGTCACGACGGTGATCGTGACGATCAATGATTAAGGATTAGTGGGTAAACTTGCGTTACCAATGCCAGCTAATAAACGCATTCAGCCGGACGCTGCAGAGAAGTGCCGCTGATGCGAGGTGTTGTCGTTTCACTGGTATACATTGGTAATCAGCCACAGCCTGGCGACACTTAATCTATGAGACTGACCGTAATCTCACCCTTGGCGCCCAGAGGCGACACATCCAGATTTACGCCCATGATTTCGGCGTAGGCCATGTAGCGTGGGATCGTGTAATTGTTGTGCACCTCTTCTTCCGTCAGGTTTTCAAAGATGCCAACCTTCTGACTGGCCTCCATCACTCGACTAAATGGAGTTGTGTAGGTGATGCTGGTTGGGCTGTTCCATTGCAGGTCGTCGACCAGCTGAAAGAAACAAGTCGTTTGCTCGAAGATCGCCATAAGTGCGAAATCTTCACGACCCGTCATTTTTATCGCATTGCCAATTCGTTTCATCATGTATTCCGTGGTCTTGACATCATTCTCGACCAACTGGTCATACATATCAGTCTCTTTTGCAAAGGATACGGCTGTCAGATGAAGTTTCACCAGCGCGTCGTTAAATTCATGTTGGTATGACGAGTTGTGATTCATTGTTTTGACCGCCATCAGAATATAGTGGCCCAGTGCTTCGTCACTCGACTTGGACAGATCAAGCTTGCCATCCAATTCCTGAACCAGGGCAACAATGCCCTGGCCCAGCTCTGCCTCTTTTCCCTCAAGACCTGTCTTATGGTCCAGGCGGTCTGCCATGAAAGCTTCCATCTTCTTTGGGTCTTTCATGGCCTCTCTGATCGCAGCATTGTGACTGCCGGCCAATGCGGCCGAACTTGCGAGTACGAAAAGTACTGACGCTACTGTTGAGACAAAAATTAGCTTGTTCACTGGGCTTCTCCGTTGCCGTTCCGGCCTGTGGAAAGGAGGCCGGAAGCATCATGAAATTGTCTTTAGTGTGATAAGTGCCGCATACGATCTTTTGTTTTTCTTCAAGCTGCAAAGTTATGTGCCTGTGAGACTGCTGGGCGGCCGCGGCCTCCGCCGCATTCCTCGCCAACGGCCTATCCTTGCTGCTTTCATGCCCCATAATCCAGGCAATCAAGTCGCTCCCTTGGGCGGGCGCCTGACTTCTACCGCCTTATGGGTAGCAAGCCATGGCCACTGCGGATGTTCCATTTGCTTACAGGCCTGATATCTATGACCGACGGCGTTTGATGCCCCGGCCAAGAGTGGTTTTTCTAACGAGTTGGTTTCAGGGCCTGGCTCATATCCGATTGACTCGGCCATCCTAAAGTATTGATTGGACTGCCTTTAGGTGGCGTCGCCGTATGTATCGTCTGGCTCCTAATTGCCCAGGTTGAGGCGCGTGTGCTTGGCGGTGACGAAGGCTTTTTGTTGCAGGCAACAGCATCGCTGTTGCTTTTTTTGGGCCGGTGGCATGATGTGGCCAATCTATTCGGCAGCTACCGCACTCGCTTTTGACCGCGCCGAAGGCAAGTCCCTGGTGGCAGTATCAACGACGTTACTCGTCCTTACTGGGGCAATCCAAAATTGAGTCAGGCCCAATGAGAGAAGTCAAAATCACAAAAGAACCGGTTGAGCTTTACAAGATATTGAAGTTTGAGGGCATCGTCTCTAGTGGCGGTGAAGCCAAGGCTGCAGTCAACAATGGCCAGGTTCTGGTTAATGGCGAGGTAGAAACGCGTAAGCGAAAGAAAATAGTGTCAGGTGACATTATTGAGTTCATGAACGAGAAATACAGAATGGTGCTTGGCTTGCAATAGCCATAAATTTTTACTCGCACGATTCCACTCAGAGTTCGTCAAAAAGGCGTGAGGGAATTGACTATCTCTTTGACCATGATGAGCGGTCCCGAGGCGATCCTCGTATTTGCCTGAGGGCATTCCTCGTCTAAGCTACACTCTGAGCCGAACTACCTAATCAGAGCACGCAGTGCCGAATGGGTTCTTCAGGGCCTTGGCCGAGGCTACCGCGAGTCCGACGAAACTTCCGCTTCAGTCAGTATTAATTTCCAAAAGAAGGAACAACTTATGAGCACCTACCCGAGAACCTTCTCCCATATCGGCATATCCGTCCCTGACGTCGAGAAAGCCGTGGAGTTTTACAGCCAGGTCATGGGCTGGTATCACATCATGGAGCCTACCGTCATTGCCGAAGAAGCAGACACGCCCATCGGCCAGATGTGTATTGATGTTTTCGGGACCGGCTGGGGCTCTTTCAAGATCGCGCATATGTCGACTGGCGACAAAATCGGGGTTGAGATGTTCGAGTTCAAAAACAACGAAAAGCCGAAAGACTTTGAGTACTGGAAAACCAGCACCTTTCATTTCTGTGTCCAGGATCCTGATGTGGAGGGCCTGGTCGAGAAAATCGTCGCGCACGGCGGCAAACAGAGAATGCCTATCCGCGAATACTATCCGGGGGAAAAGCCCTACCGGATGTGCTATGTCGAGGATCCTTTTGGCCTGATATTCGAGGTCTACTCGCATAGCTATGAGCTAACCTACTCACAAGGCGCTTACTAGAAATCTAGTAAGACAAACCCCACTGGATCCACTAATGAAAGTACTCATCGTCTTAACTTCACATGATGAACTGGGTAATACCGGCGAGAAAACCGGCTTTTGGCTGGAGGAATTTGCCAGCCCTTATTACCGCTTAAAGGATGCCGGCGCCCACGTTACCCTGGCTTCGCCGAATGGCGGCCAACCGCCCCTTGATCCGAAAAGTCACGAGCCTGATGCCCAAACTGACGCCACACGAAGATTTGACGCGGACCCGGCAGCTCAGAAAGAACTGGCGAATACCGCCAGGTTGTCAGCCGTCAGCGCAGAAGATTTTGATGCTGTGTTCTACCCGGGCGGCCATGGTCCCTTGTGGGACTTGCATAGTGACGCTGATTCAATTGCGCTGATTGAGGCGATGATTGCTGCAGGGAAACCCGTGGCGGCGGTATGTCATGCACCCGCGGTCCTGCTGAAGGCCAGGGATAAGAATGGTGAGCCGTTGGTCAAAGGCAAACAGGTCACTGGTTTTAGCAATTCCGAAGAGTCGGCGGTTGATTTGACTGATGTCGTGCCCTATCTGCTCCAAGACCAGCTTGTGGCACTGGGCGGTGTCTATCAGAAAGTGGACGACTGGAGCCCACTGGCCGTTGTCGATGGCCTGGTTATCACGGGACAAAATCCCGGTTCGTCTGAAGCTGTTGCCGACGTTTTGCTAAAAGCGATTAGCTAGTCGACACGAGTAGAATCCGATGGGGATCGCTTGATATAAGAATTCGTCAACTACCCGCCTTCCGGTGCCGGCCGCAGAGATGCCGACCCTGCTATTGACACATTAGGCGGCATTCAATGGAGTCATGATGAGTATCACGGGTAGATGTTTCTGTGGCCGCATCCGATACAAAGTGTCGCAGCCGCTTCAACGAGCCCGGAGCTGTCACTGTTCGCGCTGCCGTAAAGCCTTTAGTGGGGCCGGCTCCGCCTACGCCGAGATAGAGCCCGGGACACTGAGATGGACGGCGGGTGAAGCAGAGTTAGTCAGCTATAAGGCCACCCCGCGATTCGGGCTCCAGTTTTGCGGAACCTGCGGTTCTACGCTTTGTGGGACCCATGACGGTGACATCCACGGCGTCACCCTTGGCTGCCTGGACGACGATCCGGGTGTTGAGATTGCGATGCACATTTTCGTTGGCTCGCGCGCTCCGTGGGATCATATTGGCGGTGATGCACCTCAGTTTGAAGCTGGCCCTGATTCCCAGCCTTAGTGATGCCTGGCTGACGGCTATTCCGGCAGTGCGAATGCCACCACGTAGTCGTTCACGTTGTTAAAGCCCTTGAAGATGTGGCCACCGGCGGCGACCACAACAAACTGCCGGCCATTGATGGCATAGGTCATCGGTGTTGCCTGAGCGGGTGCCGGCGTATCGGCTTCCCACAGCTTCGCGCCCGACTCGATGTCGAAGGCCCGGAATTTCTGGTCCGAGCTTGCGCCGATGAAAACAATGCCGCCGGCCGTGGCCGTTGGGCCACCCGCCAGGGGTGTGCCGAATGGCAGGGGAATTGGCACAGGCATCAAGCCCTCCAGCGTACCGAGGGGAAAGCGCCATTTCGTGTCTGCTTCGCCGCCCAGGTCAATGGCGGCCAGTTCTCCCCAGGGCGGTGCGACGCACGGAGCGAAAGACGGCGACATGATGGGCTGGAATTCAAAGGAATACGGCGTGCCGGCCATGTCCATGGGCGGTCCGATGGGGCCCATGCGCGGCTGGTTGCGCACCTCATCCGGGATCTCATCCGTGCGGGTTAGCCGCAGCAGCATGGGCGTCTGGGAGATCGGTACGATCAGGCGTGAACTTTGTGGATCGAAAGCAGCGCCGCCCCAGTTGAAGATGGATGCACCCGGCAGGTAAGCCGTCCCCTGGAAGCTGGGTGGTTCATACAAGCCGCCGTGGCGAAAGCCGGCAATCTTGCGGCGGCAGGCATTCCGGTCAAAGGCAGTAAAGCCCCAGGCATCCTCGGGTGTCAGGCCCACCCGGCCCAATGGGGCAGGCTTTACCGGGAAGGGCTGGGTCGCAGACAGCACTTCACCGGGGACACCATCTGTCGGCACCGCCCGCTCTTCCACCGGGAATACCGGCTCGCCCGTCTCCCGATGCAACACAAAAATCAGGCCCTGCTTGGTGAGCTGGATGACCACAGGAATGCTTTCGCCGTCGCGTTTCAGATCCACGAGGATCGGTTGGGACGGCAGATCCAGATCCCAGACATCGTGATGCACAACCTGGAAGTGCCAGGCGACACTGCCGTCGGCGGCATTCAGCGCAACCACCGAGTTGGCGTAGCGGTTATCACCGGGTCGGTAGCCGCCGAAATTGTTTGGCCCGGCGGTGGCGGTAGGCAGGAACACCAACCCGCGTGCCGGATCAGCCGACATCAATGACCAGACGTTCGCCCCCCCGGTCTTCTGCATGGCCTCCGGTGTCCAGTCTCGGGCGGCCGGGTCATCTGCATTGCGGGGAATGGGGTCGAAGCGCCAGCGTTCCGCGCCGGTCCTTGCATCGAAAGCCCGCACAGCACCGCTGGGGTTATCGGCCCGCCAGAACTTGGTGTTGTCGGCTGAACCGATGATGACCAGATCGTCGATGACCGTGGGTGGCGCGGAGAACTGCACGTCGTTCTCCTCCATGTTCGGTACGTCATCGAAAATATCCGGGCGAACATTCACGGTTCCGCCTGTTCCGAACCCGGTACACGGTTTCCCGGTCAGCGCATCTAGTGCCATCAGGCGCATGTCTTTGGTCGCGGTGAAGACGCGATGCGCACAGCCTGCGTTGTCAGCCGCAGTATCTTCCCAGTAGGCCACACCCCGGCAGAGAAACTTGCTGTCGAGTGGGCCCAGCGGTATCTCCGGATCAAAGACCCAGCGCTCCTCACCCGTCGTCGGGTCCAGGGCAATAACCCGGTTCATCGCCGAGCACAGAACCAGTGAATGTCCGGCGCTTTCCGGTAGCAGAATAGGCGTGACATTCAGAGCCGACATGGCGCGACGCTCGGGGTGCCGCTCGATATCGCCGGTGCGATAGGTCCAGGCGGACTGCAGCTCGCCGACATTGTCTCGATTGATCTGTGTCAGTGAAGAATAGTGGGAGCCCCCGGCATCACCCCCATAGTGCTGCCAGTCGGAAGCACCGGCTGTGCAGGCGGCCAGGAGCAGCGCCAGGCCGAGTTCTCGATAGCCTTTGATCATGATGAAAACATAGCAAATTAAAAAGGGTCGAACCGATTAATTGGATTAATCGGTTCGACCCTTTTTACCGACTACTGGTCCGGGGGGTGATGCGGGTCGGTCCAGTGAATCTCTTCCGGGTCTTCCACGGCATCGATTTCCAGGTTGACGACGATCGGGTCCTGGTCATTGCGCACGAGGACGCACTGCAGGGTTTCCTCGGAACTCGCATTGATTTCCTGGTGCGGGACGAAGGGCGGTACAAAAATGAAGTCGCCCGGCCCGGCTTCGGCGGTGAACTCGAGCTGCTCGCCCCAGCGCATGCGCGCTTTGCCGCTCACCACGTAAATGATGCTTTCCAGTTCGCCGTGATGATGAGCACCGGTCTTGGCGGCCGGGTGAATGGCCACGGTGCCAGCCCAGATCTTTTGTGCATCGGCCGACGCAGCGGTAATGGCAGCCATGCGTTGCATGCCGGGCGTCTGGGGCGTGTTGCTGTCCAATTGATCGTGGCGCACGATTCTCACGCCGCCAGATTTCCAGTCCATTGTTTTGTTGGTCATGGCGGTAGCTGCAATCTTCTTTATCCCCAGTCAGTGTTCCAGTTCTTTGGGGTCGACCGTTCCTGGAAACTTACAAAGACTTCACCGCCTGGATCAGTTCCGAGGCCATAGCCTGTCCATCCCCATACAACATCCGCGTGTTATCCAGGAAGAACAGGGCATTCTGAATCCCTGAGAATCCGGCGCCCTGGCCGCGTTTCACCACGATGCAGTTGCGGGCCTTGTCGGCATTCAGAATGGGCATGCCAAATATCGGGCTGGCCGGGTCCGTTCGGGCTACGGGGTTCACCACGTCGTTTGCACCGATCACCAGCGCCACGTCGGTGGTTTCAAACTCCGCGTTGATCTCGTCTTCGTCATAGATCAGGTCGTAAGGCACGCCGGCTTCGGCCAGCAGCACGTTCATGTGCCCCGGCATGCGACCGGCGACGGGGTGAATGGCGAACTTCACTTTGACGCCACGATCGATCAGCAGCTGACACAACTCCCAGACTTTATGCTGAGCTTGTGCCACCGCCATGCCATAGCCCGGCACGATCAGCACTTTCTCGGCGAAGGCCATCATGATGCCTACGTCATTGGCATCGATGGGCTTCATCACGCCCTGGTCGCCTTCCGTTGCGACGGCTTCCGTATCACCAAAGCCGCTGAACAGCACATTGCCCAGGGAGCGATTCATGGCCTTGGCCATCAGCTGCGTCAGCAGGCTGCCGGCCGAACCCACCACCGTGCCGGCGATGATCATGGCCGCGTTATTGAGCACGAAGCCCTCGAAGGCCACGGCCAGACCGGTCAGTGCGTTATATAAGGAGATCACGACGGGCATGTCCGCGCCGCCGATAGGCACGGTCATGGTCACGCCCAGTACCAGTGCCAGCACGAAGAGCAGGAATACGCCGAAGCCACCGCCGTCGCCTGCGACGATCAGCAGACCCAGCAGGCCAATCACCGCAAGCATCGCGATGTTCACCAGGTTCTGGCCGCTGAAACGGAAGGAACCCTTGATCAGGCCCTGCAATTTGCCGAAGGCGATCAGGCTGCCGGAGAAGGACACGGAGCCGATAATGCCGCCGAGCACGGCCAGGGTGGTGATCACCGGGCCGTGATTTACGCCGCTGGCCAGTTCCACTGCCGAGATAGCTGCTGCCGAGCCGCCGCCCATGCCGTTGTACAGGGCAATCATCTGCGGCATGTCGGTCATCGCGACTTTCTTGCCGGTCCACCACGCGAGGACGCCGCCGATGAAAATGGCGGTGGTCATCAGGAAGTAGTTGTGCAGATCCGGGTAGGCGAAGGTGATGACGGTGGCCACCACCATGCCGGCGCCGGCCCACTTGATGCCGCTGGCCGCGGTGACCGGGGAGCTCATGCGCTTGAGCCCCATGATGAACAGAAAGGCCGCCGCGTAGTAGCTAACTTGGATCAGCAGGTCCATCAGTTCTTGTCCCCGCTGGCCTTGAACATTTCCAGCATGCGTTCGGTCACCACGTAACCGCCCACCGCATTGCCGGCACCGAGAATCACGCCGATGAAGCCGACGAGCTGGGTAAGGAACGTATCCGCGTGGCCCAGGGCCACCATGGCGCCCACCACCACGATGCCGTGCACGAAGTTCGAACCGGACATCAACGGTGTGTGCAGGATAGCCGGGACCTTGGCGATGACTTCATAACCGGTGAACGCGGCCAGCATGAAAATATAAAGAGCGGCGAATCCGCTGAGTTCGATCATGATGCAGCTCCTTGAAGGGCCGTTCGCGTGGGCTCGTGGATAATCTTGCCCTCCCGCGTCAGCACGCAGCCGGCAAAGACTTCGTCGTCCCAGTCAATGGAGAAGCCTGCCTCACCAAACGCTGATTGCAGCAAGTTGAACAGGTTCCGGGCATACATCTCGCTGGCATGCCGGGGTACAGTGGCTGGCAGGTTCAGCGGGCCGAAAATCTTCACACCGTTGCGCTCCACGGTTTCGCCGGGCTGAGTCAGTTCGCAGTTGCCCCCGCCCTCGGCAGCCAGGTCCACAATGACCGCGCCGGGTCGCATGCGGGCCACGGCGGCCGCGCTGATAATTTTTGGCGAGGGACGGCCGGGCACGGCCGCCGTGGTGATCAGCAAATCAGCCTTCGCGATGTGATCGTCCAGAGTCGCCTGTTGCTGAGCACGCTCTTCCGCCGTCAGTTCGCGGGCATAACCGCCTTCGCCTTCCGCCGATACGCCCGTATCGATGAACTTTGCGCCCAAAGATTCCACCTGTTCGCGGGTGGCGTTGCGTACATCAAAACCTTCCACGACAGCACCGAGGCGGCGCGCGGTGGCAATCGCCTGCAGACCCGCCACACCCGCACCGATCACCAGGGCCTGGGCCGGGCGGATAGTGCCCGCCGCAGTCGTCAGCATGGGCAGAAATTTATCCAGCATGCCCGCGCCGGAGAGCACCGCCTTGTAGCCGGCCACCGAGGCCTGCGAAGACAGGGCATCCATGGACTGCGCCCGGGAAATACGCGGCACCAGTTCCATGGCCAGGCTGGTCACATTGCTGTCACACAAGGCGCGGATCATCGGTTCCTGACGATGCGGCTGCATGTAACCCACCACCGTGGCTCCGCCCGACAGCGCCCGAACTTCATCCGGCGTTGGCGGCTGCACTTTCAGCAGAATATCCGCGGCCGCCAGCACCGTGGCCGCATCCGGGACAATCTCGGCCCCCTCGAACTGCGCATCCGGTATCTGGGCCGCCGTGCCGGCACCCGCCTGCACCATGACCCGCGCTCCGGCGGTGATGAATTTCTTGAGCACTTCGGGAACCAGGGCCACCCGGGTTTCCCCCGGGCTGGTCTCGGTCACCACGCCGATAGTCACTGCCATTGCTTACTCCGCCTGGCCTGCGGGGCCAGCCGGCCCCTCACATTTGGGACAAACGCCCTTGGAAAGCGCTTGTTGCGACGCGATCATGACATAAGCTTACAGACCGGTAAATTTGCGTTTGCCCTTGGGTTTGGCTTATACGAGAGTCTGACCAAGTGAACACAATGACGGATCCAGACACACATGTGCATGATCTGTCCCAGCAGGTGCTCCGGACCGATGTCTCGGGCATGCCGCTGGAATGGATCGACTACCGCGAGGCGGTGCGCCTGTACCACACGGAACAGGTGGCTTACACCTGCGGGACTCCCTTGTTCCGGATTCTGGGCGGCATCTGCGCCGCCAGCGGCCTGCGCAGTTCAGTGGAGGTCAATTCCATTATCGCCACGGTGGGCCGGACCCACGGCATCGCCGAACTGCGCGCGCGCTATACCCCGCCGCTTAACAACAAGACCCTGTTTCGCCGCGACGGCTATTTGTGCCTGTACTGTGGCCAGCGTTTCATGCTGAGGGATCTGACCCGCGACCATATCCAGCCCCTGAGCCAGGGCGGCAAGGACCTTTGGCAAAACGTGATTACTGCCTGCCGGCGCTGCAACAATCACAAGGGTGGCCGCACGCCCGAACAGGCGGGCATGCAATTGCTGGCGGTGCCCTTTACGCCGACCTATGCCGAGTACATCTATCTGAAGGGCCGCCGTGTTCTGGCCGACCAGATGGAATTTCTGCTGGCGCATATCCCGCGCTCAAGCCCGCTGCGCCAGCGTCTGACCAGCAGCCTGCGTGCCGGCACTGTTTGAGGCCCCTCGGCGGCGGTCCGGACGGCCAGCCGCGGAAGAGGTGTTAGTGTGGTCGGTCGGCAACACTGAGCGACCATGCCAACTTATCTGATCGATTCCAGCATCTATATTTTCCGGGCCTGGTTCACCATCCCGGACGACATGGTGGATCCGGACAACAACCCGGTGAATGCCGTTTATGGTTTCGCGCGTTTTCTGGGCGACTTTCTGGAACGGGAAAATCCCCGCCATGTGGCTGCTGCCTTTGATGTCAGCCTGACCTCATCTTTTCGCAACGATCTGTATCCGGACTACAAGGCCAACCGGGACCCGGCGCCGCCGGAGCTCAAACGGCAGTTTCAATTGTGCCGGGAGATATCGGCTGCCCTGGGTGTGCGCAGCTGCTCTGACAGTCGCTACGAGGCCGATGATCTCATTGGCACCCTGGCGGCCGGCAGCCGGCGCGCCGGGCAAAACGTCACCATTGTCAGCCGCGACAAGGATCTGCTGCAGCTGCTGACCGATGGGGATATGTGCTGGGACATAGCGGGCGGCAAGCGGACCCGTTACGACGACGTGGGTGAGTTTCTCGGCGTGCGTGCCGAACAGGTGGTGGATTATCTTGGCCTGGCCGGTGACGCGGTGGACAACATTCCAGGTGTGCCCGGCGTGGGGCCCAAGACTGCATCGCGACTGCTGGAACATTTCGATTCTATCGATCACCTCTACGGCGACCTGGAACGCGTGGCTGAACTGCCCCTGCGCGGCGCCACAAAACTGGGGGCTAAACTGGCCGCCCATCGCGAGCAGGCAGAAATGAGTCGCGAACTGGCGACCATTTGTTGCGAAGTGCCGATGGAAGACCATATTGGCAGCATGGAGCGCACGGCCCCGTCCCTGGATGAACTCAACAGCCTGTATGACGCGGCGGGATTCGGGCCGGGTATTCGCAAACAGGCCGAGCGCATCGCCACCCAGTTCTGACGGCCGGGGTGGGGCAGGTCCGGCCATGATCTCAGCAAGCCTGTTAGATGAACTGGGCCGGCATATCGGGCCCCTCGACCCCGAATTCACCCGACGCGTGAGCGGCGGTGATATTAACGACAGTTTCGCGGTGCGAACCCAGGCCGGTCAGGCCTACTTCCTGAAACTCAACGCCCCGCAGCATGAGTCCATGTTTGCTGCTGAGGCAGCGGGACTTGATGCCCTGGCGGCAGCGAAGGCGGTGCGGGTGCCAGCCGTGGTCGCTGTCGGCGCCACCGCTGATTACGCTTATCTGCTCATGGAACATCTTCAGCTACGCCAGGGCAGCCCTGAGTCCGCAGCATCTCTTGGACAACAGCTGGCGATGCAGCACCGGGTCACCGCCGCTCAATTTGGCTGGGACCAGGACAACACCATCGGCAGGACGCCGCAACTGAACTCACCCCGGTCTTCCTGGCTGGAGTTTTTTCGTGATGCGCGCCTGGCGTACCAGCTAGACCTGGCCCAAGGAAACGGTTGCGCGCCTCGCCTGCGCCAGCTCGGCGCCGAAGTGTGTGCGGCCTTGCCGGATTTGCTACTCGGCCATCAACCCCTGCCTGCGCTGTTGCACGGTGACTTGTGGGGCGGTAACTGGGGCCAGCTGTCCGGTGGCGAAGCGGTGATCTTTGATCCGGCTGTGTACTTTGGTGATCGCGAAGCGGATCTGGCGATGACCCGGCTGTTCGGTGGCTTTCCAGCCGAGTTTTATGCCGCCTATGAGGCGGCCTGGCCCTTGCCCACCGGTCACGCGGACCGAGTTGCCCTGTACAACCTGTACCATGTGCTGAACCATCTGAACCTGTTCGGGGGAGCCTATGCCGCGCAGGCGGAGGGGATGATGGAACGTCTGCTGTCTTGAATCCGCGGCCCCTTGTCGGGCCGGTGCCACGGGGGGCGCATGAACGACGAGACGACTGCCGAAAGATTGCCGCAGCCGGCTGCCACGAACGAAGCCCTCAGCTTTTCCGGTTCGGCCGGCGAGTATTTTCGTATCTGGATCGTGAACCTGTGCCTGACCATTGTGACGCTGGGTATCTATTCACCGTGGGCGAAGGTCCGGCGTAACAAGTATTTGTATGGTCATTCCCACCTGGCCGGCGCCAGCTTTGATTATCACGCCAATCCGGTGGCCATACTCAAAGGCCGCCTGATTGCAGTGGGCATGCTGGCCTTGTACCTGGTGAGCTCGGCCCTGGTGCCGGTGTTCAGCCTGGCCATCGCTTTGTTGATCGCTCTGGCTGTGCCCTGGCTGCTCGTGCGTTCGCGAATGTTTGCCATGCGCAATACCTCCTATCGCAACGTGCGCTTTCGTTTTAGCCCGGTCTACGGCCAGGCCTACAAAGTCATTGTGGGTTATCTGCTGCTAACGATCGTTACTCTCGGAATCGCCTATCCCTGGGCGCGCTTTCACCGGTCCAGGCTGATTGTCGACAATACCGGTTACGGGACTCTGGATATGCATCTGGATGAGCACCTTGGAGGCGGTGACTTTCTTGCGATCTATATGGGTGCCGGAATTCTGGCCCTGGGTGTCGGTCTGGTGACGGCTATTGGCCTGGGGCTGGGTGGGTCTTTTTTCGGTGGGGCGGGCTCGCCTGAGGGGGTGCCTTTCATTGGCACGTTTTTGTCAGTGGTGTTTCCCATTCTTTTTTATCTCGCCCTGTACTTCGGCACCGAAGCGGCTATCCAGCGTCTAATTCTGCGTAGCACCTGGATTGCCAGTAACCAGCTTCAGTGTTCCTGGGGTTTGCCTGGGCTATCGCTGATTTATCTGAGCAATCTTTTCGCCATCGCCTTGTCCTTTGGTCTGTTGATCCCCTGGGCAACCATTCGTCTGCAGCGTTACAAGCTGGCCGGTCTGGCCCTCACCCTGGGCCGCGATGAGCTGGAGGCCGTGGTGGCGGCCCAGGCGGAAGAGGTTTCAGCCCTGGGTGATGAGATCGGCGAAGCCTTCGACTACGACTTCGGCTTGTAGAACACCGTGCGCGCCACTCTTTATGACAGCGGTTCGTCGGCCCGGCGCGAGGTTGACATCAGTTTGCTGCCCACCGGCAGTCTGCAGGTGCGCGATGAGCGAGATGTGCGCAGCTGGTTACTAAACGACCTGCAGGTCGCTGATCGCATCGCGGGTTGCCCGGCCATTTTGCAGTTGCCTGGCGGTGAGCGGCTGGAAGTCCCCGATGCCGATAATTTCTACCGGCAATTCGCCGCCCTGCGAGGGCACGGCACGGGCTGGGTCCATGCCCTTGAGGGTCATTGGACGGCCGTGCTGCTGTGCCTGCTGGTCACCGTCGGCCTGATCTACTGGTTTGTCACCGATGGCATACCAGTTGCTGCCCGGGTGGCGGCTGCGGCTATGCCGGCAAGTGTGAATGACCTCATCGGCCGTGAAGCCATGGAAGCTATGGATCAGTATCTGTTCAGCCCCACGCAGCTCAGCGGCGAGCGGCAGGCTGAGTTGCAGGCCCTGTTCGACGATGTCGTGGGTGAAGTGGGCGGCGATGAAGGCTATTCCCTGCAGTTTCGCAGCGGTGAGGGGATTGGGCCTAATGCTTTTGCCTTGCCTGCCGGCATCGTGGTCATGACGGATGAGCTGGTCGAGCTGGCTGAAGAAGATGCTGAAGTTGCTGCGGTACTTGCCCACGAAGTGGGCCATGTGGTGAATCGTCACAGCATGCGGCGGCTGATCCAAAGCTCTGTTTCCGCCGGTCTGATCGTCGCCGTGACGGGCGACCTGGGTTCGGCTGCCAATCTCGCCGTCGGCCTGCCGGCTGTATTGCTTAATGCCGCTTACTCGCGTGAATTTGAACGGGAGGCCGACCAGGTAGCCTTCAGCTACCTCGAGTCGCGCGATATTGATCTGGCCGAGCTGGGCGAACTGCTGGTGCGTATCGACGAGGTTTACGGCCGGGATCCGGATGCCTCGACCCTCCTGGAATCCCACCCGGGCTCTCGCGAACGCCTGGAGGCTGCCCGCGAGCGCTAGCATCGTGTCCGGCGGCGGTCGGGCCGGTTATTATCAAGATCACTGAAAGCCCGCTGCTTCGGGCTGCTGCGACTATGAGGCCCCATGAACGACAAACAACTTGAGTCCATTCTCCACGAAGAGCGTCTTTTTCCGCCCGCTGCTGCCTTCAGCAGCGAGGCCCGGATTGATGAAAGCCGCCTGGCTGCTTTGCATGCAGAAGCCGAAGCCGATCATGAAGCCTACTGGGCGCGCATGGCCCGCGAGCTGCTGACCTGGGACAAGGATTTCACCGTCACCCTGGACGAATCCGAAGCGCCGAACTATCGCTGGTTCACCGACGGCGAATTGAACGTGTCACGCCAGTGCCTGGATGTGCACCTGGATGAGCGGGGCGACAAGACGGCCATCATTTTTGAAGGCGAGGGTGGTGATAAGCGGCGCCTCAGTTATCGGGAACTCACTGCCGATGTCTGCCGCTTCGCCAATGCCATGAAAGCCCGGGGTATCGAGGCTGGTGATCGGGTCGTGATCTACATGCCCATGGTGCCGGAAGCCGTCGTTGCCATGCAGGCCTGCGCGCGCATCGGCGCGATTCATTCCGTGGTGTTCGGCGGTTTCTCCGCGAACTCCCTGCGGGATCGCATTCAGGATGCCGGCGCGAAGATGGTGATTACGGCTGATGGCGGCCATCGTGGTGGCCAGATCGTCGAGCTGAAGGAGGCCACGGACCGGGCTGTGGAGCAGGGTTGCGACACCATTGAGACAGTCATCGTACTGCGCCGGGCCGATTCCGGTTGCCAGATGCAGGATGGAAGAGACATCTGGTGGGCCGATGCCATTGCCGGCCAGAGCAACCAGTGCGCGGCCGTGCCCCTGAATGCCGAGCACCCTTTGTTCCTGCTCTATACCTCAGGTTCCACGGGCAAGCCCAAGGGTATTCAGCACTCCTCGGCCGGCTACCTGCTGCATGCCAAGCTGACGAACCTGTGGGTCTTCGATCTGCACGAGGACGACGTGTTCTGGTGCACGGCGGATGTGGGCTGGATCACCGGCCACACTTACGTGGCCTACGGGCCCCTGGCGGCAGGCGCCACCATCGTCATGTATGAAGGTGCACCTACCTACCCCGACGCCGGTCGCTTCTGGAGCATCTGCCAGCGCCACGGTGTGACGATTTTCTATACGGCACCCACAGCCATTCGCGCGCTAATGAAGTTTGGTGATGAGGTGCCGGCGCAATACGACCTGTCAAAGCTTCGTTTGCTGGGCACCGTGGGTGAGCCCATCAACCCGGAAGCCTGGATCTGGTATCACGAAGTGATCGGCGAGGAGCGCTGCCCCATCGTGGATACCTGGTGGCAAACAGAAACCGGCGGCATCATGATTTCACCCCTGCCCGGGGCCATGGCTACCAAACCCGGTTCCTGTACGCGCGCGCTGCCAGGCATCGCGGTGGATATTGTCGACGAAGCGGGCGACTCGGTAACCGAGCCCAACGCGGGAGGTTACCTGGTGATTCGCAAACCCTGGCCCTCCATGTTGCGCACCATCTGGGGTGATAACGATCGCTATATCGAAACCTACTGGGAGCGGTTTCAGAATCGCTTCTATGTGGCCGGCGACAGTACCCACCGGGATGCGGACGGTTATTTCTGGATCATGGGCCGTATTGATGACGTGCTGAATGTGTCGGGTCACCGGCTCGGGACCATGGAAGTGGAATCCGCCCTGGTGGCTCATCCCAGTGTGGTTGAGGCCGCCGTGGTGGGCCGGCCGCACGAGGTGAAAGGCGAAGCGCTCTTTGCTTATGTGGTGCCCCGCGGTGATCGGCCAACAGGCGAAGCCATGGAGGCTCTGACCCGTGAACTGCGGAACTGGGTCGGGGAGGAACTGGGCGCCATTGCCAAGCCCGACGACATTCGCTTTGCCGACAATTTACCCAAGACTCGCTCCGGCAAGATCATGCGGCGCTTGTTGCGCGCCATTGCCAGGGGTGAAGAGATTACCCAGGACACCTCGACCCTGGAGAATCCCGCCATTCTGGATCAGCTCAGCGGCAAGGCCTAGACCAGGTCGATAGTCAGCAGGGTACCTTCGGGTGCCTTGAGAACTTTCTGTTTGCCTTCGGCGCGGAATTGCAGCCCAAAGCGCTCGGCAGCGGCATGCAGACCCGCGGCATCCGGCGTGGGGAAGTTCAGCCGTGGCGTGTTGTCATGGCCCAGGCTCAGGCGCAGTCGCAGGTGCGGCGCGGCCAGTTCAATTTCGTCCGGCCCCGTCTCCCTGGCTTCATCAAGGGCCCGCATGCTGTCGGTCCCCTCATCATCTTCTACCAGCTCCTCACCCTCCACCTGGATTGCGGCCTCTGGATCGAGGGGGTCAATGCCCTCGTCTTCGGCATCTTCAGCCAGTCCGGCCACATTCCAGAAGCTAACGCAGGCATCCAGGTCATAGCAGCCGAACTGAATATAGGCAGACGCTCCGGTCAGCGGGGCGGAGGCTTCATCAATCTGCAGCCGGGAAAAGGTGGGCGCCTCTGCGACCAAGGCCAAGTGGCCGGACGGACTCACCAGGGCAAACTCATGAAAATCATCAATGCCCAGGTGCTTAAAGGCCAGCTCAAAACCCGCGGCTTCCAGCTGCCGGGCCCAGGTGGCGGCGCCACTCTGGACAAAACTCAGGGCCGGCACGGGTAACTGATCACCGTGCAGACCGATGGCAATCCGGCCATCCGTCAGCACCACATAGGGATAGGGCCGAATATCGCTGGTGTTGAGTTCTGTGAACCCAAGGCAGCGATAGAAATCGAGCGACGCGCCGATATCCGGCGTCGGCAGGCTCAGTTCCAGAAAACGCCAGTGACCCGGCATGCTGAAGCTTCCAGTAGCGCTGGTCACCCGATTCTAGTCCCAAACTGGCTGGCAGAAAAAGCCCTTGCGAAGAAGCTTCGTGGGTGCGCCCGACCCTGTCGTGCTTGAGGCTTAGTCCACCTTGTTGAGGGTCAGGAACATGGCCTTGTCCAGGGCCACGAAAAAGTCCTGGTAAGTCTTGGGATCTGTCACTGCGTCCTCATTAATACGGGCGTTGGCTCTGACCGCAATTCTTT
Organism: uncultured Gammaproteobacteria bacterium; assembly: GCA_937921935.1. Classification (GTDB taxonomy): domain Bacteria; phylum Pseudomonadota; class Gammaproteobacteria; order Steroidobacterales; genus J054. The sequence goes on along the minus strand of CAKZWQ010000025.1, from coordinate 33,238 downwards.
CTCCATCCTTTTCCCGCACCGTAACCGTCATTCGCATCACGTACCTGTCGTAGCGTGTTGCCGTGACCGTGCCCAAGGTGGCATCGGCCTTATCGATGACAAAGCTAAGATCCTGCAAGGTGGCGATCACCGACCTTAGCGTCATCGCCTTGTTCAACGTGTCGTATTCGCGGGTCTGAATCTGGCGAATCTCGACCTGGCTACCGCTGCCGGCAATTTGCGAATCCGTGGTGGCACAGCCGGCGATCATCAGGGCTTGCAGGAGTAGCCAGGGCAGCAGTCGGTAATTCATTACTGATTCTCTTCCAGGAAAACTGACTTGGATAACTTGGCAAACATTTCCTGATAAATTTCCGGCTCGGCGATAGTCGCCATCAATTTAACTCTGTGCAGTTGGTCGAATACGGTTCTTTGCAGTGTAATACGGGCCGTGTATTCATCATCGCGGGCCAGGCTGGGTAAAACCACCAGCGTCAGTGAAACCCTTTCTTCATCAGAAGCGGTTTGCATGGCGCCGGTGCCGCCCAGAACTTCCAGAATAAACAGGCCGAACATTTCACCCCCCGAATCTGCATCGATCACCTTTGACGCCGTCAATACGCCGAGTGGCCGTTCCACCTCATCGATATTGAACTCCATGTCCTGAAGCACCCCGACGGACGCAGCCAGAATGACAGCCTCACTGGAGACTTCATAGGTCCGGGTTTGCATCGACCGGATATCCAACGGACTTTCGGTGAGTCTCAGTGCATCCTCGGGATATTTCGACGTGGCGCAGCCGGTGGCGAGACAGGCGCCCAGTAGCGCGAGCATGGCTGCTCGCGGCAGGTGGCCTCTGTCTCTATGACCGGAAGTAGTCAAAATCTTGAGGTGTGGTAGCTGAAGTCGCGGACCCGGTCCTCTTCATCGAACTTGATGATGACCGTCAGGGTTCGCTGTGATGTGCTTTCAGCACCGGCGCTCTTGCTGCCGGCACCCAGACCACCGCCCGAGCTACCGAATATCAGTCCGATGATCGTGCCGCTACTGCGGGAGTAGGCGACCTCGGTGGATATCTTGTCGTAGATCCAGGTCTCACGACGCTGATCGTCGGAGGTCACGATATTGGGTGAACCGAGAACTGTGGCAACTTGGTCGGCAGGCATGCCGATGGTGATTTCCTTCTGCACCGTGCCCACCGTGACGCGATCGGTGTCTTCCGCCCGAACATCGTCAACGTGAGAACTGGCGGCGCAGCCACCCAGTGCAGTAACAACCAGAATCGTCCCGAGTCCCGTACGAATAAGTTGGTACATAGCGTGTATCCCTATTCATCTGTCTATAAGAAAAACATGCGCTATAAGCGTGGGGAGGTCTATAGGTGTTTTCAACCTTGAAAGCGATTAAGCCCATGAAAAATAAACGATTAATCGTATTTGCTCTGGCGCCTTGCTGGTCGTTTAGACTGTTTTTCTACCCCCTGATCAGCACAGGTAATCAGTCGCCCTATGTCCCAGAATTCCCCCGGTGAATCCACCCTGCAACCTTTCGCCATCGGTGATGTATTTGTCGGCGCCACTTTTCTGAACGATCCGGATGATGATCACGCCGGCCGGGGGCGCATCCTGCAGTTCGATGCGGACCTCAATCCTCGCGGCGTGCTGTGGGTAGAGGGCACCACGCACCTGGTGTATGGACTGACTTTCGCACCCACGGGTGAGCTGTGGGCGTTTGATCCCTGGTCCTGGCTGGTGATTAACGTGGGACCCGACGGGCTGCAGCGCCCGAATCGCCGCTTTGCCGAGCGCGCGTTTTCCCTCGTGCATTTCACCGCAGACGGCAATCTGTGGTTTACCGAGTCCCTGGGGGGTGATCATCAGCCCGAGCCCCTTACAACCCGGCATCGGCCCTTGCCGGGACACGATAGCCTGCTTGGCGAAGCCGGCGTCTATTGTTATTCACCCGCGGGCGAGTTACTGCAAAGCTGGCATCCGGATTATCACGGTGGCATGAGCGGCAGCATGGCGATCACTCACTCGGTGCTGGCCGCGGATCAGCGGACGCTGATCTATGTATCCGAGACCGGGCCGCGACTAATGCGTTTTGATTTGCAGACGGGCGAACAGCTACCCGACCTGCAGAGTTTTCCGGACGGCCAGCGGCAGATGTTCTTCGACCTGGTAGCGGATACCGATCAAAGCCTGCTGGTTTGTCGGGGCGATCGGGTTGACCGGCTGGACACAACGGGCCAGGTGCTGCGCAGTTATCCTCTTGAGGAATTCGGCTGGTCTGTCATTGGCACAGCCACGCCAGAGCTGGCCTATGTGGCCAACTGGTTCACCGGCGAAGTGGTCCGCCTGGACCTGGGGAGCGGGGCCGTCACGGCAAGGGTAAGCATTGCCCCGAAGTGCATCGCCGGTCTGGCACAATATGCCGGTCATGAGTGACGGCACGACAACTTCCCTGCGCGGCTACCGGGCACACCAGGCGTTAGCCCGGCTGCGGGCACTGCCCCTGCCCTTGCGGACCACCGAGCGCGCTCGTCCCGTGCTGGAGGCCATCATGGCCTATGCCTGGGAGACCGGTCAGGATGCCCGTCCGCCGGAACCGGCTCGAATCTCGGCACGCCTTCAGGAGTTCCTGCCTTTCCATCATCCCGGTTTCGAGCGGGGTGAACTCATGGGCTGGCTGTACCACAACCTGGTGCCCGAGGTTTGGGATTCGCCCGCCTTGCTGCAGGGGCTGGTCAGCGACTGCATCTGCCGCGGCTAGATTCGCCGTGGCCGGCCGGTTTCCTCAACGCTGGCCGTGCAACAAATTATTCATAAAGGTTTCGTCGGACTCTATAACTGATGGCCTGTAGCCTAAGCCTTGAGCGTAAAAAAACTTAAGTGCCGTCGCTGCGTCGAATGACCGCTTTCGGCCAACAGCGGATATTCAGGCCCGACTCACAATACTCCCGAGCTGGACGACGCCGGGCTCGATAACGCGGGCAAATAGCCCTCGCAGATTGAGGCTTTTCCCAACGGGAGAATTTACGAATCGCATGGCATCTTTGCCAAATCGTTCGATGAACTTCTTGCAGCCGAGATGCGGCTCTCCGGTGACTTCGACGATCGCCGACCCGATCGACAGCCGTGTCCCTGGAGGCAGATGGCCTGGGCTCAGGTCCAGGTCGATATACAGTTGATCGCCGGCTAGCTGCCATCGGTCCTTGGTGTTAGCAACAAGCATCGCTGCGCGTGCGTTCATGATGGCAAGCTGCCTGTCAGGATGCGCGGGTGCCGGACCAGCGGTCCGGGCACGCCAGTTGTCACCAACCAGGCCTGACTCCAGGCTGAGCGTTGCTTCATCCAGAAGTTCTCTATTGCCGGTCTGCGGCCTGCGCACAATCATCTCCAACACGCCCTGGCCCTTAGGCGACCGGCGCACTTCAGCCAGCCCAGATTCCAGCTGGGCAATCGTCAAGTGTCGCACTGCCTTCCTCACAGCCATCGGTCTCAAAAGCTAAACACCTGGCGACAGGTTTGTACACCGGGGAGAAATCCCATTAAGTGGTATCTGAACGTCCGCTTTCGGCCCAAAGCGGACGTTCACATTTGGTCATTGACGCCTGCGCCGAGCATGAAAATCCTGGACCAAGCGCCTCCATAATCGCCATCCATGGATATCGGCCAAGTCCTCTTCCTCAACGCGGCTTGCCGCCTTATTACGGAAACGATACTGGTTCCGATGGTGGTGGCCTAGCTCGTGGCCGAAAACTGCTGCATAGAACCACATTGCCCGCAACTCTGGATCAGGCCATCGGATAAACCATCGTCCGTCGAGTTCAGAAACCTCGGCGTGGAATATGTCTCGCATATCGATCAGATCGACGCCGAATCCCAGTTCCCACTCCATTGGCAGCGAAAACAGAATAATTGCCCTCTCATCTGGGATATACCATGCATACGGGCAGCCTACTTCTTCCTCCCTGGCTCGCAGCTCGACACGCCTCAAACCATACAGATACTCAATGGGCAGACGTTTCAGGATGCCCCGAACCATGGGTTTATCCAGGGGATGCGAGTCTCCCTGTAGAGGTCGTCGCTCAATTATGCGCGGCAGACGGACATTGCCGTACACATCCCGCTTGAGGCGTCTGTCAGCCAAGCGCGAGCGTTTCTGGGTCCTGAAACTCCGAGACATTTCGAATGGCGTAGATTGATTGACCTCAGTTATTAGCGATTTTACCTCCCCAAGGCGAGGTCCGCTTTCGGCCAGAAGCAGACATTCGCCGGACAAGAAAAACCCGGCACGGGGCCGGGTAATTCCATCCTCCCAGAATTCTTGCTTTAGCCGGTCTTACGCCGCATCCAGCCCAGCAGGCCGAGGGCAGAGCCAAACAACCATGCCGCGGGCGGTATCGGCACGGTGTTCACCGTGAGATTGTCTATCTGCACGGGGTTTCCCGTGTTGTCCCGGAACCGCAGGGTTGTTGTTGGCGTTGCTATACTGCACTCGATGAATTTGGTAGCCCCATCATCATTTTCGGAGCAAATTTGGACAGGATCCGCAGTCAAAGACAGCGCAACCACCTGGAAATCTATGGTGCCCGAGTCTGCATAATCTGCCCAAAACGAAATGGTGCCAACAATCGGCACACTGAACTCCAGGTCCACGCGACCGTTATTATCGACAAGATTCGACGTCAAATAGTGGCCGTCAAACCCACCGCCAATATCGATATCGCCGTTGTCGAGGATGGTACCGCCATTGCGGGGATTACCGGCGTTGCCCTGGGCAATGCTGACCTGCAAGCCGTCGATAGTACCCAATACGGTTCCGGTGCTTTTTCCGCCCAAACTGAAGCTATCGAAATTAATAAACACAGACGCCGCAAAGCTTGTGCCGGGCAGGATAAATAGCAGCATCAATGACAGAGCAGTTTTTTTCGAGTGAAACATTTGTCGATCTCCCCTTTTATTTTTCAATACAGCCACAAACAGGCTGGCCTGGGCTCAGTCAGTTATCAGGCGACCGGGAGAAACTGCCCGGGCGACAAACAGGCAATGAGTGCCTGTCCGATACCTGCTGTTTCAGAACGACAAGTCCGAAGGTGGCGTCATCGGGACCGGTCTTAATTCTGGAATCTACGCCTGCCGTGCCGGTAATTCCATTTACATAATCCCAATGCGGGATTACAGATATCTGCATCCAACAGATTTGGGAAAGCCGAGCCGCCTTTTTGGCTAGGTTTACGATTTAGCTGAATGTCCGCTTTGGGTCGAAAGCAGGCCTTTAGACTCGGTCTACAATTTGTCCCGCCCTGGCAGTGCCTGAACGTCCGCTTTCGGCCAAAAGCGGACGCTTCTGCCAGGGGGATCAGGGATCCGCGTCCGGCTTCGTTGAGGCACCGGATTCAGTCCGGCTTAGGCGGTTAGGTTTCTCGCCGCGCTGACGAAGTTGCCGAGCCTTTTGCCGATGCTCCGAGTCGATTCGTTCCTGCTCTTTGCGGTCCAGCCACCCCGTGAGCAAAAAGACCCGCCAACCCAAGCCGGCTAGCCCTATCAGAATCATCAAAAGCCAGAAGAGCGAGACTTCCATTGCCGCCCTCACGCATTGCGTACTTGTTTGAACTCTAACGATACCGCAACGTGAACATGTCCGCTTTCGGCCAAAAGCAGACGTTCACCGGGCAAGAAAAACCCGGCCCGAAGCCCGGGGGGCTTGTGGGTCGCTCAAAGTGCCATCACAAGGATCAGCAATCCGATTGACGCTATTACTCCGAATACAGTGACGGCAGTCATCAGCGTCTTGCCGGCGTCGATCTCATCTTTACGGACACTGCGGATATCACTCTTAGCAACTCGCAGACCGCTGCCGATTACTTCTTGATCGGTAATTGTGTCGATAGTCAAGCGTAGCTGACCTCCGTCTTGCGTAACAACTTCTAGCGTATCTCCAACCTTCAGTTCAGCCACAGCAGCCGCCGTGGATTCTTGATCTATCGACTGGAAGCTCGTACATGCCGCAATAAGACACGCGAGCAGCAATAAGCCGTTTCTGCAAGCCATGACAACCACCTTGCGGGACCTTTGTTCAACTATTGCTGAAACCGACGTGGGCGCAACTGTGGAAATTGCTTATAGCTCCGCGAAAAGGCGGTTATTTGGACATACGGTAAGGATCCACTTGAACGTCTGCTTTCGGCCGAAAGCGGATATTCGCCGGGCAAAAAAACCCGCCACCAGGCTGAGCTGTCGTTCGTCCAAATTCGTCGTCTACAAATCTCCTCGCTGCTCGAAAGGACTTTGCAACGATTCTGAATGCATGACATTCTCAATAGCCGATCCCAAGCAGTTGGCAAAATTATTTAAAACGAGACTGTTGTGAGCCACGGCGGTTTGCGCACTGTTAATTGAGGCCGGCGAATAACTAGTTGCGGCTAGATACGGCATTGCTCATACGTATATGCTGCAGATCTCCGTTCGCGCGGTTCCAACAAGCGTATAGTTAATATATTTGGCATGGGCTGCGCCTATCGTCATCGCCTGCTCAGGAGGTGATCATGGCTATACACCGATCAGCGATCGCGCTGCTTGGCGCGGCGATAGTCGCCGGCTGTTCCGGCGGCGGGGGGGGCGGCTGCGTGATCGTAAACCCGACTCCTGACCTCGACTTCATGATTTTCAAGGGTATAGATGCCGCCGACATGGACGGCGATGGGCTTACCGACCTCGTGTATTCCAGCCGCCTGGTGTACGGGACCGATCCGGCGGCAAAGGAATGCGGCGGTATCGTACCGGCCGACGGGAGCGTCACGGTCCGACTCCAGGATATGAGCAACCCCGGGACATTCCTGGAGCCCATGCGCTTCCCTGTAGCGACGGGCCTGCCAAACGCGCTCGAACTTGCAGACCTGAACGGTGACGCATTCCCGGACGTGATCGTCACCAACCGCTTTGAGTCGGATCGCTTGCAGGTATTCGGGAACGCCTGGCAGACAACCGGTGAACTTGGTAGTGCGGTCGCCTATCCCACGGTCTTTGAGCCCCACCGCATCGGCGTCGGGGACGTCAACCTCGACGGCCGCATCGACCTTGTGATCGCTGGTTCTGAGAACGTCGTGTGGCACCCGCGCCAGCCGACCGGCGGATACGACCAGCGCAACACCATCGGTGACGCCTTTTCCACCCTGGCGCTCGCGGATTTCGACGCCGACGGCGTGTTGGAAGTAGCGACCTCCGTCAGCGATCCCAAGGACAGTGTGCTGATCTACGACCAAGAGCCCGGTAACCCGGGTGTCTTTAATCTGCTGCAAACGGTCCTAACCAATTCAACAAGCTGGACCATGAACGCCGGTGACCTGAACGAGGATGGGTGGCCAGATATAGTCGCCGCCGGAATTGAGGCCGACAACCAGTTCGATTTGGAGGACGTATGGTACCGGGTTCTGCAAAGCTCTCAGGCTCCGCTCGCGTTCGCGGTGCGCTTACCGAGACTCAAAGCGTCGAACAACCTGACCGCGGCGCCGATCGTCGCCGACCTGAACGGCGATCAGCGTGAAGATGTCGTGTTCGGCGGCGGCGAGATCACTGTGTTCCTGCAAACGGCTACACCCGGTGAATTTGGTCAACCCACAGTCTACCGGCTACCACCCGGCCAACTCTTCACTAAGCGCGGCATCGACGGATTGGCCGTCGCGGATCTCAACGGCGATGTCTTGCCTGACATCGCGACGTCGAACGGTGAAGTCTTTGCGCTGTTCCAGAACCCAGGGAGCCCTGGGACCTTCGGCGATCCGGTTTTGGTCTCGACTTTCGAGCCGTGACGGTGCCCTTGGACGATGGTCGATTGAATCCAATGCGCTACGATAAGAGTCTCTACGACAAATAGATCCTGGCGCTCGGTTCACTGACTTGCGGGAGCTATCCGGGATGCCGTGAACGTCCGCTTTGGGTCGTTAGCGGACATTCAAGCTGGCCCTGACATGGCCTGAAAGGCCCCTCTCCACGGGCCTTTCTTTTAGCCGCCCAACAGGCCCGGCAGAGTCAGGGCCAAGCCTGGCAGCAGTAAAAGCAGTCCCAGTAGCAGAGCATCGCAGGCCAGGAACGGCGCGGCTGCCAGGGCCACGCGTGACAGTGTCGTGCCCGGCGGTGAAACCCCCAGCATGAGGAACAGCAGCAGGCCGAAAGGCGGCGTGGTCAGGCTCATCTCCATGGCCAGCAGCATGACGATGCCGAACCAGACCTTGTCGAAGCCCAGGGCTGCCGCCAGCGGGAAGAACACGGGGATGGTCAGCAGCATGATGGAGATCTGATCCATGAACATGCCCAGCAGTAGCATTACCCCGAACATCAGTAACAACTTGCCTGTCGGACCGGTGTCCAGGGCGATGGCCCAGTCCACGGCCGCACCGCTGGTGCCGGAAAACGCCATCAGCTGACTGAAGACCGATGAGCTGACAATCAGCAGAAAAACGGTGCCGGTAACGCTGACAGTGCTCATCAGGGATTTTCGCAAGGCTGCAAATGACAAGCCGACAGTGGCTAGCGCGAGGCCGGCGACGGACAAGGCGCCGAAGGCAGCTGCTTCCGACGGGGTGGCGATGCCCAGAATAATGAAGCCCACCACGGCGAAGATCACGATCCCCAGGGGCAGGATGTTGGTCAGCAGCAGCTTGAGTTTGGTTCTGCGCGGGACTTCATCTACGTCGTAGGCCGGTGCGGCCTTCGGGTCGCGCCTGGCCTGCACATAGATCACCAGCACATAGAGCACAGCCAGGACCAGGCCGGGGAGCAGGCCGGCCAGCAGCAGTGCGCCGATGTCCACGCGGGCGAGGCTGCCAAGCAGCACCCCGAGGGAGGACGGCGGAATCAACATGGCCAGTCCGCCGGTGCCGATGATAGGACCGATTGCCATGTGGGGTTTGTAACCGCGGCGGGTCATCTCCGGCACCATCAGGGAGCCGAGCATGGCCGTGTTGGCCATGGTGGAACCGGTCAGGGTAGAGAAGGTCGCGCCGCCCGCTACGGTCAGGTAACTCAGCCGCGCGGGGATACGACCGAACAGGGCGTCAAGAGCATCAAACACCCGCAGTGCCAGGCCACTGTGAAACAGCAGGGCACCCATCAGCACAAACATGGGGACGGCCACGAGGGTGAAACTGGTGATCAGTGCGGTGGAGTTATCCACCAGTTGCAGCAGTCCGTCCCAGCCGCCCATGATCAACACGGCACCCACCAGGTTGGCGCCGAGGAAGGCGAAAGCCACGGGTACGCCGGCGACCATCAGCAGTCCCACCAGGGCAAACACGAGCAGTCCGGCGCCGATACCGCTCATCAGAAAGTATCGGCCTGCTGCCCGCCCGCCACTGATTCTCCGCGCCAGAGCAGACGCAAAAATTCCGTTGCCATCAGGCTGAAGCCAATCGCCAGGGGCAGAAAGAGCAGCCAGCGCGGCGTGTCCAGGGAGCGCACATCAATCTCACCGCGGGTCCAGGCTTCGGCAGCCAGCATTGCAGCCAGACCTGCCACCATCACGCAGACGACGATGCACAGGCTCAGGACCAGTCGATCCAGCCGGCGCCGCGCGGCGCCGTGGACCCGCTGGTAAAGCACCTCCACGACGATATGACCACGCTGTCGTACCAGGTAGGGCGCGGCTGCCATGGTGAAGTACAGCAGGGCGTATTCTGTCAGGGCGACGGTGGATGCCGGCGGTTGCAGCCCCAGGTTGCGGGCCACCACGTCCCAGGCAACCAGCAGGCAAAGGGCACCGATCAGGGCCCCGGCCAGGCCGGCCAGGCCGCGAATCAGCCCGTCATAAGCGCGTTCCATCATGGCGTATTGCCGGCCGGATAAAAGTAGGGCTTCAAGTCTTTAGCCGCCGCCGGTGCGCGCGCTGCCAGTCTTGCCCACACCACTTCGTGGGCGAGATTGCGGTAGGCGGCCGCGGCAGCATCCGGCACGGGTGCCGACTGCAGTCCCCGCTCTGCAAGCTCAGCGACCTCGCGATCCCGCAGGGAAAAAAAGTCAGCGCGACCTTTGGGTTCATAAGCGATGGCCTGCTCGCTGAGAATTTGCCGGGCGGCCGGCGAGAGCTGTTGCCAGCTATCCAGATTGATCTGCAGACAAATGGACATTTGCAGGAAAGATGGATCAATACGGTAATGAATGAAGTCATCGATGCCCAGGTCGGGAATACCCGTCGTGGTGAAGGCCAGTCCATCCACGGTGCCCCGTTGCAGAGCTGTGTAAATTTCCTTCACGGCGATCTGCACCGGACGGGCACCCAGCACGGTCAGCAATTCGCGATTGGAGGGCGAGGTGCGGACTTTCAGGCCAGCCAGATCCGGCATGCCGTCGCTGCGAAAATCCGGTGTATCCGTCAGATAGATATTCACGCCCACACCCGATTGCATCCAGCCGAGCAGGCGGGCATTGATGCGCTCGGACCAGTAGCTCTGCAGGGCTTCGAAGCCGCCGTTACGACGAGCATCTCCAGGCGTAATGGTGGCGGCGAACATGGCATCGCCTTCCGGTAGCACCCCGCGGTAGTAAGTAATGGCGCCGAAGGCCATATCGACAACGCCCCGGCGCAAGGCATACAACAATTGAGCCTGGGGTATGACCTCCGGGCCGCCCAGAAAGTCGATCTGTACAACGCCCTTACCGGCTTCGTTGACGGCGTTGACGTAGTCAAGGAACAGCACGTTGAAGTTCTGGGGTTTACTCCAGCTGCTCACCAGGCTCAGGCGCTGTTCTGCCGCACAGGCACTGCCGGCCCACAGCACCAGGGCTGCAAGGGCGAGTCGGGCAAGTCTTATTGTGGATTTTCCCTTGGTCACGCGCGTGGCGGACGTTAGCATGTTTGCCCCCCCAGATAGCTGACCGGAGTGATCCATGTCTGAACTGAGAAACTGGTGTTCCCTGGCTGTGATATTACTGATGCTGATGGGTGCGGTCCCGTCCGCAGCGGATGAGACGGATGCGGCGGATGCCATCAAGGCGGTGGCCGGGGACTGGATCGTCGCCTTCAAGGCCGGCGATATCGATGCGCTGATGAAGCTTTATGCCGCCGATGCTTTCGTGGCTCTGCACGGGCAACCGGCGATGCGGGGTAAAGCCGCTATTCGCGACTATTTTGCCCCGAAACTGGGGACCGCCGAGGTGGAGTTTTTGCTGGATTTTGAAGAAATTCAGGTCCACGGTGATGTGGCGCACCTGGTGAGCAAGTACTGGTATCTCAGTGTGCCTAAAGAAGGTGGCGACACCCTGCGTGATGCGGGCCGCTCAGTATTAATCTATAAAAAGGCTGCGGACGGCAGCTGGCTAATCTACCTGGATATCGATCAGCAGACGCCCGACGTCAGCTTCCCGGCACCGCTCGATCTGCTTCTCTGACGGGGCCACCGGAAACGCTAGAGGTCGTCTGGTACATCCGCTGATTGTGCGGGCGGGTCACGCAGGGGCTGAACGGCCTGGCGAACGCGCTCCAGCAGTTCTTCCCGGGTGCAGGAGGTTTTACGAATAACCTGTTCCACACTGCCGTTCAGTCGCGCGTAATCTTCCTGGGTCAGGGTCTTGGCCGTGACCACGATCACCGGCACGTCTTTCCATTCGGCGCGCTCGCGCATGACGGCAAGGAATTCGAAACCATCCATCACGGGCATCATGAGGTCCAGGAGAATCAGCTTTGGTCTGTCCGTGGCCATCATCAGCAGTGCCTCTCGGCCGTTGGCAGCTTCCATTACCCGCCAGCCGGCGCGATCCAGGTTCTTTGCCAGCAGCATGCGGGCATCTGCTTCGTCTTCGACAACCAGCACGGAGTTTTCATCACTGTTGTGCTTGTAGCGGTGCAGGGTCTCCAGTAACTGGGTCTTATCTACCGGTTTGGTCAGATAGTCCACCGCACCGAGGGAATAGCCGCGGGTACGGTCGTCGATCATGCTCAGCATGATGACCGGGATCTTGCGCAGTTTCGGATCAGCTTTAAGCGCTCTTAATACAGACCAGCCGTCCATCTCCGGCATCATCACATCCAGCGTGATAGCTGCGGGATTCAGCTGGTGCGCCAGTTGCAGGCCGCGCTCACCGCTGTCGGCCGTCACCACATTGAATCCGTCTTTTCTGAGAAAGCGGCTGATGATTTCGCAGGCTTCCGGGTCATCGTCGATTACCAGGATGCGGTCCTGATCGCCGAGATCGCTAAGTACACCCTCTCTGGCTTCCGTCGCCTGTGCCAATAGCTCAGCCTTGGCACCGGGCGCAGTCGCAGGTATGAGAATCGTGAAGGTAGAGCCCTTGCCGACTTCACTCTCGACCTTCAATTCGCCACCCAGCATTTCGCAGAAGCGCTTGGAGATAGACAGTCCCAGCCCGGTGCCGCCGAAATCGCGCGTGGTGGATTCGTCGGCTTGGGAGAATTCCTTGAAGATGTGTTCGAGCTTGTCCTGGGGAATGCCGATGCCCGTGTCGCTGACCGCAAAGCTCAGCCAGGCATCACATTGTTTGGTCTGTTGTGTGACGCGAAGCGTGATGGTGCCCTGTTCGGTGAATTTTGATGCATTAGACAGTAAATTAAAGAGTGTTTGCCTGACCTTTGTCAGGTCCTGGTGTGCTTTGCCCAGGTTCTCGTCGCGCTCAATGATCAGTTGATTCTGCTGTTTCTCCACCAGCGGCTGAGCCGTGGCGATCACTTCGTCGATAAGCCTGGCGACATCGATCTCTTCCGGGAAGATTTCCATTTTGCCGGATTCAATTTTGGAAAGATCCAGCACATCGTTGATCAGCGCCAGCAGATGATTGCCGGCCTGGCTAATCTTTTTCAGGTCCGGGATGAACTCATCCTGCTCCAGTTCCTCGGCTTCCTCCATCAGCATTTCGCTGTAGCCGAGAATGGCATTCATGGGCGTTCGCAGTTCGTGGCTCATGTTGGCCAGGAAGGCGCTCTTCGCCGCATTGGCTGCATCGGCGCGCTCTCTGGCACTGTGTAATTCCGCGTCCGCCTCTCTTTGCTGAGTGATATCTGTATGAATCCCCAGAAAACGCAGGGGTGAGCCGTCTTTGGCTCGCTCAACCACCTTGCCAACGGAACGGATCCAGACGTAATCACCATCGGTATTACACATTCTAAACTCCGCGTCGAAGCGCGGCGTATCGCCTTCAGCGTGTTTAGCAAACAGGGCCCAAGTCTGTTCTTCATCGTCCGGATGTATCAGCCTGGAAAAAGCGTCGATGTGGCCACCCATATCGGCCTGTGTATAACCGAGCATCGCTGCCCAGCGATCGTTGATAATCAGCTCACCGGTAGCCGGTCGATAGTCATAGACGCCAAGATTAGTGGCTTCCATGGCAAGTTCGAAGCGCTCCTGGCTGCTGGCCAGTTCGCGAGTCGCTTCCCTGACTTTGTTACTGATGTTCTGGTTACGCCACAGCAGCAGGGCAATGAACAGCGCCATTCCGATGGTTCCGGCGATACCTCCGATCAAGGTGAAGCGCGCGAGCTCAAGGGGAGGGCCGCCCGCAAACTCTTCCGTGACGGCCCAGCTAATGGTCATTTCGGCGCCGGCACTCAGGGTCCGGGTCCTGGCCACATGCAGGGCATCAGGAACCTGCGTGCCCACAATGGTCTGACGGCCGCCCCCGAGAAAGTCGCCTTCCAGCAGCAACTGCATCCCCGCTGGTACGTGAATCTGATACAGGGAATCGACCAGGGAGGTGAAATCAATGCGGCCCAACAGTACGACTTCGCCGTCAGCCGTATCGGTTCGCAACGCAATCGCGGAGTAGCGCTTGCCGCGTAGTTCGGCAGGCGGCCCGATCACCAGCTCGCCGAAACGCGCCAGGGATTCATCCACTGCTGATTGCATCCAGGGCTCGTCAGTCATGGTTGAGCCGATGGTCCGTCGGGCATAAGGGCTGCTTGTGTAGGTGACTATCAAGTCACCGTCGGCATTGGGGCTCAGGTAGACCATGCCTTCGATAAAGAAGGTGGAAGCGCGTGATTCAATGCTGTCGAAAGCGCCCAGAAACTCCGCTTCGCTCAGTTCGGAAGAATTCTCGGCGAGGGCAGCCAGGGCCGATACCGGGTAGTAGCTCTCGTCCAGCCAGTCCAGCAGGGTGCCCGACAGCCACTGGCCAGCGTTATCAGCTTGCCGGGTCCAGGCCCGATAGGCGTTCTCGCGGAAGGTCTCGCTCAACAGCCAGGACCCATAAATGCCGGCGAAGATCAGGGTCAGCAGAATTACCCAACGGATGACGGAGCCAGACCGGATCATTATTCACGCACTTCGAACATGGCCCGAAAACCCTGGGGCGCCAATGTGGTCGACGAGTCCCAGCGATTGACACTTTGCTGATTGATCACCTGGATCTTGGGTCCGGCATGCTTGAAATACGGCTGTTTCTCCAGGATACGGACCATCATGTCCACAGCCATCTGTGCCTGGACGACGGTAGAGTCTGTAGGGGCTGCGATGATACTGCCTCGTCGGATGCCGCGATTAACGCCCGGTCCATAGTAGTAAGCGAGCACCTTGATATCGCTATTCAGCCCGCGACGCCTGAGCACGCCGACGGCCGCTTCGGCACTCACTGTGGTGCCCACGACGTAATCCAGCTGGTTGACAACATCGTCGCCCAGTTCGTCCAGAAGATCTTCCAACAGGGCTTTCTGGGTGGCCACCCCGGTATCGCCCTTGCGCGTTGCGATAATCCTGATGTTGCTGTCGGCAAGGGCCGCCTGAAAACCCTCATCACCTTCGCCAGACCACGCGGCACCGTCCGGCCCGGGGAACCATGCTATTTTGACTTCACCTGTTCGTTCCGACTCCAGTCGCTTCAGGTATTCACCAATTTTGTAGGCCGGATCGTAGTAGGTCACGGCAGAGCGGGCGGTAATATCTGGTGAATTGATGCCGTTAATCAGGTCCAGGACCGGGATGCCATTGGCGGTGATCTCGGCAACCAGGTCATTCAGCCCGGTTGCATCAACGGCGCTGAGTATCAGGCCATCAGCCCTTGCGCCGGCAAAACCGTCCGCAAGACATTCTTCAATCTGCCGGCGCTGCACGTCCAGCCTTCCGTAGCCGCCGGCCTGGTAAATGGCCATGTTGACACCCAATCGCCGGGCTTCGCTGACCAGACCGAAATCGGCGGCCAGCCAGTAGCCATCCTTCAGGTGTGGAATGGAAACGCAGATGTTCCAGCGTTGGCTGGCTTTCTCCAGGGGCGTATAGACTTCCGGGCGACGCAAACGTTCGGAGTTGAACGGCGGGTCCCAGACATCGACCTCTACCGGATACCATTCCCCGGCCCAGGCAAGGCCGGTCAACGTTAGCGTGATAATCGCGATACGGCTCGCTTGCCAGCATCTCACCATTAGATGCGACGCCCAGCTTTGGCTGTAGATCAGTCTGGCCCCGCTGTGCATTCTGGCTCCTGAAGTCTTGCGACGGCTGGCCGACGCTGAGGCTTTAGTTTACTTAGGTGGCGCCTCCAAAACACTCCATTGGCGGGGTAAGTCGCCTTGATTGCCAACAGAGGCTTCTAAAGGGCAAACTACTATCTAACAGGTAAACCGGTGGGGGTATAAGCCATGTTGCACCAGATCTCCGAGAGATCTTGCCAGGTTCTGTTTATTGCACTGGCTCGACTTAGCTGCTTATTGTGCGTACTCGTTTTTCTGGGCGGCTGCGTATCCGGTTCAACTACGGCGTCGCAGGTGAACACGCTGGTGCCAAGCGGGGACAAACCCCGAATTCTCCTTATGACGCCTGACGTGAAGTACTACCTCTGGACAGCTGGCGGTGTGACGGAGCTACAGGCTGAGTGGACCGAGGCAGCCCGAAACAATTTCCTCAATTCCGCAACGAATAATCTGAGTGCCCGCGATACGGATCTCGTAGTAATGGGTAAGCGTGTCGGTGTTGACGAGGTTTTGCGTCGCTACGAGAAACTGCATGAGGCAGTCGGTCAGACCATCAGGGTCAACCATTTCGGTTTAGCTAAATTGCCGAGCAAAAACGGCGCCTTCGATTGGTCACTGGGTCCCGGCGTGCAGGAAATCGGAGAACGGTATGCAGCAGACTATGCCTTGTTCGTATTTTATCGCGACTATCAGTCCAGTGGCGGCCGGGTGGCCATGTCTATTCTTATCGCAGCCGCGGGAGGTGGAATGGCCACCTCTGCGGAGTTCGGTTTTGCCTCGTTGGTTGATCTCAAGACGGGTAACGTGGTCTGGTTCAATGTCATATCGGCTGGCGCCGGCGAATTGAAAGATGCAGCAGGCGCCAACAAGACAGTCGATCAGCTGCTAAAGGATTGGCCGGCGAGCTAATTAGATGATGGGACGTCCCCTTTTGCCGGCATTCTTGCTCGCATTACTCTTTCTGCCGACCCTGGTTTGGTCGGTGGAAAGGATCGAGCCGAGAATTCCACCGGGATATGAGCCCGTCCTCGACAAGGATGAGCAAGGCCTCTGGATGGAGGTGGATGAGTTCGAGGCGCAGTTGCGTGGCTCGCCCATGGTGATCCGTGACCCAGCCATTACTGAGTATGTGTATTCCGTGGCCTGTCGTGTAGCCGGTGATTATTGTCCCGACCTGCGTGTCTACGTAGTCAGAAATCCAACTTTCAATGCAGCTATGGCCTCCAACGGGATGATGCTGGTGCATACAGGGCTGTTAATTCGCGTTTCCAGTGAAGACGAACTGGCCAGCATTCTTGGTCACGAAGTTGCGCATTACGCGATGGCGCATACCCTGGAGCGCTTGCGGCGTTTGAAGAAAAATATGGCGGCGGGGCTTATTTTTGATATTGGTCTTGCCGTTGTAACGGGAGTTAGTCCGGGCGTGGGCCAGATCACAGGCCAGCTGAATGCGCTGGCCTATAACCGTGAAAACGAAGAGGAAGCGGATATTCTTGGCGCCCAGCTAATGGCGGAAAAGGGCTATGACGTACACGCTTGTGCGGCCGTTTGGGAGTCACTGCTTGCCGAGGAAGAGCGGGCAGTTGTAAAGCGTGAAGAGGTTCCTATATTCCTTAGCACGCATCCCCAGTCCGATGAACGGGTAGCCAATCTGCAGGCCCTCGCGGAAGAATACGGCGGACCCAAGCGCACCGACTTCAATGATAGGCACGCGACTTCGCTATCGAGCAAATATTTTGATTTTATGGAAGCCCAGATTGACACCAACCGCTATGGGCGGACGGCTTATTTACTGGATCGCCATGAAAGCCTGGGTGTTGATCCGGGGCTGGTGGAATTTTTTCGCGGTGAGATGTATCGCCAGAGAGATGCGGAAGGTGATCAATTACTTGCCAGCAATGCTTACCAGAAAGCGGTGGAATCCGGTTCCTGTCCGGCAGCCTGTTACCGAAATTTGGGCTATATACAGCTAAAAGCCAAGAACCTGCCCGCCGCCCAGGATAATTTCCGGCGTTATCTTGAAGCGGACCCAGAAGCCTCAGATCGAGAAATGATCGAATTCTATTTAGAAGAGGAATGATGAACATGACCCAGCGAATTCTGTTGCTGTTTTCATTGCTAATCGCTTTGGGTGGCTGCGTTGTGCCATTCACTGCTGTTGGCCCTGGGCCTGTCACGGTGTCAGACATGCAGGTCGCTCCGCAGTCCACCTGGAATCAGGCGAGCGCCGCCCAGGCGGCTTTTGCGCGCAAGGAGTCGCAGGTCTGGACCACGGATGGCCTGTTGCTTAATCGTCTGATCCTGATTCCTGCGGTGCCGGAGGGTGAAGCCATCTTCTCCATAGCCAGCGAGACGATTGCCTTGCCGGTCTTTGAAGCCGATATGTTACCCAACGAACTGGAAGAGCTGACAGAATCCTCTATGGTCAAGTTGCTGGGTGAAGGCGATAGTGCAGTGGAAACAGAAAATTTACGCCCGCTGAAGTTCGGTGAGCAGCGTGGTGTGATGTTTGACTTCAATGCCCGTCTGACTGACGGCCCCGACTACAGAGGTGTCGTGGGTGCGTTTATTCAGGCTGACAAGCTTTACATGATTATTTACGTGGGAGCCGACCCCTACTATTTTGAAAAGGGACGGGATGAAGCTGAAGCGATTATTCGTTCAGCCAGGGTTATTTAGTTATTCCTATAGCGAGATATCAGCCCTTCGCAGGCTGTAACCCCTCAGTATCAATCAGGCCGATGTTAGCGGTGCCTCCATACCGCGCTGCTTCATGTAGATACTGCGCCACCAGACCGCACCGATAGTGCCGGACACAAAGTTGGCGGTGCAGGCTGCTGCAAAGATGCCGACGATGCCGAAGAACTGGGCCAGGATAAAGGCCAGGGGCGCATAGACCAGCACGGTCCGGCACAAAGAGGTGATCATGGCCTGCAGGGGCTTGCCGATGGCATTAAAGGCCCCGTTGATCACCATGGCGATGCCTAAGGTGGCATAGCTGATGGGTACGATGCGCATGTGCAGGCTGGCCGTTTCCAGGGCTTTGGGATCCTCGGTAAACAGGCCGGCGATCATGGGCCCGACGAGGGCCAGGATGGCGGCGATACTGAGCCCATATACAAGAGTAAAGCGGTAGCACCAGTTCACGCCTTGCTCGACGCGGTCGAAGTTCTTGCGCCCGAAGTTCTGGCCCACGAAAGGCGTAACGGCAGCACTCAGGGCCATCAAGGCCAGCAGAGACAGGCCTTCGAAGCGCGCAGCGATGCCGAAGCCGGCCACGGCCTCCTGGCCGAACTGGGCGATCTGGTAGGTGATGAAGGCCGAGGTCAGGGGCGCCACCAGGCTGCTGGTCATGGACGGAATACCAACATGCAGGATGCGTTTCCATGAGTCTGTCATCAGGGCGAGGTTGAGGGCGGCGAATCGAATCAGTTTGTCACGGAAATACACCACGCTGATGGATGCCACCATGGTGATGATGTTGGCCGTCACGGTGGCAATAGCGGCGCCTTCCACACCCAGCGCCGGTACCGGTCCCCAGCCGAAGATCAGGATCGGGTCGAGAATAATGTTCAGTACGGCAGCCGTGGCCATAATCTTGGCCGGCGTGGCGGCATCACCCGAAGCTCGCAGCACGGAATTGGTGATCATCGGCATCACCAGAAAAATGCCGCCGTAGTAATAGATGCTCATGTAGCGTTCGATAATCGGCAGGGTCGTTGCATCGGCGCCCAGCAAACTGAAGACAGGCCTGATGGTGGCCAGACCCAGGGACACCAGGCAAACGCCGATGGCCAGGCCCAGGAAGATCGCGTGCAGGGTGACGCGTTCAGCCTCTTCCCGTTCTTCAGCGCCGAAGAGTCGGGCGACCACCGACGAGGTGCCGATACCGATGCCCATGGTGATGGCGCCGACAATGAAATTCACCGGGAAGGTGAAAGCAATAGCCGCGAGTTCCAGGGTGCCGATCCGGCTCACGAAATAGGTGTCGGCCAGGTTGTAGGAGATCAGTGCGATCATGCCCATGAGCATGGGCAACATCAGGGAGCGAATGGACTCGCCGACGGGTCCCTGGGTCAGACGGGGCCCGCCCTTGCCGGGTGATTGTTTTGCTGGCTGCTGCATGGGTGGCGGCGAGTCTATAGCGCCCCGGGGCGGATAAACAGGGATCGCGATCGGTCGGCGTAATGCCCGCATCTGTTGGCGGCCCCGCACCGATCCGGCGAGCCGGACCGCAGGCCTGTATTATCGCGGGCTTCAGGAATATTCATGGGATAAGTTTATGAGATTCGCCAGTCTTGCCGCCGGCGGCTACGGCCTTGTGACCGACGGGGAGATACGTCCGGTTCCCCGGCCTTTGCTGGCGCGTTATCCCACCCTGCGCTGTGCCATTGCCGGCGATGCCCTGGCCGAGGTCGCGCAGGCCGCGGCCGCCGTTGCGCCTGTGCCCCTGGACAGCGCAGAACTGGCAGCGACTATTCCCGATGCGGGCCGCATTTTGTGCGTCGGCATGAACTACCGTGAGCACATTCGCGAAATGGGCCGTGAGCCGCCGGCTTACCCGGCCATGTTCGTGCGTTATCCCGACAGCCTGGTAGGTCATGGACAAGCCTTGGTGCGACCGCAAGCTTCCCGGCAGTATGACTACGAGGGTGAACTGGCCATTGTCATGGGCAAGGCAGCCCGTCGCGTGAGTCGCGACACTGCCCTTGACTACGTGGCCGGTTACACCGGGTTAATGGACGGCTCCATTCGCGATTACCAGCGGCATACTTCGCAGTTCACTGCCGGCAAAAATTTCCCTGGCACTGGCGCCATGGGGCCGTGGCTGGTGACCGCGGATGAACTGACGCAACCATCAGTACTGACCCTGCAGACGCGGGTGGCGGGCGAAATCCTTCAGCAGGGTGAGCTGGCTGACCTGTGCATCGATATACCCGACATCATTGTTTATTTGTCCGAGATCTTTGCACTGCAACCGGGCGACGTCATCGCCACCGGCACGCCGTCGGGCGTGGGCTTCGCGCGCGACCCGCAACGCTGGCTGGTGCCGGGGGATACGGTGGAAGTTGAGATCAGCGGTATCGGTGTGCTGCGCAATACCGTGACGGACGAAGCCTGACGCCCTAAAGATTCTCGTCCAGGAAGGCCAGGGTGCGCTGAAGCGCTGCGGCTGCGCTTTCAGGTGCAAAGTCCGCCCGTTCGTCGCAATTAAAGCCGTGGCCGGCATTCGGGTAAATGTGAAAGACACCGTCCGGGCGGCCCGCACGAATCTGGTCTACCAAGTCGGCGGGTATCAGCGGGTCCTGGCCACCGAAGTGATACATCACCGGGCAGGTGGGTTTAAGTTCCAGCCAGCTGCTAATGCGCCCGCCGTAATAGGAAACCGCGGCGTCAAGCTTCAGGCGACAGGCCGCCAGGTCTGCCATGGCACCGCCCCAGCAGTAGCCTACGGCAGCGAGTTTTCCCGCACCCTCCAGGGCGGCAGCTGCCGCCGCTATGTCCTGCACCGAGGCGTCGAGATCCAGTTGCAGCATGATGTCGCGGCCCCGTTCCACTTCCGTGTAGGGCAGGGTGATGCCGGGCTTCACCCGGTCGAACAGCGCCGGCGCGATGGCCAGATAGCCCTGTTCGGCAAAGCCGTCCGTGACTCTTTTTATATGCTCCGTCACACCGAAGACTTCCTGCAGCACCAGCAGTCCGCCCCGGGGCTTGCCGACCGGGCTGGCCTGGTAGGCGCCCAGCACATGCCCGTCGGCGGTTGTCAGTCGTAGTTCTTCACCCATGCTGATATTTGCTCCTGAAGGCCGCTTTTCAGTGAAAGGCGAGGCCGAGTCTACCCCCTGGCAGCGGTTGCCAGCTCTCGTGCGACAATCCGGCCAGTTTCCCCGCCCTGGGACTGCCCTGTGTATCAGCAACTGATTCCCATCATCACGCCCGTTCTGGTTTGCGCCCTGCTGGGTTATGGCTGGGCGCGTGCCGGCTGGCCCTTCGATCGGGATTTTGTGACCCGCATGATTATGAACATCGGTGCGCCTGCCCTGGTGTTGAATGGCATCGGTGGCCTGGAGGCTGAAACCCCGCAGTTTCTTTTGTGTGTTGGCCTGGCCTTTGTTGTTCTGCTGTTCAGTGGTCTGACCAGTTACGTGGTTTTGCGGCTCACCGGTCAGCCCGTGCGTGATTACCTGTTACCGGCAACCTACGGCAATGTCGGTAACCTGGGTTTGCCCCTGTGTTATTTCGCCTTCGGAACTGAAGGCCTGGGCCTGGCCGTTGGCTTTTATCTCGCCGGGTCCCTGTCCCATTTTATTTTTGGCCCCTTGTTGCTGGGCCGAAGCGCAGCCTGGCAAACGCTGTTCAAGACGCCGATTATTTATGCGGCCCTGGCTGGCCTGGTGATTCTCAACCTGGACGGCTCCACGCCGCTGTGGTTTCAGAACAGTGTGGAGCTGCTCGCCGGGATGGCGATTCCCCTGATGTTGCTGGCCCTGGGCCATGCCCTGGCCACTTTCGGCGTGCAGCGGGTCAAGGCCTCAATACTGATTGCCGTGCTGCGTCTGGCAACGGGCTTTGCTGCCGGTCTGACCCTGGTAACGTTCCTCGAACTGGAAGGAGCCTTGCGCGGCGTGGTCCTGATCCAGGCAACCATGCCCGCCGCCGTGTTTAATTTTCTCATGGCCGCCCGTTATGACCGCAGTCCGGAAGTGGTGGCCGGCGCTATCGTGGTGTCGACGCTGGCTGCTTTCCTGCTGATGCCCCTGCTGGTGCTGTTTGCCCTGCAGGGCTAAAAAAGCTTTACCAGACAAGGCGTTCTGACGATTTATACTTAGCTACGGCTGGTGAATGTGTGCGGCCCCAAGCTGTCGCCTTCACACTCCGGCCGCAACGGTGGGGGACGGGAGGAGCGGTCATGCGACTGGTGCAGGATATTCTTAAGAACAAGGGTCACGATGTTTTTCATGTGGGGCCGGAGACCACTATTTACGACGCGATTCAGCTCATGGCCGACAACAGTATTGGCTCGCTGCTGGTGATGGACAATAACAAGCCTATTGGCATCGTGACCGAGCGAGACTACGCGCGAAAAGTTGCCCTGGAGGGCCGCTCTTCGCGCGAAGCGCTGGTTGGCGAAATCATGTCAACCAAAGTTCTGTGCGTCAGCCCGGAACGAAGCGTTGAGGATTGCATGGCCCTGATGACGGACAAGCGGGCTCGTCACCTGCCCGTTGTTGACCACAAGAGCGTGGTGGGCATGATCTCAATTGGAGATCTGGTTAAAGCAGTGATCGCCGAACAGAAGTTCATGATCGACCAGCTGCATGACTACATTACCGGCGCACACCTTGGCTGACTTCTAAGTGACTCCGCAGTTTGACTGTCTGGTTGCCGGCGCCGGCGCGGTAGGCCTGGCTGTTGCCCGGGCTTTGGCTCAAGCAGGGCAGGAAGTGCTGGTGCTGGACTCCGCCGCGACGATTGGTACCGGTACCAGCAGCCGAAATTCAGAAGTTATTCACGCTGGTATTTATTATCCGCAGGATTCACTCAAGGCGCGGCTGTGTGTGGCCGGTAAAAAAGCCCTGTATCGCTTTTGTGAAGAGCACGAGGTCGCCCATCGCCGGATCGGCAAGCTGATCGTCGCGGTAAGGCAAACAGAGATTCCGAAGCTGCAGGACTACCATGCCCAGGCCGAAGCGAACGGGGTCGATGATCTTCAATGGCTGTCTGCCGAGAAGGTCCGGGAGCGGGAACCAGCTGTGGTTTGTGCCCAGGCCCTGCTGTCACCGTCGACCGGCATTCTGGATACTCACGAATACATGCTGGCTTTGCAGGCGGACCTGGAAGCGGCTGATGGCTTGCTGGCCTTCAATGCGCCGGTTGAATCCGTGGAGCGCGTGGCTGAGGGGTTTCGGGTGCGTTGTGGTGGCCCTGAGCCGACTACCGTGTCAGCCAAACGCTTCATCAATGCGGCTGGTCTGCACGCGCCCGACCTGGCCGCGCGCATTCAGGGTCTTGACCCGACCCATGTGCCCCAGGCTTTTTATGCCAAGGGTCATTACTACAGTCTTTCGGGCAAGTCGCCCTTTAGCCAGCTTGTGTATCCCATCGCCGCTGAGGGTGGCCTGGGTGTGCATGTGACCCTGGACATGGCAGGTGCTGCCCGTTTTGGTCCCGACGTCAGCTGGGTGGATGAGGTTAATTACGATTTTGATGACAGCCGCCGCGATGCGTTTTGCGAAGCGATTCGCCGTTACTATCCCGAGCTCGATGCCGCGCGCCTGAATCCGGCCTATACGGGCATCCGGCCCAAAATCGTCGGTCCCGGCGCGGCTGCTGCCGACTTCGTTTTGCAGGGGCCCGCGCAACATGGCCTGCCCGGTCTGATGAATCTTTTCGGTATTGAGTCGCCGGGCATCACGGCTTCCCTGGCGATTGCTGATGAGGTGGCGCAGCAATTCGATGCGACAGATGTCTAACAGGCAGTCATGCCCTGCTGCCAGTTTGCGAGAGTAATTTTGATTGTGTAGTGTCGCTGTCAATGAATGGCGCATGATCCTGAGCGTTGGGTTTTTAGACTGAGTATAGAGACGCACTGCCTGAACAGGCACTGCGTAAGGGGGGAGGGAAAACCCGGCTTAGGCCGGGTTTTCTTTTGCCGGATCTTTTCGGCAGGCAGCAGGGTTTAGCTGTTGCTCAAGTTAACAGCGGACCAGGCCCGGTGGAGCCCTTCCCGATGACGCGTTAGAACAAAGTGCCAGAACAATCAGCTAGGATTGGTCCTTAACGCTCCGGCCACGGCCGCAAGGATTGCCCGAAGTTATGCCAGCATCTGCCAACGAAGTCTTTGGTCGCCGTCACCTGATATTGGGAGCGCTGGTCATTATCACCCTGGTAGGTGTGATGATGCTCGAGCCCATACCCCAGGATCTTCGTTACCACGACTTCGCTGACAAGCGGGCTTTCTTCGGCATTCCGAATGCCCTTGATGTCCTGTCTAACCTGCCATTTCTGTTTGTTGGTATCTGGGGTGTCGTGGTTTGCAGGCGTCAGGACCTGGGCCCCATGCGAGCTGCCTGGCTGATCTTTTTCGCCGGCGTGGCGCTGGTGAGTGCCGGCTCCGCCTACTATCACTGGAGCCCGTCCAACCCGACGCTGGTCTGGGACCGATTGCCCATGACCATTGGCTTCATGGCGGTTTTCTGTGCCTTGCTCGGCGAGCGCGTCAGCGTGAAACTGGGCCAGGGCCTGCTGATACCCATGCTGTTGCTCGGCGCAG
Source organism: uncultured Gammaproteobacteria bacterium (assembly GCA_937921935.1). Lineage (GTDB taxonomy): Bacteria > Pseudomonadota > Gammaproteobacteria > Steroidobacterales > J054. Next base: position 8,571 of record CAKZWQ010000025.1, on the reverse strand, counting down.
CCAGTGTGGCTAACTGGGCCCGGACCGATGACTTGCGACTCTACGCCTGGGTTCAGTTCATGCCCCTGGTGATTCTGCCCATCGTGCTGGCGACTTTTGCGCGCCATTACAGCCATCAGTGGTATCTGCTGGCCGCGTTGTTCTGGTACGTGCTGGCGAAGGTCACCGAGTTTCTGGATCCACAGATCCTCATCGTCACCGGGGGCGCAGTCAGCGGCCACACGCTTAAGCACCTGGCCGCGGCAGTCAGCTGTTACTGCGTGCTGTTGATGTTGCAAAAACGTCAACCGCTGGACTGACGTGGATCACTCACCTGGGTCGGTTGAGAGTCGCAGCACCCAGACATCAGATTTGCCCGGACCCTTTGACCAGTTATCGCCGGCCATGGCCAGACTGCCGTCGGGCATTTCCACCATCGCGCGGGCCCATTCATTCTTTCGTCCGCCGAAAGCCTGGTCCCACAGAAGTTCGCCATTGTGATCCAGACGCAGGGCCCAGGCGTCATAGAGTCCGGCGCCTTTTGAGGTGGTGTAACCGGCAGCGGCATAGCGTCCGTCGCGGGTGCGGATCAGCCCGCGCACCCAGTCATCCCGGGCTCCGCCGTAGGTCTCATCCCAGCGCACCTGGCCATCGGCCGCCAGCGCCATGATGCGAATGTCCACGCCGCCCGCACCGGTGGATTCGGTCATGCCGCCGACCACCAGGCCGCCATCGGCGGTGGCATCCAGCACGCTGGCATAGTCGCGTTCCGGACCGCCGAAGGTTTTTTCCCACAGCAGTTCGCCTTGCTCATCGAGCATCAGCACCCAGATGTCCGCGTTACCCGCGCCCTTTGATTCGGTGTAGCCGGAAATACCCAGGTGGCCGTCGGTGGTTTCAGCAATGTCCGTGGCCCAGTCCGTCGCCGCGCCGCCGAAACGCCGTTCCCACAGGGTCTTGCCGTCTGCATCCAGCTTGATGATCCAGGCAAGAAACGGCGCACCGGGTGCAGGCGTCGTGTAGGCGGCAACGGCGAAACCGCCGTCACGAGTTTGCACCACCCCGCTGGCCCAGTCCGTGCCCGGGCCACCGAAATGCCGGTCCCAGATCAGTTCACCCTTCTTGTCCAGGCGCAGTATCCAGGCATCGAACTCACCGGCGCCCTTGGATTCGGTGGCGCCTGCGGCGATAAAGCCTCCGTCACGGGTTTCCTTGATCGCGCGGCCGCGATCCGTCGCGGTACCGCCGAATGTTTTGTCCCACAGGCGATTGCCGTCGCCGTCCACCCGGACAATCCAGATGTCTTCTTCGCCGGCGCCCTTGGATTCGGTGCGCCCGGCCGTGGCCAGGCCCCCGTCGCGGGTGCCGGTCATGGCGTAGGCCCAGTCACTGGCCGGCCCGCCGAAGGTGCGGTCCCACACCAGCCCGGCCTGGGCACTTGTCGGTGGCGTCTCGGCGCGCGTGCCGCTGGCATCAGCAAAGCGGCGCAGCGCATCGAAGTCTGTCGCCTGCACGTAGGCGAACTTGTTTTCCCGCGTGCAGTCGCCGCCGTACTGCACCAGGAAGTTATTGGCAAAGGCCTGCACCTCGCCCTTGCTCGTAATCACCACGCGCTGTTTGCCGATGCGCTGGTTCTGCGCGCCTTCCATGTTGGCCACGGCCGGGTTGGAGAAGGTCATGGCCACGCTCTGCAGCAGCGGGGAGTCGCCGCTGATCGTGATCAAGCAGCGCTGGTCAGCGAGAAGGTACTCGGCACGCGTTATGACCCCGCCACCGAACTGCTCTTCCTCGGCGCGTGTGGTGCGCGGTGCCGAACGCTGCCACTTGGCGGACAGCGGCTCGGGCAGGAACTGGGTATAACCCGGATCCGCGGGCGAGCCAGCGACGGCCCACGCGCTAAAGACCAGGGCGACTGCAACGGGCACGCGAAACAGGCCGCGTTGAAAAGCTGCGTAAGGTCCCACGCTCAGGCGGCCGCGTCGGCCTGCTTGTCGTCCGCGCTCCATTCGGCTTTCCGGAACGCCTTATCGACAGGCGTGTGCGCGATGTGATTGGTGTAGTTGCTCAGCGTCTTGTGGCCGATGCCGAGGATCACATCGAGAATGGTCTGGTTCGTGTAACCGGCCGCCAGTAATGTCTCTATCTCCGCCGGATCGGCCCAGCCGCGGGCTTGCACCATATGGACTGTGAAACGACGCAAGGTCTCGTGCTTTGCATCGGCCAGTGGCGTGCCAATCCGCAGTGCGTTGACGTCGTCGTCCGAGACACCGACACCTTTCGCCACCACGCTGTGCGCCGCCATGCAGTAGGTGCACTCGTTCTCGTAGTTCACGGCCAGCCAGACGATCTGCTGTTCATAGCGGCTCAGTGATGTTTTCGCAAACAGCTTGCCCAGCGCCTGGTAGGTTTCCAGCAGAGCCGGGGACTCGGCCATGACGCCGTAGAGATTCGGAATCATGCCGCCGAAGGCTTTCTGGGACTTCTCCAGCAGGGCTTTGGACGCTTCAGGCGCCGTCTCGGGGGTGTGTACCTTGAATTCCGCCATGTTTGTTCTCCTCGTGGACTGACGGGATTGGACCAGCTTCGCTACACTGGGTTGCATCGGCCGTTAGGACTATTGGTGCCGCCGGGGCGAACGCGGGTTATGGGCCGGGCAACAAGAATTCTGTCGGATGGGGGCGGGGAAATCATGACGGCAAGAATCCACATCTGCGTGGCGGTGAGCCTGCTGAGTTTCGCGGCGGGTCAGCTACTGGCTGGCGGGCACACGCCGCCGGAGCTCGTCCGGATCGACACGGGTGAGTTACAGGGCAGCGTTGAAGAGGGCGTGGCCGTATTCCGCGGTATTCCCTTCGCGGCCCCGCCCGTCGGTGAACTGCGCTGGCGGCCGCCCCAACCGCCGCAGGCCTGGGACGGTGTGCGTGATGCGACCCGGTACGGACATGCCTGTCCTCAAAAGCTTGGCGCCTACCCGGACTGGGCCGACGCACACTTGCAGCAAGCGGGTCTGGACGAAGACTGCCTGTTTCTGAATATCTGGACGCCCGTCAAGCGCGACGGCCTGCTGCCCGTCATGTTTTATATCCACGGCGGCAACATGCAGTACGGCTCCGGCTCCCTGCCGCTGTATGAAGGCCATCTCCTGGCGCGACAGGATGTGGTGCTGGTGACCGTCAATTACCGCCTGGGTTATCTCGGCCGCTTTGCCCATTCCGCCATGACGCGCGCGCAAGCTGACGAACCACTGGCAAATTACGGCGTTTTTGACCAGATCGCGGCGCTGGAGTGGGTGCAGCGAAATATTGAACAGTTCGGTGGTGACCCCAATCGGGTGACCATCGCCGGTCATTCAGCCGGCGGTGTGTCCGTGAATATCCTGATGGTGACGCCGCAGTCCGAGGGTCTTTTTCACGGCGCCATTGCCATGGGCAGCGGCATGTTACTGGATGCGAACCAGCACGCTTTTAAGGAGGGGCCTCCGGGTGTGGCAGGACCTTCACGTGAAGCTGTCGGCGAAGAGCTGGTGGAATACTTCGAGATGGAGGCCAGTACGGACACCGAATTGTTGTCTGCGCTGCGTGCCTTGCCACCCGAAGACCTGGTGGCCTACGCCGAAGAGCGGCAGGTGCCTTTCAACCCGGTCGTTGATGACGTGGTGGTGGTGGATCATGTGGCCCGGGTCTTCGAGCGGGGTGAACAGCATGACGTGCCCTATATCGGCGGGGCCAACAGTTGGGAGGCAGGTCAGCTCTCGAAATTGCCCCTCATTGCCAGGTGGTTCATCGGCGGCGCCATGATCGAGGGACTCTCGGATGAAGATCTCGCCCCCTTCGATGACCAGTGGACACGCATTGGCGTGGGCGAGCGGTGGTTCGGCGAGGGCATCTTCCTGGCCTCCACCCGCTATTTCGCGAAGCAGATGGCCAATGTGGATTCACCCGCGTGGCTGTATCACACCATGTATATCAATGAGCGGCTGCGCGGCGAGATACCGGGATCCGTGCACGGGCTGGAAATGCCCTACGTGTTCGGCAATGTGCGCGCCCACCCGGAGTTCCAGCGACCGCAGGAAGCCACGCAATGGCCGGCCACCGAGCAGGATCTGGCCTTTGGCGACACGGTGCAGGCTTACTGGGTGAATTTTACGAAGACCGGCAACCCGAACGGTCCCGGTGTGCCGGAATGGCCGGAGTACCGGCCGGACACGGACCTGACCCAGGTCTTTGATGTGGAGTTTGCCCCCCGGGCAGGTCTTTATAAGGAGACGCTGGATTACCTGGAGGAGCGGGCGCTGATTCGCCGGCGTGAATTCGAAGCACGGCAGGCGCGAAACTGACGCGTCTGACTAATAAAAACAGGATTGCTATGCACACATTAATTAGAGTGGCGGCGCTGGTCTGCCTGCTGTTGACCGGCATCGCTGCCGCCGGTGAAAAGGTGCTGGTGGCCGGGGCCACCGGTCGCCAGGGCAATGCGGCCGTCGATGAATTGCTCGCGCGGGGGTACGAAGTCCGGGGCATGACCCGCAAACCCGAGGGGCGCCGTGCACAGCGCCTGGCAGAAAAAGACATCGAGATCGTGCGGGGCGACTACGACGATTACGACTCGCTGATTGCAGCCATGGACGGGGTGGACAAGGTCTTCTTCTACATGGGCTTCTCGCGCAATCAGTTTGAGCAGGGGAAGAACGTTATCGCGGCGGCCAAGGCGTCCGGCGTAACGCACCTGATCTACTCCTCCGGCGCGGCTGCTGAACCGGGCAAGGGCGTGCCGGGCGCAGACCAGACCAAGATCGAGCTGGCCATTGTCGAAAGCGGCGTGCCCTACACCGTGTTCCGGCCGGTGGCTTTCTTCGAGAACTTCGATCGCCAGCAGAAACGTATCGCCGAGAAGGGCGTCTTTGAGTCACGCGCTCCGGAGCGGATGCTCCATTTCATTGCGGTGCGCGATATTGGTTTTTTGGTGGGCGAAGCCTTCGATAATCCCGATGAATGGCTGGGCCAGGCGATCAATATCGCCGGCGACAGGATGACGGTGCAGGCCTATGTGGATACCTTCAGCGAAGTGATGGGGCGGGAGGTCGCCTACACCCGCCAACCACTCGAAGAATACTTGGAAGGGTTTCCGCCCCCACTTCGCCCGCTGTTCCGCTGGTATGACGAAGTGGGTTACGAGGCTGACGTGGAAGGGCTCCGTGCGCGTTACCCGGATCTGATCTCGCTGGAACAGTACCTGCGGGCCACGGGCTGGGAAGACTGGCAGCCTGCAAACTAGTTTTCCCGGGTCACTGCCCGATCAGCATTTCAAGCCGCGCGTCAATTTCCCTCAGAAGCTGCGTCCGCGGCAGAGGGTTGTATAGGGCGACCTCAAGCGACGCGAAGGTCACGAAAAGCCGCGTACGCAGTTCCAGTTCCTCCTTGATATATCCCAGGGCCTCCATTTGCTGCCTCACTACGTCCATGCGCCACTGATCCGTGCGCCGCAGAAAGCGCCGCACGCGAGCATTGTCCAGCGCCCAGGCGCGAACAGGCAGGTCGTAGTCTGCCAGCCCATTCTCATAGATCGTGCGCAGCAGCATGCGCAGTTTCTCCCTGGGATCATCGCCCGCGCGTTCCAGTTCCGCGGCGACCGACAGGTTATAAGTCTTGTCCCAGTGTTCGAGAATCGCGTCGATGAACTCGGCGCGATTCGTGAAGTGGTGGTAGAAGCTGCCCTTGGTGACCCCCAGGGCCCGGGTCAGCCGGTCGATCCGTAGCTCTCCGCCCCCGCGCCTCAGGTACCTGAGGGCACCGTCAAGCCATTGCTCACGGCTCATGCGTTCCGGAGTCGATCTTTTTCTTGCGGCTTCCACTTATCTCTACCGTACCAAAAAGTATGGTAGCGTGTGCCTAAGATCACTTTTGTCCACTGTTTGGCAAGTTTCTTGGGGGGAATCATGTCCCACGTATTCCGCGCCCGTTCGGCCTTGGTCTTATTGGCCCTGACCTGTCTGGCTTCACCCGTCTTCGGCGAAACCCACGCCGTACCCGACAGCACCGACGCGCCTGGCACGGAGCGAACTACGGTAGCCGATGACGGTAGTACAGGCGACGGCACGGGCACGGACCCGCGCGACTTCGCGCCGAAGTTCATGCCCTACTACCGGTACACGGAACTGGAAAACAACCTCGAGCAGAACGAGGCGGTGTTGTTCGGCCTGTATGCCTTTAATTCCAACTTCGCCATGACCTACGAGGTCCCATTGGCCATGGACCGGGATGTGGGTGATACGGCGTTGCGCAATCCAGACTTTCCCGGGCCCGGGGAATCCAAGTGCTCCGGTGTGCTGGGAGGCGGCGGCAGTCCGCAGTTGCCTAACGGTTTACCCGCCGAGGGTGATTGTAAAGAAACGGGTGTTGGTGACATGAACCTGCGCTTCATGTATCGCACCCAGTGGGACTTTCTCGGTGCGGACTGGCTTATCGGCGCCCAGTTCGATTTTCCCACCGCGACTGACGACACGCTGGGCAGCGAGACGTTCGCGGTAGCCCCCTTGGTGGCACCCATATGGAACCTGGATTTCTGGCCCGGCCCCGGCGCCTTTGCTGCGCTGATGAACTTCTATTTCATCGATGCCTGGAAGGACGACGAACGGGATGACGTCAACATGTACGTGGGTCGCTGGTTCTTCATGCTGCCCCTGCGTGCGCCTGGCCCTAAACTACTGGACGGCATCTACCTGCTGCCTGAAGCCCAGCCAATCTACGACTTCGATGACAACGAGTTTTCATTCTGGATTGCCCCGGAATTGGGCAAGATCCTCGCGCCGGGCGTTATCGCTTATGCCAAGCCGGGCTGGGGTATCGATCCCGAGGCCGACAACGGCGATCGTGATTTCACCTTTGAACTGGGTTTTCGATACTTCATGAAGTAGCGATGTTATCAATGATTGCTGCGAGGTACTTGTTATGACCATAAACAACACAATGTGCTTTCAATCGATCATTGTGGCGGTCCTGGCCTTTCTGTGTGTATCCATCGCCTGGGGCGCGGGTGGTGTGGTGTCCGATCCCACCGGCACCGCTCCGGACCGCTATGTCTATTACCCGGGCACGGAAGAACTGGCCAAAGACGAGATCCGGGTGATCGCCTGCGGTACGGGCCTGCCCGCGGCGCGGCGTGGTCAGGCCGCGACCTGCTTCCTGATCGAAGCGGGCAACGGCGACAAGTTCCTGTTCGACATTGGCACCGGGTCCATGGCCAACATCGCCAGCCTGATGATCCCGTACCAGTATCTGGACAAGGTGTTCCTGTCGCACCTGCACACGGATCACATGGGTGACATCCTCGGTCTGTGGGCCGGTGGCTGGACAGCGGGTCGACCTAACGCTTTAAGGGTCTGGGGTCCCAGTGGCGCGACAAAGGAAATGGGCACCGCCTATGCCATGGAGCACTTCCTGAAGTTCGTGAACTGGGACAAAGTGACCCGGGAATACAAGATCACGCCGGTGCCCGGCCAGGTCGAGACTACCGAGTTTGATTACAAGGTGCCGGACCAGGTGGTCTATAAAGAGAACGGTGTAAAGATTCGCTCCTATCCCGCCATTCACACAGGCGACGGCCCGGTTAGCTACCTGTTCGAGTACGCCGGGATGAAGGTTTTCTTCAGCGGCGATACCGTGCCGAACAAGTGGTTCGTTCGCTATGGCGAGGGCGTGGACCTGGCGATTCATGAGGCTTTCCAGAGTCCGCAGCAGTTGGTGGATTTTTATAACCAGCCCCCCCAACTGGCGTGGCGGGCCTGCTGCGAGTTTCATACCTCACCGGAATCCTTCGGCAAGATCATGAGCACGATCAAGCCGCGGCATGCAGTGGCTTTCCATTTCTTCAACGACGAAGGCACCCGCTACGGGATTTACGACGGGATCCGGGCTACCTACGACGGCCCGCTCTCCATGGCCATCGACATGATGGTCTGGAACATCACCAAGGAAAGCATCACGGAGCGAATGGCGATCTCGCCGGACGACGCATGGTCGGTGCCGGGCACGGCGCGTCAGCCGCCGCCGGAGAGGGGGCGACCGAACCCCAGTACCCCGTTTATCGAGAACGGGCGCTGGGTGCCGGGATTCCGGGCCCAGGATCCCGCACTGGACGCTTTCATGAAGAAGTATGGCCTGGAAGACCAGGACTGGCGGCCGGCCATGTATAAGGAACTCGAGGAGCCGGAGTAGAAGCCATGGTAGCCGGGGAGTTCCTCATTACAGCTGCCCCTAGTCTGTGAGATCATTCGGAAGAGCCGATTGCAATCGCAGACCGGCGTCCGTGAAATCGGCGCAAAACTAAGGAAGAACGATGAAGAGAAGTTTGCTCTACGTTATATCTTTATTGGTGGTGGCCGTTCTGGCTTACCAGTGGGGGAATCCTGCCGGACGCGTCGGAATAGAGTTTCGGCTAATGGAAACCGCTGTTGCGGCTGATCATGCGACCGGGATTTCGCCCGTCAAGGCCCGCGCCCGCGATTTCTACTCGCCCAACAGTGAAGACCTCGCACCCGACGAAATGCGCTTGATTGCCTGTGGCACCGGCATGCCCACGGCGCGCCCCAAGCAA
>CAKZWQ010000024.1 GCA_937921935.1 uncultured Gammaproteobacteria bacterium | reverse complement strand
TCGCCCATGACTTTCGTCAGGGCCGCCGTCAGCGTCGTCTTGCCATGGTCAACGTGGCCAATCGTCCCCACATTCACATGTGGCTTGGTACGTTCGAATTTTTCCTTCGACATCGGTCTTAATCTCCGTAACGGTCAGTCTTGCTTAATGACAGCTTCAGCAACGTTCGACGGCACTTCTGCGTATTTGCCGAACTCCATGGAATAGGTTGCCCGACCCTGCGACATGGAGCGCAGATCCGTGGCATAACCAAACATTTCAGACAGCGGCACTTCGGCGCGGACAATCTTGCCGGCGGCGGACTCGTCCAGGCCCTGCAATACGCCACGGCGCCGGTTCAGGTCACCATTGACGTCGCCCATGTAATCGTCGGGCGTGACAATCTCCACCTTCATGATGGGCTCCAGCAGCACCGGCTTGGCTTTGCGGGCGCCATCCTTGAAGGCCATGGAACCGGCAATCTTGAAAGCCATTTCGTTGGAATCAACGTCATGATAGGAGCCGTCGTAGAGGGCAACCTTGACGTCAACGACCGGGTAGCCGGCAATCACGCCATTCTGCATCTGCTCTTGAACGCCTTTGTTGACTGACTGGATGTACTCGCGGGGCACAGCGCCACCGACGACCTCATCCAGGAACTCATAGCCGCCGCCGGCCTCCATGGGCTCGATGCGCAGAAACACGTGGCCGTACTGACCGCGACCACCAGACTGGCGGACGAACTTGCCCTCGATCTCGACGGACTGCCGGATCGTCTCCCGATAAGCCACCCGGGGCTTGCCGACGTTGGCATCAACGTTGAACTCCCGGCGCATGCGGTCAACCAGGATATCCAGGTGCAATTCACCCATGCCGGAAATGATGGTCTGACCGGATTCTTCGTCTGTCTCAACCCGAAACGACGGATCTTCTTTCGCCAGCTTTTGCAGGGCGATACCCATCTTTTCCTGATCACTCTTGGTCTTCGGCTCCACGGCGACGGAGATAACCGGCTCCGGAAACTCCATCCGTTCCAGAGTAATCACGTTCTTCAGGTCGACCAGGCTGTCACCGGTAGTCACATCCTTCAGGCCCACAGCCGCGGCAATATCGCCGGCGCGGACTTCCTTAATCTCTGCGCGGTCATTGGAATGCATCTGGAGCAAACGACCAATGCGCTCCTTCTTGCCTTTGACCGAGTTATAGATGGTGTCACCAGAATTCAGCACACCCGAATAGACCCGAAAGAAGGTCAGGTTGCCCACGAAAGGATCGGTGGCGATTTTGAACGCCAGCGCAGCGAAGGGCTCGGCATCATCAGATTTTCTGACACCTTCGCTGTCGTCTTCCAGGATGCCTGTGATGGGGGGCACATCGAGGGGCGAGGGCATGAATTCAATGACCGCATCCAGCATCGCCTGAACGCCTTTATTCTTAAAGGCAGAACCACACATGGCGATGACGATTTCATTGTTCAGCGTCCGTGCGCGCAGCCCACGGCGAATCTCTTCTTCCGTCAGCTCGGCTGATTCGAGGTATTTCTCAAGCAGCGCCTCGTCACCCTCAGCAGCAGCCTCCACCATTTTCTCGCGCCATTCTTCGGCGGTGGCCTGGAGTTGCTCGGGAATATCCACGAGTTCAAAGCTCATGCCCTGATTTTCGTTGTCCCACTGGATAGCCTTCATGCTGATCAGGTCAACGACGCCTTCAAAATTTTCTTCGGCACCGATGGGAATCTGGATTGGCACAGGATTGCCGCCGAGTCGATCCCTGATCTGGCCGATTACGCGGAAAAAGTCAGCGCCGGCGCGGTCCATCTTGTTGATGAAGGCCATCCGCGGCACACCGTACTTATTCGCCTGCCGCCAGACCGTCTCTGACTGGGGCTCGACACCACCAACGGAGCAAAAGACCGCGACCGCGCTATCCAGGACCCGCAGTGAACGCTCCACTTCAATGGTGAAGTCCACGTGCCCCGGGGTATCGATAATGTTGATGCGATGCTCGGGGAACTGCTGGTCCATGCCCTTCCAAAAGCACGTGGTAGCAGCCGAGGTAATCGTAATGCCCCGCTCCTGCTCCATCCAGTCCATGACAGCAGCACCGTCATGCACTTCACCGAGCTTATGGGAAACACCGGTGTAGAACAGGATGCGTTCAGTCGTCGTCGTTTTACCGGCATCAATATGGGCCATGATGCCAATATTCCGATAGCGGTCAATAGGTGTTGTCCGTGCCACGATATGCGTCCTTGTCTGGATCGATGCTGCAGAGCTAGCTGGTGACTACCAGCGATAGTGCGAAAAAGCCTTATTGGCATCAGCCATGCGATGCGTGTCTTCACGCTTCTTGACTGCTGCGCCGCGGTTTTCCGAAGCATCCATCAGTTCATTGGCGAGGCGCTGGGCCATGGATTTCTCATTACGCTTGCGCGCAGCGTCGATTACCCAACGCATGGCGAGGGTCTGGCGACGAGTCAGGCGAACCTCAACGGGCACCTGATAGGTAGCGCCGCCAACGCGACGCGACTTCACTTCAACCACTGGCTTAACGTTGTCCAGGGCAACTTCCAGCGTCTCCAGGGCCTGCTCTTCAGATTGCCCGCTGCGAGTCGACATCTGCTCCAGTGCGCCATAGACAATGCTCTCGGCGGTGGATTTCTTGCCATCGCGCATGATCATATTGATGAACTTGGCGAGCATTAGATTCTGGTGCTTGGGATCCGGAAGGATTACACGCTTGGGGGCTTGGGAACGTCTGGACATGATCGGACTCGCGGTCGATTAAATGGTGCTGTTACTTGGGTCGCTTGGCGCCGTACTTGGAACGGCCCTGGCGGCGGTCGGACACGCCGGCGCAATCCAGGGTGCCACGCACCGTGTGATAGCGAACACCGGGCAGATCCTTCACACGACCGCCACGGATCAATACGACGGAGTGCTCCTGCAGGTTGTGGCCTTCGCCACCGATATAACTGGTGACTTCAAACCCATTGGTCAGACGCACACGTGCGACCTTGCGCAGAGCCGAGTTCGGCTTCTTGGGAGTAGTCGTATAGACACGCGTGCAAACACCCCGTTTCTGGGGGCTGGCATTCAGTGCCGGGACAGTGCTCTTGGTCGGCTTCGTCTTGCGAGCCTTGCGGACCAACTGGTTTACGGTCGCCATCAGATATGCTTCTCAAATCGCTTGCTGCAAATAAACATCAGCCCGCATGCGGGGAACTCTTTCAAGTACCGGCATCCGGGCTAACTAACGCGGCGCTCTAAGCGCCTCTAAATCCTTGTTTTTCCAGCCCTGGGGACCGGCCTACTCTACGCAGGGCCGAGAAGTCTAGGGCCCCGCCCAAGGCCAGTCAAGCCAGATCGGGCGGCCGCCAAGGGGCCGCCCGATCTGTCTCTAGTCTTCCGTAGCCGTCGCCTCGGGCGACTCAGGGGCTTGCGACTCACCTGACAAGCCTTCTGCCAGAGCTTCGGTCGCCGCGCTGACCTGGGCCGCCTCGGCTGCCTCAGTGGCCTCTTCCAGGCCCCGCAGCTCCTCAGAAAGCTCCTGCTCACGGGTCTTGCGCTGGCCGGCGTGGTAGCTGTAACCGGTGCCCGCCGGAATCAGGCGGCCCACGATCACATTCTCCTTCAGGCCCCGCAGATCATCGCGCAGGCCCTTCACGGAGGCCTCCGTTAACACCCGGGTGGTCTCCTGGAAGGAGGCTGCCGAGATGAAGGATTCCGTCGCCAGGGAGGCCTTGGTGATGCCCAGGAGCAGGGGCCCCCAGGTGGCACCCGACTTCTTCTGGGCCGCCATGGACTCGTTGACCTCCAGCAAACGGGCCCGCTCCAGTTGCTCGCCCCGCAACAGGCTCGTCTCACCGGGATCGACAACCTCAATCTTGCGCAGCATCTGCCGGATGATGACCTCGATGTGCTTGTCATCGATTTTCACGCCCTGCAGACGGTAGACGTCCTGGATTTCCCGGACCAGGTAGTTGGCCAGAGGCTCCACGCCCCGCAGACGCAAAATGTCGTGGGGATTGGGCTCGCCTTCGGCGATCATCTCGCCCCGCGCCACCTGCTCGCCTTCGAAGACACTCAGATGACGCCACTTGGGAATCAGTTCTTCATGCTTCTCAGCCTGAGCGTCGGTAATCACCAGACGCCGCTTGCCCTTGGTTTCCTTACCAAAGCTAACGGTACCGCTATGTTCGGCCAGGATCGCCGATTCCTTCGGCTTGCGCGCTTCAAACAAGTCGGCCACGCGGGGCAAACCACCCGTGATGTCTCGAGTCTTCGAACTTTCCTGCGGAATACGGGCGATAACGTCACCGACCTTCACGCTGGATGTGTCGCCCTTGACCACGATGGCACCTGGCGGCAGAGCATAGACGGCTGGAATATCCGTGTTCGGAAAGCAGATTTCCTTGTCTTTATCATCGACCAGCTTCGCGGTGGGCCGAAGATCCTTGCCCGCGCTGCTGCGCTGCTTGGGATCCATGACCACGATGCTGGACAGACCGGTAATTTCGTCGATTTTCTCTTCGACGGTGACGCCATCCATAAAGTCCTGGAACTGCAGCTTGCCGGCGACCTCGGCCACGACCGGGTGAGTATGCGGATCCCAGGTCGCCACAATGGCCCCTGCATCCACTTTGTCGCCGTCGCGGCGGGAAATCACAGCACCGTAGGGCAGCTTGTAACGCTCGCGCTCACGGCCATGTTCGTCGATAACACCAACCTCACCCGAGCGACTGATAGCCACCAGGTTGCCGTCTTCGTTCTCGATCGTCTTAATGTTGTGCAGACGCAGTTCGCCCTCGCGCTTCGCTTCTACACTATTGGCGGCAGCGGCCCTGGAGGCGGCACCACCGATGTGGAAGGTACGCATGGTGAGCTGGGTGCCCGGCTCGCCAATGGACTGGGCAGCAATAACGCCAACCGCTTCACCGATATTGATTCGGTGGCCGCGAGCAAGGTCACGCCCGTAGCACTGTGCGCACACGCCGTAACGGGTCTCGCACGAAATGGGTGAACGCACCATTAGCTGATCGATACCGTACTCATCCAGCCGGCGGACCTGCGCCTCATCCAGCAGCACACCGGCCTCGATGACCACTTCTTCGGAGCCCGGACGCTTCACATCCTCGGAAACCACACGTCCCAGCACCCGCTCACGCAGGGGCTCGACGATGTCGCCGCCTTCAACGATCGGCGACATACTCACGCCGGCGTCGGTGCCACAGTCGACTTCCGTGACAACCAGGTCCTGGGCAACATCGACCAGGCGACGGGTCAGATAACCCGAGTTAGCAGTCTTCAGCGCTGTGTCGGCCAGGCCCTTGCGAGCACCGTGCGTCGAGATGAAGTACTGGAGCACGTCCAGACCCTCACGGAAGTTAGCCGTGATGGGCGTCTCGATGATGGAGCCGTCCGGCTTGGCCATCAGGCCCCGCATGCCCGCCAGCTGCCTGATCTGCGCCGCAGAACCACGCGCGCCGGAGTCGGCCATCATGAAGATTGAATTAAAGGAATCCTGCCGCTGCTCCGTACCGTCAGCGGTCTTGACGGTTTCCGTGCCGAGCTTTTCCATCATCGCCTTGGCGACCTGCTCATTGGTCCGCGACCAGATATCCACAACCTTGTTGTAGCGTTCACCATTGGTCACCAGACCACTGGCGTACTGATCCTGGATTTCCTTGACCTCTTCTTCAGCACCTTCAAGGATCTTGCCCTTCTCAACGGGTACAACCATGTCATTGACACCGATGGAAACCCCCGAGCGAGTCGCGTAACTGAAGCCGGTGTACATCAACTGATCAGCAAACACGACGGTCTTCTTCAGACCAACCCGGCGATAGCTGATATTGATAGCCCCGGAGATAGCCTTCTTGGTCATCGGCTGGTTGATCAGGTCAAAACCCAGTCCCTCGGGCAGGATGTCTGACAACAGCGCCCGGCCGGCCGTGGTTTCCACAATCCGTCGAACATGGACGATCTCGCGATTCTCATCCGTCTGCGTGTCAACGATGCGGACTTTAACGCGGGCCTGAAGATCCACCTGACGGCCTTCATAGGCCCGATGCACTTCCTGCACATTACTGAAGATCATGCCTTCGCCGCGGGCGTTGATCCGCTCGCGGGTCATGTAATACAAGCCGAGCACCACGTCCTGCGACGGCACGATGATGGGATCACCGTTGGCCGGAGACAGGATGTTGTTGGACGACATCATCAAGGCCCGGGCCTCAAGCTGCGCCTCCAGAGACAGGGGCACGTGCACGGCCATCTGGTCGCCGTCAAAGTCGGCATTAAACGCGGTACAAACCAGCGGGTGCAGCTGGATGGCCTTGCCCTCAATCAGTACCGGTTCGAAGGCCTGAATACCGAGGCGATGGAGCGTAGGCGCGCGGTTCAGCAGCACCGGATGCTCGCGAATCACTTCTTCAAGGATATCCCAGACTTCCGGACCCTCGCGCTCGACCAGCCGCTTGGCGGCCTTGATCGTGGTGGCCTCGCCGCGCAACTGCAGCTTGCCGAAGATGAAGGGCTTAAACAGCTCCAGGGCCATCTTTTTAGGCAGCCCGCACTGGTGGAGCTTCAGGGTCGGGCCCACCACGATGACTGAACGGCCTGAATAGTCGACTCGCTTGCCCAGCAGGTTCTGGCGGAAACGGCCCTGCTTGCCCTTGATCATGTCAGCCAGGGATTTGAGCGGGCGCCGGTTGGTGCCCGTGATCGCGCGGCCGCGGCGGCCATTGTCCAGCAAGGCGTCAACGGACTCCTGCAGCATGCGCTTTTCGTTGCGCACGATGATGTCCGGCGCATTCAGCTCCAGCAAACGACGCAGGCGATTGTTCCGGTTGATCACACGCCGATACAGATCATTCAGGTCGGAAGTCGCAAAACGACCTCCGTCCAGGGGCACCAAGGGCCGCAAATCAGGCGGCAGGACCGGCAGCACCGTGAGCACCATCCACTCAGGGCGATTCCCCGACTCCAGGAAAGCCTCCAGCAGCTTCAGCCGCTTGGACAGGCGCTTGATCTTGGTTTCCGAATTGGTGCCATCGATCTCTTCACGAACTTCCACCACAGACTTGGGCAAGTCTATGGTCTGCAGCATTTCGTGGACCGCTTCGGCGCCCATACGGGCATCGAAATCGTCGCCGTATTTCTCCATGGCTTCCAGATACTGGTCATCGGTCAGCAACTCGCCACGCTCAAGCTCGGTCATGCCGGGCTCGACGACAACGAAAGCCTCGAAGTACAAAACCCGCTCGATTTCTCGCAGGGTCATGTCCAGCATCAGGCCGATACGTGAAGGCAGGGACTTCAGGAACCAGATATGCGCCGTCGGGCTAGCCAGCTGAATATGCCCCATGCGCTCGCGCCGCACCTTGGTCTGGGTCACTTCCACACCGCACTTTTCGCAGATCACGCCGCGATGCTTAAGTCGCTTGTACTTCCCGCACAGGCATTCGTAGTCCTTGACCGGACCAAAAATCTTGGCGCAGAACAGACCATCGCGTTCCGGCTTAAAGGTGCGATAGTTGATGGTCTCTGGCTTTTTGACTTCGCCAAAGGACCATGACCGGATCATTTCAGGGGACGCGAGGCCGATGCGAATAGCATCGAAGTCCTCAACCGTGGCCTGGGTCTTAAAGAGCTTAAGTAAGTCTTTCATTAGTCACCTACCCGAAGGGTTTTGTTGCGCCGCGCCTTTAGTCCTGTTCCAGATCGATATTGATGCCGAGGGAACGGATTTCCTTCACGAGAACATTGAAGGACTCGGGCATGCCCGCGTCCATTTCATGCGTGCCATCAACGATGTTTTTGTACATCTTGGTCCGGCCCTGCACATCGTCGGATTTAACCGTCAGCATCTCCTGCAAGGTGTAGGAAGCGCCGTATGCCTCAAGGGCCCAGACCTCCATCTCACCGAAGCGCTGACCGCCAAACTGGGCCTTGCCGCCCAGGGGCTGCTGGGTGACCAGGCTGTAAGGCCCAGTCGAACGCGCATGCATCTTGTCATCAACCAGATGGTTGAGCTTGAGCATGTACATGTAGCCAACCGTCGTGGGACGATCGAAGGCTTCACCCGTGCGGCCGTCGATCAGTATTGCCTGACCGGTTTCCGGCAAACCTGCCATCTCCAGCAGGCGCTTGATCTCCGCCTCCGTGGCACCATCGAAGACCGGTGTGGCAATCGGCACACCACGGCGCAGATTCTTCGCCAGCTCCAGGACTTCAGCGTCCGTCAGGCTCTTGATGTCTTCCTTCTTGCCACCGGTGTCGTTGTAGATACGATCCAGGTAAGCACGCAGGTCCTTCATAGCGGCCTGACGATCAAGCAATTCGCCGATCCGCAAACCCAGGCCTCGGGCGGCCCAGCCCAGGTGCGTTTCCAGCACCTGCCCGACGTTCATGCGCGAAGGCACGCCCAGCGGGTTGAGGACAATATCAGCCGGCGTACCGTCTTCCAGGTAGGGCATGTCTTCCACCGGAACGATGGTAGAGATAACGCCCTTATTACCATGCCGACCAGCCATCTTGTCGCCAGGCTGAATCCGACGCTTCACGGCCAGGTAGACCTTGACCATCTTCAGGACACCGGGGGCCAGATCGTCACCGGCGGTGATCTTGACGCGCTTCTCTTCAAAGCGGCGATCAAAATCTTCGCGCTGAGTCTTCAAGCGCTCCGCTGCCTTCTCAAGCTGGCTGTTGGCATCGTCATTCGTCAAACGAATTTCGAACCACTGCTCGCGCTCCAGCTCCTCGAGGTAGGCCTTGGTTACCTTGCTGCCGGACTTGAGCTTGTTGGGACCGCCTTGGGCGACCTTGCCCGTGACCATCCGCTCTACGCGCTCGAAAATATCGTCTTCCAGAATCCGGCGTTGATCGCTCAGATCCTTGCGGACGCTCTCCAGCTCAGAGCCCTCAATAGACAGGGCCCGGCTATCCTTATCGACGCCATCCCGGGTGAAGACCCGCACGTCAATAACCGTGCCATCCATGCCTGGCGGCACGCGCAGCGAAGTATCTTTAACGTCGGAGGCCTTCTCACCGAAGATCGCTCTGAGCAGCTTTTCCTCAGGCGTAAGCTGCGTTTCGCCCTTCGGCGTCACCTTGCCGACCAGGATATCCCCGGCTTTGACTTCAGCACCGATGAAGGCGATACCTGCCTCATCCAGCTTGCCCAGGGCAGTATCGCCAACATTGGGAATGTCGCCCGAGATCTCTTCCGACCCCAGCTTCGTATCCCGAGCAACGCAGGTCAGCTCTTCCACATGAATTGTGGTGAACCGATCCTCGTGCACCAGGCGCTCGGAGATCAGAATGGAATCTTCGAAGTTGTAGCCATTCCAGGGCATGAAGGCCACCAGAAGGTTCTGGCCCAGGGCCAGTTCACCCATGCTGGTTGACGCGCCATCTGCCAGAACATCACCGCGGGCAATCACATCGCCACTGCTGACCAGGGGCCGCTGATTGATGCAGGTGTTCTGATTCGACCGCACATACTTGGTCAGGTTGTAGATATCGACACCAGGCTCGCCGGCGCTGGTCTCGTCATCGTTGACTCGCACCACAATTCTCGAAGCATCCACGGAGTCGACAAAGCCGCCGCGACGGGCAACCACAGTAACGCCGGAATCCACCGCTACCGCCCGCTCCATGCCGGTACCTACCAGGGGCGTATCCGAGCGCAGGGTCGGGACCGCCTGGCGCTGCATGTTCGAGCCCATCAAGGCCCGGTTAGCATCATCGTGTTCCAGGAAGGGAATCAATGAGGCCGCAACCGACACGATCTGTTTCGGCGAGACGTCCATGTAGTCGATCTGGTCCGGCGGCGCGAGGGTGAACTCGTTCTGATGCCGCACTGACACCAGGTCATCGGTAAAGCGACCCTTGGCATCGACTTCAGCACTGGCCTGTGCAATGACATACTGACCTTCCTCAATAGCCGACAGGTAGTGAATGTCATCAGAGACCTTGGCCTTGTCGACCTTCCGATAGGGCGTTTCCAGGAAACCGTACACATTCGTGCGGGCATAGACGGACAAGGAGTTGATCAGGCCGATGTTCGGGCCTTCAGGCGTTTCAATCGGACACACACGGCCATAGTGGGTCGGGTGCACATCACGCACCTCAAAGCCGGCTCGTTCCCGGGTCAGACCACCGGGGCCAAGCGCGGAAACACGCCGCTTGTGCGTGACTTCCGATAGCGGGTTGTTCTGATCCATGAACTGCGACAGCTGACTGGAGCCAAAAAACTCCTTGACGGCTGCTGCCACGGGTTTGGCATTGATCATTTCCTGCGGCATGAGCCCTTCGGACTCGGCCAGGGTAAGCCGTTCTTTAACGGCGCGCTCAACACGCACCAGGCCCACGCGGAAGGCGTTCTCTGCCATTTCGCCGACACTACGTATACGGCGATTACCCAGGTGGTCGATATCATCCACCGTGCCCCGGCCGTTGCGAATGTCGATAAGCACGCGCAGGACATCAATAATGTCGTCCCGGCTCAGCACGCCGATACCTTCGCTTTCATCACGGCCGACGCGGCGATTGAACTTCATTCGTCCAACCGCAGACAGGTCATAGCGTTCCGGGTTGAAGAATAGATTGTTGAACAGGTTCTCGGCGGCTTCCTTGGTCGGCGGCTCGCCTGGACGCATCATCCGGTAGATCTCCACCAGGGCTTCGAGCTTATTGGTCGACCCGTCGATGCCCAGGGTGGTGGAAATATAGGGGCCCTGATCAAGGTCGTTCACATAAATCGTCTGCAGATGATCGATGCCTTTCTCGATACAGGCGTCAACAATCTCAGGAGTCAATTCTGAGTTGGCCAGGACCGGCGTTTCGCCGACAACCAGCAATTCGCCGGTTTCCGTATCGACGACGTCATGCGCCAGTATCTTGCCCTCAAGGTACTCCTTGGGCACAGCGAGTGTCTCGGCACCAGATTTTTCAAGATCACGCACATGGCGTGCGGAGATCCGCTTGCCTTCTTCAACAATGACCTTGCGCCCGATCTTGATATCGAAGGTGGCCGTATCGCCACGCAGCCTTTTGGCCACTAGCCCAAGCTGAATTTCCTTGTCCGAGATATAAAAATCATTTTTCTCGAAGAAAAGATCCAGAATCTCCTCGTTACTGAATTCCAGGGCACGCAGAATTATCGTTACCGGCAGCTTGCGGCGCCGGTCAATACGGGCAAAGACGTTGTCCTTGGGGTCGAACTCGAAGTCCAGCCATGAGCCGCGATAGGGAATCACGCGGGCCGAAAACAGCAGCTTGCCGGACGAGTGGCTCTTACCCTTGTCGTGATCGAAGAAAACGCCGGGTGAGCGGTGGAGCTGAGAAACAATAACCCGCTCCGTCCCGTTGATGACGAAGGTACCGTGGTCGGTCATCAGAGGCATTTCACCCAGATAGACCTCCTGCTCACGGACTTCCTTGACGATTTTCTTGTTGCCGGGCGCTTCCTTGTCATAAATGACAAGCCGGACCTGCACGCGCAACGGCGCGGCATAGGTCATGCCACGCAACTGGCATTCCTTTACGTCAAAGACAGGATCTCCCAGTCGATAACTGATGTACTCCAGCGCTGCGTTGCCGCTGTAGCTGACGATCGGAAACACGCTCTTGAAAGCAGCGTGCAAACCATTGTCCTTGCGCTTTTCGGGGTCTTGTTCTTCCTGCAGGAAATTCTTATAGGAATCCAGCTGGATCGACAAAAGGTACGGCACCTCCAAGATGCTCGGACGCTTGCCGAAGTCCTTACGAATACGCTTCTTCTCAGTAAAGGAGTACGCCATGTGGCAGCACCTCTGTTCTGCTACTGGTTATCGTGCCCAAAAAGCACGAACAGGGACGCCGGCCGGTCGCATACGCGGCCGGCCAGATTCCCGAATGAGGCCGCCTGGTGCGGCCATCTGATGTGAGCTGATAGCAATGGGGCCAAGGGAAGTTACTTAACTTCCACCTTGGCGCCTGCTTCTTCCAGCTGCTTCTTAACTTCCTCAGCCTCGTCCTTGGACGCGCCTTCCTTAACGGCTGCCGGAGCACTCTCGACCAGATCCTTGGCTTCTTTGAGGCCCAGACCGGTGAGGGCCCGAACCGCCTTAATGACGGCCACCTTGTTTTCGCCGAAGGAAGCCAGAATCACGTCGAATTCCGTCTGTTCTTCCGCGGCGGCGGCGCCAGTATCAGCACCACCGGCTGCAGCGACAGCCACAGGTGCGGCAGCGGATACGCCCCATTCTTCCTCGAGCAGCTTCACCAGCTCGACGACTTCCATGATTGGTTTGGCGCTCAATTCCTTGAGCAGTTCTTCATTAGACATAGACATTGCTTAGTTTCCTGTAAGTCTTTCGTTACCCGATACTTTGTTTCAATCAACGATTTCGACGGTCTTAAGCCTCGGCGCCAGCATCGCTGCGTGCCTGCAGCACGCGGGCGAGCATGGCCGGGGCCTCGGCCAACGAGCGGGCCAATTTCGTACCCGGCGCCTGTAAGACACCGAGAAATATGCCGCGTGCCTGATCCAGCGTTGGCAAACTTGCCAGCCGGCCCAGGTCCTGGGCCCCATAGAGCTCGCCGCCAATGGCGACGGCCTTGGTAACCAGGTGCTCGTTTTCCTTGCTGAAGTCCTTGACGACCCGCGCTGCAGCACCCGGGTCTTCCCGGGAAAATGCCAGCACAAGGGGGCCGCTCAGGGCTTCGCTAAGACATTCGAACTCGGTACCTTCAACAGCGCGTTTTGCCAAAGTGTTCTTGACGACGCGAACGTAAACGCCCTCATTCCGGGCATTGTTCCGGAACTCGGTCATCTGGGCGACGCTCAAGCCACGATATTCAGCTGCAATAGCAGAATGCGCGGTAGCGGCGACCTCGTTCACCTCGGCGACAAGTTGCTGCTTGTCCGCGAGTCTGAGTGCCATCTCTTCCTCCTAGCCTCTATTTCGAATGGCGGCAAAAACGCCGCAATCCGCGATGGCGACCGTCACCAGGAGGTCCTGACTCGGGTAACACCACCTGCGCAGGTCGGCTCCGTAGAACCTATTAAGGGCCTGGCAAATACCAAACCCGCCTGCGGTCTTCGATGTTGCGATCCTTCGCTACCGCAGCCCCGTGGACCGGCCCTGGTGGGGCCCGCCTTTAGAACTGCGACAATCCTTCCTTCCCTGCTACTTCCTTTCCGCTCGCCCAGCCGGCCGTCAGATTTCCAGGGCGCCCATGTCCACAGCGACACCAGGTCCCATGGTCGACGACACCGTCAGACGCTTCAGATACTGTCCCTTGGATGAAGCCGGCTTGGCCTTGCGCAAATCCGCAAGCAAAGCGGCCAGATTTTCCGTGAGAGCCGTAACTTCGAACTCCACCGTGCCGATGGAGCAGTGCACAATGCCTGCCTTGTCGGCGCGAAACCGGATCTGGCCAGCCTTGGCATTCTTGACCGCTGTCTCAACATCCTGAGTCACCGTGCCCGTCTTGGGGTTCGGCATCAGGCCGCGGGGGCCAAGCACGCGGCCCAACTGGCCGACGATGCGCATGGCGTCCGGGGTTGCAATCACGGTGCCGAAATCCAGCTCACCGCCCTTCATCTTTTCGGCCAGATCCTCGAAACCGACTGCATCGGCACCGGCGGCTTTGGCCTTCTCGGCATTTTCGCCCTGGGCGAACACCGCAACACGCACCGTCTTGCCGCTTCCATGAGGCAAGGCAGTTGCGCCGCGCACCACCTGGTCGGACTTGCGTGGGTCTACACCGAGGTTGACCGCGACGTCTACCGACTCACGGAACTTCGCCGAGGCGTGCTCTTTAACCAGACGCAGAGCGTCTTCCAGGGGCTTGCTCTCACCACGAACGACTTGTTCGCGATAAGCGCGGACACGTTTGGATGCTGCTGCCATCTCTAAAGTCCCTCCACTTCGAGGCCCATACTCCGGGCACTGCCGGCGATGGTCCTGACCGCCGCATCAAGACCGGCAGCCGTCAGATCAGGCTCCTTGGCCTTGGCGATCTCTTCGAGCTGCGCGCGGGTCACCTTACCTACCTTGTTGGTATTGGGCTGACCACTGCCTTTCTTCAGACCGGCTGCCTTCTTAAGGAGCACGGCCGCGGGCGGCGTTTTGGTGACAAAGGTGAAACTGCGGTCGCTGTACACCGTAATTACCACGGGAATCGGCATACCAGCCTCGACACCCTGGGTATGGGCATTGAAAGCTTTGCAAAATTCCATGATGTTGACGCCATGCTGGCCCAAAGCCGGCCCGACGGGCGGACTGGGGTTTGCCTGGCCCGCAGGCACCTGCAACTTGATATAGGTTGTAATCTTTTTGGCCATTGTCCTTCCTCTATGGGTCCATTCGCCTTACGGCTCCCCTCACCGCCGGTAGCGCCAGGCCCTGGTCGCTACCGACTGAATAAGTCTTGTCAGCCCTTCTCTACCTGGGTGAAATCAAGCTCCACCGGGGTTGAACGACCCAGAATCTGGACCGCCACTCGTAACTTGCTCTTGTCGTAATTGACGTTCTCTACCACGCCACTGAAATCGTTAAAGGGCCCGTCAACAACCCGTACGACTTCGCCGGGCTCAAACAGAACCTTCGGCCGCGGTTTGTCGGTGCCTTCTTCAACCCGGTGCAGGATGGAGTCAGCTTCCTTGTCCGAAATTGGCTGGGGCTGATCACTCGAGCCACCAATAAAGCCCAGCACCTTGGGCACTTCCTTCACCAGGTGCCAGGTGTCTTCATCCAGTTCCATTTGCACGAGCACATAGCCGGGGAAGAACTTGCGCTCGCTGCGCCGCTTCTGCCCTTCGCGCATCTCCACGACTTCCTCGGTGGGCACCATGATCTTGCCAAACTTGTGGTCCAGACCTTTTAGCTTGATGCGCTCTTCCAGGGAGTTCTTAACCTTGTTCTCGAAATTCGAGTAGGCGTGCACGACGTACCATTTCAATGCCACCGTCCTAGCTCCCCTGGCCCGTCACGAATCGCGTAATCGACAGCAGGCCCATATCAAGGAGCCAGAAGAACACGCCAAGGATTAACACGAAAACAAACACAGTCAGGGTCGTTTGCAGTGCTTCAGGACGCGTTGGCCAGATAACTTTCCTGATCTCGCCCCGTGAGCCCTGAATAAACCGCCACAATTCCCGCCCCTGCATGGACTGAAATGCAATTACCAGGCACAAAGCCAGACCAACGAGTACGCCGACCACACGCAACAGCATGGACTCGTCCTCGAAGTAGTAGTAGGCAACCACGCCACCTACCAGCACCGCTGCAGCGAGCAGCAGCTTCAAGGCATCTATTGGGCCCGGGGCCGTTTCCGACTTCGTCGTCATGTTCGCCTAATCACTAAACCAGAGCTAACTGGCAGGCCAGGAGGGAATCGAACCCCCAACCTGCGGTTTTGGAGACCGCCGCTCTACCAATTGAGCTACTGGCCTGTTGCTACGTTGGGCCTGCGCCCGGTATCTGCTTACTCAATAATTTTGGCGACGACACCGGCGCCAACTGTCCGACCACCCTCGCGAATCGCAAAACGCAAACCGTCTTCCATCGCAATCGGGGCAATCAGCTCAACCTTCATCTGCACGTTGTCGCCCGGCATCACCATCTCGGTGCCCTCCGGCAACTCACAGGCACCCGTCACATCCGTCGTCCGGAAGTAAAACTGCGGCCGATAACCCTTGAAGAACGGCGTGTGGCGGCCACCCTCTTCCTTCGTCAGCACGTAAACCTCAGCCTCAAACTTCGTGTGCGGCGTGATCGAACCAGGCTTGGCCAGCACCTGGCCACGCTCCACGTCCTCGCGCTTCGTGCCACGCAGCAACACACCCACGTTGTCGCCCGCCTGACCCTGGTCCAGCAGCTTGCGGAACATCTCCACACCCGTACACGTGGTCTTCTCCGTGTCCTTGATGCCGACAATCGCCACTTCGTCGCCGACATTCACAATGCCGCGCTCAATACGACCGGTAACCACCGTGCCGCGACCCGAAATCGAGAACACGTCCTCAACCGGCATCAAAAAGGCCCCGTCAATCGCACGCTCCGGCTCCGGAATCCAGCTGTCCAGCGCCTCAACCAGCTTCTCCACCGCCGGCGCACCAATCTCGCTGGTGTCGCCTTCCAGCGCCTTGAGCGCCGAGCCGGTGATGATCGGCGTGTCGTCGCCAGGAAACTCATAGGTGCTCAGCAGGTCACGGACTTCCATCTCCACCAGCTCCAGCAGCTCGGCGTCGTCCACCATGTCCGCCTTGTTCAGGAACACCACGATGTACGGCACACCCACCTGGCGGGCCAGCAGGATGTGCTCGCGCGTCTGCGGCATCGGGCCATCAGCGGCCGAACACACCAGGATCGCGCCGTCCATCTGCGCCGCACCCGTGATCATGTTCTTCACATAGTCAGCATGGCCCGGGCAGTCCACGTGCGCGTAGTGACGAATGTCACTCTCATACTCCACGTGCGCCGTCGCAATCGTGATGCCACGCTCGCGCTCTTCCGGGGCATTATCAATCTGGTCGAAGGCCTTCTGTTCACCGCCGTGCTTGTCGCCCATGACTTTCGTCAGGGCCGCCGTCAGCGTCGTCTTGCCATGGTCAACGTGGCCAATCGTCCCCACATTCACATGTGGCTTGGTACGTTCGAATTTTTCCTTCGACATCGGTCTCTCCAGACACTCGATCTACACTGTTATATGGAGCCCACAACCGGAGTCGAACCGGTGACCTCTTCCTTACCAAGGAAGTGCTCTACCGCCTGAGCTATGTGGGCCGTAATTCTCAGACCAGGCTCGGTTCGTTCACTATTCACTCTCGCCGCGGCTTTCCTGACACTGCCCTCAACTGGAGCGGGTGATGGGAATCGAACCCACATCATCAGCTTGGAAGGCTGAGGTTCTACCGTTGAACTACACCCGCATTCGGCCAGTTCATTGCCGCCGTCCCTGACTTTGGCGAACCACTTATTAAATTCATGCAGTCATCCTTGACTGACGGGATTTAGCTTCCTTTTTCATGCAGCGCATAAGCCTGAAAGCTCCGGTCCCATTGCGTTTCACCATCAATTTGGTGGAGGGGGCAGGATTCGAACCTGCGAAGGCTTAGCCAGCAGATTTACAGTCTGCCCCCGTTGACCGCTTGGGTACCCCTCCGCCGACCAGCCAGTAATTTTCTAATTCGGCAGCTTGCGTGTCAACAGCAAAAAGGAATTAGATCAGTTTTAGGCTGTTAACGCCCAAAACGCTGCCGCGCCACGGTGCCAGATTGTTGGCACTTGGGGGGGCTATGCCGGAAGAGGGAATTGAACCCCCAACCTACCGCTTACAAAGCGGTTGCTCTACCAATTGAGCTATTCCGGCACCGTGGCAGCTGCGGCCGCCGATTCTAGGGGATCGCCCGGCTCCTTGCTATCGGCCGGGAGGCCGACGCAGGCAACAGGCTCGCTGCGCAGGATGCGATCAGCGCCGGAGGCCAGCTCCTGCAGGCCCGGCGCGGCGCCGCCAGGGGCCAGCAACACCAGCCAGTGCTCTTCTCCCGCCCGAACGCGGTCGGTGGTTTCCACCGGGTAACCGGCGCCCCGGGCCAGGCGGGCAACCCGTTCAGCGCGGGCCAGGTCCCGAAATACCCCCAGGGAAATCTTGTAGCCGGGACTGTCCTGAACCACATAGGCGTCCTGTACACCCGCCGCCACGAGGGCTTCCCGCGCCTTCACCGCAGCCTGCCGGTCCGGCAGGTCGACCACCTGGACCCAGTTACCGACCCAAACCTCCGCTGCCTCGACCTGGCTGGAGGGGTCCAAACCACGGGCACTGAGGACCGCGGCACCATTCGCCGCTGCCTCAGCACTGGCAAATGGCCCGATACGTATACAGGCGGCGGGCCTGGACGAAGCCGCGACCGCCGGCTCCGGGGCCATGGCCGCTTTCAGCAAGACCAGTTCAGGTTCGCGGACCGCCTGCAGGGCCAGGGCGTCGGCCGCCGGCGGCGGCACGATCCAGCGCTGCCAGGCAAGGACCAGCAGGTTGGCAAGCACCAGCACTAATACCAGGTTACGCATGGTTCAGCCCTCGGCGGCACCGGCCCGCCAGGTCACTGCGAGCCCCTCCAGCACCAGGCGGGGAAAGAACTCGCCGCCCGTGAGGGCCGCCAGGGCCTCGCCGCGTCCGCCCGTAAGCAACACGCGGGCCCGCCGGGGCAGAAAGCCGCGGGCCCGATCCACCAGGCCGGCCGTTGCCAGGCGGGCGCCGTCGCGAATGGCAAGACCCGTGCTGCAAGCAGGCGCCGGGCTGGCGTCTGCAGCGGCGGGCTCGCGCAACCGGGCCAGGTCACCAGTGGCCGTCAGCAGGCTGTCAGACATTAAATCCAGGCCGGGGATGATAAAGCCGCCCAGGTGCTGACCATCCCTGGCCAGCAGATCCACCGTCGTGGCCGTGCCCGCATCGATGACACACAGAGCGCCCGCGTGCCGGTCGTAGGCAGCCAGCAGCGCAAGCCAGCGATCCACGCCCAGCTGGGCAGGATCGGCATAGGCATTTCGAACCGGGCCCAGGACGGCGGGCGTTCTGGCCAGGACCAGCGGACAGCCCCAGCGCGAGCGCACGGCAGATGCCAGGGACTCCGCGACCTGCGGGCCGGCAACATTGGCCGCGTAGACCTGGGACGGAATGACCGGGATATCGGCGGGCAACAATTCAGCCCCGCCGGCGTGAGCACGGGCACCCGATGGCCCGAGTCCGCTATCGGCCAGCACCGCCCACTTGGTCCGGCTATTGCCGATATCCAGCAGCAGGATCATGCCTGGCTCCTCACCGTCACCTCGCCGGACATCACCGTCTGCAGTTGCCCGTCGCGCTCAACCAGCAGGGCACCGTCTGCTGCAATACCCCGGGCGCGCCCCTGCCAGGCCTGTGACCCCACCTGCACGCGGACCATTTCATCGTGCAAGGCGTCCAGTTCCCTCCAGCGATCAGCGAAAGGCCCAAAGCCATCGGCCTGGTAGCGGGCCAACGCACCGGTCAGGCTATTAATAAGACTCGCCGCCACCCCGTTGCGTGACACGGGCGCCTCACAAAGGCTGGCCAGCGCGACGGGGGCCAATGCGTCAGCAGAATCCAGGGCTGTATCCAGCTCAGCATGCGGGTACACATTAATACCGATGCCAGCCACCACGTGCAGCGGGCCATCGGCTTCGCCGGCGACGTCCAGTAACAGCCCGCCGAGCTTGCGCCCGCTGGCTACCAGGTCATTGGGCCACTTCAGACGAACCCCCGCGGCGCCCAATTCGGATAAGGCCTGTTCCGCCGCAACGCCCAGGGCGAGACTCAGGCCTGCGATACCACCCGGGGCCCCGTCCAGACTCCAGCCAAGAGACAGGCAGATGCCGCTGCCGAACGGCGATACCCAGTGACGACCTCGCCGACCCCGGCCAGCCGTCTGGAATTCGGCCAGTGCGACTTGCACCTGGCCTGCGAGCGGCGCGCGCTGGGCCGTCAGATGCTGGCTGGTTGATGCCATCACCGGGGCTAGCTCTAAACTCGCCAGCCGCGCCCGGCAGTCTGGCCTCAGCGCCGCCCGGATTTTGTCTGCGTCGAGCAGATCCAGGGCGGGGCTTAGCTGATAACCCCGCCCGCGCATGGCTGTAACCGTCAGGCCAAGCTCCGGCATAGCCTGCAGCTGTTTCCAGACGGCGGCGCGTGAACAACCCAGCCTGGCCGCCAGCTCAGGACCTGCATGAACGCGGCCGTCGGCCAGTAAGCGTATCAGCGCCAGGGAGCTAGCCATGGCGTCAGCGCGAGCGTCTCAGCAGCATGGCCCTTTCCATTCGATTCTCCTCGCCCTGAAGAATGCGGCGAATGTTGGAGCGATGGGTGAACAGGACAAAGACGGCCAGCAACACCAGGAAAATCAGCAAGGGACCAGAACCCGCTGTAAACAGGCACCAGATGGGCAGGCTGACGGCTGATGCCATGGTGGCCAGGCCAACCATCCCGCTGAGCACCAAAGTCCCGCCCCAGATAAGGCCGGCAACAATCAGCATGGCGGGCGCCACGGCCAGTAAGGCGCCGACGGCAGTCGCCGCACCCTTGCCGCCCTGAAAATTGAACCAGACGGGATAGCAGTGCCCGAAAACTGCGGCCCCGGCGCAGGCGAGCAATAACCATTCACGCGAGACTTCAGGATCCAGTCCGATCCCGGGCAGATCCAGACCGGGCAGCAACCATGGCGCGATGAAACCCTTGCCCACATCAATGGCCATGACCAGCAAAGCAAAGAACCATCCCTGGGTGCGCAGCGCATTGGTGCCACCCGCATTACCGCTGCCCTGGGTGCGAATATCAATGCCTTTCAGCCAACCCAGCAGCAGGCTGCCATTCACGGCACCCAGCAGATAACTGGCCAGCACTTTCAGCCCGAGTTCCAGCATGTTTTATCCGGCAGCGCGACCCGGCCAGTCTAGCATCGGGCCCTGAACGCCTTGCCTATTCGCCGAGCCAGGCCACCCGTCTGGCCAGGGTGTCGGGATCGGCCGTGTCATCCAGACTGAGGCTGGCCGTATCGCGGGGCGGACGGGCCGGCCTGATACTCAGTTCCTGCAGCTCATCGCGTCGGAAAACATGCAGCTGCGCCTCTCGATCCAGGGCCAAGCGACGCAAACTGGCGGTCAGGCGAGCCTGATCCAGGCGTTCCTGATTCAGAGCCACTAGCTGATCACCCGCCGACAGGCCCGCCTTGTGGCCGGGCCCGCCGAGATTCACATGGGCCACCATCAGCCGCTCAGCTTCCTGGCGTGTGCCGATCCCGAGCCAGGCCGGCGGCTGTTCATCCGGCCCCTTGAGCTTGCCGCCAAGATCTTCGGGGGACTGGGCCGGGCGCAATTGCAGCCGAACGCCAAACTGCGCCAGCAAAATACCGACGGGCGGATCAACCGTCGTGCGCAGTGCCTGCTGAAAAAACTCATCCAGGCGCAGACCTGACACCGCCTCGGCAACACGCTCGAAAGCGCCGTCAGGCAAGCCTTTGGCGGCCCCGTATTCCTGCCACAAGGCCTGCATCACGGTATCCAGAGACACGCGGCCATCGGTGCGCAAACGCAGCTCGAGATCCAGGGCCAAAGCGACCATCGCGCCTTTGGTGTAGTAGCTGACTAAGGCATTCGGTGCATTTTCGTCGGGCCGATAGAACTTGATCCAGGCATCGAAGCTGGCTTCTTCCAGGGTCTGGCGCCGCCGCCCCCCGCTTCGATAGACGCGGGTAAAGGATTTACCCACCATATCCAGATAACTGTCGGCGCTGATCAGGCCACTGCGCAACAGGGCAAGGTCGTCGTAGTAAGAGGTGATGCCCTCGAACAACCACAGCTGGCGAGTGTAATTTTCGCGCTGCAGATCATAGGGAGCGAACTCTGCGGGTCGCAGGCGCTTGACGTTCCACAGATGAAAATATTCATGACTGACCAGGCCAAGAAACTTCCGGTACCCCGCTGTGACTCCCGTTTCCCCGGGAATCGGCAGGTCTCCCCGACTGCAAACCAGGGCCGAGGACTCACTGTGCTCCAGTCCGCCATAACCCTTGGGCAGCACCGTGACCAGAAAATCGTAGGCAGCCAGGGGCAGTGGCGTACCGAATAGATCGGCATGGGAGCTGCAGATCGTGGTCACATCCTCGGAGATCCGTTCAAGGTCGATGTCCGGGGCACCGACAAAGTTGAGTCGATGGGGTACACCGGCCACCTCAAAGTTTGCCTGGACAAGAGGGCCCAGCAGGACGGGTCGATCCACCAGTTCGTCGTAGCCTTGGGCACTGAAAGCGCCGAAATGACCCGCCGCGCCTGTCAGGCGGGTCAGGCTGGTGGCCACACTCCAGTCAGGTCCGGGCAGGCCTGCCGGCGCCTCCAGGTGCAAGACACAGCGGTCGGCTTCATGTCTGCGAACCGCCGGAAAGGTACAGACGCCGTTGATGAAAGCATGGCCGCTGTCCAGGAAAGCCCCTCGCACCGACAGATCATGGGCATAGATCTCGGCGGTGATTAACAGCGGCCCCGTTGTGGGTTCGATTCGCCAAGTGGCCTTATCCAGCTTGTGCACCGCCAGTTGCCCGCCCGCACCCGAGGCTTCCAGGGACATCACATGCCGCGCGTACTCCCGGATCAGGTAACTGCCCGGTATCCAGGCCGGCCAGTAGATCTCCTGACCCTCGGGATCCGGGTCCGCGATGCGGCAGCTCAGGGTGAAGATATGGCCGGCCGGATCCGTCGCTCCAAGTCGATAGATCACAGCCGCGTCAGTGGCTTTTTCATTCATAGGCAGATTCTAGCCGGGCCCGCTGGTCACCCGGGGCAAAAATATCTCTGCCAGCATGCAACGCAGGCTGCCGCCGCCCGATTCAATCGCATCAATGGCGGGCGCGATCAGTTGACCATGGGCCTCCAGGCGCCGCCGCTGAGCCGCGTCAAGGGTTGCAAGGGCACTGGCTGACAAGGCGATCACGGGGCCAGTGGGCGTGGAGATCTCCAGCAAATTCGCCGCGAATTCGGACATTTGCTGTCGACTGATAAAAATTAGCTCCCGGCCACTGGCTTCCAGGCTCGCCAGCACAGTTGATCGCTCGACCGCATCGACAATCACCTGATCACAGATCACCGCAAAGCGGGTCCCCAGGGCGAGCATCACATTCGTGTGATAAACCGACTGGCCGCGATCGCGGGTATGGAAACTGATAATCGTGTAATCGGCTTGCCGGCTGAACTCGGCGATGCCCTCAGGATGGGTGCGGGGAGACAGAGCGGCGAAAGCCAAGCGACGAGGCCGATCAAATACCAGACTGCCGGTCCCCTCCAGCGAAATCCCAAGGGCTTCGAGTCGTGACAAGTCCAACTGCTCAGTCACCGTGTAGCCATACTCATCGACCAGGGCACCAATCAATTCGGGGCGTCGTTCGAGCCTTCGATTCACTGCATGCAGGGGATAAATAATCACCCGACCATCCCCATGGAAAGACACCCAGTTATTCGGAAATACAGCATCTGGTTTAGCGGGTGCCGCCGTGTCATCCATCAGGATCACCTTAACGCCGGCCGCAGCCAATCTGCGGGCGGCCTGCTCCGTCTCGGCGAGCGCCTGCCGACCGATCGCCCCGCCATCGCCCACATTTATTTGCTGATAGGCATTACTGGCAGCCGTTTGGGGATTAATGGCAAATGAGGC
The DNA here is from genome assembly GCA_937921935.1 of uncultured Gammaproteobacteria bacterium. Classification (GTDB taxonomy): domain Bacteria; phylum Pseudomonadota; class Gammaproteobacteria; order Steroidobacterales; genus J054. The sequence continues at coordinate 26,165 of CAKZWQ010000024.1, read as the reverse complement.
CGGCCGAATCATGAGCACCGCCCGCGCAGTCTGTAATTCGTCAGCCAAATTCGCCTCGGCTGAGGCGATATTCACCCTGCACGAGCCCTGATAACAGCCGACCCAATGACGAAAAGGCCGGGCTATCGTGGTTCATTTTCATTGGCTCCACGCCGCCGCCATCGTCCGAATCTGCCAACGACTGCCGCTGCCCTGCCCCGGGCAGAACGCCCTGTCGACAGGCCAAAAATACTTGCGGTAACTTTCGACGTAGATGGGTTGATAGCTTCTCCCTCCGGGGCTTCCACGCAGCGAACCAGCTGTGATTCCGCACCGATAATATCCAAATGGCGTGGTATAGATTCAATTCAAAATAACTAGTGCGGAGGATTTAAGAGTATGTCAGTCGATGACGAAAAAACCTCAAGCCACCATAGTTCACGCCGTGAGTTCCTGGCCGCCGGCGGCGTCGTCGGCCTGGCCGCACTAGCAGCCGGCTGCAGTCAGGCACCGGATGCAAGCAAAGCACAATCCGGGCAGCCGATCCCACAAGCGCCCTTCGATAGCCTGCGAGACTATGTCGCCGCCCTGGAGGCCCGCGGTTTGCTGCTGCGCATACCGCGTATTGATCAGGATCAGTATCTGACCACCGCGCTGATGTTTCAGGCCCAGGAGCAATACGGCTTCACCGGGTCACCGGCCATGCTGTTCGAAAATATCAAAGTTGACGGGGAATGGATGGCGGGTCCGGTGCTCGCCAACCACCAGGGCCACTTTGATACGGATGCCATCGTCTTTGGCCTGGAGCCGGTTCCCGGGGATCCTCGCGCAACCTACCGGCGAGCAAAATCCCACCTGACCGACATGCTGGATGCCAATGGCGGCAGCTACCCGCTGATTCCACCCATCGAACTTTCACGGGAACAAGCGCCCTGCAAGGAAATCACGCTGACAGGCGATGAAATAGACCTTTATCGCTTTCCCTTTATCAAAACCAACCCGGCTGACGCGGGGCGATACCTGAATACAGGTTCTGTTTTTTCTGATGACCCGGAACTTGGCCCTAACTACGGCACCTATCGGTCCTGGATCACGAGCCCGCGCACCTTGCGCATCAATTCAGAGCCCAATCACGTGGGCTACAAAAGCTGGGATCGGGCGCGCATGCGCGGCGAAAAGACGGCGCCGGTCTCCATCGCCGTGGGCCAGGATCCGATTGTCTGGATGCTGAGCGGCGCGCCCGTCGCCCGTCGCGGTGAAGAACCCGTCGATGAACTTGCCATGGCGGGCGGGTTGCGCGGCAAGCCACTGGAGATCGTGAAATCGGACACCAATGACCTGATGGTCCCGGCGCACGCAGAAATGATTCTTGAAGGAGAAATCCTCGTGCAGGAGCCGCTTGAACCTGAAGGCCCCTTCGGCGAAATGTTTGGCTACATGGGGCCCCAGAAAAAGGCCGTGTTCACCATGCGCGTGAACAAGGTGACCCATCGACCCAAGCCGATGATCCTGAACAGTTACACCGGCATGCAAAAGGGCTATGTCACGGCACCCATGGAAGCCCTTTACGACCAGCTTCTGCGTCGCATGGTGCCGAATCTCGTGGAGTTTCATTACCCACAGGACATGATGGGGGTCGCCTTCCTGAGCATCGACAAGACAGCGCCCGGGCAGGGCCTGGAAGCCGGCCGCCGGATCGCCGGGCGCATTCCGATTTCCAAGGTCGTGGTGGTAGTAGACAAAGAACTGGATGTTCTGGATCGCACCCAGATGCTTTTCGCCATGGGTTCGCGCTGGCAGCCCTATCCCGCCAGCGACATCATTGAAGATGCACCCGGCATCATCACTGATCCGAGCGCAACCACGCCATGGCGCTCCAGCAAGATCGTGATCGATGCCACGAAACAGTGGCCGGAAGAAGGCGGGCCGGAAGTCTACCCGGAACTCAACCGCCTGGCTTTGGCAAACCGTGCGCCGGAAGCCTTCGCCACGGCTGAAGCAGAATTCGGAGACATGCTGCGGGACTGGGGGAAAAATGCCGGCTAAAAGGGAATCGGAAGATATGATCAGGTCACTCGCCACGCGCCCCACGCAAAAACTGCTCCGTGCATTTCTCGCCATTCTTGGAACCCTTGCCCTGGTCGCCTGCGAACCGGCACCGCAAGCCACCACGGAACTCGGCCAACTGCGCGGCGTCGTGACGGATAACGTCATAGCCTTCAAGGGCATTGCCTACGCGGCGCCCCCCGTCGGCGAGTGGCGCTGGCGCCCGCCGCAACCGGCGGATCCCTGGCAGGGAGTCCGGGATGCGAGTGAATACGGGGCCTTCTGCGCACAACCTCAGTCGGACATACTCTGGTTCGATCTCGGCGAGGTCAGCGAAGACTGCCTGACCCTGAACGTCTGGACGCCTGACACAGAACCTGAAAAGCCACTGCCCGTAATGATCTGGATCCACGGAGGCGGCTACTCGCAAGGCTCAGGAAACATCGCCCGGCTTAATAGTTCCGCTATGGCTGCCCAGGGCGTGGTGCTGGTCACAGTGAATTACCGGCTGCATGCATTCGGCTTTCTGGCGCATCCTGCCATTGGAGCGGCCCATCCCGATGAACCCCATGGAAATTATGGACTGATGGACAATGTCGCGGCCCTGGAATGGGTGCAGCGAAACATCAGCAACTTTGGCGGTGATCCGGGCAACGTTACCCTGTTTGGCGAATCTGCAGGGGCCGGGATTGTGAACTTCCTGATGGTCATGCCGTCGACGGCAGGTCTGTTTCATCGCGCAATCAGTCAAAGCTCGTCCGTCGGCCTCGCCCTGGAGGCCGACATCAATAAACGGGTGGGCTTCAGCCTCGCCGGAGAGAAACGAGCCAGCCAGTTTGCGAAAAAGCTGCCGATGAAAGAAGACGAAGACGTGGCCGTTGCTCTGCGAGAACTCTCCACGGATGAGATCCTCTCCGCCATGGCCCCCACGGACCGGTTTACACCCGTTGTCGATGGCGAGGTGGTGCCGGATCAGGTCGCCACGCTGTTCGCCGAGGGCAAACAGCACGATGTGCCCTACATGTCCGGTGGTGTCAGCTGGGAAGCGAGCCTGGGCAGGCAGATTGGCGGGGGCTTTTCACCCAAGTTCGCCGCGCGGCTGGTACCGAAGTTCGTCCAGGAGCGCCACTATCCAGGCCTGGAAGGAGAGGCCCTGGAGGATCAGATATTCGGCGACCTGATTGTTTTTGGCGGCTCAAGAAACATACTCAACTCGATGCAACAGCTGAACTCCCCTGCCTACAGCTATTTCATGTCTTACGTGGCCAGTGACCGGCGTGACCGGCAACCGGGAGTTGCGCACGCCGACGATATCGCCTTTGTCATGCAGACCCTGGAGGCCGAACGGGACCTGGAAAAAATCTCCGGCCGTGACCGAGAAATCAGCGCGTTGATGAGCGCTTACTGGGTACAGTTTGCCCGAACGGGGAATCCGAATGCTGCCGGCTTGCCGGCGTGGCAGCCTTATACGCTACAGACACCGCGGGTACTGGAGATCGGTGACGAGATCCTGTTGCACGAGAGCTTCAGGCAGGGGCGGATCGCTTACCACGTGGCCCAAGGGAACTACATGCTCGCCCGCAGCACTCGACAGCCTTAGCGCCCGGAAATTAAAACCGGGGCTGCCCTGGTGAAATCTTCCTCAGTGATGGACCTCAGGCACAAAGGGCAGTTGGGAGAAGACCTCTAAGCGGGTCAGGAAAGTGTAATCACCCTCGATTGCCATCAGACCAATAAACACCAACAGCAACAGCGGCGGCCCCAGGATTGCAGTAATCAGAGCCATTCGCTCCCAGGCCATGTGCATGAATATCGCGATAATGAAACCGGCTTTCAAAAACATGAACAGCAGAATCAGTGACCACCGAAGGTAACCCTCCAGCTGCGCGTAGTCGACCATGTAGGAGAAGAAACTCAAGACAAACAATAAGCCCCAAATCCACAGGTAAATACTGATTGGATGCTGCTGACCTTCCGCCGTCGCCATACTCAAAACTCCCCGATTAGCCCCTGCCGAGAAATACCCTCAGGCCGAGGGGACTACCAAAGATAGAAAAACGCAAAAATAAACACCCAGACCAGGTCCACGAAATGCCAGTAGAGGCCCGCGACCTCGACAGTTTCGTAGGTACCCTTGCGATCATAGAAACCCGTCCACACCCGCTTGGCGACAACCAGCAGATAGATCACACCACAGGACACATGCAGCCCGTGAAAGCCGGTAATCATAAAAAAGGTTGACCCAAACTGGGCGGCGCCCATCGGGTTGCTCCAGGGACGCACGCCTTCGTCCACGATCAGCTTGGTCCACTCAAAGGCCTGCATGCCGACAAAGCTGGCCCCGAGTAGCGCGGTTATGAGCATCAATACGGCCGTTGTCTTGCGATCCTGGCGATAGCCAAAATTCACCGCCATGGCCATGGTGCCGCTGCTGGTAATCAGGATAAACGTCATGATGGCGATCAGGATCAGCGGAATGGGGTCGCCGCCGAAGCTCAGGGCAAAGACTTCACTGGGAATAGGCCAGGGATCCGTCGCGGAAATCCTGACCTTCATGTAGCCGATCAGGAAACAACTGAAAATAAAGGTGTCGCTGAGGAGGAAGATCCACATCATGGCCTTGCCCCAGGGCACGATGAAGGTCTGCTTGTCAGCCGACCAGTCGCCAACCACCCCGCCCAGACCTTCCTGGATCGCCACGTCCCCGGAACCTGTCAACACTGCGTCTTGTGACATCTTTTCCGAACCCTCAAGTTGACAACATCATGCCGAACAGCACGAGCCAGACCAGCAACAAGAAGTGCCAGTAAATAGCGCAAAGCTCGACCCGCAAACGAAACGCGCCGACCTGCTCGGCATCTTCCTGATCCAGGCCTGCCCAGAATCGGCTTGTGGTCCGCTGCCAGACCCAAAGACCGCCAATCAGGTGCAGACCATGCAAGCCAGTCAGCAAATAGAAAAAGGCATTTGCGGGATTACTCTGGGCAAAGAAGCCCGCACTGATCATCTGGTTCCAGGCCACTAGCTGCAGGATCAGAAACGCCAGTGTCAGCAAGCCACCAAGACTCAAACCATCTCGCACGGCCTTCAGACGGCCGTTGCGTGAAGCCATCCACGCCCACTGGAACGCGACACTGGCCAGTATCAAAATCGCCGTGTTTAGCCACAACAGGGCGGGGACACTCAGCTGCTGCCAATCTGCATAATCCGCGCGCATATGATAGGCACTGCTGAACAGGCCGAATAGGGAAGTGGCCACCGCCAGGAACGCCCACAAGCCAACCCGCGCCGGCGGCGCCTCGACCACGCCGCCACCTTCCAGGTTGTCGATCTCGCCACTGGCTTCCCAGGGTTTGTTAGCGAGTATTTTTAGAATGCCCATGGCTGATTTAATCCCTGCTATTCATTTACCGTTCAGGCGCCCTGGCCTTCAGTGGGCGGCTCGTCCTGACAAATAAAATCTTTCTCTGCACCGGGCACGCTGTAGTCATAAGCCCATCGATAAACCCCGGGCAGTTCCGGCCCCCAGTTACCGTGACCCGGCGGATACTCCGGCGTTCGCCATTCCAGGGTGGTTGCGCGCCAGGGGTTCTGCTCGGCCTTTTTGCCGAAACGCAGACTGGTGATGAGGTTAAGCACGAACAGCAGCTGCGCCAGGCCGACGATGAGCGCCGACACAGTAATAGCAATGTTAACCGCCGATACCGAGTCAGGAATGAAATCGGTTACCCCATTGGAGTAGTAACGGCGCGGCAGGCCGAGAATCCCCAGGTAATACATCGGGAAGTAGATGCAATACGTGCCGATGAAGGTCATCCAGAAATGCACCTTGCCCATACCGTCATTCAACATGCGGCCGGTGATATTGGGATACCAGTGATAGATCGCCCCGCAGACGACCAATACCGGTGAAACGCCCATCACGAGGTGGAAGTGCGCGACGACGAAATAGGTATCCGACAGGGGCAGATCGACCACAACGTTGCCGAGAAACAGCCCCGTCAAACCGCCATTGATGAAAGTAAAGATAAAGCCAATAGCAAACAGCATAGGCACAGTTAAATGGATATCGCCTTTCCACAAAGTCAGCACCCAGTTGTAAACCTTGATGGCCGTCGGCACGGCAATAATCAACGTGGTGGTGGCGAAAAAGAATCCGAAATAAGGATTCATGCCGCTGACGTACATGTGATGGGCCCAGACGATAAAGCTAAGACCGCCGATAGCCACGATGGCCCAGACCATCATCCGGTAACCAAAAATGTTCTTGCGCGCATGCACGCTCAGCAAGTCCGAGACGATGCCAAAGGCCGGCAAGGCGACAATGTAGACCTCCGGGTGGCCAAAGAACCAGAACAGATGCTGGAACAGCACCGGACTGCCACCCTCCGTTTCCAGCACATCCCCCATGGACAGCACGGCGGGGATGAAGAAACTGGTGCCGAGCAACTTGTCGAAGCTCATCATGACGGCGCTGACGAATAAGGCGGGAAAAGCCAGCAGGCCCAGTATCGTGGCCGTAAAAATGCCCCAGACTGAGAGGGGCATGCGCATCAGGGTCATTCCGCGGGTGCGGGCCTGGAGGACCGTCGTAACGTAGTTAAGCCCCCCCATGGTGAAGGCGACAATAAAAATAGCCAGGGACAAGAGCATCATTAAAATGCCCCAGTCCGTGCCGGGTGTGCCCGGCAGAATGGCTTGCGGCGGATAAAGGGTCCAGCCGGCACCGGTAGGGCCGCCCGGCACGAAAAAACTGGCCAGCAGCACGATCACGGACAACAGGTATACCCAGACACTGAGCATATTCATGTAGGGGAACACCATATCCCGTGCGCCCAGCTGCAAGGGGATCAGGTAGTTGCCGAAGCCACCGAGAAAAAGCGCCGTGAGCAGGTAAATCACCATGATCATGCCGTGCATGGTGACGCTCTGGTAATAAATGCTCGGGTCAATGAAAGAAAAAGTATCTGGAAAAGCCAGCTGCAGACGCATCACGAATGACAAGCCAAGGGCAATCAAGCCAACCAAAATGGCAATTATCGAGTACTGAATGGCAATGACCTTGTGGTCCTGACTCCATACGTACTTGGTAATAAAGCTGTGTGGATGGTGCAGTTCATCCGGTCGATCAGCAATCGCAACGTAGGCCATCAAACTCTCCGACTGACTAGATTCCCGTTCTCGGGACGGCGTTCTTTTTTCGGGGCAACCGGGCTCATTGCTCCAGGATTGCTACTTGCCGCGGTTTATCATCGACCGGCAGCGTATTGATATAAGCGAGTACGTCGTTAATCGCTGCATCGTCGAGCAGCATCATCGACATGCTGGCCATTTGTTCACCATAGCCATCCTGGGGGTGCGTTCCACGCAAACCCGATCTGAAATTGCGTAGCTGAGTGGCCAGATACCAGTCACTCATGCCGGCCTGGCGCGGCGCACTCACGGACCAGATCCCCATCGCGTCGCGGCCATGGCAGGCGGCACAGGTCAGGTACAGACTCTCACCGCGGTCCACGTCGCCACTTATGGTTGCAGCGGCCGGGAGGTCAGGCAGGGTCTGAATATAGGCAATCACATTGTTCACGGCTGCAGCATTCGGGAGAGTCCCGGCCATGGCTGCCATCTGAGCCCCGAACATATCGGCCGGGTCAGTGCCGCGGCGGCCGTTTTTGTAGTTATTCAGCTGGCGCCGCAGGTACCAGCCTTCCTGGCCACTGAGTTTCGGCGCATTGAGGGCCAGATTTCCTTCACCCTGCATGCCATGGCAAGCAGCACACGGGGCATACAGAGCCTGACCCGCCGTGGCGTCAGCCACCGGAATCGCCAGGGTGTCAGCAAAAGTGGGCTGGGCGGCGAGCCAGATATCGAAGTCTGCCTGCTCTTCAATCACCACATCGCCACGCATGGTGTGATGGGCGAGGCCGCAATACTCTTCACACAGCAAATCGAAACGACCTGCTTTGGTTGGCTCAAACCACAGATAGGTCACCAGGCCCGGCACCAGGTCCATTTTCACGCGAAACTGGGGCACGGCAAAGTTATGCAGCACATCCTTGGACCGCAGCAGCGCCTTCATGGGCTTGCCGACAGGCAGGTGCACCTCGTTGCCGAAGACGAGCACATCATCCAGCCCGTTTTCATCTTCAGGGTCGAGGCCAAACGGGTTCTCTATCGTCATCAGGCGGACTGCACTTTGGCCCATCACGCCGTCGTCGCCCGGGAAACGAAAACTCCACTGCCATTGCTGGGCCACCGCCTCGAACTCGCCGGCGTCTTCGGGCACGGTCACGAACTCGGCCCAGACAACAAGACCCGGCGCCAGCATGGCCACTACGCCCACGGTGGTGATTGCTGTCAACCACCACTCAAGTTTCTTGTTTTCTGGTTCGTAGTCGGCTTTCAGTCCCTTGCGGTGACGATAGCGAATGATGGCGTAGGCCATAAACAGGTTGACCAAAACGAACACGACGCCCGTTACCCAGAAGGTAATATCAACCGTTAAATCGATGGTGTCCCAATTGGAAGCCAGGGGCGTGAAGTACCAGGGACTGAGAAAGTGGAAAAGAACGGATCCGATGACCAGTAGTATCACCGCTATTGCTATCGCCACATTCGCACCCCCGATTAAGTCAGACTAGATTTTTCTTTCTGGGCTCAGCTAGCCGTTCGTCGCCTGACGATACTGAATGGATTAGCAAAATGAGCATCAGTGGCAACATGCGAGGCTTCAGGATGCCGTTGCTGCATCATTGCCTTAACCGCTTCACCCTGCCCCTTCTGAGCGTAGATCAGGATGAGAAATTTGCCGGCCTCTATTTCATCGTGGAACCGCGCCAGTTTGCGGTTCTCACTGGCTACGCCTAACAAACCACCCTCCCACGCGCCAAAGCAAGTAGCGAAGGCGATAATCAGGATGTAAACGAAGCTTGGCATGTCGGGACCAAAAGGCTGCAAGTACATCGCCAGGCCCGCACCCAGTACACCCAGAATGAAACCGATGTTGGCGCCGATGAAACCATCGCGCAGCAAGTCCTTGGTTTCAAGCCAGTTGCTTGAGTGAATGCGTTCTTTTTGCAGACCGGCTTCATCTTTGCTGACGACATGGATAAACCAATCATCAATACCGGCTTGATGGAGATCGTCAGAAACGCGGCGCGTACTGACAAGGTCCGGAGAAAGAAAATAAAGACACTTCATTCATTTACCCCTTGCACGTTGCTGCACCTCCCTATCGGGATTGTGCAATGACGCAACGCCGCAGAGCGGGTGTCTCGAAACGTCCTTGTCCCCTTTACGTGACTCGAGCCCTGGCGCCTGTGGCTGTCTGCCTCGGCGCTGCGGTTGCCAATACCCTACCCTATTCGGTGCAGGAAACGCTCGCTGCGACGCAACAATAGCGTGCCGGCGCCCCAGAGCCAGGCAGGACGGCGGCCTGGCCCTGCTGGCCCGGGGATTTATGGAAAGGGGGAGAAATCGCGGCCCGGGACGGGTCGCGGGCAAAGAGCTAGCTGGACTCGCTCAGCATGTAGTCCACAGCCCCGAGTATTTCCTCGTCAGACATATCCAGGCGCCCGCCCTTGGGCGGCATATAGCCCTGGGCACCGGTATAGCCCTCAAGGGCATGCCCCTGAATCACCGGCAAACCCTGGGCAATCCTTGCGCCCCATGCTCCGGTGTCACCCAACTTGGGCGCGCCGCCGATACCATTGCCATGACAGGCGACGCAGGCTTCGTTGTAGACCTGGGCTCCGGTTCTCACCGTAGCAACGGGCTGAGCTGCAGTCACCGTCACCGCAGCCTGGGCTGCCTCCGCCTCATCGCCCGGCAAACGCACACGACCCAGGGGACGAATGCGTTCCAGAACTTTTGCCTGATAAGCCGGGTCGGCCATACGAGCGTCGCGCTGACTATCCCCCCCCTGGAACAGTGCCAGGATGAGGATGGCGACCGCGACGGCAACCAGACCACCCATGACGAGGGTGAAGGTGTCAAAAAACTGCTGGTCCTGCGTAGTCACGATTGTTCAGATCTCCATCGGGTCAGGTTCAGTGCAGGGCAAACGAGGCGGTGCCTTTTTTTTACTTTAGAAGAATCGCAGCAAACAAAAGGAGAATGGCGAAGCCCTGCAAACCGACTCGAGCCCACATCAGGCGGTTGCCTAATTTTGGCGGCATGCGGCTGTCGCCGGCCCCCATTGTCACCAGCCCCATCATCATGGTGATGATGACGGCAATAAGCGCGGCTACGATGAGGACCAATAGGGGATCCATAGGCTCTTACCTCTGACACTGGCCGAACGACAAAAAGCATGTTCGTCCGTGGCGGCCAATTCTCAACCACGGTGAACGCCTGCTGATTAAGATGCCACAGAAGGGCCATGTCCCGCCAGCAGGCAGCATCCCAGCGCAGGGCCGCCCCAGCCTGATAGGATTAGCCCGCATAGAATCGCGACCCCCGCACGAGCAAGAAAAGCCCCCACGTACATGGCATCTCCAACAGACCTACCCGCCTGGCAGCGACTGGCCAAACTGCATGAGCGGATGGAAGATTCACCCATGCAGGCTTTGTTTGCAGCCGATCCGGAGCGCTTCCAACACTTCTCCGTTCAGCTTGATGACCTGCTGTTCGACTACTCAAAAAACCGCATAGATGCCCAGGTCATGCGCCAATTGATCGCGCTGGCACGGCAAGGGGGCCTGGAGGCGCGTGTTCAGGCCATGTTCAACGGCCTGCCTGTCAATGCAACGGAGAACCGCGCCGTTCTGCATGTGGCGCTGAGAAATCGAAGCAATGAGCCCATCGAGGTCGATGGGCTGGATGTCATGCCAGGCATCAATGCGGTACTCAAGCGAATGCGAGGCTTCAGCGAAGCGGTTCGCAACGGGCAACATCGCGGGCACTCAGGCCAGCGCATCAAGGATGTCGTCAATATTGGCATTGGCGGCTCTGATCTCGGACCGAAAATGGTTTGCGGCGCCCTCAAGCCGTACGCCGATCCTGATATTCGCGTGCACTTTGTTTCTAATGTTGATGGCTCTGATCTGGCTGAAACTCTCCGCGATCTCAATGCGGAAACGACGCTTTTTCTCATTGCATCAAAGACCTTCACCACCCTGGAAACCATGACCAATGCCCGCACGGCGCGGCAGTGGTTCCTGGACAGTGGCGCAACGGAAAAGCAAATCGCTCAGCACTTCGCGGCCATGTCAACGAACACCGAAGCCGTGGGCCAGTTCGGTATTGATCCAGCCAATATGTTTGAGTTCTGGGACTGGGTAGGCGGCCGATACTCTCTATGGTCAGCCATCGGTTTGTCCATCGCAATCTATATCGGCATGGACAATTTTGAAGCGCTTTTATCCGGCGCTCATCATGCAGACAAACATTTCCGCAGCGCGCCTTTCGAGCAGAACATTCCTGTCCTGATGGCCTTACTGGGCATCTGGTACAACAATTTTTTTCACGCCGGCAGTCATGCGGTACTGCCCTACGATGAATACCTGGCGTTGTTCGCAGATTATCTGCAGCAGGCGGACATGGAGAGCAATGGCAAGAGTGTGACCAACAACGGCAAGCCCGTAGATATCGCTACTGGCCCTGTTATCTGGGGACAACCAGGCACCAATGGTCAGCACGCCTTCTATCAACTCCTGCACCAGGGAACCCCCCTGGTGCCCTGCGATTTCCTGGCCAGCGCCCGCAGTCACAATGACATCGGCAACCATCATGAAATTCTGATGGCCAATTTCCTCGCCCAACCCGAAGCGCTGATGCGCGGACGGAGCGCCGAGCAGGCCCGCGAGCTTCTGGTGGCACGGGGCAAGACGGGCGAGGAACTGGAAACTCTGGTTGCCGCGACGACTTTCTCTGGCAACCGTCCGTCGAACTCTTTTCTGTACCCGCTACTCAGCCCTGCGATGCTCGGCACGCTGATTGCGCTTTATGAGCACAAGATCTTCTGCCAGGGCGTTATATGGGATATCAATTCATTCGATCAGATGGGCGTCGAACTGGGCAAGGAGCTTGCCCAGACGATCCTCCCGGAACTGCAGAGCGGTGCCGACACCGGCAGGCACGACAGCTCTACCCAGGGCCTGATGGCGCACTACCTCAAGCTAAGGCAGGGATAATCAAGCAGGGCTGGATTCTTCTTCCAGTGGTGCAGAGTCTTCACCGAGCCAGATCGTAAATAGCTTGTAGCTGACCGCCAGCACGATGGGGCCGACGAACAGGCCAATTATGCCGCTGGCGAGCATCCCGCCAATCACGCCGATCAGAATGACCGGCATGGGCACTTCCAGACCACGCCCGAGCAACAGCGGCTTGAGGAATCCATCGGCGAAGGAAAAGAACACTGACCAGATCGCAAAGGGGATCGCGATGACGGTATCAGCCGTAGCAAATACATAGGCGATAATTGGCAGGAACAGCAACAACATGGGTATCTGGGCAACAGCGAATAACAACACGATAAGAGACAACACGCCCGCAGCCGGCACATTGGCAGCAATCAGGCCGATGGCCAGGAAAAAAGTCTGGATCACAGCGATGCCCAGCACACCGCGGGCGACGCTTAGTATGGTATCGCGGCCAAGATCAATCAGCCTGGCGCCCCTTTCCCCTGCCAGCCGCACACAAATTGATTCAGCCATGCCTGCACAGGCCTGCGCATTGGCCAGGAAAATCGCCGCAATAATGATGGACAGGACAAACAGCAAAATCTCGACCCCGGCGCCCAGCGCCCGGGACAGCAGCCAGGTGGAAAAAGTCTTGATCTGCGGCTGAAAGTCGTCAAGAACGCCCTCCAGATTGCTGGATGCAGAACTCCAGGTCCTATATACCTGCTCACCGATAATCGGCAGCTCCGCAACCCGCTCAGGCGGCGGCGGTACCTTCACGGTGCCGGCCTCCAGTTGTGCCGAAAAACCTTGGGCGCTCGTCATGATCGACTCGCTCAACATGAGCGTGGGCGTAATAAGCACGATCAGGGCCAGCAAGACGAACAGCGTGGCTGCAAGACCCGATCGCCCGCCCACTGCGCTCTCCAGACGAGTAAAGAGTCGATGCGTGGCAATGGCAATGATCATCCCCCAGACGACCGGACCCAGGAAGGGACTGAATATCTGAAAACTCCACAGGGCCAACAGAACGATCAGGCCGATGCGAATGACGGCCTCCAGTACCTTACGGGTATAGCGTTGTTCAGCGATTTCGGATGGTGTGTCGCTCATGCTGGCTTCCTCACGGTCGTCAATTGTTCACACGGATCTGTCTAGGTTTTCTATAGTATGGGCTATGGCGGCGGCAACAGCCTCAGGCGATTGCTGGCCTTCGACTTCGGCCACTATCATGCCTGCAGGGGCCTGGGCAACAATCTCGCGGAAGAAGCCCAGCCATTTTCCGTAGGCCTCCCGCTCTGTTTCTCCAGCATTACGATTAAAGCGGCCCGCGGACTCCCGGGAAAATACCCGCGCTTTAATATGCTCGTCATCAACCAGCAAGCGTATGCCTTGCTGACCGACAAGCTCGTAGTAGCAAGCCATAGCTGTAGCAATCTTATCTTGGCCACGTAGCGCCCGGGACTCGACCACGAGTGACCACAGAGTCTGGGTAAAGCCATTATCAATAACAATGACTTTATCGGGGTAACGGGCACGCAGCTCCTGGGCAATTGCCAGGCTGGCAAGACACCGCAGAGCTTTCCGCAAGCGCCTCTTGACAGGAGGGCCGTGCAAAAATGCCAGCGTCATAACCGCTTGAACAAAACGCGGGTGGCGCCAGAACAGCGGCAGGATAGACGGTTCCTCGCCATGTTTGTCGTCAGCTTCGGCCCGTCGCTGGACAACGTAATCCTCGTAGCTCAGAAAATCCGCGCGCTGACCGACGGGCGTGGCGGCCAGCTCCCTGAGCACTGTCGTCTTGCCAATCCCCGATGGGCCGATCAGCTCGATAAGCATGGATCAGAGGTATCAGTCGGCTGCGGCGGCGAGCTGGAAGACATAGATCTTGAAGGCGGCATGACGGGCAAGGCCTGGCTTGGTCGCCGCCCATGCCTCCACCCAGCGCATGAACGCCTTGGGCAGTAGCGGTCGTTTGGGACGCAGAATCGGCAGCACGCCAAGATGCCTCTCGGTCACCAGTTCCAGACCGTGGCGGGCCGCAAGCTTGACAGCCTCTTCATCGGACATGCAGTGCAGCGGTTTCTTTTTTCGCTTCAGGCCAATCCGCGTCAGGAAGCTGCGCCACCGAAAGGCCAGACTGCCGCAGCGCTTGTGATTATTAAAAATCAGCCGGCCGCCGGGCGCCAGTCGCCGACTTAATTGCGCCATGACTTCCTCCCGCAACTGGGGCTCGGCGTTGGGAAACAGGCGGAAGCTGGTAATTAGATCGAACTGCTCACCAGCCAGTTCCTGCGAGCGGGTCAAGTCTGTACAAATCAGTCGCGCTTTCATCGCCCGTTCCCCGGCGACCGCCAACATGGAGTCTGAAATATCGACGCCGGTTGAATTCCCAACGGCGGGTTCCAGCAAAGCAAGGATGCGCCCGGTTCCGCACGCGAAATCCATATGCCGGGTTGAACCAGGATCCGCGAACTGGGCAGCGACCAAATCCAGCATCTGCCGCTGTTCAAGATCCCAGATCACCGAGGTATAGGCGAATCGAGAGAACTTGTCGTGATACTCGCCGCCCTTGCCCAGGTGGGAGGCACGGTAGTCGTCAAAGGGAAGTTCGGTGGTCATTGGACAAGAAAGCACCTTGAAGGGCGTGGCCGCATTATGCCGGGGACAACAGGATCGGTCGAGTCACCACCAGCCTGACCGACTCCTCAATAGAGGCAGGAAATAGCAGGCTCAGCGCTTGTTTGGAAGAAGTGCGGCCAGCCTGCGGGGTCATTCTTTTTAATTTCCGGGCCTTGGTGTAGCAGGAGCAGCACGCTGCAAAACTCCAGCTCGTCCGGTATCCTTATATAAGGAACCCGACTAGGTAAGCTTAAACTGCGTTCTTCCCCGCCGCTCTTGGCGGCGCCACGAGGCGATAATTTTCGCAGGGTCAGAGCTTGAACCGCAGTAGCAATGACATGACACCCGAAGTGGAAACGCGCAGGCAGTCGCAACGGTTTATGGTCGCAGTTGGATGTGTCGCGCTGGCCGTCGGCATTCTGATTTACGTCTTCGACAGGCCAGCTACGGCCGTATATTTTGTTCCAGACTCCTGGCAGTTCGCGGAAGCAACCCCTTTGCTGTTCGGGAGCCTCAGTAATTATCTTCCTGCATTTCTTCACGCTCTTGCTTTTGCTCTATTTATTGTAGTGATCGCCGGGCGACGCCATATGGCGCTTATGTGCATCGGCTGGTTTGTTGCCGAGCTCTTTTTTGAACTTGCGCAGTTAGATTCGGTGGCAGCCCAGATTGCCGCCGCTCTGCCCGACTGGTTTGGTAATTTCCTGATCCTTGAGAATGTGTCGAGTCATTTCCTGACTGGCCGGTTCGACAGAATAGATGTGCTGTTTCTGATGCTCGGCTGCGCCACAGCCTACATGATCGCCTGCAGGGCATTGTTCCGGCTGAATACCGACGGACCCTCGCAGCTTGCCGGTGCATCCCGCCCGGCACGGCTGGCCGCGTTGCTGCTCGTCGCATTGGTGGGGCTGACTTCAATAGTCAGTTCGGGCGGGTCGGGAGAAACCTCAATAGCCATGGCCGAGGGTCACTTGGTTCTTTCTCAGAAATAAGCCCCGTTTTCGCCAACCGCCCGATAAGCCACGCTCTCCAGCCTCATGCGGACTAACAGCGACATTCGTCCGGTGCGGATAGAATTCGAGAGATCATCTTCGCAGAAAATTTGAACCCCTTGCCGGCAATTTGCCTGACGGGGGCGTGGGTCAGGGGCTAAATTCTTTTGCCTCGGCGACTTAGCAGGACCCAGCCACTTAGCGCAATCGTGGCCAGGATCGCACTCGCCAGGAACGGGGCCGAAGGTCCTAAACGGTCCCATAGGAGTCCTGCAATTGCGCTCGCGAACAGGAGGGCAATACCGCTGACAAGATTAAATACTCCAAATGCTGTACCGCGCATTTCGGCCGGCGCCTTATCGGCGACTAGCGCCGTCAGCACGCCTTGCGTGAGCCCCATGTAAAGCCCCCACAGGACGACGCCCAACATGACTTGCCAGATACCGTCTGCCAATGCGAGGACGATGTCAGCACAGATCAAAACAATGAATCCGGCAATAATCAAGCTGGGTCTCCCCGCGCGATCGGAAAGCAACCCGGCCGGATAAGCCGACAGGGTATACACCACGTTCATGACAATGAAGACCATCGGAATCAGGCTCAGCCGCAGGCCGATCTGCTGGGCACGCAATACCAGGAACGCCTCACTGAACCCCGCCAGCATCAATGCGGCACCAATAAGAACAATGATCCAATAGGACTTACCGAGTTTCTTAACGTCTTTGAGTTGCAGCCGGGGTTTGGATTCGTCGCTGTGCCGACGGGGCTCATGCACACCAAACCACAACACGAGCACGGAGATCACGGCCGGGATTACCGCAAACCAGAACACAGCACGAATGTCGCCGGCCAGCAGCGCCATCAGCATCAATGCAATCAAAGGCCCGATAAACGCACCTGCGGAGTCGAGGGACTGACGCAGGCCATAGCTCGCGCCTCGCGCGGCCTCGGGCGTTATGTCGGCGATGAGTGCGTCGCGAGGCGCACCACGAATGCCTTTACCGACGCGGTCGAGGAAGCGTGCCGAAATAATCCAGCCTGCCGTCGATGCCAGGGCGAAAACGGGCTTGGTCAGCGCTGCCAGGCCATAGCCTGCCAGTGCCAGCGATTTACGTCGGCCGAGATAATCGCTGAGCACGCCGGAAAAAACCTTGGTGCCAAGCGCGATAGCCTGGGCAATGCCTTCAACCAAGCCGACGGCCGCATAGCTCATACCAATCACGGAAACAAAAAACACGGGCAGGAGGCTGTGGACCATCTCCGACGAGATATCCATGAACAGACTGACAAAGCCAAGCGCCCAGACGCCCCGCGGGATATTGCGGAACTTGCCGCCCTTGTCCAAGCCATTACTCTGCGCAATCATCTGCTTCGACGATTGGCCGTTGCCAAGATGATTATTACGTCAAGCAGGCGGGCCAATGTCCACTGCGTGGAGTGTGTGCCCGGATTAAACGCATAAAGAATTCGGCGCGGCAACAATCCACCGTCCAGGTTGATTCCAATATCAGGATTCTGGAACTGCTTTCGGGAAACACATATACGTGGTTTCCGCGAGCCTGGACCCCCCCCATTGACTGATAGGACAGGAAAACAGCGATTCTTTCCCAGGTACAAATCAATCCGGAATCCGTAGAAAAATTCCGGCCCCTCATTGGAGAAGAAGCAACAGACCGGCTGATTGAGCTTGGTGGCTTGGCGGCTGCTTGTCTCGAACACCGAACAGTGTGGAACGTTAACTCTTCGGCAGCAGGTGGCGGTGTTGCAGAAATGCTCCAGACCATACTTGCCTATGGACGTGGTGCAGGAATCGACGTGCGTTGGTTGGTGACTTCGGGGGATTCGGATTTTTTCAAAATTACCAAACGGCTTCACAACGGCATCCACGGTTCGACCGGCGACAATGGGCCCTTGGGAACAGACGAACATGCGCATTACCAGAAGATCTGCGAGCAGAATGCGGCAGCATTAGTTAGTGAAGTGAAGGCGGAAGATATCGTCATCCTTCACGACCCTCAGACCGCAGGCATGATTAGAACTGTTCTGGCTCAAGGCGCAATTGTCGTGTGGCGCTGTCACATCGGCCTCGACGGCCAAAGCGATGTGGCCGATAGAACGTGGGATTTTCTCAAGACATATATCAAGGATGCGCACGCCTATATTTTCTCACGCAAATGTTATGCGCCGGATTGGCTCGATGAAAACCGCTTGTGCATTATCTCACCATCAATCGACCCGTTTTCCTCCAAGAACAACGGCATGGATACCGCCACAGCTCAAGCCATACTCGCACAGGCGGGCATCATCGCGGCAGACGGCATAAAGGCACCGCCCACTTATGTGCGGACGGATGGAACCACGGCGCAAGTCCAGGGCGCTGCCGATATCCTTCGCACAGGGGCACCGCCTTCTGCTACTACCCCTCTCGTGTGCCAGGTTTCCAGGTGGGACCGGCTAAAGGATATGCAAGGTGTACTCGAAGGATTCGCCAATTTTGTAGCTAGCTCGGGGAAGGCTCATCTTTCACTCGTGGGGCCCGTCGTCAACGGCGTTGCGGATGATCCGGAGCAGGTCGCAGTCTACGAGGCAGTGGTGACCGCATGGCGCAAGCTTCCAAATGAGGCGCGCAGCCGGATCCAGCTTGTTTGCTTGCCAATGATCGATATCGAGGAGAATGCGGCGATCGTCAATGCCTTGCAACGCCATGCAAAGGTGGTGACCCAAAAGAGCCTGAGAGAAGGTTTCGGCCTGACGGTTTCCGAAGCAATGTGGAAATCAACGCCACTTGTCGGTAGCGCTGTCGGTGGAATCAAGGATCAGATTGAGCACGGTGTATCGGGGCTACTAGTGGAGGACCCCACCAATCTCGAAGAGTTCGGCAAAGCCATTTTGCACCTGCTAAACGATTTGCCTCAATTAGAGTCTATGGGCCGAAAAGCAAAGGAACGAGTCAAAAAGGACTTCCTCGCATCGCGACACCTTGAGCAATTCGGTGCGCTGCTGGTATCGCTCGTAGACAAAGTCAGTTAGCCAGCCTGACACAAGGGCGGAAGAAGCCTGTCGAATAGCTTCTGCTTCGCTGCAAACCTGCCCTAAGCTCGTATTGACAGGCTCAGCTAATAGATATGTTCATCGACAAATTCTGCGATTCCTTGTTCGATGGTCCCGCGGAACAGCTCCATGAGTATCCCGAGGGTGATCCTTAGCTCGATTTCATCCTCACCTATGTCGATCCGCCCCTGAGCACCGCTGCGCCGAAACTCCAGGCAATCATCTGAATGCCATTCACAATTCAGCTGGAACTGTTGCTCGAGTTTGCGCGCCAACTCGTCCAGCTCGCCCTTCAGTTCACGTCTGGGCATGGTGAAGGCTTTTTTGATCTCAATGACTGACATGCTTTCGTGGGTCCAAGCTTCGCGACTCCAGATTCTAGAGCAGTAGCGCACGGGGCCATGCCGTGGAAAGTACGGACGGCAGCCTGTTGGCGAAGCCTTTCCAGTCCAGAAAATACCTCACAGACCGGCTGCGTAGACCAGGGCTGATCTCAAGGCCAGGAGCCACAGCAGGAACCTGAGATGGCCCGCGTCAGCCAGCCTATCGAAGGAAATTGAAGCAGCGAGTTCGATCGCGCCTGGCCAGGCTGGCCGACAGTCCGAATTCTGTTTTCCGGCGTACATTTGTACTTCACGAAAAAAATGGCAAGAAGTTGTCAACTTGTTGTTTTAAAAGCATTAATAATCATAGCGAGGGTGCTTATGGCTGCCGAATACGTATATATCAGTATACACTTGTACACCCGCTAGGGTATAAATGGATTCTGGCGACAGACCAGGAGGTTGCCGATTCAGTGAAGATTGTTGGCACAGAGTTGGCAAACCGTTTCACGCGCGGAGGGCAATAGCATGACAAGCAAAGATCAGACAACAGCGAGAACGGCTGATAAAGCCAGGAAACCGGCGATTGAATCGATCGGGTTTCTGCGGGCTGCCGAGAAAGCGCAGATCTCAGTTGTCGATATCCCGCTGACTTTCTTTGAGGATATCGGCATGGCGCCGGACAAGATGCAGTCGGCCAAGGACCTGAACCGCAGGTTCATCGGAGGCATGTATAAAAAACTCGACGGCTTCACGGTGAAGTTCGGCGATGCCGCTGGTGCACCCGGAAGGCTCATGGGCAGCCTGGTAGACAAGCTGCAGGAGGCTGCGGGATCGGAAGCCAAACAGGCCAAGTCCAAACCTAAAGCTGCGGCGCCCAAAGCCAAGGCCAAGGCTAAAGCTGCAGCACCCAAGGCCAAAGCCAAAGCCAAGCCTAAAGCGGCGGCGCCCAAGGCCAAGTCCAAGTCCAAACCTAAAGCTGCGGCGCCAAAGGCCAAAGCCAAGGCTAAAGCTGCGGCACGGAAAGCCGTACCGATCGGAGTAACAAAGACCGCAGCCAAGACTTCGGCTGCTTCCGCAAAGGCGGCGAAATCCGCGGTGGCGGGTACAGGTCGAGCCACGCAGGGTCCGAAGGTTCAGCTCAGGTCTGTATAGCGCAGCACGGGCAGGACGGCGGACAGCTTATCGGCAGCAGAAGCCCAGCCTGGCACCAGCAGGAAGTCAGAAAGAGCAGGCCGCTGGCCTGCTCTTTCTTGTCATAGGGTTAAGGAGAGCCTGGCTGGCCCAGCTTTTGACTGACTAGCGCGATGTGGTACATCAGCCGGCAGCTTTGGCGTGCTTTGGGGCTTTGGCGGCTTGGGCACTGCTTCCCGGCGCAGCTTGTATGGCCGGTTTGCTGCTCTTCGCAAGGGGAGTCTTCCTGCTTGCTTTGCTCCTTTGCACGCCGGTAGTTGAAGTCGGCCCGGATTCGGCAAGCCCGCTTGCGAACTGGCCGAGTTCTCCGAACTGTTTCACCACCAAATCGCCAAGATCCTCCTGCGCACTGCAGATACCACCGTAAACAATCCTGAGAATCCGGCGATGAGACTCCTTTAAGGTTTCGGCCTTGTCATCCGGGTAGCCTAATTCTTTCAGTACATCGAGGGGTATTTCGGCGGTCGCCTGGTGAAGGCTCTCTACAGCATCCATCGCATTGCGAAATGATGCCTGCACGAGATCATTAAACTTCCCGGCTTTGCCAGCGAAGCTCATGTAAGCGCCCTCAGGATTCCTGACCGGATCGCCATTGCTTTGCGCCCAACATGATGATGTGAATCTGGTCTACTGTGCACTGCTTTAATTCCTCACGAAGGGAGCTGCTCTCACTCGGAATGGCAAGCAAATTAGTCGTATTCTCCATCAGAGTAGACACGACCAGTCGGCCGATGATATCTCGATCCTGGGCATTCGATTCGGGCAATAGAACGCTCAATTCAATTGCAATACGGCCGCTCAAGAACTGCAATTCGTTGCGAATCGCATTCTGCAAGGCTTCGGTGCCGCCCGTCCGGGACTGGTTCACGAACTGCAACAGATTTGCATTGTCCTGAACATAGTCAAAATAGGCTTCCGTGCAGTGTTGGATGATGTCATCCAGCGACTCCTTGGCGTCGAAGGAGCCGCGCATGAGCCGGCGCAGATTGAGACCGAGCTCATCGACGATGGCCAGCCCGAGTTCCTCCATATCACCGAAGTGGCGATAGAAAGACGTCGGTACGACGCCGGCTGTCTTGGCAACCTCCCGCAGGCTGATAGACGCAAAATTCGCGCCAACGCCTATGATCGCGAGGGCCGAGTCAATTAGCCGGTTGCGCGTTCTTGCCTTTTTTTCCGCTCTGACCGCCAATTTGTCCCCTTGTTGCTCCGTGAACGCTGCGCTTGCGTCGAACAGGTCTCCATATACAGTTGTACGCCAATTTCCAAGGCGCCCGGCGCCGCGCGGAGCAGTAGCGGTGCCATAGCCAAAAAACAGGGGGCAGAACAATCTGTTCCATGCGACCGGGACTCGTGCTCCTCAAGGTCGCCTACGTACAATTCAGTATACACACGCAGCCAATTGGGGTATTTACTGCTCCGGCGCCCAAGAAATAGGGCATCACATCCCTGATAGACAGGAGACAGATATGAGTTCAAAAGAATCTAAAAGCGCCGGCCAGGCCGACACCAACCCTGCTGGTGAATCCCATGGATTTCTCGAACATGCTTTCAAGTCTGGCATTAGCGCGGCGGAAGATATCCACAAGCGGGCTTTTGAGATTCCGCTGAATATGCTGGAAGGAATGGGCGCACCCCAGGACAAAATCGACATGATCCGGGACAAGAGCCAACATATGATTGTTGACCTCTATAGCGCCATTAATTCTGTTGCCCACCAGTTCGGACCCTTTGGCCCAGACAGTGAAGACGGGCCCGACAAATCGAAGTAAGTCTGGGCCGGGAAGGAGGCCAGGGAGGGCCCTCACAATAGTCAAATGTCGGCCAGCGATGGATCGCTAAGCAATGGCTTGATTGCATCCATGCCGCGTCCAAGAAATAATTTCGGCGTGTTCTCCTTGATAACCTGAACTATCCGCTCCTCCGTAATTTCGCCCTTTTCACCAAACTGCTCTATCAGCAGTTTGGTGAGGCCGTTCTTCGTGTTGCTTCGAAAGGGCAAAGGTGTCGCCGAAACACTCTTGTCGAAAATCGCTTCCGCATTTTCCTTAAAGTTTAGCTTGGCCATTGAACTCTCCTCTTCCACTGAAAACAAAAATTAGCAATCCTCTGGGCTTGCCAGTGCTGACTCTCCTCATGCGCCGACAGCTTGTTGGCGGATGATTCGCGGACTCGCCGGAAGCCTGACTAATGCAGGCCACAGGGCGATTCCCGCTACCACAGTCACGAGTGCGATCGAGGCTGAGAAAATCCAGCTATTCGTCATTCCGGCGGCGCCGTTACTCAGCGCGCAGACAAAGAACCAGACCCCCGAGGAGGCCGTCAAGGTCGTGAAACCGTGCATGACCTGGGCACCGGTTCTTAGCAAGGCCTCGAAAAAGTACAGCGTGACTGCCGCTAACAAGAGCTGAAGAAAAATGATCGGATCGCCGAAGGCCTGGTAAGCCAGGTAGACGGCGAGGAAGTTCGCGATGCCCAGCGGCGCAAAATGTGCGACCTGGGACAGATAGCAGACCGGATAGATAAGCACCGCCCCCAGCGCGATCAAGACAACCCAGGGGGCATCACCGCCGATGGCGATAGCACAAACCGCCTGGCCGGCAGTCACGAACCAATAAAAGAGAAAGTCACTGAACCCCATGCCGTTTGCACTCGGGGAATCCGCCGTGAGATACCAGCGGTCGATCGCATTCTGGGCAACCTCGAAAGCGCTGCCCAGGCAGAGCAGCGCGCCTGCGATGTAGAACAGAAAGGGGTTGTAGGTGGTGGCGTACAGATAGTCCCAGTAGACATTGACCGCGACTAACATCGCCAGTGGGACCAGAAGCGCATAGGCGTGTGCGCCAAGCACCCACAGGGCCTCAGGCCAGCGAATCTCGACGTCACACAATATTTGTTTCGGCACTCGAATAAGAACTACCTCACTCTGTATCCGGCACGACCTGTCGCCTCATGTCGTGTCTCACCGACAGCCACACGGGGCCAAGCCCCCGTGTGGCCGTATACCCAAAAGGCACGGTACCTGCTCATACTCCCCGGGCAAAAGGCCTGGTGCAGAAGCGCCCGTTATTCCTCCTGGCCTGTCGCTTGCGAAACTTTCTCGACAGGACGTTCATCCTCTGCAAGCTTGCTAATGCCGGCAGCAAGCAATCCTGCCTGTTTCTTGCCGACTTCGACGAATTGCGAGGTGACGGAACCGATCGAGCCATACATGCCGCGCAGCAGGTTCCGATGCTTATCCTTCAGCGCTGTGGTCTGCTCATCAGAGACGCCGATTACCGGGAGCATGTTTAACGGAATCTCCACGGCGGCCTGATGCATGTATTCAGCTACGCCCAGCCCCATCTGCACTCCACTCTTGAAAAGCCCTGTGAAACCCTGGGCTGTGTCGTCTTTCCGAGGTGTCTGGTCGATGGTCGTCATTACCTACTCCTTGCTTCCTGATGAAACCCCACTACAGTTACCTTATATAACAGAAGTGCACATGTGTACACTCGATATTGCTTTATTTGGCTCGCGGAAAGTACCTATACAGGCGCTAGAAAAACGTAGATCTTTGTTTTGTAGTCTTTTTTCCCGATACCGGCTGCTCGGAGCTGAGCGGTACAGTTGTTTATCGGGAAGCCCGCTGCAAAGGCGCCCGGGCACTTCGGTAACTACGGGTTAACTCAGGGTCAGGCTTGGCTAATACTCGGTCTGAATTGGCGTTGGGGCGGTGAAACTCGCCTGACAATTAATTAGAGGAAATTCAACCATGAAGGCATCTCCCCAGGAACCCGTGGCCGAAGCGACCAATGAGCAGGTCGCGGCAAAAATTACAGAATCCAGCCTGAACAAAGTGAGCGAGCCCGCGCAAGGGAACGGTACCGGCCAAAGTTCAGAAAAGACAGCGAAGTCCAGCGAAGGTATATCCCGGAAGCCTGTGTGGCCCGATTACTTTGCGCGCCTCGGTCAGCCGGATGCGGTCAACTGGCAGTACCAGGGCTACTGGCGGGATACCCTCCGCGTCTGGCGGGCTTATTACGGGCTGGTGTTCAGGCACCCAATCGTAACCTTCCATGGTATGCGGCGGTTCTATACCAGCCTGGTTTACCGCACGGGCACCGAAGAGATGGGCAAGGTAGCCGGACCGCTCTTCTTTATCCTGACGCCGTTCATGATGTTACTGACCCCGTTCGTGTCGATGCTGGCGGTTGCCGTGGCGCCCCCGTTTATGAAATCGATCGGGATTGAGTTTCCGGCCATGTTTAAACCATTCAAGTTCATGGGCTGGTCCAACTACAACGTCATGCTGGTTACCATGTTTACGCTGCACAGTTACAAGCAGCATCGCATGGACTGGGATCCGATTATGGCGATTAAGCATTCCTCGAAGATCTTCTGGAATGACTTTTTCAGTGAGAACCTGCCTGACGGGCATCGCGCCACGATCGAATACACGGTGATTACTGATGGCCGCATCAACGGCGAAATTCCGCGCGATTCCTTCGTAATCAAGCCCGCCACCGGCGGTGGCGGCAACTACCTGCGCACCATGACCTGGGACGAAGAGAATGGCGTGTATCACTGCGATGATCCGGAGAAGCAACCTGGTGAGGCATCGACTTATACGCCGGAGGAGCTCAAGAAGTGGATCAACGATACCTACCATGGCGGTTCCCGAACGCGGGCGGTGGTCGAAAAGCTCGAAGTCGCACGCAAGCCGTTTCCGGTCAGCAGCGTTCGGGTGATGACCTTCAATGCGAAAGACGATGCTGAGCTGCTTTCGGCTGTGTTCCTGCCGGCGCCGGAAGGTTCAAATTCGACCGCCTACTTCGATCTGGATACCTACCTGTTTAACTACGAAGACGGCACAATCGGCCAGCCGATTCGCCCGCAGAGTGACGGCAAACTGACCGGTGTGCCTGTGCCGGAAATGGACGGTGTGATCGAGGCCTGCATTGCCATGCACAATAAATTGCCGGCGCATGTCGAGATCAGTTGGGATGTAATCCTGACGGAAGATGGCCCGGTTTACCTGGAAGGCAACATCATGCCGCCCGGCTGCGATTACAAGCTGTCGGTCTTCAAGAGGTGGGCGAACTTCAAGTACTTGAGGGACAAGCTCCTGCAAGACGTGTGAAGCCCCAGGCAGGTAGCTGATCAGCCGACAGGCTGAAGGAAAGGCTGATAAAAAAATGCCCCCGCCGAGTCTTCGGCGGGGGCATTGGTATTAGAAGCCTGGCGGTGACCTACTCTCACATGGGGAGACCCCACACTACCATCGGCGCTGGGCGTTTTCACTTCCGAGTTCGGAATGGGATCGGGTGGTTCCCGCCCGCTATGGCCGCCAGGCAAAGCTAACTGGTTCGGTTGCTCCACTGGAACAACCGATCTGAATTTTGTTTTGACGAATTAAGACTGCATTAATACAAGTTGCTTGAGTTTATATGGCCAAGCCGCACGGGCAATTAGTACTGGTTAGCTTCATCCATTACTGAACTTCCACACCCAGCCTATCAACCTCGTAGTCTTCGAGGGCCCTTAAGGGGGATCGAATCCCCAGGGAAATCTAATCTTAGGGGGGGCTTCCCGCTTAGATGCTTTCAGCGGTTATCCCTTCCGTATATAGCTACCCGGCAATGCCACTGGCGTGACAACCGGAACACCAGAGATACGTCCACTCCGGTCCTCTCGTACTAGGAGCAGCTCCCTTCAAATTTCCAACGCCCACGGCAGATAGGGACCGAACTGTCTCACGACGTTCTAAACCCAGCTCGCGTACCACTTTAAATGGCGAACAGCCATACCCTTGGGACCTGCTACAGCCCCAGGATGTGATGAGCCGACATCGAGGTGCC
>CAKZWQ010000023.1 GCA_937921935.1 uncultured Gammaproteobacteria bacterium | reverse complement strand
ATTCATGACCATGGAGCGTCGCTCCGTGCCCATCATGATCTTATCTTTCGCCTTCTCAAATTCTTCCATGCCCACCGTGCGTCGATTTGCCCGCGCGGCAAACAGGGCGGCTTCGTTAACGAGGTTGGCCAGATCGGCGCCTGAAAAGCCGGGCGTCCCGCGCGCAATAATCCCGGGACGGACATCGTCTCCAACAGGCACCTTGCGCATATGCACGCGCAGGATTTGTTCGCGGCCGCGGACATCGGGCAAGGGCACTACCACCTGCCGATCGAAACGCCCAGGCCTCAGCAAGGCCGGATCGAGCACATCAGGGCGGTTGGTTGCCGCAATCACGATGATGCCTTCATTGCCTTCGAAGCCGTCCATCTCTACCAGCAGCTGATTAAGGGTCTGTTCACGTTCGTCGTGACCGCCGCCCAGACCCGCACCCCGGTGCCGGCCAACAGCATCAATCTCGTCGATAAAAATAATGCAGGGCGCATGTTTTTTCGCCTGCTCAAACATGTCGCGCACACGCGATGCACCGACACCCACGAACATCTCGACAAAATCGGAGCCAGAAATCGTGAAGAAGGGAACCTTGGCTTCGCCGGCTATGGCCCGCGCCAGCAAAGTCTTACCTGTGCCCGGTGAGCCCACCATCAACACGCCCCTGGGTATCTTGCCGCCCAGGCGCTGGAACTTGGCGGGATCGCGAAGGAAGTCGACTATCTCGGAAACTTCCTCTTTAGCTTCCTCAACCCCGGCGACATCCTGAAAAGAGACGTTGACCTGATCTTCACCCAGCAGGCGCGCCCGACTCTTGCCAAAAGACACCGCACCGCGGCCACCGCCACCGCCCTGCATCTGGCGCATAAAGTAAACCCAGACGGCGATCAGCAACAGCACCGGGAAGGAATTCAAAAACAGGCTGACCAGAATATTCTGGCCCTTGGGCGCCATGGCTTTGATCTGCACGTTGTTCTCGCGCAATTCACCAATCAACACCGTGTTATCCGTCTCCGGACTGTAGGTGACGAAACGCTCGCCGGTTGCCAGGGCACCCCGGATAGTGTCGCCTTCAAACATCACCTGCTTTACCTGGCCTGATTCGGCTAATTCCAGGAAGGTGGAATAATCGAGAGGCTCAGACTGCCGCGCACCCGTTCCAAAGCTCTGGAATACGGTCAGCAGGACGATCGCAATTACGATCCAGAGAATGATGTTTTTTGCTAGGTCGTTCAATATCTTAGCTCAGCCTTATAGCCCCTGGGGGCAGTTGTGGATGACCCTACTATATCCGGTAGGTTCTGGCTACCAGATAAGTCTCGCGGCTGCCGGGCCGGGATGACTCAGGCTTGCGCACTTTGACGGTCTGAAAGCAGCCTCGAACCTCGCGGATATAGTCATCGAAACCCTCACCGTGGAATAGCTTGCAAACGAAGGCCCCATTGGGCTTCAGCACTTTTTTGGCCAGCTCCAGGGCCAGCTCTGCCAGGCCCATGGCCCGCGGCTGATCAACTGAACGCATACCGGTGATGTTGGGGGCCATATCGGAAAGAACAAGGTCCACGCTGCGTTCCCCGGTGAGCGACATAAGCTGGTTGAAGATGTTTTCGTCGGTGAAGTCACCGCGGATGTAGTCCACACCCGGGATGGCATCCATTTCCAGCAGGTCCATGGCGATAACCCGACCCTGGCCCTTGTTCTTTTGAGCCACCAACTGGCTCCAGCTGCCCGGCGCTGCCCCCAGATCTATGCACGTGATGCCGGGGCGCAGCAAAGTTTCGCGCTCGTCAATTTCCATCAATTTAAAAACGGCGCGGGATCGCCAGCCTTCCGCCTGGGCCCGGCGCACATAGGGATCGGCAGCCTGGCGCTTAAGCCAGCGTTTGCTGGAAGACTTGCGAGCCATGACTCATGCGGCGCCAGCCGGCACTTCCCTCAGATATAGCGAATCTGTGTGATCTCGTAAGCGATCCGTCCGCCCGGGGCGGCGACCTCGACCAGGTCGCCCTCTTCGCGACCGATCAGAGCCCGGGCCACCGGCGAGGAAATCGATACCATGCCGGCACTGATGTCGGCCTCATCGTCACCGACGATCTGGTAACTCACTTCCCGACCGTCTTCCTCACCAACCAGATCGACCGTGGCGCCAAAGATAACGCGACCCTGGTCTGCCAGCTTGGTGACGTCAATGATTTGCGCATTGGAAAGTTTGGCTTCAACGTCGCGGATTCGCGCCTCGATAAATCCCTGCTCTTCCTTGGCCGCGTGATACTCCGCGTTTTCTTTCAAATCGCCATGGGCACGCGCCTCGGCGATGGCCTTGACCACCTTGGGACGGGCTTCGCTCTTCAGTTGCTTAAGCTCAACCCGGAGCTTTTCTGCGCCCCGCACAGTAATAGGCACCTTAGTCACGCCGCTGCCTCCCCGTGCAGGTCCTGAAGTCTGTTGACGTCGCTGTTATCGAGATGATCCAGGGCCATGCTCGTCGCTATCCCAGCGGCAAGGCTGGTGTAGTAAGTCACTTTTCGATGCACGGCGGCCGCCCGAATCTCTCTGGATTCCCGGATGGCCTGCTTTCCCTCTGTGGTGTTGACGATAAAGGCGATCTCATCGTTCTTGATCATATCGACAATATGGGGCCGGCCTTCACTGACCTTGTTGACCCGCCGGCAGCTCACGCCACCTTCAGCCAGCGCCATGGCGGTGCCATCGGTGGCCACAATATCGAAGCCCCGCTCTACCAGAAGATTGGCGAGTTTGATCGCGCCCGGCTTGTCGCGGTCGCGCACAGACAGCAAGGCGGTGCCATGCCGCGGCAGAATGACACCTGATGCGAGCTGCGCCTTGGCATAAGCCTCGGCAAAAGAGCGACCGGTGCCCATGACTTCACCTGTGGAGCGCATTTCCGGACCCAGAATGGGGTCTGCGTCGGGGAATTTTCCGAAGGGAAAAACAGCTTCTTTGACAGAGTAATAAGCCGGCATTGCGAGCTGGGTTACACCCTGCTCCTGAAAGCTGATCCCGGCCATCGCGCGCGCAGCAATTTTTGCCAGCGGCACACCTGTGGCCTTGGAGACAAACGGCACGGTCCGCGATGCACGCGGATTGACCTCCAGCACGTAAATTACGCCGTTTTGAATCGCGAACTGCGTATTCATCAGGCCTTTGACCTCAAGTGCGCGCGCCATGCTGACCACCTGTACACGAATTTCTTCCTGAACTTCAGCGCTGAGGGTAGCCGGTGGCAGAGAGCAACCGGAATCGCCGGAATGTACGCCAGCCTGCTCGACGTGCTCCATGATGCCGCCGAGGATCACCCGCTCACCATCGGAGACACAATCAACATCGACTTCAACAGCCTGATCAAGAAAGCGGTCCAACAGCACTGGACTATCGTTGGACACGGTCACCGCAGTGGTCATGTACACCCGCAAATCATCTTCCGTGTGGACCACCTCCATGGCTCGACCACCCAGCACATAGGACGGACGCACCACCAAGGGAAAGCCAACCTCGCCGGCCATTCTTACGGCTTCATCTTCGGTCCGGGCCGTGCAATTGGGCGGCTGCTTGAGGTCAAGTCGCTTGAGCAGTTGCTGGAAACGCTCGCGATCCTCAGCCAGATCAATCGATTCCGGACTGGTGCCGATAATCGGGGCGCCGGCGCGCTCCAGGGACCGGGCGAGCTTTAAGGGTGTTTGGCCACCGAACTGAACAATAACGCCGACAGGCTGCTCACGATGAATAACCTCGAGCACGTCTTCCAGGGTCAGCGGCTCGAAGTACAGCCGGTCTGAGGTGTCGTAATCCGTCGATACAGTTTCGGGATTACAGTTCACCATGATGGTCTCGAAGCCGGCTTCTCGCAGAGCAAGAGCCGCATGCACGCAGCAGTAGTCGAACTCGATGCCCTGGCCGATTCGATTCGGTCCGCCTCCAAGAATCACGATTTTGCGCTGCTCCGTTGGTTCTGCTTCGCATTCCTCTTCGTAGCTTGAATAGAGATAGGCGGTGGTCGTGGCAAACTCGGCGGCACAGGTATCGACGCGTTTAAAAACCGGTCGAATATCGGCTTCATGGCGATGCTGCCGGACAATACTTTCATCGGTGCGGAGCAAATGGGCCAGTCGGCTATCAGAGAAGCCGCGGCGTTTCAGGTCCAGCAGACTGGCCGGAGCCAGCGCGGCGAGTCCGGCTTCCTTGACCAGTTGCTCGCGCTGCACCAGGTCGGCAATTTGCGCCAGGAACCATAAGTCAATGCCGGTCAGTCGGCCCACCTCCTCGATTCCGAGCCCCAGCCGCAGCGCATCAGCTGTGTAAAGCAGACGTTCGGGCCCAGGTAAGCGCAATTCGTAGCGGAGTTGTTCCAGGCCATCCTCGCTCAACTCGGCCGGCACTCGCTCAACCAGACCATCAATGCCGGTTTCCAGACCGCGCAAGGCCTTTTGAAATGACTCCTGGAAGGTGCGCCCGATGGCCATGACCTCACCGACGGACTTCATTTGCGTCGTCAGCCTGTCATTGGCGTCGGGAAACTTCTCAAAGGTAAACCGAGGGATCTTCGTGACCACATAGTCGATGCTGGGCTCGAAGGAAGCTGGCGTGGCGCCGCCGGTAATTTCATTGCGCAGCTCATCCAGGGTGTAGCCGACTGCCAGCTTGGCAGCCACTTTGGCGATGGGGAAGCCGGTTGCCTTGGAAGCCAGTGCTGATGACCGGGAGACGCGCGGGTTCATCTCAATGACCAGAATTCGCCCGTTTTCGGGGCTCACCGCAAACTGGACGTTGGAGCCACCGGTATCGACACCGATTCGTCGCAGCACGGCGATAGATGCATTGCGCAGATCCTGGTATTCCTTGTCCGTCAGGGTCAGCGCGGGAGCCACGGTGATGGAATCCCCGGTATGCACGCCCATGGCATCCAGGTTCTCGATGGAGCAAATAATGATGCAGTTGTCATTGCGGTCCCGCACCACCTCCATCTCAAATTCTTTCCAGCCGATGACCGATTCTTCGAGCAGGATTTCAGTGGTCGGTGAAAGATCCAGGCCACGATTAACAATGACCTCAAACTCTTCGCGGTTGTAAGCAATACCCCCGCCGCTACCCCCCATGGTGAAGGACGGCCGGATGATGGTTGGATAACCGACATCCGCCTGCTTCTCCAGAGCCTCGGCCAGGGAGTGGGCAATGTGCGCGCGGGGGCATTCCAGACCAATATCCACCATGGCCTTGCGGAAGAGATCTCGATCCTCTGCCGTATCAATAGCCTCTCGCGACGCCCCGATCAGTTCTACGTCGAACTGCTTCAGGACTCCCTCGCGGACCAAATCAAGGGCGCAGTTCAGAGCAGTCTGCCCACCCATGGTCGGCAACAGCGCATCGGGCTGTTCTTTTTCGATGATCTTCGCCACAGCCTGCCAGGTGACGGGCTCAATGTAGATAGCGTCCGCCATCTCCGGGTCCGTCATGATGGTGGCCGGGTTCGAATTGACCAGCACCACGCGATACCCCTCTTCGCGCAGCGCTTTGCAGGCCTGCGCACCGGAATAATCGAATTCGCAGGCCTGGCCAATAACAATCGGCCCGGCGCCGATGATCAGGACCGTCTCTATATCTGTACGTTTGGGCATTTACGCGCTTCCCTGCGCCGTTGCTGAACTTGGGCGGGGTCGGCTCGCCTGGCGTTCGCGCATGGCCTCTGTAAATCGCGCGAACAGGTGCTGCGCGTCATGGGGCCCTGGACTTGCTTCAGGATGGCCCTGAAAACTATAAGCAGAACAATCAGTTCTAGCGATTCCTTGAAGTGAATTATCGAATAATGAACGGTGAGTAGCCCGTACATTTGTCGGCAGGCTCGCCTCATCCACGGCAAAACCGTGGTTTTGGCTCGTGATCATCACCTTGCCGGTATCCAGGTCCAGCACCGGGTGATTCGCCCCGTGA
Organism: uncultured Gammaproteobacteria bacterium; assembly: GCA_937921935.1. Classification (GTDB taxonomy): domain Bacteria; phylum Pseudomonadota; class Gammaproteobacteria; order Steroidobacterales; genus J054. The sequence goes on along the minus strand of CAKZWQ010000023.1, from coordinate 59,817 downwards.
TGACCAAATTTCATTTTGGTCGTGCGGGCACCACTGGCCAGAGCCAGGAGCTGGTGCCCGAGGCAAATGCCGAAGACGGGAACGTCAGCCGCGATGATTTCGCGAATCGCTGAGATGGCGTAATCGCAGGGCTCAGGATCGCCAGGACCATTGGACAGAAATACGCCGTCGGGCGACAAAGCCAGGACTTCTTCAGCCGGGGTTGCAGCCGGGACAACAATCAGGCGGCAATTCTGCTCGATCAACAAGCGCAGGATATTGCGCTTGATGCCGAAGTCATAAGCCACCACGTTTAAAGCATTCACGCGCTTGACGGGGGGGCGGTCGACCAGGGGCCAGTCGACCCCCAGACTCCACTGGTAACTGTTGTCGGTCGTTACGACGCGGGCCAGGTCCATACCGGCCAATCCCGGGAATCGGCGCGCGTGAGCCACCGCAGTGTCCGGATCAGCAGCGCCCGTCATGATGCAGCCTGACATGGCACCTTTATCCCGCAGAATTCGCGTGAGCTTGCGCGTATCAATACCGGCAATAGCAACAGTGCCGGCACGCTTGAGAAAGTCTTCCAGCGGCAGCTCGGAACGCCAGCTACTGGCGACTGCCGGCAAATCGCGAATCACCAGGCCCGAAGCAAAAACCTGGCCGCTCTCCTGGTCGAAACTGTTAGTACCCGTATTCCCGATATGGGGAAAAGTCAGCGTCACTATCTGGCGACAGTACGACGGGTCCGTCAGGATCTCCTGATAGCCCGTCATGGAGGTATTGAAAACCACCTCACCAATAGTCTTGCCGGAAGCGCCAACGGAGGTGCCCGCAAACACCGTGCCGTCTTCAAGCGCCAGCAATGCCGGCTCGTTACTCACCTTCACCTCACAGTTTTTGCATGCGCAGGCACACCGAGCGGAGGGGCTTGTCGAAAATCCCAACCGCTAAGTGCAGAACCATCTGGAACTCAGCCTATTCTAGCGGTGCAAACGCGAGGGGCCAACTGCCTGAAGGCGTTGATTGCTAATCGGCCAGGCCGAGGACCTCGCGCATGCCATACAAGCCTGGTCCCTGCCCCACCAGCCAGCGGGCTGCCTGCAAGGCCCCCCGGGCGAAGACGTCGCGATTGACCGCGTGATGACTGAGCTGAATGACTTCTTCATCAGCCGCCAGCAGGACACTGTGGTCGCCGGCAAGGCTGCCGCCGCGCAGGCTGGCAAAGCCTATGCTGCCCGGCTCCCGGGCGCCCGTCTGGCCATGGCGCGCATAGACAGCGACTTCGTCCATGGACCGCCGGCGCCCCTCGGCGGCCGCCTCACCCAGCTGCAGGGCCGTCCCGGACGGTGCGTCCAACTTTTGCCGATGGTGTGCTTCCAGGATCTCGATATCGTATTCCTCGCCTAAAGCCCCCGCGGCCAACCGGACGAGTTCTGTCAGCAGGTTAACGCCCAGGCTCATGTTGCGGCCGTACAGCACAGGTATCTGCCCGGAGGCAGACTGCAAGGCAACTTCGCCGCCTTCATCCAGGCCCGTGGTACCCATAACCAGGGGCACCCTGGCTGCGGTGCAGGCGGCCGCATTGGCGCTAGCCGCAGCAGGCAACGTGAAATCAATGGCCACATCCGCCCCGTCGAGGGCCTGGCCTGGATTGTCCGTCAGCACCATGCCGCAGGCTGGCAGGCCGGCCGCCTGGCAGGCATCCTGGCCAAGGGCGGAATCGCCCGCTTCCGTCACCGCACCGGCCAGCTCAAGGTCGTCAGCCTGCGCAATCAGACGCAGCAGTGCCTGCCCCATTCGGCCGGTGGCTCCAAAAACCGCAACCTGCAACATGTCAGTCCTCCCCGCGACCGGTCGCGGTGTCAGGACGCCATGTTATCGAAGAATCGCTTCACACCATCAGTCCATGACGTATGCCGGGGCCGATGCTTGTCGGGTTTGGCCGCCAGTGACTCTTCGAACTGTTTCAGCATGGCCTTCTGCTCTGAGGTCAACTTCACCGGCGTCTCAACCTCAATCTGGCAGTACAGATCGCCCGTAGCGCGACTGCGGACGGGTTTGACCCCCTTGCCGCGCAGGCGAAATACCTTGCCGGACTGGGTTTCCGCGGGGATTTTCAGGCTGACCTCGCCGTCCAGGGTCGGCACGTCAACGGAGCCTCCCAGGGCAGCTGTCGTAATGCTGACAGGCACAGAGCAGGACAGATCAGCGCCCTCGCGCTTGAAGATCGCGTGGGGCCTGACCCGGATGTCTACGTACAGATCCCCCGCCGGTCCGCCGTTTTCGCCGGCTTCGCCCTCGCCGCTCAGACGAATGCGATCGCCGTTGTCGACGCCGGGCGGCACCTTGACGGCCAGGGTTTTCTCGTCGCGAACTCGCCCCTGTCCACGACAGGCGCCACAGGGATCTTCCACGATCTGGCCCGCCCCCCGGCACTTGGGGCAAGTCTGCTGCACGGAAAAGAAGCCTTGTTGCATGCGGACCTGGCCGGCCCCGCCACAAGTCTGGCAATTGGTCTTGCCGGTCCCCGGCTTGGCACCGGAGCCCTCGCAGGTCTCGCAACTGGCCAGGGTCGGCACGGTGATGTTGACCGAATCGCCGAAGACCGCGGTTTCCAGATCCAGGTCCAGCTCGTAACGCAAGTCGGCACCGCGGAACACGTTGCCGCGACCGCGACGGCCACCGGCACCGGCACCGAAAATATCGCCGAAGACATCGCCGAAGATGTCGCCGAAGGCATCACCCGGATTGAAACCGCCGCCACCGGCTCCCGCCGCTGCCTCCACACCCGCATGGCCATACTGGTCATAGGCCGAGCGCTTGCCCGAGTCATTCAGCACTTCGTAGGCTTCTTTGGCCTCCTTGAAGGAGGCCTCGGCGTCGGCATCATCCGGATTGCGATCCGGATGAAACTTCATTGCCAGACGCCGGTATGCCTTTTTAAGCTCAGCGGCATCAGCTGAGCGCTCAACGCCCAGGACTTCATAGTAGTCGCGCTTGGCCATCAGGCCTCCCGTTCGGGGTATGCAATTGTGTCAGCCAGCCGCGCCCGACCGCGGCAAGCGCCGACACCAAGGCCCTGATTAAGCAGGACCAGACTTACCCTGATCGTCTTTTACCTCTTCGAATTCGGCATCTACCACGCCCGAATCGTCAGCAGCCCCGGCACTCTCTGCACCATCCGCTGGACCCTCACCTTCAGCAGCCTGAGCCTGCTCGTAGGCTTTCTGTGCCAGGCCGGCTGACACTTCGGCCAGGGCTTTGCTCTTGGCCTCGATAGCATCTTTATCTTCGCCCTTGAGAGCATCGCGCAGATCACCCAAAGCCGCTTCAATACCGGCCCGTTCCTCCGGTGTGGCCTGCTCGCCGAGATCTGCCAGAGATTTCTCCGTGGCGTGCAGCAGGGCATCCGCCTGGTTGCGCACATCGACCAGTTCACGGAACTTGCGATCATCCTCTGCGTGGGTTTCAGCATCAGACACCATGCGCTGGATTTCATCATCGCCTAGCCCGCTGGAAGCTTTGATGACAATCTTCTGCTCTTTACCGGTGGCCTTATCTTTGGCAGAAACATTCAGGATACCGTTGGCATCGATATCGAAGGTCACGTCGATCTGGGGCATGCCACGCGGCGCAGGCGGAATATCACTGAGATCAAATCGACCCAGAGACTTGTTATCACCGGCGCGCTCGCGCTCACCCTGCAGAACATGAATCGTCACAGCAGTCTGCTGATCGTCCGCAGTCGAGAAGACCTGGTTGGCCTTGGTGGGGATGGTCGTGTTCTTTTCGATTAACCGGGTCATGACACCACCCAGGGTCTCGATACCCAGGGACAAGGGTGTCACGTCCAGCAGCAAGACATCCTTGACGTCTCCTGACAGCACGCCGCCCTGAATAGCAGCACCGACGGCCACGGCCTCGTCCGGGTTCACGTCCCGGCGCGGCTCCTGACCGAAGAAGCTCTTCACCTCTTCCTGCACTCGGGGCATGCGCGTCTGGCCGCCCACCAGGATGACATCGTCTATTTCGTCGACTTTTAACCCGGCGTCCGCCAGGGCGGTCTTGCAGGGCCCGATAGTGCGGGTGATCAACGACTCGACCAGGGATTCCAGCTTGGCCCGGGTAAGCTTGATATTCAGATGCTTGGGCCCGCTGGCGTCGGCCGTGATGTAAGGCAAATTGACGTCCGTCTGCTGCTGCGACGACAACTCGATCTTGGCTTTCTCGCCGGCTTCCCTAAGGCGCTGCATGGCCAGGGGATCCTTGCGAATATCCACGCCGCTCTCTTTCTCAAACTCGCTCGCCAGATACTCAATGATCCGCAAGTCGAAGTCCTCGCCACCCAGAAAGGTGTCGCCGTTGGTTGCCAGCACTTCAAACTGATGCTCGCCGTCGATCTCGGCGATCTCGATGATTGAGATGTCGAAGGTACCGCCGCCCAGGTCGTAGACCGCCAGCTTCCGGTCACCACGCTGTTTGTCCATGCCATAGGCAAGGGCCGCAGCGGTGGGCTCGTTAATAATGCGTTTGACGTCAAGACCGGCGATTCGTCCAGCGTCTTTGGTGGCCTGCCGCTGGGAGTCGTTGAAGTATGCGGGCACCGTGATGACGGCCTCGGTAACCGGCTCGCCCAGGTAATCCTCGGCGGTCTTTTTCATTTTCATCAGGACGCGCGCCGAAACCTCGGGGGGCGCCATCATTTTTTCGTTCACCTGAACCCAGGCATCGCCGTTATCGGCTTTGGAGATGGTGTAGGACACCATTTCCATATCACGCTGAACCACATCGTCGTCAAAGCGGCGGCCGATGAGCCGCTTGACGGCAAACAGGGTATTGGCGGGATTCGTCACCGCCTGGCGTTTGGCGGACTGACCCACCAGCACTTCATCGTCCTTCGTGAATGCCACGATGGACGGGGTGGTGCGATCGCCCTCACTGTTCTCGATTACCTTAGCCTGGTCGCCCTCCATGACAGCAACGCAGGAGTTGGTCGTCCCGAGGTCAATTCCGATCACTTTTCCCATGAGTCTCTCCGTTGGCGCCAGCGCGCCGTGCTCAATTCAAATCTGTTAAACAATGTGGGGCCCGGCTGCCCCCCTTTCAACTGTCCTGCGCTGCGGCGACGATGACCCGCGCCGGCCGCAACAGGCGGCCATTCAGGCTGTAACCTTTCTGCACCACTATCAGCACTGAGCCTGGCTCCGCTGTAGCCGATGGCTGGGTGGCAATGGCTTCATGAAACTGCGGGTCAAAGGGTTCGCCATCGGGATCGACAACCTGCACGCCATGCTTGTCCATGGCGCCAAGTAATAACCTGAGGGTTGCCTGGCTGCCTTCCAGTAAGGCCTCTGCTGTCGATTCGGCACCCGCAGCCACACCCATTTCCAGGCTGTCCACGACGCCGAGCAGCTCGCCGGCAAATCTCTCGATGCCAAACTGCCGGGCCTGGTCGGTCTCGCGAGCGGCTCGTTTGCGCAAATTGTCCATCTCAGCTGCCAGGCGCATATAGCGGTCACGATGCTCATCGACTTCAGCCTGGAGCTTATCCAGATCCTCGGCAGCCTCCTTGGCAAGGTCTTCCGGCTCTTGACCGGCCAGGCCTTGCTTGGCTGATTCCTCTGTCATGCGGGTCTCCCGATTGGCACACGGACGCGCACAGGCGCGCCGGAACGACGTCGGGGCACTATCTGGGGATTAGTGTCGGGAATTCAAGGCCGCGCTGACTAGCTTGGCCGTGATATCAACAATGGGGATGACGCGCTCGTAAGCCATGCGGGTCGGACCGATGACCCCCAGTACCCCGACCACTTCCTCGTCGACTCTGTAGGTCGAGGTCACAACGCTGCAATCGTCGAGAATTCGATAACCCGACTCCTCGCCGATAAAGATCCGAATCCCTTCGGCCGCAATGCTGCGATCCAGCAAACGGAGCAAATCCCGTTGCTGGTTAAAGGCCTCGAACAGCTCCTTGAGGGTCTCTACGTCCGAAAGTTCATCGCATTCCATCAGCTTGGTCTGGCCTGACATCACATAGCTGGAGCGAGCCATCTCAACATCCAGCGCCTTCTGCGCAATGGTAACGGCGTCGATCAGGTGCTGATTCATGCTCTGCTGCAGGCCATTCAGCTGGTCCATCACCTTGGACCTCACAGAAGCGAGCTCTCCACCCTGGTAATGCTCGTTCAGAAAATTCGCGGCCCGCTGCAACTCATCGACGCTGTAGTCCCGCTCCATCTGCAGGATCCGGTTCTGCACATCGCTGTCGTTGACCACCAGGATCGCCAGGACGCGACGATCTGACAAAGGCAGAAATTCAATCTGCCGCAGCGTCATGATGGTTGGGCGCGGCAGAGTCACCACGCCAGCCAGGCTAGTAATGGCCGACAAGGCTGACGATGCCCGCTGCGCAAGGGCCTGGTGGTCCAGATCGTCCGACTCCTCCAGCACATGGGCCTGGAGATTTTGCAACTCTCGATTACCCAGGGGCTGCAACTTGACCAGCGTATCGACAAACAGGCGGTAACCCTTAGCCGTCGGCACGCGCCCGGCCGAAGTATGCGGCGCGGCGACCAGGCCCAGCTCTTCCAGGTCGGCCATGACATTGCGGATACTCGCCGGACTCAGGGACAGGCCCGCCCTGCGCGCCAGGGTGCGTGAGCCCACCGGCTGACCATCGCGAATGTAATACTCGACCAGGGCGCGCAGGATCGCCTGGGCCCTCTCGCTGGGTTCGGTGCTGTTCTTGTCAAGCGTCATAGGGCCTATAGCGCCAGAATTTCCCGGGAATCACAACTTAGGGGAAGCTAGCAATGGGGCCAAAAAGCTGTCAAGACAGATCGGCGCTGCGGCAAACCCTTGCCGGACTTGTCGGCCCGGGGCTAATGTTGCGGTGCCCTAGCATTCAACCGCCACTGTTTCGCTTTCGGACATAATTGATCCATGGCCAATTCTTTTCAAACCATCGCCCTGACGGGCAACTGGCGCGACCCGCTGGCAACGGAGTCCATTGCCACTCTCGCCGCCCACCTGGCTGCCCAGGGTTGCGCAGTCGCTGTCGGCGACGGCTTTGCCGGGCGCGATCTGCCGGCCGGTGCCACACAGCCCGGCGACGAGGTGCTGGCCGACGCTGCGGACCTGGTGGTGGCCGTGGGCGGCGATGGCACCATGCTGTACGCCGCGCGCTACGCGATTGGCGCAGGCGTTCCTCTGCTGGGGATCAACCGCGGTCGGCTGGGCTTTCTGGCCGACGTCCGGCCGGCCGAGATGCTCCAAGCCATGGATCGAATCCTGGCGAACGACTGCCATCGTGAGCGACGGCATCTGTTAAATGCGCGAATCCTTGCCGACAACGGCGAGGTGGGAAGCCGTGCCCTGAATGACGTGGTGGTGAAGCGCATGGACTCCGGGCGCATGTTTGAGTTTCAAACCTACGTCGACGGCGCCTATGTGAATACTCACATCGGCGATGGCTTTATCGTTGCGACGCCAACGGGCTCCACGGCCTATGCCCTGAGTTGCGGCGGACCCATCGTCGCGCCGCAACTCAACGCCCTGGTCCTGGCGCCCATTTGCCCGCATACCCTGAGCGACCGGCCCATCGTGATCCCGGGTAGCAGTCGCGCCGAGATTCGTCTGCGTGAGCAAGATGCCGATCAGGCGGCCGTGTGCTGCGATGGCGAAGTCATCGGCGAGCTAGGCGCCGGGGTAACCCTGGAGGTCTCCCTGAGTGATCAGTCGCTGGAACTGATCCACCCGCCCGGCTATGACTTCTACGAGATTCTCCGCAGCAAGTTGCACTGGGGTCGCAGCAGCCGCGACCCCCAGGCCATGGAATAGCCCGCGTGCTCACTAGTATCCGGATTCGTAACCTGGCAGTCGTAGCGGCAGCGGAGCTGGAGTTCAGTGGCGGCTTCAGCGTCATGACCGGGGAAACCGGCGCCGGCAAGTCCATTCTTGTTGACGCCCTGGCCCTCGCCCTGGGCGCCCGAGCGGAGGGACGCCTGGTCCGCACCGGCGCAGAACGCGCCGAAGTTGCAGCCATCTTTGATCGGGATAGCCTGCCAATTGAAGCCCAAAGCTGGCTGGCCGAGCAGGATCTGGATGCAGCGGAAGATTGCGTCGTCCGTCGCACCCTGTCCCCTGAAGGTCGCTCACGCGGCTTCATCAATGGCCAGCCGGTGACCATGCAATCCCTGCGAGAACTGGGCGAAAAACTCGTGGACATCTGCGGTCAGCAGGCCTACCTCGGACTGCGGCATCCGGCTGCGCAACGGGATCTGCTTGACCAGTTTGGCGGTCATCAGCGGGACCTCGACCGGGTGACGGCGGCCTTCGCTGCCTGGCGCCGGGATCGCGCTGCCCTGGAGACGCATGACCAGGCCAATCGTGACCGGGAACAGCGCATGGACCTGCTTAGCTTTCAATGCCAGGAGCTAACTGGCCTGGCCTTGCAAACGGGTGAATACACGCAGTTAGAGCGCGAGTATCGGGTACTGGCGGCCAGTCAGCGCATCGAAGCCGGACTCGGCGAAGTACTGAACGGCCTGTACGAGGGGGAATCCGCGTCAGCCCAGGACCTCATTGCCCGCTGCGAGCAGCAGCTCTCAGCCCTGGCAGAAACAGATCCTGAATTGGCACCCACGGCAGGAATTTTGCGCGATGCCGGCGTGCTGGTGAGCGAAGCAGCGGTGGCCGTGCGCGACCGGCTCAATAGCCTGGAGCACGATCCGGGGCGCGAAGAGCAGGTCGCCCAACGCCTGGCTGACGCCCGCGACCTGGCCCGAAAACATCGCATCGAGCCTGAAGAATTACCGGCACTGCATGACCGGCTGACAGCTGAGCTGGAAAACTTCAGCAGCAGCGCCGAACAACGAGAGCAGCTGGCCGAGCAACTGGCCGCCAATGCAGCGGCCTTAAAGGCGGCCGCTGCCAAGCTCAGCCGCGCGCGCAAAAAGGCGGCCGCGCGACTTGCCAAGGAAGTCACGGCCCAAATGCACGACCTGGGCATGCCAGGCGGCGAGTTTGAAGTGCAATTGCCCGTGCGCGATGCCACCGATCCCAGCCCCCACGGTGCTGAGGGCGTTGCCTTTCAGGTCAGAACCAATCCCGGCCAGGCGCAGGGTCCGCTGGCAAAAGTGGCGTCGGGAGGTGAGCTGTCCCGGCTAAGCCTCGCTCTCCAGGTGGCTGCAATTTCCGGCAATCGCACCGGGACCCTGGTGTTTGATGAAGTCGATACCGGCGTGGGCGGTCGTGTCGCCGAACTGGTCGGCCAGCAACTCCGCGCTCTGGGTCAGAACGCGCAAGTTCTGTGCGTGACCCACCTGCCCCAAGTCGCCAGCCAGGGGAATCATCATTTCCTGGTCAGCAAGCGAACCGTTGCGGGCGAAACCAGCACGGCCGTCGAAGCCTTGTCGCCGGCGCAACGCGTCGAAGAACTGGCACGTATGCTGGGTGGTCTGAAAATTACCTCGCGCACGCGGGAGCATGCCGAAGAAATGCTGACGGCGGCGAAAGTCAGAAAAGCCAGCTAGGGGCTAAGCGTCGCGGCTTTTTTTCTTCGGCCGCACGTAAAGAATCAGGCTGTGCTCAACCAACTCGACGCCATGCAGGTCAGCTATTTCTCTTTGCAATCGCTCGATATCGTCGCTGAGGAATTCAGTGACCTGGCCGGTCTCCAGGCAGATCATGTGATCATGATGACGGCCAGTCTCCAGTTCAAAAACCGAATGGCCGCCTTCGAAATTATGCCGACACACTAACCCGGCATCCTCGAACTGGGTCAGGACCCGGTAAACTGTAGCCAGGCTGATATCCTCGCCGGCGTCCAGCAGCAACTGGTAGATCTCGTCGGCGCCCAGATGCCGCTCAGCGTGTGTTTCCAGCACCCTGAGAATATTCAGCCGCGGCCCCGTCGTGCGAAGTCCGGCCTTCTTTAGCTCAGGGCGCTGCAATCATCCAATCCATGCGTGGCTTCGGGTATCATCGCGCCCGATTATCCGACAGCTGACTCATTGCCACCAACTTTCCAGCCCCCACCATGCCAAGCATGTTTAGCCGCTTACGCACCACCGCCGTTCTGCTGGGCATCCTGTTGCTCGGGGCCTGCGTCTATCGAGTGGACGTTCAGCAAGGCAATCTGCTGGAATACAGCGATATAGAAGCGGTTCAGCCGGGTATGACCCGCAGCCAGGTGCGTTTTCTGCTGGGCACCCCCGTGGTAGAGGACGCTTTTGACAGGGACCGCTGGGACTACATCTACTTTTTCAAACGTGGCCGCGGCAAACGGGCCGATCGTCGCTGGCTTATCCTGTATTTTATTGACGATGAAGTTTCAGAGATTCGCCGCGACGTCCTGGTAGAGCCCAGCTGATCAGGCGTCGTCGTCCGCAGGCCGAGCCGCAATAGTCTTGCCACGGGCCGCCAACTCGCGGCGCGCATCCCTGGGATCGCGCAACAGCGGCCTCAATAAATCCACCCGGTCACCCGACCGCAGCTTGTAGCTATCGACGACTTCCGCCCCGAAAACCGCCAGGGGCGCTACGGCAGGATCCAGATCAGGAAATTCCGCGGCCAGGCCGGCTGCCAGTACCGCCTCACGAGCCGTCGCGCCGGCGGGCATACGCAGGCTGACCACGCGTTGCCGATCCGGCCAACCGCAGGCGACCTCGACAATGATTTCCCCCGGGCCTTCATGCATAGATCACAGCCGCGCGAGTTACAAAGGCATCAACCAACCGGTTGCAGCTTTTCTCAAAAGCAGGCCCGAGCAACATATCTTTGACAGGATCTGCAAACGCAAAATGCATGCTCAGTTCAATGCGGCAACCGGCATTACCTAGAGCCTCGAAATGCCAGTCGCCATGCAAACTTTTGAAGGGGCCCTCCACCAGTTCCAGAGACATGGCATAGGGCGGATTAAGCGCATTGCGAGTGGTAAAGGCGCTCTTCAGCGGGCCAAGTGACAGCTCCAGGGAACCGGTCAGTTCGCGCTCATCGCGGCTAATCAATTCAGCCCCGACACACCCGGGCACGAATTCCGGGTAGCGTTCCACATCGGCTACCAGGTCGAACATGGCCTGGGGTGAATACGGCACGATGGCGCTGCGCTTTACCTCTCGCACGCGTTCAACCCAGTGCGCCGACCGCGTTAAGAAAGACCAGCAGGACCGCAACCGGAGCCACATAACGGGCGAGAAAACGCCACAGTCGATAAGCCGGACCCACCGTCGCATCCAGTTCATCGGCACTGGAGTTAGCACACATTATCCAACCAGCAAAAATCGTAATCAGAAAGCCGCCTGCAGGTAACAGGATATTGGAGGTCAGGTAATCAATATTGTCGAACAAGGTGCCGCGAAGAAACTGCCAATCGGCCAGCAGATTGAAGGAGAACACAGTCATCAAGCCCAGTGCCCACGTCACGCCGCCAGCAAGCATGGCAGCCACAGACCGGCGCATGGAAAACGCCTCAACCAGCCAGGCCACCACGGGTTCCATCAGGCTGATGGCGGAGGTCAGGCCAGCAAAAGCCAGCAAAATGAAAAAAGCTGTCCCCACCAGGATGCCCGCCGGCATCTTGGCCAATGCCAGGGGCAGTGTCTGAAAAACCAGGCCCGGTCCTTCAGCCGGATCCAGGCCATTGGCAAACACAATGGGAAAAATCACCATGCCGGCCAGCAGGGCAATTGCAGTATCGGCGCTGACCACGGCCACCGAGGTCTTGATGATGGACTCCTCCTGGGGGAGATAAGCCCCATAGGCCATCACCGCCCCCATGCCGACACTCAGGGAAAAGAAAGCCTGGCCCATAGCGGCCAGGACCCCGGCGCCGGTCAGCGCACTGAAGTCTGGCCGGAACAGGAACTCCAGGCCGGCCTGAAAGCCACCAAAGCTGATGGAATAGGCCAGCAAGGCCAACATGATCAGAATCAGCGCGGGCACCATCACCCGCACAGCCCGTTCCAGCCCCTCTTCAACGCCACGGGCAACGACAACCGTGGTGATAATCAAAAATACGGTATGCCACAGGATCAGCGTCACGGGATTCGACACCAGTCCGCTGAACAGTTCCCCGAGGCCATCGGCTGCCAGGCCGGCAAATGAATCGCTGGCTGCCAGCACGGTGTAGTGCAGAGTCCAGCCGGCAATGACGCTGTAAAAGGACAGAATCAGAAAACCGCAGAGCATGCCCATCAGGCCGACCAGCCGCCATTGCCGGGAACCACCTTCCTCGCGCCCCAGCAAGCCCATGGTGGTTACCGGGTTACGACGGCCGCGACGGCCCAGCAGGATCTCAGCCATCATGATCGGCAAGCCAATAGCAAAGACGCAGAGCAGGTAAACCAGCACGAAGGCACCGCCGCCGTTCTGGCCGGCGACATAGGGAAACTTCCAGATATTGCCCAGGCCCACGGCAGACCCGGAAACGGCTAGCACAAAGGCTAAACGGGACGACCACTGCCCATGCAGGGAGAGACGACGTTGTGCGGAAGCGGCGGGATCCGCCATCGACTTTTCCCTGGCCAACAAAGTTGGCAGGATTGTGCGGTAATCCCCTACCCGCCGACAACCGAGTGAATGGGCTAATCGCTACCAAAAGCAAAACCAGCAACGAGCGTATCGCGGAGAACCGCAAAGCCCGGCATGACTTTTTTATCGATGAACAATTCGAGGCCGGCCTGGCCCTGGAAGGCTGGGAGGTCAAGAGCCTGCGGGCTGGCCGGGCCAATCTGACGGAAAGCTACGCCGTGATTCGGGGTAACGAAATATTCCTGCTCGGTGCCAACTTCGCCCCCCTGCCATCGGCATCGACGCATATCCATCCTGACCCGACCCGGACACGTCGCCTGTTGTTACATCGCCGGGAGATTGACCGGCTGATCGGCGCCGTCGAGCGCAAGGGCTATACCCTGGTTCCGCTGGTCCTTTACTGGCAGCGCGGCCGCGTGAAACTTGCCCTGGGCCTGGCCCGGGGCAAAAAACAGCACGACAAACGTACAGCGACCAAAGAAAGAGACTGGCAAAGACAAAAGGCACGCATATTAAAAGCTAAATAAAACAATATGTTATATTACTTTATTAAAGCTTTTTATTACTTGAGTTTCCAGGATATACCCCCCATATAGAGAACTGCTGAGCTTCGCAGCCCCGCGTGGGGCGGTTAGACTTGGCTTCACTGGGGGCGATCGGTTTCGACGAGGGTCGCGAAACTCCAGGTGCATGTCGAGGTGCAGTGACCTCGTAAATCCATCTGCAAACTTATAGTTGCCAACGACGACAACTACGCACTCGCTGCTTAAAAACCAGTAAGGTGCCGTCTGACTGGAGCCGTTCTTGTGCGTCCAGATTTCAGGTGTCATATCTCACAAGATCGCCGTAAAGCTTTCCCAGGGTGGAGCGGCTAAAACGTCACTGGGACAGCCGTCCGTCTTCCCTGCCCATCGGGTAGCGGCCGGTTAAATAAATTGATGTGGATAAGCATGTAGATCCTGGGGCGGAGGGCTCGCGGACGCGGGTTCGATTCCCGCCGCCTCCACCAAATAAAAGAGGGTCACCCAACGGGTGGCCCTTTTTTATTGGCGGCGGTGCGAATGAGCAGCCGCGTTCCGGGTTCGACAACTGTGCAGGAGCAACAGTTGGACAGCTGCAGGCTGTTCCTCGCGCAGCGGTGATGCCGGCTAGCGATGGCCGGCAAATACCTGCCGCTCGGGCGCCTGCGGGGGCCGCGCAAGTGATCTAAGCGCGGGCAGCCCGACATTCAGGGTAATCAGCAAAAACGACTCAGGGAGACTGCTGGCCCGGCCCCTGGTCTGCGCGGCGCAGGGACCATTTCAACAGGCCCGGCGCCAGCAGGGTCGTCACGATCACCATGATCACAATGGCCGAGAACAGTGTATCGCTCATCACGCCCAGCACCTTGCCGATGGATGCGAAAATCAGGCCCACCTCGCCTCTGGGCAACATGCCAAAGCCGATGGCCAGTCGCCGGGCGCCCTTGCCGGCGCCGAGCCCGGCCACGATCTTGCCGATAATGGCGGCAATAATGAGCCCGCCACCCAAGAGCAGAATCTGGGGATCGGCGAGTTTTTCCAGCTTGACCTGGATACCCATCAACACGAAAAAAATCGGCACAAACACCACTTCCAGCGGCTGGATCAGATCCCTGATGGTGACGTGCTTGTCGGGATCAAAGACGTCGTGAAAATAGGAGTCGTGCAGAATCAGGCCCGCGGTAAAAGCCCCAACGATCGTGGCCAGCCCGGCCAGGTTGGCTATCCACGCCAGCAACATCACGAACAGGAATGACGTGAACATCTTGGCCTCGATCAGGTCAAGACGACCGAGAAACCTGATCGCGTACCTCAGGACATGAGGGCCCAGCGCGATTGCGCCACCAAGAAAGGTGGCCGACAGAAAAACTTGCCAGAGCGCGCGGCCCACTTCGAATTCTCCCGACACGACGACACCGCTCACGACGGCCAGCACGACCAAGCCGAGGATGTCATCCATGACCGCCGCGCCGAGAATGATGTGGCCCTCGCGGCTCTTCTCCTTGTTCAACTCGCGCAGCACGCGCGCCGTGATACCGACACTGGTCGCGCCGAGGGTTGCGGCGACGAACATCTGGGTGTTCCCGGACAATCCGGGCATCAGCAGCTGGATTGTTAAGACGCCGAGAAAAAACGGCGCCACAATGCCGATCAACGCCACTCGCGCCGACTCCGCGCCCACATTGCGCATTTCCTCGACACTGCTCTCCAGACCAACAAGGAAAAGCAGGAAAATCACCCCGTAGCGGGAAAAGACGTCGACAGAGTGAGCGACCTGCAACATCACGCCGCCGTCGGGTTGATTCAGCACGCGATTGAGTGCCGCGGCCGTTTCACCATCGAACATCGACGCGGTGCCCATACCGCTCATCACGTCGAAAATCTGGGGCACCTCCCGCAAAAGTGTGACCAAGTCGCCACTGAACAAGTAGCCGACGTGGCCGACCAGGATGCCCATCAGCAATTCACCAACGACGGCAGGCTGATGGAATCGCCGGGCGGCGAAACGTCCCAGGAGCGCCATAGACAATATCCATGTAACTCCCAGGATTACTGGCGCAATGGGGTCTGTGTGGACAATCTGCTCCGCTGCCGGAACCGGCACCGGGAACAACAGGAGCAGGGCGGCAAATCGACTCACGATGCGACCACCGGCAACGGCGCTTTCGGGCAGCGTCTTATCAGCAAACCTTGACCTGAACCAGCTCCTCGCCATCCGGGTCGGTGACGTGCACCGCGCAGGCGATGCACGGGTCGAAACTGTGAATGGTGCGCAGAATCTCCACCGGCTGCTTCGGGTCGTGCAGCTGGTGCCCCACCAGCGCCGCCTCGTAAGGCCCGGGCTGGCCACTCGCGTCCCGCGGCCCGGCGTTCCAGGTGCTGGGGACCACGGCCTGGTAGTTGGCGATCTTGCCGTCCTCGATCACGATCCAGTGCGACAGCGCGCCGCGTGGCGCCTCCGTATAGCCGGCACCCCGCGCCGTTTTCGGCCATGTGGACGGATCCCACAACTTTTCGTTGTGGGTCTTGGTGTCGCCGGCGCGAATGTTGGCAATGAGGTTGTCCAGCCATGTCTGCATGGTATCCGCGAGGATCTTGGTTTCCAGGGTTCGTGCAGCGGTGCGGCCCAGCGTCGAGAATAACGCCCCCACCGGCACGTCCAGTGTTTGCAGAGTGTAATCCACCAACTCCTTCGCCTGGTCATGACCGGTGGCATACATCATCAGCATCCGCGCCAGCGGACCCACCTCCATCGCATTACCTTTCCAGCGCGGCGATTTCAGCCACGAGTAGCCTTTCTCCACGTCCAGTTGCTCGAAAGGCGGCGGCGGCCCGGTATAGTTCAGGGCAGTTTCCCCGTCGTAGGGGTGCAGGCCACTCTGCTTTCCGGTTGAGTAGTCATACCACGAGTGTGCGACGTACTCCTGGATTTCATCCGGGGCGTGCACATCGATCTCGTGCACGGTAGACAGATCCCGGTTCAGAATCGCGCCGCGCGGGAAAAGATAGCTCGACGTATCAGCCATCCCGGTTTCCGGCAGATCGCCGTAGCACATGAAATTGCCGACCCCTTCACCCTGGGCACCCCATTCCTTGTAGAACCCGGCAATCGCCAGCGTGTCCGGTACGTAGACCTGATCGACAAACATCCGCATCTCGTCGATGATCTCCTGGACCTGAGCCAGGCGCTTGGCGTTGATCGCCGAATCCGAGTTCAGGTCGATAGGACTGGGCGCACCACCCACCAGGAAATTCGGATGGGGATTCTTACCGCCGAAAATTGTGTGCAGGCGCGCGACACTGCGCTGCCAGACCAGCGCATCCAGGTAGTGCGCCACTGCCATCAGGTTCGCCTCAGGCGGCAACTTGTAGGCAGGATGGCCCCAGTAGCCATTGCGGAATATGCCAAGTTGTCCGGATTCTACAAACTCTCGCACACGTTTCTGGGTATCAGCAAAGTAGCCCGGTGAAGACTTGGGATACGAACTGATCGACTGTGCCAGTGCAGCAGTTGCGGCGGGATCGGCCTGCAAGGCTGATACTACGTCCACCCAGTCGAGCGCATGCAGATGGTAGAAGTGCATGACGTGATCGTGAATATACTGGGCCCCGATCATCAGGTTGCGAATCAGATTCGCATTCGGCGGTATCTCGTAGTTCAGCGCATTTTCAACCGCACGGACCGAAGCGATGCCATGGACCAGGGTGCAGACTCCGCAAATGCGCTGAGCAAAGGCCCAGGCATCTCGCGGATCCCGGCCATTCAGGATGATTTCGATGCCGCGTACCATCGTACCCGACGAATAAGCCTGGCCGATCACATCACCATCCATCTGCGCCTCGATGCGCAGGTGCCCCTCGATCCGCGTAATCGGATCTACGACAACCCGTTCATTCATCAAGTCTCTCCCGTCTCAGCGCTATGCCTGCTTAAGGTTGTCTGCAACCATTTGCACCAGGCTCTTCACCGGCGTTTGCCAATTCGCACCCTCGGCTCCGATAGCAAAGTTCATCCGGCAGCTCTCGCAGGAAGTGACCACTGCGTCGGCGCCAGTATCTTCTACCTGCCGCATCTTGATCCCGAATGCCCGCTTGCGCAGCGGCGCGGCCCGGTCGATCAGCATCACACCACCGCCACCACCACAGCAGTACTGAGTCTTGCCGTGCGATTTCATCTCCTTGAGCTCCACGCCCATTGCAGCCAGTGCGGTACGGGGTTCGTCGAACACGCCGCCAAGCCGGCCTACTTTGCAGGGATCGTGATAAGTCATGCTGGAGCCATTGCCGGACTTGTTCAGCTTGAGCCGCCCGGCATCAATCTCGCGGCCGATGAATTCGGAAATGGCCAGGACCTCGAAAGGCAAGGGCTCGCCATATTCATCCGCCGCTTTCCAGCGCAGCGCCGGGTAGGCATGACCGCACTCGGGCACGATCAGGGTTTTGGCGCCGCAGGCTGCAGCTTCATCGATGATCTTCTGTGTCATCGCACGCCGTGCCTGCGCATTGCCTGACGTGTACTCGAAACCCGATGCATCAAAGGCAGCGCGACGCATCGACCAGTTCGCGCCGCTCGCATGCATGACCTTGGCCAGCGCAGCGAACGCTTCGGGCCACAGCCTGATTTCCAATGCGGTGGTCAGGACCATGACTTGTGCCTGGTCCTTGTCCACCGGCACGTCGATGCCCTGGCCGCGCAGTGCGCCGACCATCGCGTCGAATTCCTGCGCGCCAGCGCCAAGGACCTGGCCATCGGCTATTTGTTCCGCGCTCGCGCCGGCCAGCTCACTGGGCATGAGCCCGGCTTCGGTCAGTGCCTCGCGCATCACGCCGATCATCGGCGAAATCTCGATACCCATGGGGCAGATCAGGTCGCAGCGGCCACATTCCGTGCACGAGTCAAAGACCAGTTCCTGCCACTGCTCGAGCCGTTGAAAGCTGACGTCGCGGCTGAAAATCCGGTGCAGCCAGCGCATCGGACCCAGTTCCCGCCGGTAAAAACGCCGCAGCGGCTCAAGCTTGTGCACCGGCGTGTACTTAGGGTCCTGAGTACTCTCGTAGAAGTGGCAGGCCTCCGCGCACATCCCGCAATGCAGGCAACATTCGAGGTTGAGGGCCATACCGGCGTTCAGGCGCTTGCGGAATACATGCTTCGCTCGCTCCAGGCGCTCTGGCTCAGAGCCCGTCGGCTCGGGTGCTCGCGCCGCGAGGCCCGCTACCAGCGCCTGGAATTTAGACACGCTGGCTTCCTGGTTGCTCATGCTGCAACCCCCTTGCGCCCGTAGTCCGCGCCCGCCTTGTAACGAGTCGGGAAGGCGAGAAACAGATGCATCAGCTTGCCGAACGGGAACCAGACCAGCACCAGCACAATGCTCAACAGGTGCAGGGCCAGGTTTGTCTCTTTGTCGAAGCCGATGTTGGCGTAGGAAATCAGCCCCGTCAGCAGCGGCAGAATAGTAACGATCACGCTGATGTAATCATCGGCTGTGGAAATCACTCGTAGCACCGGATGCGACAGGCGCCGAACCAGCAGAGCGATAAGCACCGCAATTGTGATCGCGCCGACAACCGTGATGACTTCGCTAGGCAGCGTCGGCCAGCCAAAACCCAGGATGGATTTCCAGAAGGGCATGTGCGGCCCGAAAAACAGGATGGTAACGAAGAAGCCGATATGCCACGCATAGCCCGACACGTGCTGGAACACGATGTGATGCTCCAGTTCCTTGGGTGGTACGGATCGCATGATGATGGCCCTGGTACCGTCGGACACCGGCGCGTCGCGTCGCGCCCGGGCTTTGGCACGGTCCCGCAGTAGCAGAAACATCCCGACCAGGCGCCACGCAACCCCGATCCCAAAAATCACAAATGCCCACTGCATAGCAGGCCCACGTGCAAAGTCGAGCAGCGTCATGCCTCTTCCTCCCTTGCCTTCTTCTGTTTGCTGCGGGCCGCCAGCGCAGAAGCTGCGCCAATGGCGGCGCCGGCTGCCGCCGCGGTGCCAAGTTGCGTCCAGCCGCCCCACTCCACCTCGGACAGCGGCTGGTAGAACCCGCCCTTGTCCCAGAAATTCGGCTCTGCGCAGCCCAGGCAGGGATGGCCGGCCTCGATCGGAAAACTCGTGCCGGAGTTCCATTTCACGGTGGCGCAGGCGTTGTAGGTGATGGGACCTTTGCAGCCAAGCTTGAACAGACACCAGCCGGCGCGAGCACCTTCGTCGTCGAAGGACTCGGCGAACTGGCCGTTATCGTAGAACGGCCGACGGTAGCAACGATCGTGAATGCTCTGGCCGAAAAAGGCTTTTGGCCGGCCCAGTTCGTCCATCTCCGGCAATTGACCAAAGGTCAGGTACTGAGCCAGCACGCCGGTGATAGCCACCGGAATTGGCGGGCAGCCGCTGACATTGATGATCGGCTTGTCCTTAACGATCTCGCCCACGCCCACCGCACCCGTCGGGTTCGGATCCGCGTGGGGAATACCGCCGAAAGCCGCGCAGGTACCCACAGCCACTACCGCGGCAGCGCCTTCCACCGTCTCCTGCAACATGTCGACGTTGCTAATGCCTGCAATCGTCGAATAGCCCGGGTTCCCCAGCGGGATGGAGCCATCCACCACGACCAGGTAGTTGCCCCAGTTCTCCTCCATTGCCTGCTTGCGGTCCAGTTCTGCCGCCTCACCGGCCGCGGCCAGCAGCGTGTGGTGATAGTCCAGGGAAATCACGTCGAAGATCAGGCCTTCGACCGTGGGCGAATCGGAGCGCGTCAGTGACTCCGTGCACCCGGTGCACTCCTGAAACGACAACCAGATCACCGACGGTCGCCGCGCGGCTTCCAGCGCCGCAGCAACCCGCGGGATCATGCTTGGCGGCAAGGCCATCAGCGACGTGGTGGCGGCACAGAATTTAAGAAATGCGCGCCGGGATACTCCCTGGCGCGCTAAAGCTTCGCCTACGGTTTCAAGTCGAGCCATCTTGCGTGTCTCTGTGGTCTTGAGCCTTCGTCTGTTCGAGGTTCTCGCTGAGGGCAGCAATGCCCAGCCGAATATCCACTTCCTGGGCCTCCAGAATCGCGGGGATCTTCACGATCTCCAGGTATTGCCCCGTGATTTCTTCGTTCGCGTTCCGGTGCGTCACGAACCAGACGCCGGGTACTGCAGTTTCCCGCAGCAGGCTGGGACCCAGCGCATTCAGGGTCGCGCTGACCTCGCCCTCGCCCAGCTCATTTTCCAGCGCTGCCAATTCGCCCGGGGCCAACGGCAGGCTGTGCAGATCGATCACCGTAGGTTCACCGGTATCCAGCAGTCGCTGCAGCGCATGGCGTACTTCGTGCAACAGCGGCGTGACATTGCCGGTCGTTATCTCGACCGCAACGGCAATGTCTCCCAGTCCGCTCATGGCGTCGCGCTCGATACAGCCAGTAGTGGCGCTGACGAAATGGTGGTTGACGCCTCTCGACGCCATGTGGCCAGCAAGCCCAGCACCCGATCAGCCGCCAGGGGCACAGCTGTCTGCACAGCAGGTGAGAGGTTTTCGCCCCAGTCGATGATTTCTGGCTCGATGCCGATCAGCGCGCGGTGGGACGGAAGTCTTTCTGTCAACCGGGCCACGTCGAGTACATCAGCCAGCCCGACTTCGTGCACACTGCGGCCGCTTTTCTGCAGCAGGCGATCCATCGCCTGCCCTTCCAGGCACTCCACCGTGCCCGGCCGGGTGCCGAGCCGGGAGGCGTCCACGACAATCAGGCCTGCGCAGTCGTCCAGTTCAGACTCAAGAGAGAAACTTAGCGTCCCGCCATCCACCAGGCGAGTGTCGGCGGGAAAACAAGAATGCGCCTCGAGGGCCGCCAGAACTTTGGCGCCCACTCCATCGTCGGAAAGCAATACATTGCCGATCGCGAGCACGACGTAGTTGTTCATGTTGTAGCCCGTGCGGGCAAGGCAACACCCCTGTATCTATCTATGCGTATCCCTGTATATCCAATGGCTGGACAAACACAAATAGGGATATTCACCTACCGGGACATTCCAGCTGCCGGCGTATAGTCTGGACAGGATTCCTGGCAGAGGCTTTCAGTAGCGATGTGCCTGGCGATACCAATGCAAATCAAAGCCATCGACGGTTTTAGTGCCGTTTGCGAGGCAAAAGGCATCGAACGCGACGTGAGCCTGTTCATGCTGCAAGCCGATGCGCTTGTCGCGGGTGACCACGTACTGGTGCACGTGGGCTATGCGATTCAGAAAATCCCGCCTGAAGAGGCGGCGGCGACCTGGGAGCTGCTGGACGAGGTGCTGGCCCAGCATGCATGAGTTAGCCGTCTGTCAGGCATTGATCGAACAGGTGCAGCATGTCGCCGCAGAACATGGCGCGGAGCACGTCTGTGAAATAGTCGTCACAATAGGTCCACTGTCAGGCGTTGAGCCTGAGCTGCTCCAACAGGCCTACACGATTGCGCGCTCCGGCACCGTCGCCGACTCAGCGGCGCTGGTCATGGAGATCGCAGCACTGCGTGTGCACTGCGCCGATTGTAATAAGGAATCAGACGTCAACCCCACCAGGATGATCTGCAAGCATTGCGGGAACTGGCGGACTACCCTGGTATCCGGCGATGAACTGCTGCTGGCCCGCGTGGAACTCGAACGCCCTTCGGGGCTGCACTGACGGGGCGAATCATGTGCCAGACTTGCGGTTGCGCGAACACCACCGGCGAGACTCGTGACTCGCGCACCGTAGAGGTCATGGCGGGGTTGCTGTCGGCAAACGACGCACAGGCGGCGCGCAATCGTCATGTTTTTGGCCGCCACGGCTTGCTGGTCATTAACCTGATGTCCTCACCGGGCGCCGGCAAAACCAGCCTGCTGGAAGCCACTGCACGGCAACTGCCGGCAGGCCTGCGCGTGGCCGTGATCGAAGGCGATCTGGCAACCGAGAACGACGCGGAGCGCGTGCGCCGAGCCGGGCTGCGCGCGGTGCAGATCACCACCGGCAGTGCCTGCCACCTGGATGCCGCAATGATCGCGGCGGCGCTGCCTCAGCTCGACCTGCATGACCTGGATGTGCTGTTCATCGAAAACGTCGGCAATCTCGTATGCCCGGCAAGTTTCGATCTTGGCCAGCACTTCAACGTAACGCTGTTGTCGTTGCCGGAGGGCGATGACAAGCCCGCAAAATATCCCGTGATGTTTCGCGCAGCCGACCTGGTCCTGCTGACCAAGATAGATCTCGCGCCACACCTTCCGGACTTCAGGCCCGACCGGGCGCGGGACTACTTGCAGCAGCTTGCAACCGAGGCGCAGTGCACGGAGCTATCCGCGCAGTCCGGGGCGGGCATTGACGACTGGATAGCGTGGCTCGCTGCGGCCCGCGACAGCTATCGCCATGAACTGCAGCACGGTCACAATCGGCGGCCGCACCTTGCAAGCGAGGGCCAATTGCTGCATGCAACCGACAATGTGAGCGACACTCCAGATGGCCGCTGACACGCAGGCCGCCGCCCGCGAAGCGCTGGCGCGCATTCACGCGCTGGCACTGCCCGCTCCGCTCAAAATTATGAACGTATGCGGCGGACACGAACGCACTATTACCCACGCCGGCCTCCGGAGCGCATTGCCGCCCCACGTCGAACTGATACCCGGGCCGGGCTGCCCGGTCTGTATCTGTCCCGAAGAAGACGTGTATGACGCAATCCAGATGGCGCGCACCCGCGAGCTCACGCTGGTGGCCTTCGGTGACATGCTCCGGGTGCCCGTCAACGGGCCGAGGCGGGAACCCCGGTCGCTGGAGCAAGCCAAGGCCGCGGGTGCCGACGTGCGCCCAATCGCCAGTCCGGTGGAAGCACGGCGCATTGCTGAGAGTGATCCGGATCGAGACGTGGTGTTCTTTGCCGCGGGTTTCGAAACCACCATGGCGCCGGTAGCCGCAATGATAGCCGAAGGCATCCCGGATAACCTTGCCGTGCTGCTGTCCGGCAGGCTGACCTGGCCTGCCGTCGCGATGCTGCTGGCATCAGGCGAGCCCGGCTTTGACCTGCTGATTGCGCCCGGCCACGTAGCCACCGTCATGGGCCCTGAGGAATGGGAATTCGTACCGGAGAAACATGGCCTTCCAGCCGCCATCGCCGGCTTCGAAACGGACAGTTTGCTGATGGCCACCTACGCGGTGCTGCAACAGTCCATCCAGGGTGACTGCCGATTGATCAACTGTTATCCGCGCGTGGTCCGGCCAGGCGGCAACACCCGGGCCAGGGAACTGCTCGCGCAGTCCTTTGACGTGGTTGACGCCAACTGGCGCGGCATCGGTATGATCCCCCGCTCGGGCTACGCGTTGTCAGCAGCATTCAAATCTCACGACGCGCGTCTGCGCTTCCCGGTAACCGCAGACGCCGCGCGCAAACGCGCTGGCGAGATGCCACCAGGCTGCGATTGCGCCCGAGTAGTCCTCGGCAAGATCTACCCGAATGAATGCCGGCTATACGGTGACGCCTGCACGCCGCGTCACCCGATTGGTCCCTGCATGGTGTCAGACGAAGGCGCATGCCGCGTCTGGTGGGCCGGCGGCATACGGGACAAAGCAGGCTCCGACGAGCGGCCTGCAAAGGCCAGCTAAGTCGGCCCATACTGTGCACGGCGCGGCAGGTCCCACACCGCAAACCGCATCGCAAGCCTTGCGCTTGCTGGTCATGGGCCGCGTGCAGGCGGTGGGCTTCCGGCCATTCGTCTACCGCCTGGCGCATCACCATCAGCTGTCCGGATGGGTCCGCAACCGCACCGGGGCCGTAGAAATCAACGTGTCCGGCTCCACCGCTGCGCTGGCCGCTTTCGAACATGCACTGATTCACGCCGCGCCCCCGCTGGCGGCCCCTGTCATCGAGTCGCGTACTGATGTTACAGATCGTGCATCGGATGCCGCGCCTATCGGCTTTGAGATCCTGCCGAGCGCGCTAAGTGACAAGCCACGCATCTGCGTGCCGCCGGACTTTTTCATGTGTCAGGACTGCCAGCGGGAGCTGCATGACCCGCTGAATAGACGCTGTCATTACCCGTTCATCAACTGCACGCAATGCGGTCCACGTTACACACTAATCCGGGGCATGCCCTACGACCGTAAAAAAACTGCAATGGCAGCTTTCACCCTGTGCGATGCGTGCGCCAGGGAGTACTCAGACCCCCTGGACCGTCGCTTCCATGCCGAACCCGTCGCGTGCCCCGACTGCGGGCCCTCACTGGAGTTTGTTACGACCGGACCAGGCAGGTCAGCAACGAAACCACTGGCCGCAACGGTCCAAGCCTTGCGCGAGGGTGCAATCGTTGCGGTAAAGGGCATTGGCGGTTATCACCTGATGTGCGACGCGGCCAGCGACAAGGCGCTGGCTGCTTTGCGAACGCGCAAGCACCGGCCGACAAAGCCCCTGGCCGTCATGTTCCCCGCAACCGGCCGCGACGGTCTGGACCAGGTGCGGCTGTGTGCCCGGCTAAACGCCAATACCGCAGCTGCAATCCGCGGCGCCGGGCGCCCCATCGTGCTGGTGCCCTTACGTGCAGACGCACCTCTCGCGGCGGGCATCTCACCTGGCCTGAATGAAGTTGGCGCGTTCCTGCCCTACAGTCCGCTGCACCAGTTGCTGCTCGACGAGTTCGGCAGCCCGCTGGTTGCCACCTCAGGAAACCTCAGCGGCGAGCCCGTGCTGACCGACAATGCAGAGGCAAGCACACGACTTGCAACGATTGCCGACGCTTTTTTGCACCACGACCGCCCTATCGAACGCCCCGCTGACGATCCGGTGCTGCGACCGGTCGCCAACCGTATCCGGCCACTGCGGATCGGTCGCGGCTGCGCGCCCATGGAACTCAAGCTGAGGCGACCACTGCCCCAGCCGATACTCGCGGTAGGTGGCCATTTGAAAAACACAGTGGCCCTCGCCTGGGAAGACCGGGTGGTGGTCTCACCGCACATCGGCGATATGGACACGCCGCGCAGTCAGCAGGTATTTGCACAGGTTGCCGACGACTTGCAGCAACTGTATGGAGTGCGAGCCGAAGCCCTGATCTGCGACCGGCATCCAGGTTACGCAAGCAGCCGGTGGGCATCGGAACAGCGACTGCCGGTCATGCCCGTATGGCATCATCATGCCCATGCCTCGGCACTCGCGGGTGAGCACCGGGACATAGGCAACTGGCTGATGTTTACCTGGGACGGCGTCGGCCTCGGCGAGGATGGCACGCTGTGGGGTGGCGAAACTTTCCATGGCCTTCCGGGTGCATGGCGACGCGTAGCCTCACTCAAGAAGTTTCAGCTACCCGGCGGGGATCGCGCGGGTCGCGAGCCCTGGCGAAGCGCAGCCGCGCTGTGCTGGGCCACGAACAGTGCCTGGCAACCCGCCCTGGATACCGAAAAGCTGACAAAGCGCGCCTGGCAACAAAGTATCAACTGTCACGATACGAGCGCTGCCGGCCGTCTGTTCGATGCCGCTGCGTGCCTCCTGCTCGACGTCCACGAGACCAGCTATGAGGGCGAGGGCCCGATGCAACTGGAAGCCGCCGCCGTCGGCGACGGGCCGGTCGTAGCCCTGCCGCTGGAATCTGCAGACGATATGTTGCGCATCGACTGGCAACCCCTGTTGCCCATGCTTTTGGACCAGCAGCTGACAACGGCCGAACGCGCGTCGGGCTTTCATCTTTCCCTGGCGCAGGCCATCGCGCGGCTTGGCGTGACACTGCGAGGCAGCCACAGCATCGATCGCGTAGGGCTGACCGGAGGTGTCTTTCAAAACGCCCGACTGGCTGCTGCGACGGTCGCAGCACTTGCCGCACAGGATTTGGATGCCGTACTGCCGACGGCACTGCCGTGCAATGACGCCGGGCTGAGTTTCGGCCAGGTTATCGAGTATCTCGCGAGATCATGATGGATAAATACATTTCCCTTGCCCATGGCAACGGCGGCCGGTTGATGCGCGAACTAATCGACGAACTGTTCGCGCGTTGCCTGGCCAGCCCCGGGCTGGACACGCAGGTGGACGCGGCCGCGGTGCAGATCGCCGCTGGGGACGGCGAGCTGCTGGTGAGTACCGACGGCTTCACCGTGCAGCCGCTGGAGTATCCCGGTGGCAATATCGGGTCACTGGCAGTGCACGGCACGGTGAACGACCTGGCCGTGGCAGGCGCGATACCCGCGGTATTGACGGTAAACACGTTTCTCGAGGAGGGGCTGGAGATCGCAACGCTGGAGCGCCTGCTTGTCAGCATGGGCGAAGCGGCGAGAGCCGCGAGTGTGCGCATTGCGGCTGGCGACACGAAAGTCGTTCGCCGCGGTGAAGGCAGTGGCGTGTACTTTGCGACCACCGGCCTCGGCACGCGGGACGCCGGAGTCGACCTCGGCATGCAACGTATTGCAATCGGCGATGAGGTGCTGGTCAGCGGCCCGGTCGGCGATCACGGCACCGCAGTGATGCTGGCCCGCCAGGCTTTCGGCCTGCGTGGCGAACTGGAGTCAGACGAAGCCTGCGTTCTGCCTTTGACGCGCGCGTTGCTGGATCTTCCCGGTCTGCGTTTCATGCGTGACCCGACACGTGGCGGCCTGGCGACGGTGGCTCACGAGATTGCAATGGGGACCGGCCACGGGGTGCGACTTCGGGAGACAGATGTGCCCGTGCGCGACGAGGTGGCATCGGTCTGCAAACTGCTGGGCTACGATCCCTACTACCTGGCCTGCGAAGGACGCGTGCTTGCCGTCGTCGCCGCAGCCGACGCAGAAGAAGCCCTCGCTCGCTGGCAAGCCACCCCGACCGGTTCTGGCGCGCAGCACATCGGCACCATCAGCGATGCAGCGCCCCGGGTCATCCTGGAAACGATGATTGGCGGCGAGCGCTACCTGGAAGAGCTTGAAGATGATCCGCTACCGCGTATCTGCTAGTTCCAAGACGCATGAGATCCCAATAAGTCATGCGTCCTGAGTCATGAGTCATGAGTCCTGAGTCCTGAGTCCTGAGTCCTTCGCAAAGTAGCATTTGAGCAATTGAAAATGACACTTCATCGACCAAATGCGCAGGCGCCTTCGAAATCCGCCGGCCGCCTCAGCTCCGGGAAAAAACCCCGCCCTTGTAACTAAGCGCCACCAGCTTCGGGGACCTCAGCGTCCCGGACGGGTGAGCTCAGCTTGCGAGGCGAAGCCTCGCCCGCCCATGGAGCGCAGATCGTTGCCGATGCCCACGAGAGACGGCACGAAAAGCAGCACGAGGAAGGGCGAGAACATCAGGCCAAAAATCACCGTAACTGCCAGGGGCTGAACGAGCTGCGCCTGGATGCTGCTCTCGAACAGCAGCGGCAACAGGCCGCCTATCGTCGTCAGCGTGACGAGCAACACGGGTCGCAGGCGTTCTTTAGCCGCTGCTATCACCGCCTCGTGCAAACGGCGGCCGTCCCGATGCAGGCGCCGGACAGCGGAGATCAGAATGATCGAGTCGTTGACCATGACACCCGCCAGCCCCAGCAGGGCCATCAGGCTCAGCATGTTCAGGTTATAGCCCATGACCCAGTGACCGAATATCGCGCCCACCAGACCGAAGGGGATGACGGACATGACAACCAGCGGCGTGGTGTAGCTGGAAAAAACCCAGGCCAGGATGATGAAGATCGTGGCCAGCGCAATGCCGAGTGCGACCGTCGTATCGCCGAGGGCCTCGCGCTGCTCTTCAGCCTTGCCCTTGAAATCTACGCTAATGCCGTACTTCTGGCGCACCCGCGGCACCAGGTCAGCCCCCATGCTCGCCAGCACCTCATTGCTGGTCGTGACAGAGGAATCGACATCGGCGGTGACGGACACCTCGCGGCGACCGTCTTCCCGACGAATCTGCGAGAAGCCCACCCGTGATCGAAGGTCTGCGACCTCTACCAACGGCACTTCGCTGCCATCGGGTGCCCGCAGGTAGAGGTCGCGAATGGAGTCCGGTGAATTAACAGACTCGGTCAACTTCACCCGCACGATGACTTCTTCCTGCTCCTCCGCGAAACGGCGGGCGATGGCACCCTCGAAGGCATCACGCACCTGGCGGGCTACCAGCTGCGTGTTGAAGCCCATAGCCCGGCCCGCCGGCGTGACGTCCAGGATAATTTCCTCCTTGCCCCACGGCAGGTTGTCTTCCACCGCCAGGGTGCCGGGAAATTCTTTCAGGCCGCGTTTCAGCTCCTGGGCAGCCGCCTTAAGGACCGGCAGATCCGCACCTGACAGCCGGATATCGAGATCGCGACCTGGCGGGCCGCCGGCGCTGCGCTCAAAGAGCGTCAGGCGCTCCGTGCCTGCGAGCTGCTGGATCTCCGCCTCCCAGGCCGGGAGGAACTCCGTATTGCGAACCTTGCGAATGTCGCCGGCCACCAGCTCCACCGCGAGGAACCCAACGTGATCGCCACTGAGCGTACTTTCGCCCTCACGCCCGCCTGTGGTGCCAATCGCGCCATAGTCATAGATGATCACCTCACCGGGTCCCGCCAGTCGCTCTTCGACGACATACAGCGCACGATGAAGCTCGTCGAGCATTTCAGCACTGCGTTCTCGAGGCGTGCCCGGTGTCATCGAAAAGTTCGCGAACACAATATCCGTCTGCGGCGAGGCGAAGAACTCGAAGCCAACGCGTCCTGATATCAGCAGTGTCATGGCCAGCATAAATGCACAGACGGTTGCCACAACAGTGCTGTAACGGTTCCTGAAACAGACCGTGACCAGTGCGGCAAACGGCCCCTCACGGAAGCGAACAAACCTGTCGCTTAGCACACCGCCACCGCGCCCAGAGCGGTCCACGCGTTGCAGGGAATGCTTCAGATGTGTTGGCAGCACCAGGAAGCATTCCACCAAGCTGGCGCCGATCACCAGCATAATGGTCAACGGCAGTTCGCGAACCACGCGCCCGACCACTGAACTGACTGTAAGAATCGGAAAAACGGCGGCAATCGTCGTCAGGGATGCTGCCATGACCGGCGCGATCATAATCCCCGCAGCTGTCATGGCCGCCTGCCGCGGTTGCATGCCCTTTCTGTGCAGCATCTCGGTGTGTTCTGCGACCACGATTGCGTCGTCGACGATAATGCCGAGCCCCATGATCAGCGCGAACATGCTGATCATGTTGAGGCTCATGCCCAGCAGGGCCATACCGCCGAAAGCCGCCATGATGGTCACCGGTATGCCCATCGCCACCCAGAACGCTACGCGCCCATTCAGGAACAGGAACAGCACCAGCAACACCAACGCCAGGCCGCTAAGGCAGTTTCTGATTAACATGCTCACACGCTGGGTGACCTGGTCTGCGAACACGTCGTACATATCTACGCGCAAGGTCGGCGGTACTTCCTTGCGAAGCTTTTCCAGGTAGTCTGCAACCAGCCGCTGTGAATCGATGGAGTCGACGCCCTTAGTGCGCCTGACCTCCAAGCCGATGGCGGTCTCCCCATCGAGCACATGCCCCACGGCACCCTCTTCGAATGTATCGTAGATGCGGCCGATATCGCGCAGGCGCAGGCGCTCACCGGTCATGCGCGACACCACCTCAATCTCGCCCACCTCGCTTGCGCTGCGCGCGAGGGCTTCACTGCGGATCTGGCGCGACATACCCGCGCCCTCGATACTGCCCGACGGGAGGTCGAGACTGGTTTC
This sequence comes from uncultured Gammaproteobacteria bacterium, assembly GCA_937921935.1. Taxonomy (GTDB): domain Bacteria; phylum Pseudomonadota; class Gammaproteobacteria; order Steroidobacterales; genus J054. The sequence goes on along the minus strand of CAKZWQ010000023.1, from coordinate 30,156 downwards.
CTCTACGCGCCGGGCGATATCCGCCAACGTGAGATCAAGCCGGCGAGGAACCTCCGGCTCCAGCTCGACCCAGATCTCGGTGTCGCGCTGACCGATCAGTGTCACGCGGGCCATGCCTAGATTCAGCAAATCGTCGCGAATCCGGCGCGCGTAGGCTTTCAGGGCCTGCTCCGGGAAAGGTCCGCTGACCTCGATGCCGCAAACCGGGTCGCTGGTAACAAACTGAGTGACGATGGGCCGTTCCATGTCCGTCGGAAAAGTAGTGATGCGGGCTACCGCGGCCTGAACGTCGGTCAGCGCCCGGGCCAGATTCACTTCTTCATCGAACTCAAGGGTGACCTGGGCACGGCCTTCGAACGCCACCGACTTCACGCGGTCCACGCCTTCGATGAACCGTACCTCCGGCTCGATGGCCTGGACCACATTGACCTCGACATCCTCCGGGCTGGAACCAGGCCAGCGCACCGAAATCGTAATCACGTCTATCGTGATGTCCGGCATGACCTGGCGATTTAGCTGCATCAGGCCCCAGATCCCGAACAGGATCATCAGGATCATAAGCAGGTTGCCCGCCAGCCGGTGGCGGGCAAAGCTAGCCATCAGGCCACGCTGCTCTGGCACAGTCACCGCATGACCACCCGGGCGCCCGCGCCGCCCTCGCGTAACTTCGTGACTACGATCTGGTCACCGTCCTGGATAGGGATTTCACCGGCGTTCTTCAGGATCAGCTCGGAGCCCGCGTAACCGAGAACCGCCACCTGACGTAGGCTCAGCCGACCATCCTCGACCACGTAGACGGTATCTTCGCCGTACAGAGCGCTCTCGGGGATGCGAATTGCGTCTGCGTAACCGCGGTCTGCCAGGGCCACGGATACAAAGACACCAGGCCGCAGCACGGTTTGCTGGTCGCCTGAATCGATAACTGCAAACACATCGACTCCGCCTGTGGTGGCCATCACCTCGGCACCCAGCCGCTCTATACGCGCGGAGTACGACAGGGTATCGGCGCCGACCTGCCAGACCACCTGCACCGGAAGACCGAGCAGAGGTTCCCCGCGTTGCGCGAGGCGGCCGTACTGCGCATTGGTCAGGGAAAAACGAGCCTCCAGCCGGCTCGTGTCTATGAGATCGGCCACGACTTCGTTGCCGAAACCGCTGAACTCCTTGCCGAGATCTGCGGTCACGTTCGCCAGCACGCCCGAAAAGGGTGCGACGAGGCGCGTGTCGCGGAGATCGCGTTCGGCCCGCCGGACGGCGATCTCGCGCTGCTCCACCAGCGCTTCCTGCTCTACCACCGCCAGCGCCGCGTCGTCGAGAGCCTGCTCCGACACGTTTTTCTGCTGATAGAGGTTTTCGATACGTTTCAGGTCGCGACGGAGTTTTTCCAGGCGGGAGCTAGACTCCTTCAACTGGGAGCGGTTGTCCGCCAGCGCGGTTTCGTAATCGAAAGCGTCTATGCGCAGCAGCAACTCACCCTTCTCAACCTGCCCGCCTTCATGGAGATTGGTGCCTATCTCCACGACCAGGCCTTCTACCTGCGGGCGCAACTCACTGTGCCGGCCGGCCACAATCTCGCCGAAGAGACGCAGCTCGGGCTGCACCTGACCGAAGCGCGCCTCGACAACCTCCACCGGCCAGATGCGTTCCGGAATTTCCACGGGCGTCAGCCGCGGCCTCGTTGCCATCATCAGCACGATCACGCCGACTGTGGCGGCAATGATCATCGTGGGCAGCGCGGCTCGACGCACGCGCACCTTAAGCTTGTCTGGCGGTTGCTTCGTCACGCTGTTTCATTCTCAGAATCCTGTAAAGCACCAGTGAACCCAGGCCCACCGATAGCAACATCTAAGGTACCGCAACCCTGTCTGAATGGCTCCGGACAGGTGTCCGGCTGGCCGTATGTTGCACCAAAACGGCACGTTTCCGGCCCCGATTGCGGGAACCTCGTATAGGGGTACGGGTCTACCGGAGTCGGCAACGGCGCGCTTAGCGCGACAAATCGAGTGGTTGCACAGCGAAGTAGCAGCAAGCGGCTAACGGCCAATGGATCATATATCTCGGGCAGGCTCCGGTAGCCCGGCCGGGCCAGATCACTGGCCACCGGAGATGCCGGCCGCCGATCCCCGGTCAAGGGGCGCAAAGCAGTTTCTGCACTTCTTAGGCTGGTGGGGACGGTGAACGGGCTGCCTTGCGCCAGGAACAAGCGCGCGAGCTTGTATGAATGCCTTTATGGTCGGACTATATCGGTGACAGGATCACCGGTTATCGGAGCATCGAAGCGCCTCAGCGCACACATTGATATCGTTCATGGAGCTCTTTTTCATACTGCTGCTGCTCCTCGTGGTCACACGAACCTTCGGGGAGCTCGCTGAGCGACTCGGCCAGCCCGCCCTGGTAGGAGAGCTGGTTGCCGGAATCGTACTTGGTGCTCTGGCGGCGCGATACACCAATGCGCTTCCCCAGATTGCCGGGCTTGATGAGAACGTCGTGTTCGACAGCATCACGGATCTCGGCATGTTCTTTATTATGTTGTTCGCCGGCGTCGAGTTGCAGCCCAGGCGGCTTATTCAATACTCACGCGGCGCCTTTGCCGTAGCAACATGTGGCATGGTTTTACCGATGGCCTTGGGCGTTGGTCTGGGCTGGGCCTTCTTGCCCGCGTCGGAGGCATTTTTTGCCCAGTGCCTGTTTCTCGGCACAGCGCTGGCTATCACTGCGGTACCGGCAACGGTTCGTATTCTCGTGGACCTGGGCCGGCTGCAGTCGCAGTCGGGACAGATCATTGTGTCCGCGGCGGTCTTTGACGACATCTTGAGCCTGATCTTGCTGGCATGGCTTACCGCGTTCCTGAATGGCGATCCGACCACACCCCAGAAAATGGCGCAGATTGGGTTTAGCGTGATTGCATTTTTCGCGATCACCATCGCCGCTGGTATATGGCTGTTTCCGATGGCGGGCCGCTTCATGCTGCGTTTCAAGCAACAACGGGAGCTTGAATTCAGCGCACTGCTCGCTGCAGCGCTTGCTTTTGCTGTTCTGGCCGAGCTACTGCAGCTTCACTTCATCGTCGGCGCGTTCATGGCCGGCTTGTTTTTCGGGCGCAAGACCATTGACGAGCCTTCCTACGACGACGTACGCAGCAAGACCTCAGCGATGACCTTCGGATTTCTCGCGCCCATTTTTTTCGCGTCCGTCGGAGCACATCTTGACTTCGAAGCCGTCATCGCTGTTCCCGCTTTTGTGGTGTGCTTGCTGGTGGTGGCGTTCCTGGGTAAATTCGTCGGCGCCGGGGCAGCCGCGCGAGGGGTCGGCCTTAGCAACTACCAGGCCGCGGCCGTTGGCGCAGGAATGAGTGCACGGGGTGCCGTGGAACTCGTGATAGCCGACATTGCACTGGAGGCCGGCCTCTTTGAACTGCCGGGTGCCTCACCGGTGGTCGAGCATATGTTTTCAGCGATTGTCATCATGGCGGTTCTGACAACGCTTGTAACGCCCCTATTATTGAAGCGTATTTACGCTCACATTCCACCCTGACCGCAACTCTCTGCGAGCTTTAGTCGTTCTGGTTGGTAAGGAAAAAGGATCAGCACCCTGAGCATTCAAGTCTGGCGCAGGGCGATGACTAGGGCGCCGCGACTTCAAGCAGTTTAAACCGCTGCGCCAGCAGAGCTTGAGATTCTTTAAATACCTCTCCTTGCGCTTCAAGCACTTTGGTCCAGTACTGGCGATGAAAATCTTGCCAAAGTTTGAGATCTCGCACCGCTACAGCTTCTACTTCTATGTGCCGCTGGCTAATTTTGTCGAACGGGACTTCCTCGCACTCCTCCAACACTACCAGGCAAGCCGCACTGCCATCGAACCGGGTGAGAATGAAATAGTCGCCGGCTCGAGGCAGCGGTCCCTGGCGGGCCAGTTCGCCTGGCAATGAAAAAGTACCGGTTTTCTCGCCGCTTATGACTAACTCGAGCACCTGGTCCACCAGCTCGGCGGAATTCCCAATCCGGCGCTCAATATAGCCGCGGGCCTGAGCTGCGGGCCCCAGTTGGTCACTGCATCGCGCCCAGAATGTCGCCGGTGTTTCCATAAGCTGGAGTTTGCCTTGCAGGCCGCCCGAAGGCACCTGTAGAGTCTTCAAATACAACAGTCTAAGCGTTCGGACATCGCTTGGGTGGCCGGGCTCAAAAGACGAGTCTCCCCGGGCACGACGCTGCTGCTGCGCGAAGCTATGTCAGCCAGACCATGACGATTACAACAAGTAACAAAGCAACCGCCATCCTGCTCGCCGCAGGCCTGGCGCTGTCGGGCTGCTCACCAAGCATAGAAGTGACAACCACTTTCCCGGAACCCCTGGTGGATGCCCTGCCCCTCACGGCAGGTATCTATTACACCGACGCACTCACGAACTACACCTATAATGAAGAACTGCCGATGGACAACATCGACTGGACCTTCAGTATCGGCGCCGCCAATCAATTGCTCTTCGAAAGCATTTTCAATGAAACCTTTGCAACGGTCATAGCCGTTGATGGCCCGTCGGCTGACGGCATCGATGTGATTCTTGAGCCGGCTATTCAAGCCCTCGAATTCTCCCTGCCTCGCCAGTCACGCAATAACCAGTACGCGGTCTGGATTCGTTACACCATTAACGTATACAGCCCGGACGGCAAACTGCGGTCTACGGTACCCGTGCCCGGCTACGGCGAGGTGGACTCTCGGCGACTGAAGGGCAAGGAATCCATGCGGGAAGCGACCGTCTGGGCCATGCGGGATGCCGCCAGCATCATTATCGAGTCCCTGACCAAGGATACGGCGCTGCGGCGCGCCGTTATGGGCGAGAATAGCCCGGGAGAAGGTACGCAGGCGGCGGATCTGGCTGACAGCGATGGCCCGGACATGGAGGCGTTAGAATCAACCCCTGAGCCGCTGCCCGAGAATCCGACTATTGTCGGTGAGGAGTTCATCAGTGAGTCCTGAGTTCAGTCTGCCGATGACGCGGCTACGCGCCTGCCTGAGCGTCAGCCTGTGCCTGTTTGCGACGGCTTGCATGACGACCCGTGTGGAAGGCTTGAAGAACACGTCTACCGGGATTGGCGATGGCCAGTCCATCGTGATTGTTGAAGCCAGCTATCACACGGGTAACCAGACAGAAGACAAGTTTGTCGACTGTGTAACCCGTGAAGTCCAGAAAGGCAGCGCGAAGCTTGCCGTATTCCCCGATCAGAAATTTGCCGACGCCCTGTTCCCCTGGTTCGAGCCACGCACCATGCCCCAGGGACCGAACGCCTTGCCAGAGCTCATGGCCAAGCCCGGGGTGGCTACGCGAATTCGCGAAAGCGGGGTCCGCTACATCGTCTGGATTAATGGCAATACCGAAAGAACCTCGGGAGGCGGCAGCCTGTCCTGCGCCGTGGGCCCGGGCGGCGGTGGCTGTTACGGTCTGGCCTGGTGGGAAAATGACTCCAGTTATGAAGCTTCCATCTGGGATATCGAGGATGGTGAGTCCGCCGGCGCCGTCAGCGCGGCAGTGCGCGGCACATCAATGATCCCTGCGCTGGTCGTCCCCGTGCCGCTGATTGCACGCACCCAGTCGGCCGCCTGCAAGGGCCTGGCCAAAGAGTTGCGCAACTTCATCAACGAAGGTTCCACCTGAACCCTGCTGCCCGGCCAAGTTCTTGCGATCGCGCTTGCTGACACACCGACTCTGGTGGCTGCTGATCTGGCCAGCCTTCGCTCAGACTGCGGCGGACCCGCTGGTCTACCCGGTGCTTTTCGGCGCCGAAATAAAAGCCGGCCAGCAGCGGGTCCAAACCTTCATTCGGGTCGAGCAAAGCAATGCCCTGCTCCAGGAAGTGCGGCTGCGAGCACCGAGCAAACGCTTTGGCAACTTTGCGGGGGACGGCGAAATCTTCCGCACCGGGGACCAGCTTATCTGGCGACCGCCCGCCAGCGGGGGTGAACTGCGTTATCGGAGCAATCTTCGCCAGCGGCGCAATACCGGCTCGTACGATGCGCTCGTTGAGCGAGACTGGGCCCTGTTCCGCCTTGAAGACTTGTTCCCACCAGCGGGCATTAGCCAGGCAGATGGCAGCCAATCCCGCAGCCAGCTCCGACTGACCGTGCCCGAGGACTGGCAAGCAGTGACGCGCTATCCCGCCGGCAAAGGTGGCATAAGCCGCGTGGACAATCCCGCGCGCAAGTTTGACCGGCCAACGGGATGGAGCGTGGCCGGCCGGCTGGGTATCAAGCGTGACAACATTGACGGGACCCAGGTCACAGTGGCCGGGCCTATCGGCCAGGGCATCCAACGCGTCAGCATGCTCGCCTTGTTACGCTGGAACCTCCCCGAACTGCTGGAAATCGTGCCCGAGCCCCCCGAGGCTCTGCTGGTGGTGTCTGCCGGAGAGCCCATGTGGCGAGGGGGACTGTCGGGGCCAGCCTCCCTTTACCTGCACGCCGATTTGCCCCTGCTGAGCGAGGATGGGACCAGCACGCTGGTGCATGAAAGCGTACATGCTCTGCTCCCCGTCCCAACAGCGCCAGAGCATGACTGGATTGACGAAGGCCTGGCGGAATACCTCACCCTGGAGCTATTGCTAAGATCCGGCACCATCTCCCAGCGACGCTTTGACGGCACAATTGAGAAGTTTCGGCGTCGGGGCCGAAGCGTGAAAAGCCTGCTGACTAAGCGTGCGTCAGGCGCGGTGACGGCGCGAGCAGTGGTTCTGTTCCATGATCTGGCCGAGGATCTTGGCCGGGCAACAGACCGCGCCGTGGGCATCACGGATCTGGCAAGACGGCTTGCCCAGGAATCCGCCCCGGTGGATTTTGAAGGCCTCCAGGCGATCGCGACAGCAATGAGCCAGGGTAAGGCCCCGCCCAGCCTCGCGGGGGCTCGAACACTGGCCTCAGGCGCCGAGGCAGAAATGTAAAGCAAGCCACTGCGGCGAAAGGCTATAAGTATTAGGATGATACTTATTACTCCCGCGTATAGCTGCATCGCAGCGAGCACCTTTGATAAAAACCCCGCACAAAGAACGGGCAATGAAGCATAAAAAGACCATCGACTCCCTTGAGGAGTACCTGGAAGACGACCCCACCGATGAGCTGCCGATCCTGAGCGAGGCTGCCGTGCGCCGCATGCGGTCCTCAGCCGCTCCTGAAGAATTGGGTGTCGAGGATACTGGCGAGCGCCCGGTGCTGCGCATGGACCGGGCTGTCGGCAAGGCAACGAACTGGACTCTGCTCACCGAAAGCTCATCCCTGCAGCGGCTTGAGGACGAGTTTCAGACCTTGCAGGCCCGCTGGAGCAGCATCGAAGAAGAGCTGCGCCAGCGAGATACGGAAGTCAGCCGTCTTCAGACCGAGATGCAGGCCCGTGGCAGCGCCATCGAAGCACTCGAAGACGAGCTGAGCACCGCCATTACGGCCAGGCAAAACCTTGAGCAGGCGGATCGCCGATTGCGCGAAACCCAGACCCGACATATCGGGCAATTGGAGAAACAGCAACAGGAACTTGAGGCACGTGAGGCTGAACTGCAGCACGCGCACCGGGAACGCGATGAGGCCCGCCAGCAACTCGTAGCGCTGGACGAACAAATCGCCCAGGATCAAACGCGTAAGCAGGAACTCAGGGCGCGCGAGACGGAATTACAGCAGGTCCGCCAGGAACTGGATGACGCTCGCCGGGAACTCGCAAGCCTGGACGAACAGGTCAGCCTGGATCAGACTCGTGAACAGGAACTGCAGGCAGAGGCAGCAACGCAACTCGCCCGGGCGCAGGATCTGGAGCAAGTCGTGCATCGCGGTCGGCAGCGGCTGCAGGATCTGGAGACTTACATAGAAGGTCGGCGTTCCCGCTGGATCGCGATGCAAGCGGCCTGCGAACGACAAACCCGGCTAATCAGCAGCCTGGAGAAAGCCGCCGGGGCGAAAGAACAGCAACTGGCCCGGCATCGGCAGGCACAGCTACAGCTGCAGCAGGCAGTTAATGGCCTGGAGCGTCAGCTCGTCCAGTTCAGGACACACTCGCGTTCTGCCGAAGCAGAAACCCAGGAACAAATTATCAGGCTGGCGGCACGCGAACAGGAGCTTGGCGAGCTCAATCAGCAGCTGAGCGAGCAACACGCTGCAGCTGAGTCCATGCAGCAGAAAATTGACGATAAGAGTTCTCGCATTGAGGAGCTGAGCGACGAGCTAAGCAGCGCGACAAAGGAACTTGCCAGCGCGCGCGACGAACTTGAGGCGACACGGCAGCAAGCGACAGCGGATGATGAAGCCTTTACCGCCGAACGCGCGCGCAGCGAAGCATTACTGGAGCAGCTGGCGGCCCTGGAACACCGGTTTGATGCTGCCCAACTGGAACTGGAGCAGCGCACTGAACACATCAGCAGCCTGGATGAAACGGCCGCAGAACAGACGGAATCATTGGTGAGCGTCAGGGATGAGCTCATCGCGCTAAAGGCGGACAACCAGCGGCTGACAGATGTTGTCGAAGCCAGAGATGCCCAGGCATCCGAATTACAGTCCAAGGCACAGGAACTCGAGGCTCAGCGAGAAGTGATGCAAACCGAGATCGCAGAACAACGTCAGACCATTGCCACGCTGGAATCCGAGCTACAGGCCAAAACCATGACCATCGAAGACTTCGGTCGCGACATGGACAAGCTGGGTGATCTTGAAGCGCAGATTCAGCGCCTGGACGCCATGATGGCACGGACTGCCGACCCCAGCAGCAAGGATGAAGAAGCTGCTCAGATAACTCGTGTGATGGTAGCGGTCAATGGCGAACGAGCAGTCAAATACCCGCTTTACAAATCACTGATGACCATAGGCCGCTCGCCGGATAGCGACATTCAGATTCGCCGGCAATACATAAGCCGCTGTCATGCGAAGCTGTTGACGGAGCAAGGTGAAACTTATATCGAGGACATGGGCAGTAAAAACGGTGTGGTTGTAAATGCCGAGCGCGTCAAACGCCACAAGCTGAGCAACGGTGACCTGGTCGACCTGGGCAAGATTCAGTTCAAGTTCATTGATCTCTTGGCCCATGACTCTGCCGAGGGCAGCGCCTGACGAGACGGATAACGAGCGCATGACTCGCCCGTGTGATTAGGCTCACAGACAGACTCTGACTCCCGGGGCATAGTGCATTGACAGCTCATGCACACTCCCATCGCAACGACTCAAACCGCTACACCGGGCAACGGACCGCTCGCGGTGATACGCCGGATACTGTTGCGCAAATTATGGTTACCCAAAGCCGTGTATGAAGCCCTCCCCTACATCTACATTCTTGCCGGCACTGGCGCGCTGATCGCGGCTCTTTATCTGCCCGGCTGGACCTGGATCCTGCCCTACATAATTTTGCTTGGCCTGGTCTGCCTGCATATCGGCCTGGGGCTGGTAACGCTGAGGCTTCGCTTTCGAAGCTACCGATCCGGGCCTGATCGCACTAACTAGAGAGCGGGCTTTTCCATGCGACAATATCGGCTGTTCCAACCGCCTGTCTTATGTCCCAGCCTGAAGCCAGCAAGCCACCCAAACGCCGCAGCGTTCTAACCAGCAGCCTCTATATCCTGGTGCTGGGAGCGGTTATTGCGCCCGTGGCCGTCTACCTCTTTGGTTCGCTGCTTATCGCCCCCTATGCCGGCGAGGGCGGACTCGCCGGTTTTCTGACCAATGTGTATGGCGACGCAGCCAGGGGCGAAGCGGCTGCCTGGGGACTCCTGCTCAGCCCGGCAACCCTGATCCTGACCTGGTGGCTGGTGGTCCGGGCAAGGCGCAGCATGGGCCGACAGCGAGCAGATGCAGGAATTCCTTCAAAATCGGAGGAATAGGCCTGAAATTTAAGCCTTTATGTCTGATTGGGGCCGCGCGAACAGCCTGTCAAGAATATAGTGTCACCGCACGCCACGGTAATAAGAACAGGCCAAAGGGCCTTGCCGGCCTCAGGGCCAGTAATACCAACCCGTGGCGACCAGTCCAATCCCCAGCAACCCAAGACAGGGGTGACGCCAGGGACGAGACCGCAACACGCCTAGGAAGGAGAATACGGCTGCCAAGGAAAGGGCGATGAACAAGCCTGCGCTGCGTAGCAGCATCGGCATCTCATCTGCAAAGCGCGGATAGTCGTCAGCCAGCCACCAGAATATGAAACTGACCCCCAGCAACCCGAAGGCGATAGCCAGGATAGTGCCCATCACGATCCCCAGAACCACAGCAGAGGGACTCATGGGAGCAAACAGGCGCCGTTTCGGGGAAACTCGGTATATCGCTTGCGACTAACTACAAAAATAGGCTCAAATCGATGCACTTGGATTGCCATCTAGCTCAAGAAGAAATGGAAAGCGCGCGAAGCATAACTCCCCGCGGCCGGGAATACCTGAAACGAATCGCCACCCTGATGGTGGCCGTTCTTGCCGTTGCTCTGCCCCAGCCTGGTCCGGCCTCTGCCGATACAGAAGCGCCGTCGATTCTGGGTGCGGATTCCCGCCACCGGCAGGTGGCGCGCATGGTGACGCGCTTTGTCGAACGGCAACACTACTCCCGGACACGGGTTGATGATTCGCTGTCCGGTGCCGTCCTGGAAAACTACCTGGAGGTGCTGGACCCGGGTAAACAGTATTTCCTGGAAGCAGACATCAAATATTTCTCGCGTTATCGGCAGGAGCTGGACGACGTGCTCAGAGCCGGAGACCTCGAGCCGGTATTTGATATTTTTCGCCTTTATCGACTGCGGGCTCAGCAAAATCTGGGCTACGCCCTGAGCCAGCTGGACAGCGAACCGGATTTCACCGTAGACGAGTCCTACCAGTTCGACCGCGAAGACCTGCCATGGATTAAGACCGCAGCAGAAATGCAGGACGTCTGGCGGAGGCGAGTCAAGAACGACGCCATTGGCCTGCTGCTGGCTGAAAAAACCTGGGAGGACCAGGTTGACGATGCCGGTGAAGTGACCGAGGAAGGCGCGGTAAGCATTCTGACCAAGCGCTATGACCGCGTGTTAAAGCGTGTTAATGAACTGGATAGCGACGATGTCTTTGACACCTTCATGAACTCGTTCGCCCGCACCCTTGATCCCCATTCCAGCTACCTGTCACCCCGGCAATCCGAGGAATATCGGATTCAGATGAGCCTGTCTTATCAGGGCATCGGGGCATCGCTGCAGCTGGATGACGAGCTGGTTAAGGTGCTGAATGTCATCCCGGGCGGACCTGCCGCTCTGGATGGCCGGATTCAGGCTAATGACCGCATTACAGCCGTGGGCCAGGGCGAGGAAGATGGCTTCGTCGACGTGGTCGGCTGGCAACTGGATGACGTGGTGCAGCTGATTCGCGGGCCCAGCGGGTCTTCGGTTCGACTGCAGGTTTTGCCGGCTAATGCTTTGCCGGGCGACGAAAAGACCGTTATTGAACTCACCCGTGACAAGATAAAACTTGAAGAACAGGCCGCCAGTGCAGAGACCCTCGAACTGCAACATAACGGCGGGACGGTGCAGGTCGGCGTCATCACCGTGCCCAGCTTCTACCAGGATTTTGAGGCGCGTAATCGGGGCGATAAAGACTACGTGAGCACAACTCGCGATGTAGAGAGGCTCATAGGCGAGTTGCAGGCTGAAGGCGTTGACGGCCTGATCATGGATCTGCGCGGCAACGGGGGTGGCCACTTGTCAGAAGCCACCGCGCTGACGGGGCTTTTCATCGGCGAAGGTCCGGTCGTGCAACTAAAGGATACCAACGGCCGGGTCGAGGTGCTGGAAGACCCGGTGCCCACGGCTGCCTACGATGGCCCCCTGGTGGTGCTGGTCGATCGATTCAGCGCGTCGGCCTCGGAAATCTTTGCCGCTGCAATCCAGGACTATCAACGCGGCGTGGTCATCGGCCAGCAGACCTTTGGCAAAGGAACCGTCCAGAATTTGTACGTCCTGGACCAGTACGTCCGTCGAGTACCGGAAGAAGGCCTCGGGCAATTAACTCTGACCATCGGCAAGTACTATCGCGTGACCGGCGGCAGCACGCAGCATCGCGGTGTGCTGCCGGATGTTGACCTGCCATCCGTGGTTGATCCCGACACAGTCGGGGAAAGCAGTCGTGAGCGTGCCCTGCCCTGGGATCAGATCGAAGCAACCCGCTTCGATGCACGCGGGCCGCTGACCGAAACTATCGATCAGTTGAATCGTTCCCAACGCACCCGCCTGAGTACCGATCCCGATGTGAGATTCCTGGTGTCTGACATCGAGGCCATCGAAGAAACGCGTGCCCAGAGCTCCGTGTCGCTGAATATCGAGACCCGGCGGGCAGAGCGCGAAGGGCGCCGTGAAGAACGACTGGTCAGGGAAAATATCCGCCGTGCCGCCCTGGACCTTGAGCCCCTGGAGAGCCTGGATGAGGCCGAAGAGGAAGAGCGCGCAGACGTGCTGAGAGATCAGGCCGGCCTGGTACTGCTGGATTTGGTGGACTTCGCCAATCGCCCTTCGGTTCTGACCCAGGCAGCCGGGACCTGAGCACGCCGGGCAGCATGAGCGCTTAGCTCAGCAGAACGGCGTAGAGATCCCAGTACTCCTCGGACAGGACGTTGGTCGCCACAACCTGGTTTCCCACTACGCCGCCGTCCGCATCCAGCTGGCGAGGTATGGTGGTAAAGCAACTCGCCACGGGTACCGCATCAGTCTCCAGCCTGTAGATTTCGCAGCTGGCCAGATAGCGCGTCCGGCGACGAATCCTGGCAGCCAGATCAGTAATAGACTCAAACTCTTGCAGGCGAGTCGCAATGGCGCGGCTGATCTTTCGGCAAACAGATGCTGAGCCAAAGTCCATCTCGCCCATTTGCCGGGAAACAGCCTCGCTCGCCTGGGTCGCCAGACCCTCCTGATCGAAATGCAGCAGTAACTCCTGTGCCAGAGCGATGACTGCCAGATTTATCCGTCTCCGACTGGCCAGACCCAGATCACCGCCCGCTGGCGCCGCTTCATGCAATCTGGACCGGCGCAGCTGATCAATCCGGTCGCGCTCGCGGCGCGCCTGGGACAGGGCCTCACGCGCCAGGGAAAGTTCATCACTTGAGGGGCGATCGCCAAACCAGCCCAACAGACTGCGCCGGCGCCGCGCCAGACTAATCCAGAACTTCTGGGCTTCCTGCACCTGAAGCCGGGCCGCAGCCAACTCCTGATCCAGGGACGCGAGATCCTCTTCGCGACTTGACTCGAAGGCCTGCCGGCCTGCCTGCTGGCTGCGCTCCTGCTCGTGAGTTGCCAGGTCCCGACTCAGCCGCATCAAGCGACGCCGCCCATAGCCCCAGAGAGTCCGCAACTGGAAAAATGTACTGGCATTAGCTGATTGGACGGGATCAGCCAGCACCCCCTCCAGCTCCTCGACACGCTGCCTGGCGCGGAGGATCTGGCCTTCCTGATCACGCACCCGCTCCCGCAGGCTATGGCGCTCGGCGCGCAGATCCGCAAAGGCTTTTTTGAGTTCGGCTCGATTCCAGAAGAGGTCGAGAAGCCGGTCATCGTCGGCTGGGGAAGCCCCTTGCCGCGGCACATTGGAAACCACACTGTCCATGACCAGATAACCTGCCGACGCTCAACGAAGCGTCTCCTGCGCGCAGGTTAGTGTTTCAGCGCCCGCCGAACGTTGACTGAGTCGTCAATTCGGCCCTTCAGACCTCGGCGTGGCTTAGTTCCAGGCTCTCTGACTGGCAAAAAGCGTGACCCCGTTCCACCAGGTAATCCAGCCACTTGCTCAGCATCATATTCCTCGCCCAACGGCGATCCAGCTCGCGGCCGTAGGATCGTCGCAGTTGCAACAAGGCATTGTGGCGATGGTGGGCTGCCCAGCTTCTGACTTCCGCCATACGGGCGTCCCGATAAACACGAACGTGCAAATCCGGGTCAGCCAGTTGCTCCCCTACTTCGTCAAACACATAGGTCAACTGAAGGTCCTGAGTATAACGGGCGGAGTCTGCCACCCCCTGAATCAGGTGCAGGGGGAAATCGTCGGTGCAAATTGAAACGGCGCGCAGTTCGCCCGACCGCAGTTCGCCTAGTAAGTGCGACAGCTTGATGTAATTACTTTCATACAGCGCCATCAAACCACCAAAACTGCGCGGGCAGACGTGGCCTTCGGGTACCATGTAGCTTTCGCTTATCATGCTTTGACTATATCACAGTAACTTTTTAGCACAGCTTACGAATACGTCACATAAAGGACTTGCACCGCACCTTCGAATCTGCCATGCGAAAACTCTACGAGACTCGTGAAATTTCTTGCCAGCCGTACCTTGATCAAAGGCCAGGCACTGCTGGCTTGCGAAAAAAAGTAACCAGCTTCAAGCAACCGCATTACCTGCAAACCTATATCGAAGCAATTTTTCGTACTCTGCGCATGCCGGCTGACTCGTCCTTGATCGTCGGCGGCGACGGCAGATACTTCAGCCTGGAAGCTATCCAGATCATTGCGGAAATTGCTATAGCGCATGGTGTCAGGCAAATCATTACCGGCATCGATGGTCGTCTTGCCACACCCGCTGCCTCATATCTGATCAGAAACCGGGGTGCAGCAGGCGGCTTGTTATTGACGGCCAGCCACAATCCAGGCGGCCCCGACGGTGACTTTGGCGTCAAGTTCAATACGGCCTCAGGTGGTCAGGCGCCCGAGTCTCTGACCGAAGCCATTTACGCGAACAGCAGAACCATAAACCGCTACTCGACTTGCGACTTGCCAGACTTACCGCTATCCGCAACCGGTACCTACCAGTTCGGGCAGCTAAGTCTGGAAGTAACAGACTCGGCTGCTGATTACGCCGATCAGATGGAAGGCCTTTTCAATTTCGAAAAAATGCGCGATTACCTCGGCTCAGGCCATCGCCTTGCCTTTGATGCCCTGCATGCAGTTACCGGTCCCTATGCGCGCGAAGTTTTTTGCCGCCGCCTGGGCGCCCCGGACGACTGCATTCTGCATAGCGAGCCGCTGCCCGACTTTGGCGGCTTTCATCCCGACCCGAATCCCGTGGATGCGGCCCACCTGGTAGACCTTGCAAACAGTCCACAGGCACCTGATCTGATTGCCGCATCGGACGGCGACGGCGATCGCAACATGATCCTGGGACCCGGCCTGATGGTGTCCCCCTGCGACAGCGTCGCCATCATGCTGGCGCATGCCAGCCGCGTGCCTGGTTATACCCGGGGCATCGCCGGCGTCGCGCGATCCATGCCCACGAGCCGGGCCCTTGACCAGGTTGCTGCCAGTATGGATATCCCGTGTTTCGAAACGCCTACTGGCTGGCGTTTTTTCTGCAATCTTCTGGAGGCGGGCCTGATTGACTTATGCGGTGAGGAGAGCTTCGGCACCAGCTCGAGCCACACACGGGAAAAGGATGGCCTGTGGGCCGTGTTGTTCTGGCTGAATTTACTGGCTGAGCTCAGGCAGCCTGTGGGCGACATCGTGGCAGATCACTGGGGTCGTTTCGGCCGGCATTACTACCAGCGGCAGGATTTCTTCATTGAGAACCTTGATGCCGCACAGACACTCATTAATGAGCTCGGTGCAGGACTGGCCGGTTTGATCGGGCAGTCAGTTGGCGGCGCCACGATCACGCAGGCCAGTGATTTCTGCTACGAAGATCCCGTTGATCACAGCCACTCCAGTCACCAGGGTCTATCCGTGGAGTGCAGTGATGACAGTAGGATCGTTTATCGCCTTTCGGGTACCGGTACCGAGGGAGCAACCCTGCGGATCTATCTTGAGAAGTATATTAATGACGCCGGGAAACTGGCAATGCCCCTTGGACAAACCCTGGCGCCCCTGGCGGACCGCGCGGCGGCGCTAGCCAGGATCGAACATTACACGGGGTTAAGTCGGCCCACTGCAGCTATCTGAGTTACAGCTTCCGGGTGCGCCGCTCTATCCCGGTGCGGTCTAGAATAGTGCTGGCAATTTCTTCGATGGACAGTTGAGTCGTATCGATATAAGGCACCTGATAACGTCTGTATAAGCCCTCGGCGGCTCGCAGCTCGAAATTCACCTGCTGGGCACTCGCATAGCGCCCTACTGATCTGCGCTCTTTGCGAATCTGGCGCAAACGAGCCGGCGCAATAGTCAAACCGAACAACTTGTCGCGACAGCCGGCCAGAATATCCGGGAGCTTGCCGGTATCAAGTTCGTCATCTGCCAATGGATAATTAGCTGCAAAAATCCCATAGCTCAGGGCAAGATAAAGACAGGTCGGAGTCTTGCCGGAACGAGAGACGCCAATGAGAATGACGTCGGCACGCTCGTAGTCCCGGGTTCGGGTACCATCGTCGTAATTCAGAGCAAAGTTCGTCGCTTCAATACGCTGGTCATAGGCGCCCAGATCATGCATGCCATGGGCTCGGCCAACGGCATGGGAAGACTCCTCCTGCAGTTCACGCTCAAGGGGCGCCAGAAAGGTGGCGAAAAAATCCAGGAACAGGCCTGAAACCTGCCTGAAAGGCTCGCGGAATTCATCCTGGACAAGGGTGCTGAAAACAATCGGCGGCGCACCCTGCTCTGCCGCCGTGGCGTTGATCCGCGCAACCACATCGTGCGCCTTGTCAATGCTATCGACAAATGGCAGAGTCACCCGGTCGAAATGGTGGCTATCAAACTGCGTTAGCAGGCTGTGACCAAGCGTCTCCGCCGTGACGCCGGTCTGATCAGAAACGAAAAACACTGTTCGGCGAGTCATAATTTACTGAACTTATCGATCCGGTCCTTCCGGATTGTCCACTAATCAGGGAACAGCACAAGGGAGAGCACTTGGACACCTGGGTGGTACCGCTCGAGCAATTGAGCCTCAAGGATCTGGATACCGTGGGCGGCAAGAATGCCTCCCTGGGTGAGATGATCAGCAATCTGACGGAACTGGATGTTCGTGTGCCGGGCGGCTTTGCCACGACTGCGTCCGCTTACCGCGAGTTTCTGGCCCAGGATGGTCTGGCCGGGCGAATCAGCGACACGCTCGCTGACCTGGATGTCGATGACGTGCGGGCGTTGGCTACCGCCGGCGCAAAAATCAGGCAGTGGATGCTGGCTACCCCGCTCCCCGGCGAACTGGAGACCAGCGTACGCGCTGCCTGGCAGACCCTCACCGATCAGCACGGCACCGATCTGGCTGTGGCCGTGCGCTCCTCCGCCACGGCGGAGGATCTCCCCGACGCATCATTTGCCGGCCAGCAGGAAACCCTGCTCAATGTACAGGGTATCGATGCCGTGCTGGCCGCCGTTCACCACGTCTACGCCTCGCTTTATACGGATCGAGCTATTGCCTACCGGGAGCATCAGGGTTTCCCCCATGAGCAGGTTGCGCTCTCAGTGGGCGTCCAGCAGATGGTTCGCAGCGATCTGGCAACCAGTGGTGTGCTGTTTACTTTGGATACAGAAACCGGCTTTCGCGACGTTGTGTTTATTACTGCGGCTTATGGACTGGGCGAAACGATAGTTCAGGGCGCGGTAAATCCCGATGAATACTATATTTATAAGCCCACCCTGAAAGCAGGTCAGCGCGCCGTCATTCGCAAGCAACTGGGCAGCAAAGCCATCAAGATGGTTTATGCCGAGGCTAATCAGGAGGGGGACACGGTCAGGACCGTAGATGTGGAGCCAGCGGACAGCGGCCGCTTCTGCCTGAGCGAAGCCGAGGCTGAAACCCTCGCCCGCTACGCGCTCACCGTCGAGGAACACTATGGCCGGCCCATGGATATCGAGTGGGCCAAAGACGGGGAAGATGGCCAGCTTTATCTTTTACAGGCCAGGCCTGAAACCGTGCAGAGCCGCCAGGGTAATTACCTGCAGCGCTTCATCCTGCGTGAAACCGCCGAAGTGCTTGTGCGGGGCCGCAGTATCGGCCACAAAATCGGTGCCGGGACAGCCCGTTTGATTCGAGATGTGAGCCAGATGAGCCACCTGCAGACAGGTGACGTGCTGGTCGCTGAAATGACGGATCCGGACTGGGAACCTGTCATGAAGAGAGCTGCTGCCATCGTCACTAACCGGGGCGGCCGGACCTGCCATGCAGCCATTATCGCCCGGGAGCTGGGTATCCCTGCCGTGGTTGGCTGCGGTGATGCCACGAAACTGCTGACCGACGGACAAGCCGTGACTGTTTCCTGCGCCGAAGGTGACGAAGGCCTGGTGTACGCCGGCCAGTTGCCTTTTGAAGAACAGAAGATCGCGCTGGATAAATTACCCGAGCTATCGGTCAAGCTCATGATGAACGTGGGCAACCCCGAACGCGCGTTTAGTTTTGCCGGTATCCCGAATCATGGCGTTGGCCTGGCGCGCCTGGAGTTTATCGTCAATCGCATGATCGGCATTCATCCGAAGGCCTTGCTTGACTTCGATCAATTGCGCCCGGAGCTGCGGGCAGACATCGCGGAGCAGATTGCCGGCTACTCCGATCCGGTGGAGTTTTTCGTGGCCAAGCTCAGTGAAGGGATCGCGACCATCGCGGCGGCCTTTGCCCCCCAACCCGTGATCGTTCGACTCTCCGACTTCAAATCCAATGAATACGCCAACCTTCTCGGAGGGCAGCAATACGAGCCCCATGAAGAGAATCCCATGCTCGGCTTCAGAGGCGCATCACGCTACCTGGACGAAAGCTTTCAGGCCTGTTTTGAACTTGAATGTCGCGCCATGAAGCGGGTCCGAGAGGACATGGGGCTGAGCAATGTTCAGGTTATGGTGCCCTTCGTTCGCACCGTTAGCGAAGCGCAAGCCGTGGTAGAACTGCTGGAAGAGAATGGCCTCAAGCGCGGCGAACACGACTTGAAACTGATCATGATGTGCGAGCTGCCCACCAACGCACTGCTGGCCGAGCAGTACCTGGAGCACTTCGATGGCATGTCCATCGGCTCGAACGACATGACCCAGCTGACCCTGGGCCTGGATCGAGATTCAGGCATCATTGCCCACCTCTTCGATGAGCGCGACGACGCGGTACGCGCGCTCATGGGCATGGCCATTGATGCCTGCCGGCGACAGAACAAATATATCGGGATTTGCGGTCAGGGCCCCTCTGATCACCCGGACCTCGCACGCTGGCTGCTGGACAAGGGTATCGACAGCCTGTCTCTGAATCCGGACAGCGTGCTGGATACCTGGATGTTTCTGGCCGGTGAATCAGCCGGGAACTAGTCCCGGACTCAGAGTTCGCTCCAGCTGGATTTTCTGCGCCAGCGAATCCGCGGCAGAATCAGCCCCAGGGCCATGCCCAGGATGACGACGCCGGCACCCACCACAAACCACTCTCGACTGGAGCGATTGGCAAGACTGTCGTTTTCGCGCTGTAGCTCGGTAAGTTTCTGCTCTGCCGCAGCGATGCGCTCACGCAGCTGCCGGTTTTGCTCATCAACCTGAATGACATTGGCCGAAAGCCGCCGCACTTCATCCAGCTCACTTTGCAGATTGGCCCCGGATCTCTCCAGTGTGCCCGCCTGGCCGCGTAACTGATCCCGCTCCCGAGTGACCGACTTGAGTTTCTGCTCAAGCTCACTTTGGCTGCTTTTGCTTTTGCTCAGTTGCTGCTGAATGCCGGGCAGGCTGACCCTGGCGGGGGGCTCGTCAAGAAGATAACGGATCAAAACCCAGCCTTCGGTCCCGCCGCGCGTGCGGACGCGCGCATAGCCGGACTCACGATCCACCTCCATCACTTCAACACGGGTACCCGAGGAGAGCATGCGGACAATACTTTGCTGGGTGCTTTTGCCCGTGCGCATGGTCACTTCAAAGCTGTCCGTGATCCAGCGGTTAGAATCCTGCGCGCTCGCAGGCACCCCCAGTAACAGCAGGCCGGCCACCACGAACAGACATTTTTCGAAGGAAAGCCGCGCACACACGGCCGCACACTGATGCATTTTTCCCGACACCCGTATCCCCAAACGCAACACCCACCCGGACCCTGAGCCGGGGGTGCTAAACTCTAGCACAGCCTCTGCCAGCCACCCAGTTGCCGGAATAAGTTCATGACCTTTGCCTACTGGTGCATCCTGATTGCCGCCCTGATGCCGCTGATCTGGGTCGGGGTAGCGAAATCCAGTCTGCCTGGATACGACAATGATCAGCCGCGGCGCTCACTGGCCCAGGCTGAAGGTCGAGCTCAACGCGCCCACTGGGCAGAGCAGAATGCCCTGGAGGCATTCGCCCCCTTCGCGGCCGGCGTTATCGTCGCGCACCTGACCGGGGGCGCGGAGCCAATGACGATCAATGTCCTGGCCGGCCTGTTTATTGCGGCCCGGCTGGTACACGGCGCAGCCTATATTGCTAACCGGGGCCCCCTGCGCTCTTTTGCGTGGCTCGCCGGCATGATCTGCATCATCGGGCTATTCGTTGCGGCGGCCTGAGCCGCTGCGACTAACGCCCCCCGATTTTCAGGAAATGCTCGCGGTAATGGCGCAATTCAGCGATGGAATCTCGAATATCTGCCAGGGCCAGATGCGCAGCCGATTTGCTCAGGCCTTGCAATAACTGGGGCGCCCAGTGCCCTGCCAGAATCTTCACCGTACTGACGTCAAGATTACGGTAATGGAAGTAGCGTTCCAGTTGTGGCATTTCGCGCGCAAGAAAGCGCCTATCCTGGCAAATGCTATTGCCGCACATGGGCGATACGCCCGCCTCCACGTGTCGGCCGAGGAAATCCAGGGTGGCTTTTTCGGCCTCCGCCGCAGTGGACCGACTGTCTCGGACCCGCTGGCTGAGGCCTGATTTCTTATGCTGCCGCGTATTCCACGAATCCATGCCATCCAGAACATGATCAGGCTGGTGAATCGCGAACACCGGCCCCTCAGCAATCTCATTGAGATCGGTGTCCGTCACGATGGTTGCGATCTCAATGATCCTGTCCTGCTGGGTATCCAGACCCGTCATTTCGAGATCTATCCAGATCAACCTGCTGTCACTGCCTGTCATGCACTAAGGTCCAAGAGCAAATGCGGCAGGCATTCTAACAAAGGCAGACACACAGACCGTTACTTATGACAGAGAAGGACTTACAGCAACCCGGACTCGCAATAGCCGCCCATGGACGCCGGGGGATTCTTGAAGATTCAGCCGGCCGACCGCGGTCATACGTCGTGCGCAGCCGACAGTTACGGGTCGTGTGCGGGGATCGTCTTAGCTGGCAGCCCGGTCAGAGCGACGAAGTGACAGTCGTGGGCATCGATAATCGACGCAATGCCCTGCGGCGATTGGACACTGGTCGTCACCACACGGAAATCCTGGCGGCAAACCTGTCCCTGCTTGCGGTGGTGTGCGCCAGATTGCCCGCGCCTGACTGGTTTGTGCTGGATCGCTATCTGTGCGCCGCGGCGGACATGGGCGCCACACCATTGATCGTGGTTAACAAATCCGAGACTGGCCTGCCGGCGACGGAAGAACTGGAGAACTACCAGCGCATCGGCTATCCGGTGCTGCAGGTATCGGCGCTGGCGGGCACCGGGCTGAAGGCCCTGGCAGAGCAATTCAGCGGCCAGACGGGCATCCTGGTCGGCCAATCAGGGGTCGGCAAGACCTCGCTGATCAATCGGCTGGTTCCCGGCACCGAGGCCGATACCGCAAGCCTGTCGCGAAGTACCGACGAGGGCAAACACACCACGACTGCCTCGGTGATGCATCGCTTACCCGGCGGGGGCCGCCTGATCGATGCGCCGGGCGTGCGTGACTTCCTGCCGGTAATCGATGCGCAGGACGCCGTGCAGGGAGGTTTTCCGGAAATTTCGGCGGCCGCGTTGAATTGCCGCTTCACTAATTGCCGCCACCTGCGTGAACCCCAGTGCGCAGTCAAAACTGCGATGGAAGCGGGCGAGATCAGTCCGCGGCGCTACGAGAGTTATCGACGCATGCTGCGCCAGACGCAGGCCAGCGCCTCAGGCTGACTCTACCGAGGTGCGGGAGGCTATCGCACGAAACAGGGTGCTGCTGTCCACGTACTCCAGCTCACCGCCCATGGGCACGCCATGAGCAATACGACTGGCCGCAACACCATGCTCTGCCGCCAGACCCGCCAGGTAGGCGGCGGTCGCCTCACCTTCCACAGTCGCACTGGTGGCCAGCACGATTTCGCCTAATTCATCGGCGGCCAGTAGCCGGCTTAGCAAGTCCAGACCCAGCTCCTCGGGGCCCACACCGTCCAGAGGCGACAAGCGACCCAGTAATACAAAGTAGCGGCCCCGGTAAGCGCCGGACTCCTCCACCGCCACCACGTCGGCAGGCGACTCCACCACGCAAATCAGGCCTGCCTCGCGGCGCGGATCCACGCAGATGGGGCAAAGATCATCTTCAGTCAGCATCCGGCACTGCGAGCACAGGCCGATGCGATCCAGGGCCAGGGCCAGCACCTCAGCCAGGCGGGCAGCGCCGTCGCGATCCTTCTCCAGCAAGTGAAAGGCCATGCGCTGGGCAGACTTGGGGCCCACACCCGGCAGGCAACGCAAGGCGCCGAGCAGCTGTTGCAGACTGGGGGAAAAGCTCATGAATGCTGACAGTGACTAAAACGGCAGCTGCAGGCCACCCGGCAGACCCAGACCACCGGTCATGCCCGAGTACTTGTCCTGAACCGTCTGCTCAACCTTGCGCAAGGCATCGTTAAACGCGGCGACCAGAATATCCTCCAGCATGTCCCGATCATCGCCCAGCAGTGACGGATCGATGCGCACACCTCGTACCTCATGGCGGCAGGTCATGGTCAGACTGACCAAGCCACCACCCGCTTCGCCCTGAACTTCCAGGTTAGCCAGCTCTTCCTGTGCTTCCTGGACCTGCGCTTGCATTTTCTGAGCCTGCTTCATCAGCTGGCCGATATCCGCCTTCATGGCTGAATCTCCGTCTTGGCTAAAGCCTAAGCCTGGTCGGCCGGCCCGTTCGTGGTGGGCTTGATCGAGTCAGCCACGACCTCACCCTGAAACATGTCAACAATTTCCCGTACCTTGGGATCTTTCTCAATGGATTCACGCCGACGCTGCTCGTCCTGGGTCTGGGCATCGGCCTCCAAAGCCGCCACCGTCACCCCGCGCGCCGGCTCATCAGCCAGGGCGACCCGAACCTTGATGGCACTACCCTGTCGCTCCCTTACGGCCGCCGTCAGACGCTCCACCAATTTGTCCGTCAGCAAATGCTGATTGTCCGCTGCCACGCGCAGCCGGATTTCAACGGGCGTAAAGGCAATTAGCTCCGTGTGCTCTGCCAACTGCCGGGCTGCCCCTGACACGGAAAGTCCGGCCACATACGCCGGCCAGTCCTCAGGATCTGCAGCGCTGGCCGGTGTAAGGGTCGTCCTGGCCGCCGCCGGAGCGGCCCTGGCCCCCTTTACGGGCCCTGGGGTTCGGCCCGGGCTTTGCGCGGGTTCATCCCCCGACAGGGCCTCAGCAGGGGCCTCCAGGCGAAAAGCCAGCATGCGCAGTAACGCCATCTCGAAGCCCAGCCGGGGGTCCGGCGCCAGGCTAAGATCGCGGCGGCCCGTCAGGGCGATCTGGTAATGCAGCTGAACCTGCGCAGGATCCAGGCTAGCGGCCAGGCTTTGCAGCCCGGCCAGCGCATCTTCGTCCTCCAGGGCATCGGCACCGGCCAGCTGAATCACGGCAATGCGCTGCAGCGCCGTGGCCAGCTGATCCAGCAGCCGCTCGTAATCGGGCACGTCTTCATCCAGGGCTTTGATCCGATCCAGCAACTGCCTGGCGTCTCCGGCAGCAATGGCTTCCAGGAGCCCGAGGACCCGGTCACGGTCCATGGAGCCCAGCATGACGGCAACATCGGCATCCAGCAGCTCATTGCTGCCGTAAGCCAGGGCCTGATCCAGCAGGCTCAGGCCATCGCGCACACTGCCGGCAGCGGCCAGGGCGAGCCGATGCAGGGCCGGCTTTTCGGCGTTAAAGCCTTCTGCCGAGCAAATCTCTGCAAGGCGGTCTTCGATCAGACCAACGGGCATCCGCTTCAGATTAAATTGCAGACAGCGGGACAAAACCGTCACCGGAAGCTTCTGCGGATCTGTCGTCGCAAACAGAAACTTCACGTGGGGCGGTGGTTCTTCCAGGGTTTTCAGCAAGGCATTGAAGGATTGCCTGGACAACATGTGAACCTCATCAATGAGATACACCTTGTAGCGGCCGCTGGTGGGCGTGTACTGGACGTTATCCAGTAGCTCGCGTGTGTCATCAACACCGGTGCGGGACGCAGCGTCGACCTCTATGAGATCAACAAAGCGGCCTTCATCCACAGCCAGGCAGGCACTGCACTGCCCGCAAGGCTCCTGGGCAACACCCTCCAGGCAGTTCAGGGCTTTGGCCAGAATCCGGGCCAGGGTCGTCTTGCCGACACCCCGGGTGCCGGCAAACAGGTAGGCATGATGAACCTGATCCGCCGCCAAGGCATTCTGCAAGGCGCGCACCACGTGATCCTGACCGACCACATCAGCGAAGCGGCGAGGCCGCCATTTGCGCGCCAGAACCAGATAACTCATCAAAACAACCAGTAAAACAAAAGGATCCGCGCCAGCCACACCCCGGCGCCCGGCATCACCGCTACCGCTGCTCCCTCCCGGGCCTGACGGGTTTCACGGGTAGCCGCCGCGGGGGGACCAGCGCGGACCCCTGATAAAGGGTATGCGGTGCAGGCCCACCGGGCAAGCATGTCTTGTTGCATGGCTGAAGGGGCGGGTGAAATAATCAGCGCGCCTTATTGCTGCGAATCCGCTTATGTCCGGCTGCCGCTTGCCTGTCTTTATCCTGTTTGTCGTGCTGCTCGTCACCGGCTGTGCCAAAGGCACCAAGCTGGAGTCCACCCAGTACGAAAAACGCCCCACGCCCAAGCCTTTCTCCAAGATAGTCGTGGTGGGCATCACGCCTAACCAGGGGATTCGGGTGCGTTGGGAGGACCTGATGGCTCGTACCCTGCGCGATAGCGGCAATACCGCCTGGGCCAGTTTCCGCCAAATGGGCTATGACACCCCCCTGAGTCGGGATACTGTCGCCGAGGTCGTGCGTGCCACAGGCGCCGATGCCGTGCTGGTCAGTCGGCTGATTCGGCAGGACGTCAATCCCGAGGAAGTGGAAGCGCGTTCCAGCGCCAAAGTCCAACGTAAGAGCGAATACCTGTTCGACTTCTTCCGCTACGACTACAAGGAAATAGAAGAGCCGGCCTACACCTTGCTCAGCAGCACGGTGGAGATCAGCTCTGATGTTTACGAAACAACCGAGGGTCGCCTCATCTACAGCCTGGACTCCGTGACCTTTAACAAGGCAACTGAGTGGGATGTACTCGATACGACTACGACCGCCATCGCCAAACGTCTGCGCAAAAATCGCATGACGCGCTGAGGCAAAAGGCCCGGCGCCTTCACATGGCCCCCGGTCGCCCTTGACGCGAGGGAATCGATCTGCGAACCATAGGAACACCTGTTAAGGAGTGCTGCCGGAATGCGTATCAGACTAATCAAGGCCGCCCTGCTCACCCTGCTGCTATTGATCAGCGGACGGGCGGCTGCCGAGGAGCTGCCAAGCGTCAAGGTCTACAAGTCACCGACCTGTTCTTGTTGCTCGAGATGGGCCGACCAGCTCAGCGCGAGCGGTTTTGATGTCGAGACCGTCAACGTGCCCGATATGGCACCCATCAAGCAGCAGTTCCGGGTCCCGCGCCAGCTTGGCTCCTGCCATACTGCGATCGTGGACGGCTACGTGATCGAGGGACATGTGCCCATCGCTGACATCCTGCGCCTGCTGCGTGAGCGTCCCGATAAGAAAGGCATTGGTGTGCCAGGCATGCCCATCGGCTCCCCGGGCATGGAAGGCCCTGATCCCCAGCCCTTCAAGGTCTATGCCTTTGATGCTCAGGGCAGTATCGAAGAATTCGCGAGCCATAGCCCCTAAGGCGCTGCCCACGAGTCACGGGTACCCAGCGGCAATCTGCCGATGCTTGATTACTGTGAGCAACTGGCCGCGAGATTGCAGCCTTATCGCTGGCTCGCCTGGTGCCTGGCCGCGGCCGCTTTCTGTGGCCTGGCCATGGGCGTGTTTGTGCTCAACGGTCCGGCCAGCCAGTCCCTCAGCCTGATGGCCATCTGCGCCCTGCTCTGGTCCCTGACCGCAATAGGCTTCCTGCAGGCTTTCGCCCACCCCGTTGCCCAGCCGGATCCCGGGGCGCGCTGGTGGCGACGCCTGAAGATCGGCCTGGCGCGCCTGTATCGCTGGAGCCTCACTATTTTGGTGGCCGGCCTGCTGGTCGCCCTGGCCTGGTTTTCGGCCCGCAGTCTGCTGCTGGTGCTGTGACGATGACTGCCGATAGACCGGTTGAGCAACAGGCGCCGGGTTCATGATCTGGTTAATTCTGGGCCTGGTACTGCTGCTGGCCATCAGCCTGCCTGGTATCTGGGTCCGGCAGGTACTGAGCAAGTACAGCGAGCCCGCCGATCGCTATCGAAGCGAAGGGACGGGTTCGGAACTGGCCCGCCATCTGCTGGATCAGTGTGATCTGCCCCACGTCAAGGTGGAAGAAACGGAGTTGGGCGACCACTACGACCCGCAGGCACAAGCGGTGCGGTTATCCCCCGACAAGTTCAACGGCCACTCATTGACAGCCGTCACCGTCGCTGCTCACGAAGTGGGTCATGCGATTCAGCATGACCGGGGGGAAAGCATGTTCGACTACCGACAGCGCCTCGTCAGGGTCGCAGTGGTGGGTGAACGCATGGGCAGTATGCTGCTGCTGGCAGCTCCTGTGATCATGCTGTTAACGCGACTGCCGCAGGCGGGCTTTATGGCCCTGCTCATTGCCGTGGGGACCATGGGTCTGGGTTCGCTGGTACATCTGCTAACGCTGCCCGTTGAACTGGACGCCAGTTTTAATAAAGCGCTGCCCATTCTCGATGGCGGAGATTACCTGCATCCCGGTGACCTGCCCCATGCCCGGAAAATACTTAAAGCGGCCGCCTTGACCTATGTTGCCGCCTCCCTGGCCAGTCTGCTCAACCTGGGGCGCTGGCTGGCTGTGCTGCGCCGCTGAATATCCGCCGAACTGGTTTCATGTTCTCAGCCTGGGCCTGTAGGCTTTGTGGTCATTACCAGAGACGCTGACTATGAGATTTTCGCTGCTGCTGCCAA
Organism: uncultured Gammaproteobacteria bacterium; assembly: GCA_937921935.1. GTDB lineage: Bacteria > Pseudomonadota > Gammaproteobacteria > Steroidobacterales > J054. The sequence continues at coordinate 3,056 of CAKZWQ010000023.1, read as the reverse complement.
CAATCCTGATCGCTGCCTGCAGCAGCGTCGCTATGGATACGCCGCCACCGTCCACCGTGTTCGCGGCGGACCAGCCGACCGTTCTGATTACCGGCGCAAACCGTGGCCTGGGGCTGGAATTTGCACGCCAGTATGCCGCCCGGGGATGGAACGTTCTAAGCAGCTGCAGAAATCCTGACCAGGCTGCGGCATTGCAAATGCTGGCCGCCGAATTCCCCCGCGTAGCCATAGACCGACTGGACATCACCAGTGATGCCGATGTCCAGGCCATCGCAGGAAAGTATGCCGATCAACCCATTGATGTGCTCCTGAATAACGCAGGCATCTATGGAGAGCTTGACGAACAATCTCTCGGCAACTTTGATTTTGACGAACTAAAACGAGTCCTCGATGTAAACGCCATCGGCTCCCTGCGAATGGCAGAAGCTTTCACGTCTCATGTGCAGCGCAGCCAGCAAAAGAAAATCATCAGCCTGGGAGGCGGCATGGGCACGCCTGGCATTGGTCGACTGGTCCGCGGCCACTACTTCTTCAAAATGAGCAAGGCGGCACACATCAGTGCCGTTGTAAGCCTGCAAGCTGACCTGAAGGATTCAGGTATCCTGGTGACGATGATTTCACCCGGGCGGGTAGACACCCAGATGCTCGAGGATTCCGGCTGGTCGGGAAAATCCATCAGCGCAGCTGAAAGCGCGTCGCTGGTCATCAGCATGATAGAGGGCCTTGAACCGAAGATGGGCGGCCGATTAATCACCTACAACGGCATAATTCTGCCTTGGTGACAGGGGTATAGAGAATGCTGTGGCGAGAATCACCACCGATGGCCGCGAACGCGTGGGCATCGGCGATTTCATTATGCGGAGGCAGCCCGAGCTGCCTGACACCACCCGGGTAGAGACGGACAGACGCCCACGACTCGGACGCAGGCACTGCAGAACTTGACGGCCGACGCCGGTCAGGCGGAAATAACCACAATAAACACGAAAAGGATAGCGCCCGAATGAGCGACCAAAGCGACGTCAAGACAATCCACGAATTCCTCGCCGACAATCCGAATGTCGACGTCTCCAAGCAATGGGAGCGTTGCTGGGACATTCATGGCCGGATCGCCGAGCGCATCATTAAGCGCTTCGATGCCAAGCTGCATCCTATCTCCGAGGGGGCTGACTACTACACCTCTCCTGATGGCCAGATGGAGGGCGCCTTCTTTGGTTATACCGGCACAGACATGGACTGGTTCGTCCGCTCATGGCTGGGCAATCGCAAGGCCAGCATTATTGATATGAACATCAATGTCGTGCTGGGCCAGGAAACCCAAGTCCCTAATCTCATGCTGATATTCGGCACCGTGCCCAACCTGCTGTTCTACGCGGACTATGTACCCCGGGTAGACCTGAAGGTGAACGAGGCCTATGTCAAAAAGTACTACAGCGATGAGACCAATCAGGACTATCTGAATTTTCGCGCCAATACAGACTTTGTCTGGTCAGCAAGCCACGGACCCATTATTCGAGGGATGCAGTCGCCGGTGTGCTCAAGCTATATCACCGAACTGACGGACGAACATCTGGATGCCTGCGAAGCCTACGTGGATAAATTTGTCGATCGCTGGTTCGGCTGGCTGGATGAGGCCGACAAGCTACCCGCGGCTGAACGTGATGCCCAGCAGGAATACGACTTCACCTATCGCGAATACACCAACCGATCAGACCCGATGAATGTCCTCGCCGAAAGGGTGTTTGGCGCCGAGCAGGCTAAGTTCATGCTGGATCGCCGCGGCGGCCTGGTGCAGATGGAAGCCGATCGCGGCAAGTGGCGCTAGACTTCCTCGCAAACCGGCGCTGATAGCGCACAAAAAAAGGGCCCCCAGCGGGGCCCTTTTTATTCTCGTGTCCTGACCGCTCGCCGATAGGTGGCTCAGGTGCAGGAGGCGTCGTAGATCGACTGAATCGACGCATCCAGAGTGGCATTGAATTCCTCGTCGGACTGCTGGGCCGACAGCCCCTCAGTCAATGCCCGGGAAAAGCTCGCAATCATGCCGATGTTCTGAGCCAGTCGGCGATTCGCTTCTTCACGGGAGTACCCCCCGGACAGGGCAACCACTTTCAGCAAATTCGGATGATCCTGGCAATCCTGGTAGTAGTTAGCCTCCTCCGGCAAAGTCAGCTTGAACATCACCAGTTCGCTGGCATCCAGCTGGCCAAGCTGAACCAGCAGTTGTTCCCTCAGCAGCTCCTCGGCATCGGCCTTGTCCGGCGCATTGATATCCACCTCCGGCTCGATGATGGGCGTCAATCCAGCAGCAACGATCTGTCGACCGATCTCAAACTGCTGTTCCACAATCCTGGCAATACCAGACGGATTAGCAGACTTGATGACTGACCGCATCTTCGTACCAAAAACGTTCTTCGCTCTGGCCTTGTCGAGCAGCTCTGCCAGCCCCGGCATGGGCTTCATGATCTGCACCCCGTCAGACTCATCCGCCAGCCCCTTGTCCACCTTCAGAAAGGGCACCACATTTTTGTCTTCCCACAGGAAGTCAGAGGAGCTCTTACCCTGGATATCACGATCCAGCGTGTTCTCGAAAAGAATGGCCCCGAGTATCCGGTCACCATTGAAAGCCGGACTGGTCACGATCCGGGTCCGCATGGCATGAACCAGGGCGTACATTTCCTCGTCGTTACTAAACGCATCTGCGCCGATGCCATAGATGCCCAGCGCCTTGGGGGTGCTGCCGCCACTCTGATCGAGGGCTGCCAGGAAGCCCGGCTGGGTGCGAACTTTGTTCAACTGATCGGTCAAGGTAGACATCGGAAACTGCCTGCTCCTACATAAGGTTTAACGGGACAGGGCCGGCGGCGCCTGGCGTGCGGACGGCAGTATATCAGCCAGAACAGGTTGGATTTGACGGTTGAGGGCACAGGCCTAACTCTCCAATGGACACATGGCAGAGAGGGCGGGATGTATGGCCTGCGCTGCTGGACCCGGGTCGAACCCCCTGGTCTATGCCGCGGGTTCGAACCTGCCGACAGCGGCCAAAAATATAAAAGGCCCCT
>CAKZWQ010000022.1 GCA_937921935.1 uncultured Gammaproteobacteria bacterium | reverse complement strand
GCCGATACGCTGGCGGTGACTTTGGCGCCCAGCGCCTCAAGGCCGGACTTCGCCTCGGCCCTGGTAATGCTGGGAAAACTGCCGGTTATCACGATTCTCAGGCCCGCAAGCGGCTGTTCATCCGGGGAATCCATCACCTCTATATCGGACCATTGCACGCCATTGTCCTGCAGGGCCTTGATGACTTCCTGGTTATGGGGCTGCCGGAAGAACGCATAGACGTGGGCTGCCACGATGGGGCCGATGTCGGGCAAGGCCTGCAGTTCTTCCTCACTCGCATCGGCGATCGCCTGCAGGGAGCCGAGTTTGCCTGCCAGAGTCGCCGCTGTTGCCTCCCCGACCTCTCGGATACCCAGGGCGAAAAGAAATCGAGGCAATGAGGTTTGCCGACTTCGGTCTATTGCCGCCACCAGATTTTCAGCTGATTTTGGCCCCATACGATCAAGACTGGCGAGCTGTTCTGCAGTTAAGCTGAATACGTCAGCCAGGCTGGCGACGACGCCCTGATCGACGAGCTGATCTACCAGTTTGGCTCCAAGGCCCTCGATATCCAGGGCCCGCCGGGAGGCGAAATGGCGCAGGGCTTCTTTTCTCTGAGCCGGACAGAACAAGCCACCGGTGCAGCGCGCCACGGCTTCGCCTTCAGGCAGCAATACATCGGAGGAGCAAATCGGGCAGGCAGTTGGCAGCGGCACCTGCGTCGCACCCCTGGGCCTTTTCTCGGGCACCACGCGCACGACCTCGGGAATGACATCTCCGGCCCTGCGAACGATCACCTCATCACCCGGCCGAACATCCTTTCGATGTAATTCGCCAACATTGTGCAAAGTCGCATTACTGACGGTGACACCACCCACAAACACCGGCTTAAGCCTGGCAACCGGCGTCAGGGCACCGGTTCGGCCCACCTGCCATTCCACCGATTCAACCCTGGTCAATTCTTCCTGGGCGGGAAACTTGTGGGCGATAGCCCAGCGTGGCGCTCGAGAGACAAAGCCCAGGCGGCCCTGCTGAGCAAAGGCATCCACTTTGTACACCACTCCATCGATGTCATAGGGCAAGCCCTCGCGCTGTTCGCCCAGCCACTGATAGAACTCGATACAGCCTTCCGGCCCACTGACCAGGCGCGAGTCGGGGCAAATCCTGAATCCCCACGCCTGCAGCGCCTGCAGACTGGCCAGATGAGAATCGAAACCCAGGTCACTTGCGTCGACCAGCACATAAAAAAAGACGTCCAGAGGGCGTGTCGCGGTGATTGCGGCATCCAGCTGCCGGAGACTGCCGGCAGCAGCATTGCGGGGATTGGCGAAGGTCTTCTCGCCCGCCTCGCGCGCGCGCGCGTTAAGAGCCTCAAAGCCGGCCTTGGGCATAAATACTTCGCCGCGAACTTCCAGCTCAGCCGGCCAGCCCTTGCCACGCAGCTTGAGCGGCACGGAACGAATGGTTCGAACGTTGTGGGTAACATCTTCCCCAACCCGGCCATCTCCGCGGGTGGCAGCCCTGACCAGACGCCCATCCGCATAGCGCAGGGCGATAGCAGTGCCGTCCAGCTTCGGCTCTGCGGCATATTTAACGGGTTCGTTGGCCTCCAGTCGATTGCGCACGCGGTTGTCGAACTCAGCTACCTCTGTTTCGCTGAAGGCATTGTCCAGTGACAACATGGGGCTGGCGTGTGGAGCTGCAGCAAAGCTGCTGGCCGGGGTGGCTCCAACCCGCTGGGTTGGCGACTCAGGCAACTGTAGATCGGCGTGGCTGGCCTCAATACCGGCCAGTTCGCGCAACAACCGATCGTATTCCGCATCCGGAATCTGGGGCTCATCAAGAACGTAGTAGTGATAGTTATAGCCGTCGAGCAACTCGCGCAGCTCAGCGGCTCGCTTCCTGGCCTGCGCGGGCGCTGCCGCCATCAGGCTGCACCCGAAGCTTCAACTCGCACCTGATTTTCACGCAGAAACTGGAGGATCTCATCCCTGATATAGCGCTCTCGCTGCACACTCAGGGTACTGCCATGCTCATCCAGCAATTCACCCTCCAGTTCAGTCGCCAGCCGTCGGGCCGTATCCAGCATGCCTTCAAAGATGCTGACAGCTTCACTGGCACTGGGTAGCAACGCGAACAGGCTGACCCCCGGCAGACGCTGTTCAGTCAGCGCCGCCAGATCAAAGCTCCCCGGCTCCACCAGACTGGCCACGCTGAACAGGGCCTCATCCGGCTTGTCCTCGGCATGGGCATGAAAAATACCGAAATGACCGTGCCGCAGACCTGCGCCGCGCATGGCCAGCACCAGTTTATCCCCGGGAAATCCGCTCTTGCTCCGGGACATCAGGCGCACGGTAACCATCATGGTTGGCCCTTCTGGCTCGACGGCCGGGGGCTCTGCAACGACAGGCTCAGCAGCCTCTATGGTCTCTGCCAGGTCATCGAGGTCGCCGGCCGGATCGAGACTGGGCTCGCGACGGGCGCGCGCTGATGATTCAAGCCCTTGCGGACGGCTAAAACGATACTTTGAGTAAGCGTAGACGCCCACCAGCACCAGAATGCCAAGGAGCAACAGTATCCATCGCAACTCGCCCACGATGGCGGGACCCGCTAGCTGGCTACGAGCTTGACGGCCTCGTCAATGTCGACTGAGACGAGCCGTGATACGCCAGGTTCATTCATCGTGACACCCGTAAGCTGACGAGCCAGCTCCATGGTCGTCTTGTTATGCGTGATGACAATGAACTGCACAGTCTGGGACATCTCCCGGACGAGTTCGCAAAAACGACCGACATTGGCGTCGTCCAGGGGAGCATCGACCTCGTCCAGCAAACAGAAGGGCGCGGGATTCAGCTCGAAGATCGAGAAAATCAGCGCCACTGCCGTCAGTGCTTTTTCCCCACCCGACAGCAGGTGGATAGAGCTATTACGCTTACCAGGCGGGCGCGCCATGACCGTCACACCAGCGTTCAGCATGTCTTCGCCATCCAGGCCGAGGTAGGCATGACCCCCACCAAACAGGCGCGGGAATAGTCGCTGCAGCCCCTCATTGATTTTCTCGAACGTCTCCTGGAAGCGTGCCCGGGTTTCCTTGTCGATCTTGCGAATCGCCTCTTCCAGAGTTTCCAGCGCTGAATTCAAGTCTTCGAATTGCGAATCGAGATACTCCTTACGCTCGGTCTGCTCGGAGAATTCGTCAATGGCAGCCAGGTTGATCGGGCCCAGCCGATCAATGCGGCGCTGAACACTTGCCAGCTGCTCATCCCAGGATTCCAGACTGGCTTCCTCGGACAACTCGGCCTTCACCTCTTCAAGAGTGCGGTCCGCGGCATTGAACTGCTCCACCAGACCTTCGCGGCGAACTTCGATCTCGCGGACAGTCATGCGCAGCTTGTCAGCTGCCTCACGCGCCTGGGTAACCTGCTGCTCACGTTCAGCCCTGGCGGTCTCCGCATCACGTAACTGCTGATCAGCAGCTTCCAAAGCCCGACGTCGCTCAGCCAGCTGCTGTTCCACAGTCAGCTTGTCTGTGAGGTGCGCCTCCAGACCAGCCTGCATTTCCTCCAGCGGTGCCTCGGCCCCGGTGATGGACCCGGACAATTCGCCCAACTGCGTTTGCAGCCGCTCTCTCTGTGCCTGCACGCGCGTGAGCGTCGTGCTGGCAGATTCCTTGGAGGCCCGGCGGCTTTCAAATTCAATTTCGATCCGCGCGGCACTTTCGCGATCCAGATCAGCTTGCTCGCGCGCACGATTATATTCCTCGAGCAACTCCTGCTGTTGGCGCTCGAGGGTCGGGCGTCGATCATCCATGCGCTCCGTCGCTTCCTCGGCCTGAGTCAGACGAGCACGCGCTTCCGTACGCACTGTTTCCAGTCCCTCAAGCTCTTCGCCCAGGGTCTGGCCGTCGGCCGTCAGGCTCTGCAGCCGGGTGCGCAGACGATCAAGTTCCTGCTTGAGACCGGCGCTGCGCGCCCCGGATTCGGCCAGGTGACTGCGCGCCTGGCTCAGAGCCTCCGCGGCCGTGCTGCGCTCTGTATCCAGAAGCTGGAGTTCATGCCGCACCTCGTCCCGATCCGCCGTCAGTTGCCCAAGCCGGTGCTCGTGCTCACGGATTTGCGCCTTCAGTTCACGGATGTCCTGTTCACGAGAAATCAGACCACCGGCTTCCTGCTGGCCGCGGCTGACGCGAACCCAACCCGGACCCAGCCACACGCCATCGGGCGTGATCACGCTTTCACCCGCTTTGAAGCGGACGCGCTGGCGCAATGCCTCGTCCAGATTGGCGGCCGTCCGGACGCCGGCCAGCAGGCTCGCGGCACTGCCAGCATTGGCAACCTGGGCCGACAAATAGCCCGCGCTTTCGGTGGCGGTGTCGCCGCGCTGATCGATCAGCAGAATATCGGCCGCAGGCAGACTACTCAGACGCTCCTCAGGATGCGGTGTGCAAACAGCCTGGAGGAAATCCCCCAAAACAGTTTCTACCGCCCGCTCCCAAGGGGCCTGAACGCGCAATTGCTGAGCCAGGCGCGGCGCATCCTTGAGACCAGACTGCTTCAGCCACTTGGCTGCGGCCTCCTCGTCTTCTCCCAGGGCGGCCGACTGCAGCGCTTCGAGTGTCTCTGCCCGACCGCGGCGGCTTTCCAACTCGCCGCGCAGGCTCTCCAGCTCATTACCCTGGCCCTGCTCGCGCTCGCGCAGGCTGACAATACGCTGCTCAGTTTCTGCCGCCGCCGCTGTCAGGCGCTCGACCTCTGCCGTGGCGGCCAGCTCGACGCGGCCGTGTTCAGCAACTGCGGTTTCGTATTCATCAACGGAAATGCCCTGGCCTTCTTCGGTCAGATCAGCCTGGCGACGGCGCAGGCCGTCTGCCTGGCTCTCCAGGTGCTCAAGGCGCGTGCGCTCAACCTGGGCTGTCTGCTGATATTCCTTGGCTTCGAGATTGAACTCGTGCCAGGCGGACTGCCATGAGTCGAGGGCTTCTTCAACCCGCTGCAGATTCGCTGCAGAGGTTTCCTCCAGGCTCTTGGCCTGTTCCAGATCGGGCTCAAGCTGCTCCAGTCGGGCCAGCAGGGCTTCGAGCTGTTCCTGATCCCGATGGATTTCAGTCTCCAGTTCCGCGAGCTGGGCTGCTGCCTGCTCATGCTCCGCTTCCTGACGCTCACGATTCTCACGAGCATGGCCTATGGCCTGCTCCAGTCGGGAAATCTCGCTCTGGGCAGCGTAATAACGGCCCTGGACTTCATTAAAGACTTCGTTGGCATCACCGTGGGCTTCTCGAGACTCAACGATGCGCGTCTCGATGGCTCGCTGCCCGGCGATAGCACCCTCCATCTGGGTGTCAGCGTGGGACAACTCGGTCTGCCGACCTGTAAGTTCGTTATCCAAAGCGCCCAGCCGGATAACCAGTAATTCGGCCTCCAGGCGACGTTCTTCCTGCTTGAGTTCTTTATAGCGCTCGGCCTGCCTGGCCTGCCGCTGCAGATGCTTGATCTGCTTTTCGACTTCTTCGCGCAGATCGTTCAGGCGATCCAGGTTGTCCCGGGTGTGACGAATACGATTTTCCGTCTCGCGGCGGCGATCCTTGTACTTGGAAATGCCGGCGGCCTCCTCGATGAAGACCCGCACATCTTCCGGCTTGGCTTCGATGAGCCGCGATACCATGCCCTGCTCGATAATGGCGTAGCTGCGAGGACCCAGACCCGTGCCCAGAAAAATACTCGTGATGTCTTTCCGTCGGCAGCGGGAGCCATTCAGAAAATACTGGGAGGTGCCATCTCGGGAGACTGTGCGCTTGATGGCAATCTCGGCATAAGCGGCGTATTGGCCACCGATAGAGCCATCGGAGTTGTCGAAAGCCAGTTCAACGGTGGCCGTGCCGACAGGTTTCCTGCCAGCCGAGCCATTAAAAATGACGTCGGCCATCGAGTCACCACGCAGGTGCTTGGCGGAGGTTTCCCCCATCACCCAGCGAATAGCGTCAATGACATTGGATTTACCGCAACCATTGGGACCGACCACGCCAACAAGACTGCTGGGTAGACGAATAGTCGTGGTATCGACGAAGGACTTGAAGCCCGACAGCTTTATTTTACTAAGCCGCATCTGTTCAGCTAGCCCCTGTCATATGGCCAGCCGGGCGGCGCGGGCAGCCCGAAACCCAAACGCGCAAAGCATTCCCCTATACAACCCAGCACCAGGCAACTGGCCCGGGATTACCCGTTAACAACAGGTCGCGCCCCGTAACAGCGCGACCCTACGCACGCGGGCTAGTGTAAAGTAAAAGCCTAATCAGAACACCTGCCTGCAACGCGGCAAATCGCTGCTTTCACCGACCTAAAAACATGCCTGAAAACGAGTCAAGAAGCTTGCTGGAAACCTTTGATAATCCTAATCTTTCGAATGACTACACCATCCGAATTCTGATGCCCGAATTCAACTGCCTGTGCCCGCGCACAGGCCAGCCTGATTTCGCCACCCTGCATCTTGAGTACGTCCCGGACAAACTTTGCGTGGAGCTCAAGGCACTCAAACAGTACATCGTCAGTTACCGTGACCAGGGGGCCTTCCATGAGGCCGTGACCAATCAGATCCTGGCTGACCTGGTGACCGCCACGGCGCCGCATTTCGCCCGCCTGACCGCTGAATTTAACGTCCGCGGGGGCATCTACACCACCATCGTGGCAGAGCATCAGGCCCCTGGCTGGCAGCCTGCGCCAGCGATTGAGCTACCCCCAGCCGCCAAGACCTGAGGCCCGCGTCTCAACCCTCAAAAAAGCTTTCCACGAAGGCCTTCAATCCTTCGGCGGCATAGGTATAATCGCGCGGTTTTATTAATCGGATCAGGTTTGGTAAATGGCTACCAAGAAGGCAACTTCACGCAAGGGCGCTGTTAGGAAGACCAGTCGGGCTGTCACCAGGAAAAAGGCAGCCAAGAAGAAGACGAGCGCCAAGCGCGCTGTTTCGTCACGGAAGACATCGGCCAAAAAGGCCGCCAAGAAAAGGACCTCAAAGACTGTGACCAAGAAAAAGGCGAGCAAGAAGAAACCCGCTGCCAAGAAGGCGACGGCCCGCAAGACTGCTAAGAAGCCTGCTTCGAAAAAGAAAGCCGCTGCCAAAAAGAAAAGCAGCGTGAAGAAGGCTGCGGCCAAGAAAAAGGCCGCACCGAAAAAGAAAAGCAGTGTGAAGAAGGCTACCGTAAAGAAAAAAGCCGCACCGAAAAAGAAAGCCGTCGTCAAGAAAAAAGCCAGCGTAAAAAAGACGCCAGCCAAGGCGGCAGCGAAAAAGAAGGCTGCGCCGAAGAAAGCGGCTGGGCCGAAGAAACTGAGCAAGAAAGCCAGGGCAGCCAAAACGGCCGCCGCGAAGCGACTGGCTACCCCACCTGTTCGTCGAGTCGGTCCCGATGCAGCAATGCCGCGCCGCCGCCGCAAGCGCGCCGTGGACAGCGACAGCCTCATTCATGGCATTGCGCCTTATACGGCCGGCCCGGGCGAGGAGTACATGAGCGATGAGCAGCTCGATCACTTCCGCGACATCCTGAACGCCTGGAAACAGGAACTCATGGAGGAAGTCGACCGGACCGTACATCACATGCAGGACGAAGCCAGCAATTTCCCCGACCCGACCGACCGTGCTACTCAGGAATCGGAGTTTGGACTGGAACTACGCACCCGGGACCGGGAGCGTAAATTGCTCAAGAAAATTGATCAGGCAATTGCCCGGGTTGATGACGGCTCCTATGGCTTCTGCGAAGAAACCGGCGAAGAAATTGGTCTCAAGCGCCTGGAAGCAAGACCGGTTGCTACCCTGTCAGTCGAAGCCCAGGAACGCCGGGAACTGGCCGAACGGCAATATCGCGACCGGGACGACCAGTATCGTTGATTCACCGGGTGGCGCTACCGGCGCCACCTCGGCGATACCCTCAACTGCGCCTCACTATCGGGGCCGCTTTGCCCCCTCTCCCACGGGCCCCCTGCACATGGGGTCCCTCGTGGCTGCCACAGCCAGCTACCTAGACGCCCAGGCAAACGCAGGCGCCTGGTTACTGCGCATCGAGGACATTGACCCGCCCCGCGAGGTCGCTGGAGCGGCGGACTCCATCATCGCCAGTCTCGATGCCCATGGCTTTGAGTGGACAGGCCCGATTCGCTACCAGAGCGCGCGCACAGCCGCTCACCAGGCCGCTGCACAGGAACTAAAGGCAGCAGGACTGGCCTACCCTTGCGACTGCTCTCGTCGCGACATGCGGGCCACCGCAGAGCCAGGCCCGGTTGGCCCGATTTACCCGGGCACTTGCCGTCGCAAACCGAGCACGAGCCTCGGCCCTGAAACGGCGCTGAGGGTCCGAACGAACCCCGTGCTGATTGCTTTCACGGATGCACTGCAGGGACAGCAGCAGTGCCGAATCGATCGACAGGTCGGTGATTTTGTGATCCGGCGGCGCGACGGTCTCATCGCCTATGTCCTGGCGAGTACGCTCGATGATCATGCCCAGGGAATCAGCCACGTCGTGCGTGGCCTGGACCTGCTGCCCGTCACGCCTGCCCAACTCTGGCTGCAAAAGCTGCTGGAACTGAACCAGCCGGTCTACGGCCACGTGCCAATGGTCATGAACGATGAAGGGCAGAAACTAAGCAAACAAACGGGCGCTGCTCCACTGGACAGCCGCCAGGCCAGCGCGAACCTGCATCGAGCGCTGGAATTTCTGGATCAGTCTCCCCCGGATAGCCTTGCACGGGAACCGACCGGGACAATCTGGGCCTGGGCCATAGAGAATTGGCCCGCTTCCCTGGCGACTACAGCGACCAATCACGTTCTCGATAATACCTAAGATATATTTTTTATCTTATTGTTTTTATTGATATTCTAACTCGGCTTATTCAGCGGACTCGCAGCATGCCTCACTGCGTCGAACTTGTCGACGGCAGACAGGTCTAAAATCAGCAACTGGCTGCTGTCATGCAGCAGCTATGACCAAAATGAGGTTAATGCCATGGGCCATGTGAGAGTCATACGAAAGTATGTGAATCGTCGGCTCTACGATACGCAGGAGAGCCGCTACGTAAACCTGGATGATCTGCGCCGCCTGATCCTTGACGACAATGAAATACGCGTCACTGACAGAGCCAGCGGCGACGACATCACCACCCCTGTCCTGCTGCAGATTGTCGGCGATGCGCAGCGCGGCGGCAAAGCCGTGTTTGAGCCGGACTTGTTATGCCAGATTATCCGCGTGCAGTCACGCGGCGACGATCCGGCCGTGATTGCACGGCTGAATCAGGCATTTCGTCAGGCTCTGATCGAGGGCAGAAAAGACACGCCGACGAATTTGGGCGGACAGCCCTAGCCAGAAGTCGACGAAAGAATCGCCCCGCCGAGACCGGCGGGGCGATATTCGTTCAGCCCTGACTTATGCAGCGTCGTTGGTCATTTCGCGCATGCTCAGGCGAATACGACCCTGGCGGTCCACTTCCAGGACCTTAACCTTGATGATGTCGCCCTCGGCCAGCTTGTCACTGACACGCTCGACCCGTTCGGAAGAAATCTGCGAGATATGCACCAGGCCATCCTTGCCCGGCAGGATGGTCACAAATGCACCAAAGTCCATCAGTTTGGCGACACGTCCCTCGTATACCTGGCCGACTTCGACATCCGCGGTAATCAACTCGATACGATCCTTGGCTTCACGGCCCGATGCACCCTCGACGGAGGCAATCCTGACGGTGCCATCGTTATCAATATCGATGGTCGCGCCCGTTTCCTCAGTAATGGCCCGGATGGTTGCGCCACCCTTACCAATCACATCGCGGATCTTCTCGGGATCAATCTTCAGGGTGATAATCGTGGGCGCCCATTCGGACATCTCCTCACGAGGCTGCTGAATGCCATTGGCCATTTCCGCCAGGATATGCAGCCGGGCATCGCGTGCCTGACTCAGAGCATCGGACATGATCTCTTTGGTAATACCATCAATCTTGATGTCCATCTGCAGCGCCGTAACGCCATCGTCGGTACCGGCAACCTTGAAATCCATGTCACCCAGGTGATCTTCGTCACCCAGGATATCGGTCAGGACCTTGTAGCTGTCCCCTTCCTTCACCAGACCCATAGCCACGCCGGCAACCGCCGACTTGATAGGCACACCGGCGTCCATCAACGCCATGCTGGTTCCGCAGACGCTGGCCATGGAACTTGAACCGTTCGATTCAGTGATTTCAGAAACCACGCGCAGGGTATAGGGGAAAGTCTCCATATCGGGCAATACAGCCTTGATGCCCCGACGTGCCAGGCGCCCGTGACCGATTTCGCGACGCTTTGGCGACCCCATGAAGCCGGTCTCACCCACGCAATAGGGAGGGAAGTTGTAGTGCAACATGAACCGGTCGCGATAATCGCCCTCAAGGGCATCAATGATTTGCGCATCACGTTCGGTACCCAGGGTGGTGACGACCACTGCCTGAGTTTCACCGCGCGTAAACAGGGCCGAACCATGCGTCCTCGGCAGAACACCGGTGCGCACGATAATCGGGCGGACCGTATGGGTGTCACGGCCATCGATCCGCGGCTCGCCGCTGATCACTCGCTGGCGCACCGTGCGGCTTTCCAGCTTGCCCAGGGCGCCAGCTACCGTGCCGCCGTCCCATTTGGCATCGTCGCCACCGGCGAGTTTCTCGATAACAGCGCTCTTGATCTCGCCGATACGCGAATAGCGTTCCTGCTTTTCGCTGATCGTATAGGCCTCCTGAAAGGAGGCGCCGGCTTCCGCAGTAACGGCGGCAACCAGTTCTTCATCCTGAGCAGGGGCTTCGTACTGCCAGGCGGGCTTCCCGGCTTCAGCGGCAAGATCCTTAATAGCCTGGATGGCCACCTGCATCTGCTCGTGACCGAATATGACGGCATCCAGCATGACCTGCTCTGACAGCATGTCGGCTTCGGATTCCACCATCAGCACAGCACTTTCGGTACCGGCAACAACCAGATCAAGCTTGGACTCTTCCAACTGCTTGCCGTCCGGATTCAAGACGTACTGGTCGTTGATATAGCCGACACGAGCGCCGCCGATAGGACCGGCAAAAGGCATCCCGGACAGAGCCAGGGCAGCAGAGGCGCCGAGGAGCGCAGGAATGTCAGAGTCGATATCGGGGTCCACCGACACTACCGTGGCAACGATCTGCACTTCGTTCTTGAACCCTTTGGGGAACAGCGGACGGACCGGACGGTCAATCAGTCGCGAGGTGAGTGTTTCTTTCTCACTGGGACGACCTTCCCGCTTGAAGAAACCACCGGGGATCTTGCCGGCAGCGTAGGTGCGTTGCTGATAATTAACGGTCAGCGGGAAAAAGTCGCGCCCCGGGTCGGCTTCTTTGCGGCCGACGGCCGTAACAAGCACCACGGTATCGCCGATGCTGACCAGCACAGCGCCATCGGCCTGACGGGCGATTTCACCCGTCTCGATTGTGACCTCATGGTCACCGTATTGAAATGATCGTTTAATGGATTTCACGTAAAAATTCCTGTCGGAGATAACGTCGCCGCACCGCCGCGATTCATTGCGGCAGCCGGAACGAGATGGATGGGGGAAATAGGGTCCGGGCCTAGCGCCGCAGACCAAGCCTTTCAATCAGCTGACGATAACGTTCGCTGTCTTTGCTCTTCAGGTAGTCCAGCAGCTTCCGGCGCTTGTTGACCATGCGCAGCAAACCCTGCCGGGAATGGTGATCTTTCTTATGGGTACCGAAGTGGTCTGTCAGTTCGGTAATACGGGCCGATAGCAGTGCCACCTGCACTTCGGGGGAGCCGGTATCGGCTTCGCCCTGGCCATAATCTTCGATAATCTTGCGCTTGTGCGCTCCGTCAAGAGACATTCCTGTCTTCTCCTGTCTGTAGTTTATTGATTGCCCTGAATTTTCGGGGCGTATTGTACAGTCCGGGCGGGCTGAAAAACACCCACCTCAGGCACCAGATTCTGCGTTAACCATCAATCGCTTAGGCGCCACCCGCCCATCCCCCAGGACCTCACCGATGCCAAGGAACCCATGTCCCTCACCATAGAGGCGAACGCGGCCTGGGGACCGCCCCTGGCCCGCTGCGGCGACGGCATGGCCCTGTCTAAGGTAATAGGCCTCATGGGCGCCCAGTTCAACGGCAGGCCAGTCGGCTATGGCCTGATCTGCGGGCAGCAACAGCGCATCCAGCGCTTCCTGACCGGCCTCTGCGGCTGCCTCGATCTCATCGAGGCGCCAGATTCGCTGATCCGTTAATGACCCGACACGGGTGCGACGCAGGCACTCGACGTAAGCCAGGCTGCCGCAGGCACGAGCCAGATCCTCGACCAGCGTCCGCACGTAGGTCCCCTTGCTGCAGCGGACCGTCAGAACGGGCCGCCGGGGGTCGTAGGCTTCGATTTCAAGCTCATGAATCGTTACCCGGCGCGGCTCCCGCACCACTTCCTGGCCCGCCCGCGCCAATTCATAGAGGCGAACCCCGTCTTTTTTCAGCGCCGAATACATGGGAGGTATCTGATCAATCTCGCCCCGCAAGCCTTCCACGGCGGCCTGCAGCTGCGCCTCGCTCACCGTCCCCGGCTCGCAGCGCTCCACGATCTCGCCGTCGGCGTCGGCCGTATCAGTGCGCGCGCCGAAACAGGCTGTCACGCGGTAGCTCTTATCCGAGTCCAGCAAATAACCAGACAACTTGGTTGCCTGACCGAAACACAGGGGCAACACCCCGCTGGCCAGGGGATCAAGACTGCCCGTATGGCCCGCCTTGCGCGCCTGGAACAACCATTTGACCCGCTGCAAGGCCGCATTGGAGGTCATACCCGTGGGCTTATCCAGCAACAGCAGACCGTCGACGATCCGCTTGGCCCGGCGGCCTCTAGCTGCCATTTTCTGTGGGCTCATCGGGCTCATCAGGCTCCCGGCTGACCACTGAATCTATCAAGGAGTCCATATGAGCCGCACGATCCAGACTGTCATCAAATCGAAAGCGCAATTCGGGCACCTGGCGCACGGACAATGCGCCGGCCACGGCGGAGCGAAGAAAACCGCCCGCCCGCTGAAAAGCCTCGAGCAATTCCTCCTGACCGGCATCCGAATCAAGGCTGGTCACATAAACCCACGCCACACTCAGATCACGCGTCACGCGGACCTCCGTCACCATTGCCTGATGCAGCTTGGGATCACGAGCACCAGACCTGAGCACATGGCTCAGAATGCGGAGGATTTGCTCCTCAATCCGTCGACTGCGTGGAAACTCACGCGCCATGACATTGTGCCTGCTGGTGCGGCGCGATTATCACGCCGTGCGCGCTACCTCGATGCGCTGGAAGCACTCGATCTGGTCGCCGGGTCTGACATCCGTGTAATTTTTGACAGCGATACCACACTCGGTCCCCGACCGAACCTCATTGACGTCATCCTTAAAGCGGCGCAGCGACTCCAGTTCACCTTCGTAAATGACCACGTTGTCACGCAGGACACGAATCGGATTACTGCGTTTCACATAGCCATCCATAACCAGGCAGCCGGCCACATCGCCGAACTTGGGTGACGTGAAGACTTCCCGGACTTCCGCCAGACCAACGATTTCTTCTCTGATCTCCGGCGGCAGCATACCGATCAGCGCTGCCCTCACGTCATCCAGCGCCTCGTAAATAATCGAGTAGTAACGAACCTCGACGCCTGTCTCCTTGATAGCAGCGCGCGCTGCAGCGTCTGCGCGTACATTGAAGCCAATAATCGGGGCTGACGAGGCAGCGGCCAGATTCACGTCATTTTCCGTGATTCCGCCAACGCCGCTGCTGATGATTTTCACCTGCACTTCATCATGGGAGATTTTGGTCAGGGCATCGCGCAGCGCCTCGGCACTGCCATGAGCATCAGCTTTAACCAGCAACTGGATAGACATGGCGTCGGCAGTTTCCATCTGGCTGAAAACATCACCCAGCTTGGCAGCCTGTTGCTGAGCCAGCTTCACTTCACGAGATTTACTATGCCTCAACTGCGCCAGTTCACGCGCCTTGCGCTCATTCTCGAGCACCAGAACATCGTCGCCGGAACTGGGTGTACCAGACAGACCAAGCACTACGACCGGTGTAGAAGGACCAGCGCTGGCGACCGCTTTGCCAGTTTCATCCAGCATGCTGCGGACGCGGCCAAATTCCTCGCCTGCCAGGAGCATATTGCCTGTCTTCAGCTGACCCCGGGTAACCAGCACCGTGGCGACAGCGCCCCGGCCCTTTTCGAGGCTGGATTCGATAACGACGCCGGCCGCCGGCCCCTCATCGACTGCTTTCAGATCAAGCACTTCAGCCTGCAACAAAACAGCGTCAAGCAACCCGTCAATGCCTTCGCCGGTTTTAGCCGAAACATTCACAAACAAGTGATCACCGCCCCACTCTTCCGGGACGATCTCAAGGGCGGACAACTCGTTGCGAACCCGCTCCGGATCAGCATCACTTTTGTCCATCTTGTTAACCGCAACAACCAGCGGCACACCGGCTTCCTTGGCATGCTGAACAGCTTCCGCCGTCTGCGGCTTAACGCCGTCATCAGCGCCCACAACCAGAATGACAATATCCGTGACCTGCGCACCGCGAGCCCGCATGGCAGTAAACGCGGCATGCCCCGGCGTATCCAGGAAGGTCATTTCACCCTTGCCAGTGGTCACATGGTAGGCGCCGATATGCTGGGTAATCCCGCCAGCCTCGGCATCAGCGACCTTGGTGCGCCGGATATAGTCCAGCAGTGAGGTCTTGCCATGATCGACATGGCCCATGATGGTGACCACCGGCCAACGAGGCTTCTCCTCGCCGGTAACCTCAGCAGCCTGGAGAATTTCTTCTTCCAGGCCATGCTGCTCGGCCGGCACGCCTTCATGCCCCATCTCTTCAACCACCAGCATGGCGGTGTCCTGGTCGATGGTCTGATTAATGGTGGCCATCACGCCCATCTGCATCATCTGGCGGACGACCTCATTGCCCTTCACTGCCATCTGCTGCGCCAATTCGGCGATGGTGATGGTCTCAGGAACTTTCACCTGTCGCGTAACCGGCTCTGTCGGCCGCTCGAAACCGTGCTGCGTATCTACATTGACCGAGACGGGACGACGACGAGTACGCTTCTTCTTCCGCCGGCTCTTAACGTCGCCGGCAACATGCAGTTCCTTGCGCCCATAGCGGGTTGCCTTGTCTTCCCGCTCGCGCTTGGCTTTGGCTTCCCGCTCTTCCCGGGCTTTTGCTTCGGTCCGTTCACGCTCAAGATCCTGCTGGCGCTGCTGTTCGGCCTCACGCAGACGGGCCTCCTCAGCGGCGCGGGTATCGGCTTCCGCCTGCTCGCGCTCGGCATTTTCAGCCTTAACCTGGGCCTCCGCCTCATCAAGCTTGCGCT
Source organism: uncultured Gammaproteobacteria bacterium (assembly GCA_937921935.1). Lineage (GTDB taxonomy): Bacteria > Pseudomonadota > Gammaproteobacteria > Steroidobacterales > J054. Next base: position 21,711 of record CAKZWQ010000022.1, on the reverse strand, counting down.
GGGCTGCCTGTTCTTCGGCCTGACGAGCCTCATCCGCGGCGCGATGCTTGGCGTCTAGTTCTTCCTGCTGCTGCCGTGCTTCCTCTTCGAGCACATCTCGCTTGACGTATGTCCGCTTGCGGCGAACTTCCACGTTGACGGTACGGGCACGACCTTGTCCGCCAGCAAGCTTAAGTTCGCTCTGCGAGCGTCGCTTGAGCGTAATTTGTCGAGGTGCGGCACCCACGGCCTCTTCCTTGCGACCATGGCTGCGGCGCAAATGCGTCAACAACTCCAGCTTGGCGTCGTCACTGATGACGTCATCCGCCCCCTTAACTTCTATCCCAGCTTCATCCAGCTGAGTGATGAGCTTATCCACCGGGACCTTCAGGACCTCGGCGAACTGCGCAACTGTCACATCCGACATTCGATTTGCCTCGCTAGCTGGCCGGGACTAGCCCGCGACCTGCTCGTCGTCTTCGAACCAATGTGCACGGGCCTTCATAATGAGGTCACCGGCCCGTTCTTCTTCCATGCCATCGATTTCCATCAATTCGTCAACCGACTGCTCCGCTAGATCCTCGCGTGTCACGATACCCTTGGCAGCCAGCAAGAAGGCCGTCTCGCGCGACATGCCTTCCAGCTCAAGGAGGTCTTCAGCGGGTTCCGCGCCATCAATCACCTCTTCGCTGGCGATTGCTTGTGTCAGCAGAACATCGCGCGCACGATTACGTAACTCGTCAACGATGGCCTCTTCGAACTCTTCGATAGCGACCAGTTCAGCAGCCGGCACGTAGGCAATCTCTTCGATTGAAGAGAAGCCTTCCTGAACCAGGATCAGGGCAACCTGTTCATCAACGTCAAGTTGCAGCATGAACATGCCAAGTAACTCCTTGGCCTCGGACTCGCTTTTCTCATCGGCGTCCGACTCGGTCATGACATTGAGCTCCCAACCGGTAAGCTCACTGGCCAGACGAATGTTCTGGCCGCCGCGGCCAATTGCCTGGGATAGTTTTTCCTCTTCCACGGCGACATCCATGCTGTGCGACTCTTCATCCATCACGATGGACGTGACATCAGCTGGCGACATGGCATTGATGACAAACTGAGCGGGGTTCTCGTCGTGCAGGATAATATCCACCCGCTCACCGGCTAATTCATTTGACACCGCCTGTACGCGCGACCCGCGCATGCCGACGCAGGCACCGACCGGATCAATCCGCCGATCATTGCTCTTCACCGCAATCTTGGCGCGCAAACCCGGATCACGAGCGGCGCCGAGAATCTCGATCAGGCCCTGGCCAACTTCCGGAACTTCGATCTGGAACAAAGACAGCAAAAACTCCGGCGATGTCCGGGTCATAAAGAGCTGTGGCCCACGGATCTCAGAGCGCACCTCGAAAAGCAGCGCCTTGAGGCGGTCCTGCGGTCGGACGGGTTCACGGGGAATCATGTGTTCGCGGGGCACAAAACCTTCGGCATTTCCGCCGAGATCCAGGTAAACACCATTGCGATCAACGCGCTTGACGATTCCGCCAAGCAACTCGCCAACGCGCCCCTCGTACTCTTCGACCAGCTTCTTGCGCTCAGCCTCCCGCACCTTCTGGACGATGACCTGCTTGGCCGTCTGCGCACCGATACGGCCAAACTCAACCGATTCGATGGGCTCTTCGACGTACTCACCAGGCTGCACATCGGGGTTGTAGTCCACGGCATCTATCATGCGCAGCTCATGTTCCGGGAACTCAAGCTCTGTCGATTCATCCGCAAACACGAGCCAGCGGCGGAACGTGTCGTAGTCGCCGGTTTCACGGTCGATTGCGACGCGAACATCGATATCTTCGCCATATCGACGTTTTGTGGCTGAAGCGAGGGCCGCTTCAATGGCTTCAAAGATGATTTCCTTCTCCACACCTTTTTCGTTGGAGACGGCCTCTACGACCATAAGAATTTCTTTGTTGTTCATGACGTCACTGCTCCACCGGGAGTCCTGCCCGGAGCACTCTCTGACAAGTCCGGCACGAGCCGGGCTACTTCAATTTCATCCATGGGCACAGTCATTGCATCACCGTCTACTTCAATCACCAGATCGCTGCCATCACGCCGCAGCAAAGTGCCGCGAAACTTCCGCCGGTCGCCCAACATCCGGCGTAATCTAATTTTCACTTCGCAGCCGCTGAAGCGATCAAAATGCACAGGCTTTACCAGCTTGCGATCCAGACCCGGCGAAGACACCTCCAGGTCGTAGTCACCAGGAATCGGGTCCTCTACATCCAGCACGGCGGCAACCTGTCGACTGACCTGCTCGCAATCTTCCAGCGTGATGCCGCCTTCACGGTCAATAAACAGGCGCAGCATGCCGCGGCCGTGTCCAAGACGGCATTCCAGTTCGGCCAGTTCGAAACCCATGGATTCAACCGTGGGTTCCAGCAGGGCCATTACCTGTTCACGTGCAACTGCCAAGCAATCAACCTCTTTGAGGCATACAAAAAATGGGCCTATGGCCCACTGCTGTCTGATCTACCCCGCCTGACCTCAATCAAGGACGACCGGAAGACCTCCCAAAAAAGAAATAGCCCCATGCGGGGCCATCTCTAAAAGCGTTTGGTAGCGGGGGCAGGATTCGAACCTGCGACCTTCGGGTTATGAGCCCGACGAGCTGCCAGACTGCTCCACCCCGCATCCGCAAGCCGCGAATCTTAGCGCAAGGCTGATATGGCCGCAAGGCGGACGAGGGAAGCGGATATCAGGCCAGGGCCTGGGCGCAAAGCTCGATCAGGGACTCCGGGAAAAGCCCGATAGCAAGCACCAGCAAGGCATTCAGGCTCAATACCAGACGCAGGCTGCCGCCCGGCCGCAGGGGGCCGGCCTCGGCGGGAGGATCGAAATACATCAGCTTGATCACCCGCAGGTAGTAGAAGGCGCCAATGACGGAGAACACCACGCCCGCGATAGCCAGCCACAGATGACCGGAATCCAGCAGGGCAGCCAGCACCCACCACTTGGCGTAGAAACCGGCTAGCGGGGGCACGCCGATCATGCTGATCATCAGCAGCAACATCATCAAGGCAAACCAGGGGCTGCGCTGACTCAGGCCCCGCAGGTCATCCAGCTGGTCGGAGGTCTCGCCCTGGCGACCCAGCAGAATGACGACGCCGAAAGCACCCGCTGCCATGAGCACGTACACGACAGTGTAAAAAAGGGCGGCTTCGACTCCGTCCTGACTGCCGGCCGCGAAGCCGAGAAAAATGAAGCCCACATGAGCGATGGTGGAATAGGCCAGCATGCGCCGCAGATTGGTCTGGGCTATCGCCACGATGTTGCCTATAGCCAGGGACAGCACCGCCAGAGCACCCAGCATGGGAGCCCAGGCCTCGGCAGAAGCGGCCAGCGCTTCCACGAAAATGCGCACAGCCAGGGCGAAAGCGCCGATTTTCGGCACTGTGCCGACGAACAGCGTCACGCTGGCAGGCGCGCCCTGATAAACATCCGGCACCCAGGTATGAAAAGGCACGGCGCCGAATTTGAAGGCGATACCCACCACCACGAAAGCAACCGCCAGCAAAGTGGCGGCGCTAGCCTGATCAGCGCTGCCCAGGGCTTCGGCCACGTCGACAATCTGAATCGACCCCGTGACACCGTAAAGCAGGGAAATGCCATAGAGCAGACACGCCGAGGCAATCGCGCCCAGCACGAAGTACTTCATGGCTGCTTCGGCCGCGACGGGCGAGTCCCGATCGAAAGCCACCAGCGCGTACAAGGCCAGGGCCTGCATCTCCAGTCCAAGATAGAGGGTCAGCAGGTTGGCGCCTGAAATCATGACCAGGATTCCCAGGCCGGCGAACAGGGCCAGCACGTAATACTCGCCTTTGTTATAAGGCCGACCCTGCAGGTCCGCCCGCGAGTAAAGCAGCACCGTCGCCAGCATGGCCAGGGCAAATAACTTGAGGAAGCCTGCCAGCGGGTCACTCACAAAACTGCCACTCAGGGCCACGACGGAACCGGCCGTGCCCGCCTCGCCCACTGCCATGGCTGCGGCACCGAGAGTCGCCATCGCCAGCAGGAAAGTGACATCCCGAAGTTTCGCCGGCAGGAACAGATCAGCGAGCAGCACAATGCAAATTCCCAGACCCAGGGTGATTTCCGGGAGGGCGGGCAGATAGTCAATCGGGATCCAGGACATGGTCAGAGCTTCGATTGGGTGACCTGGATCACCAGTTTGTCGACGGAGGCCGACATCATGTCCACCAGCGGTGCCGGCCACAGGCCGATAATCAGCACACCACCGGCCATCAGAGCCAGAATGAGAAACTCCCGCCGGCTGAGATCCTGGAGGGAACCGACGCCCTCATTAGCAATAGCGCCAAAAACCACCCGCTTGATCATCCAGAGTGTATAGGCCGCTCCCAGAATCAGGGTTGTGCCGGCCAGCACGGCATACCAGAAGTTGGCCCGGAAACTCGCCAGGATGACCAGAAACTCGCCAACAAAACCCGATGTTCCCGGCAAACCGGCATTGGCCAGGGCGAACAGCACGAAGAAAGCAGCAAATACCGGCATGGTATTGACCACCCCGCCATAGGCGCCAATCTCCCGGGTGTGCAAACGGTCGTACATGATACCCACGCACAGAAACAAGGCGCCTGAAATAAAGCCGTGAGAAATCATTTGCACCACGCCGCCGGTGATTCCCATGCCAATCCCCGTCACCTCCCCCGTGCGAGCCAGTATCGCCCAGGCAATAAAAAAGCCCAGGGTGACAAAGCCCATGTGGGCAATGGAGGAGTACGCGATCAGTTTCTTCAGATCACTCTGCACCAGGGCCACGAACCCGATGTAAACCACCGCGACCAGCGACAAGACAATCATCAGCAGGGCCAGGGACTGACTGGCATCCGGCGCAATCGGCAGACTGAAGCGCAGAAAGCCATAGCCGCCCATCTTCAGCAGCACAGCCGCCAGGATCACCGAGCCGCCCGTGGGGGCCTCCACGTGCGCATCGGGCAACCAGGTATGCACCGGCCACATAGGAACTTTGACGGCAAAGGCAAACAGAAACGCCAGGAATATCGGCATCTGCTCAGTCATGCTCAGGGGCACCGTGTGAAAACCCAGGATGCTGTAGCCCCCGGTCTGCAGATACAGGTAGATCAGGGCCAGGAGCATGAACACCGAGCCCAGAAAGGTATACAGAAAAAACTTGATGGTGGCGTAGACGCGCCGCTCGCCGCCCCAGATACCGATGATGATGAACATCGGAATCAGCATGGCCTCCCAGAAGACATAGAACAGCAGCCCGTCCAGGGCACTGAATACGCCGATCATCAGACCTTCGAGAATCAGGAAAGCAGCAAAATACTGAGCGGTCCGGGTCTTGATAACTTCCCAGCCGGCGATCACCACGATGGGCGTCAGGAATGTGGTGAGCAGTACCAGGGGCAAAGACAGGCCATCTATGCCAAGAAAATATTCCGCCCGAAAGGCTGGAATCCAGGCGACACGCTCGACAAACTGAAAATCAGCCGTGCTGTTATCAAAGCCCAGATATAGCGGCAGGCTTAACAGGAAAGTCAGCGCCGCAATGCCCACGGCAAACCATCGATGCGCCGCGCCAAGGCGCTCTCCGGCGAACAACATGAACAAGCCGCCGAAGACTGGCAGCCAGATCAACACACTCAGCAAACCAAACGGGATGTCGATCAGCCTGCTCCCGTCGGGGTAAATAGCAGCCAGAAGCCGAGGACCGCCAAACCAATGACCATGGCAAAGGCGTAGTCGTAAAGCAGGCCGCTCTGCAGGCGCCGGATCAATTCCGATCCCCACGCCACCAGTCGGGCGCTGCCGTTCACCAGCCCACCGTCAATCAGGCGCACATCGCCGACACGCCACAGAACATTGCCCAGGGCTCTACTGCCGGCTGGCAGCAGTCGCTCCGCCACCCAGTCTGCGTAATATTTATTTTCCAGCAAACGCTGCACTGGCCCCATGCGTTCGCGCACCCAGATGGCTGCAGCCGGTCGATACAGATACCCGAACCAGGCCACGAACGCGCCGGCCAGGGCAAGGTACACAGCCGGCTCTTTGAAACTATGGATAATGAACTGGACCGGGCCGCGCCAGTCCTCGCCCAAACGCCCAACCACATCATGGACCGGCCGCACGAAAAGGCTGCCGCCAAAAAAATCGCCGAAAACGACCGGCCCTATCGCCAGCCAGCCAAGTGCGAGGGACGGAATAGCCAGCAGGATCAGCGGCAGCTTAACCACCCAGCCTGGCTCGTGCAGATGAGCCCGGGCTTCCACATCCAGTCGCTCTTCCCCATGGAACACCATGAAGAACATGCGGAAGGTATACAGAGAGGTCACGAACACGCCAAGCAAAATGCACACATAGGCATAACCTGCACCCGGGATGTTAGCCAGGTGCTCTGCTTCGATGAGCGCATCTTTGGAAAAGAAACCGGCGAATCCTGGAAAACCGATTAACGCCAGACAGCCGACCAGAGACGTCCAGTAAGTGACAGGCAAGTGGCGACGCAAGCCCCCCATGCGCCGCATATCCTGCTCGTGATGCAGGGCCATGATCACCGAACCGGCCGCCAGGAAAAGCAGCGCTTTGAAAAACGCGTGCGTGGTGAGATGAAACATGCCGGCGGCGTAGGCCGACGATCCCTGGGCCACCATCATGTAGCCCAGCTGTGACAAGGTGGAATACGCCACCACTCGCTTGATGTCGAACTGCACCAGGGCGATCAGGCCGGTGAACAGTGCCGTGGTGGCGCCGATAATCAGCACAAAGCTCAGGGCGGCTTCCGCAAACTCGAACAGCGGCGACATCCGCGCCACCATAAAGACGCCGGCCGTGACCATGGTGGCGGCATGAATCAGGGCAGAGATAGGTGTCGGGCCTTCCATGGAATCGGGCAGCCAGACGTGCAGCGGCACTTGGGCCGACTTACCCATGGCGCCGATAAATAATAGAATGCACGCCGTTGCCAGCGCCGGCCACTCCCAGTTACCCACCAGCATGTTGCGATCCTGGAGACCTTCCGCCGCAGCGAAAATCTCCGCGTAGTCCAGGCTGTTAGTCAGGTAGAGCAACGCGGCGATACCCAGCAGAAAACCGAAATCACCCACGCGGTTAACCAGGAAAGCCTTGAGATTGGCGAATATGGCCGTGGGCCGGGTATACCAGAATCCGATCAGCAGGTAAGAAACAACACCCACTGCCTCCCAGCCGAAGAACAGCTGCAACAGATTGTTCGACATCACCAGCATGAGCATGGCGAAGGTGAACAAGGAGATATAACTGAAGAAGCGCTGATAGCCGGCATCGTCATGCATATAGCCAATGGTGTAGATGTGGACCATCAGCGACACAAAGCTGACGACCACCATCATCAGCGCACTCAGACGGTCGACCAGGAAACCAATTTCCATCCGGACGCCGTCAGTCACCAGCCAGGTATAGACACTGATGTTCTCGGCCGGGTAACCGTCGACGACCTGCCGCCACAAAACCCAGCAGGACAGCGCGCAGGCAACGCCCACGCCCAGAATGGTGACCGTGTGCGCGCCGGCGCGACCGATCAGCCTGCCGAACAAGCCGGCGATAATCGCCGCTGCCAGCGGAAACAGAACAATAGCCAGGTAAGTGTTGATCATACCTAGCCCTTCAGGACATCCATTTGCTGAACATCAATACTGCGCCGGGATCGAAACAGGACCACCAGGATCGCCAGGCCAATAGCCGCCTCTGCCGCCGCAACGGTCAGGATGAAAAACACGAAAACCTGGCCCGTGGTGTCATCCAGAAAACGCGAAAAGGCGACGAAATTGAAATTCACCGCCAACAACAGCAGCTCCACACACATCAACAAGACGATCACGTTCTTGCGATTGATGAAAATTCCGGCCACGGCGATGACAAACAGCGCCGCCGACAGGGTCAGGTAGTGCTCAAGCCCAATCATGCATCGCGCTCCGGCTCTACCTTCACAAGACGCACGCGGTCCTCGCGGCGAACAGCAACCTGCTGCGCTACGTTCTGGACCTTCAAGCCGGGCCGCCGCCGCATGGTCAGGACAATGGCGGCCACGATCGCCAGGAGCAGAAGGAAGGCTGCCAGCTCAAAGGCATACAGGTGCTCGGTATACAAAGCAGTCCCCAGCACTTCCGTGTTGCTGTAGCCGGCGGGTCGCGGCGTCAGGCTGACACTGGCGGGCAGACTCTCGGCCCGGAACCAGATCACCCCAATCAGCTCTGCAGCCAGAATCACAGCCACGAGGGCACCCAGGGGCGCGTAACGTGTGTACCCCTCGCGCAGCTGCACGAGATTTACATCCAGCATCATGATCACGAACAGGAACAGCACCATCACAGCGCCGACATAAACGAGGACGAGAACAACGGCGAGAAACTCAGCTTCCAGCAGCAACCACAGCACTGAACTGGTAACAAAGGCCAGCACCAGATACAGAACCGAGTGGACCGGGTTACGCGAGGCGATAACGCCCAGCGCCGAACCAATCAGCACGCCAGAAAGTGCGTAGAAAAAAATAACTCCCGCCATTACCGTGACTGTCCCCTGTCAGCCAGATGCCCTATCGGTACTGCGACTCAGCAGTCCGATCGCGTGCAATCTCTTCTTCGTGGCGATCACCAACCGCCAGCAACTTGTCTTTGGTCATGATGTTTTCGCCACGCTGCTCCATGTGATATTCGAACACGCGTGTTTCGACAATGGCATCCACCGGGCAGGCTTCTTCACAGAAACCGCAGTAAATGCACTTGAATAAATCAATATCATAGCGGGTCGTCCGCCGCGTCCCATCGTCCGCAACATCAGAATCAATGGTGATAGCGGCCGCGGGACACACTGCCTCACACAGCTTGCAGGCGATGCATCGCTCTTCTCCGTTCGGATAACGACGCAGCGCATGCAGCCCACGAAACCTTGGCGACTGAGGTGTCTTCTCCTCCGGGTACTGAATCGTTACCTTGCGCACAAAAAGGTTGCGCAGGGTCACACGCAAGCCAATCAGCAACTCCCACAGGGAAAAGGTCTTCAGCAGGCTAACAACACTCATTCAGCTTCCCCAGGGACCGACTTCAGCGACGACCATGACACCTTCCACAAAAATCCAGACGATGGTAACGGGTATGAAAATTTTCCAGCCCAGGCGCATGATCTGGTCGTACCGGTAGCGCGGGAAGGTGGCCCGGAACCAAAGAAAACAGAACAGGAAAAAACAGATCTTGAAGGCGAACCAGTGCAATCCGGGCGCTGCCAGCCAGGTATCAGCCAGGAATGCGGTCGCAGCAAACGGCGACTCCCAGCCACCCAGAAACATGACGGCCGTCAGGGCAGCGATCAGGATCATATTGGCGTATTCAGCCAGGAAAAAGATCGCAAAGGCGACGCCGGAATACTCCACATGAAAGCCCGCGACGATCTCTGACTCACCTTCGGCAACGTCGAAGGGCGCACGATTGGTCTCGGCGACCCCCGAAATGAAGTAGACCAGGAACAGCGGGAAGAGCGGCAGCCAGTACCACTGGGTCCAGCCGCCTGCCTGCGCCTCGACAATGCGGCCCAGGTTGAGACTGCCACTGGCCATGAGCACACCCACCAGCGCAAAACCCATGGCAATTTCATAGGCCACGATCTGTGCGGCCGAGCGCATGGCACCCAGCAGCGCGTACTGGGAATTGGTCGCCCAGCCGGCAATGATCACGCCGTAAACCCCCAGGGAGGTCAACGCCAGGACGTAGAGCAGGCCGGCATCCACATCAGCCACGGCAAAGCCGGGAAACAGCGGCACTACAGCCCAGGCAGCCAGGGCCGGCACGATGGACAAAACCGGGGCAATCAGAAACAGGAACCGGTCCGACCGTGACGGCACGATGACCTGTTTGAGCAGTAATTTGATGACGTCGGCGAAAGGCTGCAAATAGCCCCCCGGTCCGACGCGATTGGGCCCGATTCGATTCTGGATGGCGCCAATGACTTTGCGTTCCGCCAGGGTCAGGAAGGCAACCGTCAGGATGACAACCAGCACCAACGGCAGGATGTAAGCCGTGCTGGTCAACACGCCCTGAGACAGGGGCGATAAACTCTGCCAGAAGCTTTCCAGCCAGGCAGTCATGCCGCCTCGCCACCGGAGGCATCAGCTTCCTGTGCCCCGCCAAGGGATTCCTGAGTCAACTGCAAGGCCGAAGCCCGGCGCAGCAGCGCATCAATCTGGTACATGGGCACATCAAGGTTGGGTTCGCCCTCCGCGGCTGCAGTCCGTGCCGGCACAGGCGCATCAGTAACCCGATTGTCCGGTTCAAGTTCCGCGGTCGCCCGGGCAACTTCCGCAGCAACCTCGGCTGCCGTGTTGTAGTCGCAATCGGGCAAGCCCAGCAAATTGCCCAGTACGCGCAGTACCTTCCAGGCCGGGCGACTCTCACCGGGTGCATCAGTGACTGCCTGGAAACTCTGCCAGTCTCCGGCCGCATTGACGAAGCTGCCGTCAGTTTCGGCGAAAGTACTCACGGGCAAGACAATGTCCGCCTCGGTCCGGACAGAAGCCGACAGAAACGAGTTCAGAACGATTCGCTGCCCCGCCCCGCGGAAAGCCCGCTCGGCTGCCTCCGGGGTCGCGCAATCGTGCCCGGGTTCCACGCCCATCAGCACCAGGGCGGCGGGCGGCTGAGCGAGCAGATCTTCGACGTGCTTGCCTGCCGGCGCGGCCGGCGCCCCGGCCAGGCCGCGATGGGGCAATACACCTGCCAGGGATAAGCCGGCGGCATTAGCGCCCTCCGGGATATACCCCAGGGTTGACCCCGTCTGATCAGCCAGCTTGCCAGCCTGCTGACGAAGCTCGGCGAAGGCCGGGTGCCGCATGGCGATCTGCCCCAGCACAATGGCGCTTCGCCCACCCTGGGTCAGGGCATCAAGCAGTTCCTGATCGGCGGCGGCGGCGGCCAGCCCGGCCGGGAGATCAGCAGACTCGCGGTAACCGGCTAGCGGGAACAAGTACTCGAAGCGAGCCGGATTGACGAAGTAGACACCGGCGCCATGCTGCGCCGCCTGCCGAATGCGATGCGCCAGCAAGGGCACTTCGCGCCGCAGATTCGAGCCGACAATCAGAATTGAATCCTGGCCAGCCAAATCGGCGATGGGCATACCCAGTCCAGGGAAGAGCGGGTCTTCGTCCTGCAAACGAAAATCCCGCCGCCGCAGGCGATGATCAATGTTGCCTGAACCCAGCAAGCGCATGATCCTGGCCAGCAGGTAGCCCTCTTCGACGGTCGCGCTGGGCGAGACCAGGGCAGCGGAATCTGCGCCGGCCCCTTGCAGTGCAGCCACGGTGGCCTCCAGCGCCTCCTCCCAACTGCAGGCCTGCAACTCCCCATTGCGTCGCAACAGGGGTTCGGTGACGCGGTCATCGGCATAAATACCCTGGTAGCTGAAGCGGTCACGATCCGTGGCCCAGGTTTCATTCAGGCCTTCGTTCGCTTTAGGCACCACGCGCTGGATTTGGCCGTGCAGAACATGGGCATGCAGGTTGGCGCCCACGCAATCATGGGGGGCGATCATGTCGCGCTGGGTCATTTGCCAGGCGCGGGCCGCGAATCGATAGGGCTTGTTATTGAGCGCGCCGACCGGGCACAGATCAATGATATTACCCGACAGCTCATGGTCGACACTGCGTTCGACATAGGTGCCGATTTCCATCTTTTCACCACGACCGATGGTACCGAGCTCCTGAATACCGGCAATCTCTTCGCCAAAGCGCACGCAGCGCGTGCAATGAATACAGCGCGTCATATCCGTGGACACCAGTGGCCCGATGTCCTTGTCAGCTACAGAGCGTTTACGCTCGTTGTAGCGCGACACCCCCCGACCAAAGCCCATAGCCAGATCCTGCAGTTCGCACTCACCACCCTGGTCGCAGATGGGGCAATCCAGCGGATGGTTAATCAGCAGAAACTCCATGGTTGCCTTCTGCGCTGAAATAGCCCGCTCGGATTTGGTCCTGACCTTCATGCCGGGGGTCACGGGCGTGGCACAGGCGGGCAAGGGCTTGGGCACGTTCTCCACTTCCACCAGGCACATGCGGCAATTGGCCGCGATGGAAAGCTTTTCGTGATAACAGAATCGCGGCACGTAGACGCCGGCAGCGTCGGTCACTTCGATCAGCATCTGGCCGGGCCTGGCCGTCACGGGCTGCCCATTGACCTCGATTTCGATGCCTTCGTCTGTCATGGCGCTTGATACTCCATCGTCAGGCCGCCGCAGCTTTCGCGTTGACGATTGACTGCCCGCCGTGCTCGATCATGTATTCGAACTCGTGCATGAAATGCTTCAGAAAACTCTGTACTGGCCAGGCTGCTGCATCCCCGAAGGCACAGATGGTATGACCCTCGATCTTGTTTGCCACATCCAGCAACAAGTTCAGATCTGCAGGCCCGGCCTCGCCCGCCATGATCCGCACCAACATGCGATAAAGCCAGCCGGTGCCCTCGCGGCAGGGGGTGCATTGGCCGCAGGACTCGCGGAAATAGAATCGCGAGATCCGGCGCAGCACACTGACCATGCAGGTACTGTCGTCCATGATGATCATCGCGCCGGTACCCAGGGCAGATCCGGCGTCGCGCAGCGAGTCGTAATCCATATTCAGATTTTCGATCGCGGCCGCGGGCATAACCGGCACGGAACAGCCGCCGGGGATCACCGCTTTCAGTTTGCGACCATCGCGGATGCCACCACACAATTGCATCAATTCCTGGAAAGGAATGCCGAGTGCCAACTCATGGTTACCCGGCTTGTTAACGTGACCCGACACGGAAAATATCAGTGTGCCACCCGAATTCTCCGGGCCCAGCCCGGCGAACCATTCCGGTCCCCGCCGCACAATGGCGGGCACCGAGGCAAAACTCTGGGTGTTGTTAATCGTTGTGGGTTTGCCATACAGGCCGAATCCTGCCGGGAATGGCGGCTTGAAACGCGGGCGACCCGGCTTGCCTTCCAGGGACTCAAGCAAACCGGTTTCTTCGCCACAGATATAGGCCCCGGCACCCACATAGGTGTGCAGGTCGAAATCGATACCTGAGTGCTGGATATTCTCGCCCAGCAGTCCCGCGGCATAGGCCTCTTGCAGGGCGGTCTCGAAGCGCGGTATCGGTTCATCAAGAAACTCGCCGCGAATATAGTTGTAACCCACGGTGGCACCCATGGCGAAACCACCAATTGCCATACCCTCAATGACTGAGTGCGGGTTGTACCGCAGGATGTCCCGGTCGTGGCAGGTGCCAGGCTCGCTCTCATCAGAATTACACACCACGTATTTCTGACCTTCGCGGTCCCGTGGCATGAAACTCCATTTCAGGCCGGTAGGAAATCCGGCACCGCCCCGCCCCCGTAACCCGGAACTCTTGACCAGTTCAATCACCTGCTCAGGCGTCAGCTCCCCCCTGAGAATCCTCTCCCACGATTCATAGCCGCCCACGGCCCGATAAGCCTCCAGGCTCCACGGCTGGTCACTGCCCAGGGTGGCGAAGCACACCAGATCTGATTCAGTGGCCTGGTTCATTCCAGCGCATCCAGAATGTCATCAATAAGCTCGGGCGTAAGATTCTCGTGGTACTTGTGATCAACCATCATCATAGGAGCGCCGGTACACGCAGCCAGACACTCCCACTCCTGCTTGAGATAGATTCGACCATCGCTGGTGGTCTCACCGGGCTTAATCCCCAGCTTGCCCTGTACATGCTTGAGCAAGTCATCGCTGCCACGAAGCATGCAGGAAATATTGGTGCATACAGAGACACTGTGCCGACCAACCGGCTGCGTCTCGAACATGGAATAAAAAGCGGCCACTTCATATACCTGGATCGCCGGCAGATCCAGATAACGCGCCACAGCCTCCATGGATTCGGGAGTCAGATAGTGTTGCTCATGCTGAACAGCGTGAAGCCCCGCGATAACCGCCGAGCGCTGTTTGCCTTCCGGGAACTTGGCTTGCCAGCGGTCAATTTCTTCGCGCACGTGTTTCGATAGCTCAACTTTCTGAATTGCTTCAGACATCAGCGGTCGATCTCCCCGAAAACAATGTCCTGCGTGCCGATCACTGCAACGACATCGGCCAGCATGTGGCCTTCTACCATTTCCTGCATAGCAGACAGATGAGCAAACCCGGGGGCACGGATCTTGACTCTATAAGGCTTGTTAGCGCCATCGGAAACGATATAGACACCGAACTCGCCTTTAGGATGCTCGATGGCCGCATAAGCTTCACCGACCGGCACCGTATAGCCCTCGGTGAAGAGCTTGAAGTGATGGATCAAGGCTTCCATATCGTCTTTCATGTCCGCCCTTGATGGCGGCGCAAACTTGGGATCCTCGAGAATGACCGGCCCAGGATTCTCCCGCAGCCAGGCAATGCATTGCTGGATGATGTGGTTTGACTGGCGCAACTCTTCAATGCGCACCAGGTAGCGGTCATAACAGTCGCCGTTAACGCCGACGGGGATATCAAAATCCACATCCGCGTAGGTCTCGTACGGCTGTTTCTTACGCAAATCCCAAACCACGCCGGAGCCTCGCAGCATCGGGCCGGTAAAACCTAGCTGCATGGCACGCTCGGGCGTGACTACACCAATGTTGACGGTGCGTTGTTTCCAGATCCTGTTGTCCGTGAGCAGATTCTCGTACTCGTCAACACGAGCCGGGAAACGCTCGGTGAAATCCTGGATAAAGTCGAGCAACGAACCCTCACGCGCGGCATTCATGTCCTTAAGGCGTTTATCACTGCGCAGCTTGCTGTCGTCATACTGAGGCATCTGCTCGGGCAAATCGCGATAGACGCCACCGGGACGGTAGTAGGTCGCATGCATCCGGGTACCGGATACCGCCTCATAGCAATCCATCAGATCTTCCCGCTCCCGGAAGCAGAACAGGAACATGCTCATGGCCCCGATATCCAGGCCGTGCGCGCCCAGCCACATCAAGTGATTAAGAACACGGGTGATCTCATCGAACATCACGCGGATATATTGAGCGCGAATGGGCGCCTCTATCCCGAGCAGCTTCTCAATCGCCAGCACGTAACCATGTTCGTTGCACATCATGGATACATAGTCGAGCCTGTCCATGTAACCGATGCTCTGGTTGTACGGCTTGCTCTCGGCAAGTTTCTCCGTCGCGCGGTGTAGCAGCCCGATATGTGGATCAGCTCGCTGGATTACCTCGCCGTCCATTTCCAGGACCAGACGCAGCACACCGTGCGCCGCCGGATGCTGAGGCCCGAAATTCAGTGTGAAATTCTGGATCTCACTCATCATTTCGCCCCGACTGAAGATCGGGCGTATAGCGATTGTCGTCACGAATGACACGCGGCACCAAAGTCCGAGGCTCGATGCTCACAGGCTCATACACCACACGTCCCTGTTCAGGGTCGTAACGTACTTCCAGATTTCCGCTGAGAGGGAAGTCTTTGCGGAAAGGGTGCCCGATGAATCCGTAGTCGGTGAGAATGCGCCTTAGATCCGGGTGACCTTCGAACAGAATACCGAACAGATCGAATGCTTCGCGTTCGAACCAGTTAGCCCCGCTCCAGACCGGCAGCACCGAAGGTACGACGGGCGGATTGCCTGGGC
This sequence comes from uncultured Gammaproteobacteria bacterium, assembly GCA_937921935.1. Taxonomy (GTDB): domain Bacteria; phylum Pseudomonadota; class Gammaproteobacteria; order Steroidobacterales; genus J054. The sequence goes on along the minus strand of CAKZWQ010000022.1, from coordinate 6,085 downwards.
CGGTATATAACTTCAAGCGCAGTCGGTGATTCAGGCTGACCGATAACAAGTGGTAAACAACGGCAAAACGACGCGGATCATTAGGCGCGGTGACATCAGGCACGATGACCTCATGCGTGACTGCACGGCTGAAACCGCTCCCGGTAGCCGACTGCGTGTCCCATTCAGCTTCGCCGTAGCGCAGATAGTCCACACCACAAAGATCAATCAGCGTCTCGAACTGAAAGCCTTCCTCTTCGTGTAAGGCAGCGGCAACCTCAAGTAACTGCTCGGCATCGACTTCGTAGCTCAACTCCCCGCAAGTCGAGTCCACAGGTCGCAATTGATCTGCAAAGCGCGCAGCAATTTCGGCCGCTAGCGCGGCTTGGCGCGAGGTCATGGGCGTATCACCGTGCGATGGTCTGCGTGCGGCGGATCTTCTTCTGCAGCTGGATCACACCATAGAGCAATGCTTCGGCCGTCGGCGGACAGCCGGGCACATAGACATCCACTGGCACGATGCGATCGCACCCCCGGACCACTGCGTAGGAATAATGATAGTAACCGCCGCCGTTTGCGCAGGAGCCCATGGAAATAACCCATTTGGGATCCGGCATCTGGTCATAGACCTTGCGCAAAGCAGGGGCCATTTTGTTCGTCAATGTGCCGGCGACAATCATGACGTCCGATTGCCGCGGGCTGGGGCGAAAGATCACACCAAAACGATCCAGGTCATAGCGCGCCGCGCCGGCCTGCATCATTTCCACTGCACAGCAGGCCAGCCCAAATGTCATGGGCCAGAGTGAGCCGGTCCGCGCCCAGTTGATCAGAGAGTCCAGCTGAGTAACGACAAAGCCGCGCTGCTGGAAGGTTTCGGGCTCACCCAAGGGCCAAGCACCCGCCACATCCTGGCGAGCAATTGCAGAGGTGTCACTCAATCCCACTCCAGCGCTCCCTTTTTCCACTCATAGATAAAGCCGACGACCAATACCGTCAGGAAAATTGCCATCGCGATCAGACCGGTCAGACCGATCTGATCCAGGGTTACCGCCCACGGAAAGAGAAAGGCAATTTCCAGATCGAAAATGATGAACAGAATCGCCACCAGGTAGTAGCGAACATCGAACTTCATCCGGCTTTCAGCAAAGGGCTCGAAACCGCATTCGTAGGGCGAGAGTTTTTCGCTATCGGTATCGCTACGCCCCAGGAACAGGCCAATGGCGAGTAAGGCCAAGCCGATCGCCAATGCAATTCCAAGAAAAACCAGAACTGGCAGATACGTCTGAAGCAACAATCAGTCCTCACACCCGATTGCTTATTCTAACAACGCACAAGGGGCAGACGAAACGACAATTGCGTATCGGAGCAGGGAGGTCGGCCGCGGGTGGCAGCAGCAATCTGGCTCGACCCGGACCCGGTCGAAGCCTGGTCCGGCTCACGGCAAGAGGAATTGCCAGCAGGATGCGGATGGCGGGACTCGACACTGCCGAACCAATGGCCCGCCAACGGGGCATCAGCGCCGGATGTCCCCACCTGCCCAAAATTAAGGACCCTCCGGGCCCCTAGCTGGTGCCGATGGCCGGACTCGAACCCCCGGGACTAACAAAGCCCCAACAGCCAGATCAGATCGGCAGCCCAGCAATCCCCTGCCGGATGTCCCCGTCGGGATAAATTTAAGGGCCCCACGGGGCCCTTAAATTGGTGCCGATGGCCGGACTCGAACCGGCACGGCTTACGCCACTGCCCCCTCAAGACAGCGTGTCTACCAATTCCACCACATCGGCTAATTGAGCAAAGAAACTACGGGGCAGGCGCCTCGGCCCCTTCTGAGGCAGGCATCTCAGGCAAGGCAGGCATCCCCGCCGGGTCCGCCGCCGGCTCCGGTGCAACCGGCAGTAGCTCGGATTCCTGCACCTGGGGCTGATCCAGCAGACTGCGCGTGACCGGGCGCTGAGAGCCGATATAGGCCAAAGAGAGGCTGCTGACAAAAAACAGCGTGGCCATCACAGCCGTAGACCGGGACAGAAAATTAGCTGAGCCCTTGGCCCCGAAGACGGTGCCTGAAGCGCCGGAGCCAAATGCCGCTCCCGCCTCCGCGCCTTTGCCTTTCTGCAGCAGTACCAAACCAATAATTGCCAGGGAGACCACCACGTGTCCCACCAGCAACAGAGTATGTATCGTCGTCATGAATCCCTTCCTGCAGCAGCCTGGCAGATCGTCAAAAATTCCTGGGCGTCCAAAGACGCGCCGCCGATCAGGCCGCCATCAATATCCTGCATTGCAAAGAGTTCGGCCGCATTCGCGCCTTTCACGCTGCCGCCGTAGAGAATTCTCGTTTCGGTGCCAATTCTAGCATCGGCGGCCGCAAGCTGGTCCCGAATGCCCCTGTGCACCGCCTGCGCCTGCTCAGGGCTTGCCGTGCGTCCGGTACCGATGGCCCAGACGGGCTCATAGGCCAGAATCGCGCCGTCCAGACCCTGGGGCCCGACCGCATCAAGCACCGCGGCGACCTGGCGCGCCACCACCGCCTCGGTGGTGCCGGCTTCCCGTTCCGCCAGGCTCTCTCCCACGCACAGAACAGGCACCAGTCCGGCCGCCTTGGCCGCACTGAACTTGGCCGCGACCCGCTCATCCGTGTCGCCGAACAGCGTCCGTCGCTCCGAATGGCCAACAATGACATGAGTGCACCCCACATCCCGCAGCATGGCGGCGGAAACCTCCCCCGTATAGGCACCACTGGCTTGTTCAGCCACATCCTGGGCGCCAATGAGCAGGCCCGAATCCTCGGCCGTCGCCACGGCCTCGGCCAGATAGACATAAGGCGGACAGGCCATGACCTCGGTGCTCAAACCGGCTAATCCAGCCGTTAACCCCTCAAGCAGCGCGCGATTGCTGGCGCGGCTGCCATTGAGCTTCCAGTTACCCGCAACAAGTGGTCTACGCATGAACAATCCAGACAGGTCGGCAGTCCGGCCGTTTAGCGGCTCGAACGGACCCCGCGGTCGCGGGGAGCGCGAAGGTTAGCGGGCCGCCGGGGCGAAATCAACGCCGCCGGTCAGGCAGCCGTCAAGGCCTGGATCCCGTCTGCCAGGGAGCGGGCCACGGCATTCACCTCGGTCTCGTCCTCGCCTTCTACCATGATCCTGAGCAACGGTTCAGTGCCGGATGCCCGAACCAGGATGCGGCCTCGGTCAGCTAAATGCTGTTCAGCGTCGGCCACCGCTTCCTGAATGGGCTCCGACGAATTCACATCGACCCGCTGCGCCGTGCGAATGTTGATCAGCGTCTGGGGGAATTTCGGCATGGGCTTGACCAGTTCGGCGAGGCTGGCATTGCTCTGGGCAATGACACTGAGCACCTGCAGGGCAGCAACCAGGCCATCACCCGTGGTGGTCTTGTCCAGACACAGCAAGTGGCCGGAGGTCTCGCCGCCCAACTCCCCGCCTGCCTCCCGCAGCATTTCTATGACGTAGCGGTCGCCCACCGGGGCCCGGCGAAAGGCAACATCCAGCTCGCCCAGGGCGCGCTCAAGACCCAGATTGCTCATCAAGGTTCCTACCACGGGGCCTTTAAGCGTATTCGCGCGCTGGCGAGCTGCTGCCAGCAGATACAGCAGCTGGTCACCATCGACCAGATTACCCTGCTGGTCGACCATCAGGACGCGGTCCCCGTCCCCGTCAAAAGCGATCCCCAGATCAGCCCGCACACCCTGCACCGTCAGCATCAGGAGCTCAGGGCTGGTGGAACCACAACCATCATTAATGTTCTTGCCATTGGGCGAACACCCGATGGGGACAATTTCGGCGCCCAGTTGGCTCAGGACCCGCGGCGCGACTTTGTAGCCAGCCCCGTGGGAACAATCCACGACCAGCTTCAGGGAGTCGAGACGGAGGCCTTCAGGTACCGTTGAAATACAGAAGCGCTGGTAATCCTCGCGCGCGCTGTCCACGCGTTTGGCCCGCCCCAGTTCATTTGATTCCCGGGTAATTGCAGGATCCACCAGGAACGCTTCGATCTGCTCTTCCACCGAATCGGGTAGCTTCGCGCCCTGGCCATCGAAAAACTTGATGCCGTTGTCGTAGTAAGCATTGTGGGAGGCGCTGATCACGACACCCAGATCCGCCTTGTGCGCTTGCGTGAGGTGGGCAATCCCGGGCGTGGGCAAAGGACCCAGCATCAGCACGTCCATCCCGGCCGCGATAAAACCTGCTTCGAGGGCGGACTCCAGCATGTAGCCGGAGACACGGGTGTCTTTGCCGATGACCACACGACCACCATTGGGGGCGAGCACGCGAGCTGCGCTGCTGGCCAGCCGCAACGTAAATTCCGCCGTCATGGGGTGCACGCCAACCCGACCGCGAATCCCGTCGGTGCCGAAAAACTCCCTCGCCATGAGCGATTCCCTTCCTGCTATTCCCTCAGAGCCGCTAATACTCGCAGGGCGTCCACGGTGGGTGCAACGTCATGCACCCGCAGAATTCGGGCTCCGCGCTCGGCGGCAAGGGTTGCCAAGGCGATGCTGCCAGCCAGGCGCTCTGCCACGGGGCGCCCGGTCAGCTCGCCCAGCATCGACTTGCGCGACAGGCCGGCCAGCACCGGGTAACCCAGTGACACCAGCTGTCCAAGCTCGCGTAACAGGGCAAGATTGTGCTCAAGGGACTTACCAAAGCCAAAACCCGGGTCAATCACGATACGAGACGCTGGTATGCCAGCCGCCATCGCCGCGCTGGCGCGATCCGCCAGAAATGCCCGAACCTCCACCACCACATCACCGTAGCTCGGCGCGACCTGCATGGTCTGCGGCTCGCCCTGCCTATGCATCAGGCAGACGGGCACACCAAGTTGGGCGGCCGCTTCCAGCGCACCCTCACCGAGCAGGGCATTGACGTCATTAATCATGTCGGCCCCGGCCTCCACGGCCGCCTGCATAACGGCGGTCTTGCTCGTATCCACCGAGATCGGCAGGTCAGTTTGCCGCCGCAGCGCCTCTACCGTGGGAATCACCCGGTCCAGCTCTTCCTGAACGGAGACGCTTTGGGCGCCGGGGCGGGTGGATTCTCCGCCCAGATCAAGAATATCTGCGCCCTGCTCGGCCAAGGAAAGGCCGTGTTGCAATGCATCGGCCGGGGCCAGATAACGGCCCCCATCGGAAAAAGAATCCGGCGTGAGGTTGACCACGCCCATGATCAGCACATGGTCATGGGCCCGGAGGAAAGCCGAAGCGGTTTTGCTCACGGCTCCGGTGACCCGGTCTGTCTCCCTGCCGGCCTCAGTGCTGGCCGGCTGGCCCGCCTATTTTCGACCCACCGGTCTCGGGCGGTTTCTTGTCGGCACCGGCTGGAGGCTGCGAAGAATCGTCCTCATCCCAGTCTTCCGGAATCCGCGGCTCCTTACCGGCCATGATGTCGGATATCTGCCCTTCATCGATGGTTTCGAACTTGATCAGGGCTGCGGCCATGGAATGCAGCGTATCCATGCGTTCGTTAAGTATTTGCTCGGAGCGTTTGTAATTTGAGTCGATAATATCGCGCACAGACTCGTCGATGGCATGCACGGTCTGGTCAGAGACCTGCTTGTGGGACGTAACGCTGCGACCCAGGAAAACCTCACCATCTTCTTCGGTATAGGTCAGCGGGCCGAGGCGATCAGACAGGCCCCACTTGGTAACCATATTTCGCGCGATATCTGTGGCTCGCTCGATATCGTTAGCAGCACCCGTGGTCACGCAATCCGCCCCAAAAACAATCTCCTCGGCAATACGACCGCCGAACAGACTGGAGATCTGGCTGTTGAGCCGGCGTTTACTGTAGCTGTAGCGATCTTCTTCCGGCAGAAACATGGTGACGCCCAGGGCTCGTCCCCGCGGGATGATGGAAACTTTATAGACCGGATCATGATCCGGAACCGTCAGCCCCACGATTGCATGACCCGCTTCGTGGTAAGCCGTTAGCTTTTTCTCTTCGTCATTCATGACCATGGAGCGTCGCTCCGTGCCCATCATGATCTTATCTTTCGCCTTCTCAAATTCTTCCATGCCCACCGTGCGTCGATTTGCCCGCGCGGCAAACAGGGCGGCTTCGTTAACGAGGTTGGCCAGATCGGCGCC
>CAKZWQ010000021.1 GCA_937921935.1 uncultured Gammaproteobacteria bacterium | reverse complement strand
GGCGGGCTTAGGTTGACCCGGCATGCGAGCCGGCCGCTGAAGATCTAGAATCCACGGCTGACTTACAGGACATGAGTAATGAAAATACTGCGCAGACTAGGACTGGGCTTCGTTGGCCTGCTGGCTTTTCTCTGGCTCGGCATGACGATCTATGCCTACTGGCCCTCGGGAATCGAGGAAGTGCCGGCCCGGGAACTCGCCTCTGCTGAGGATAAGTTCGTCGCCGTGGACGGCATGGAAATGCGCTATCGGGAATTCGGTACGCCCGGCCCCAACCGGCCTACCCTGGTTCTGATTCATGGTTTCGGTAATTCTCTGCAATCCTTCCGGCTGCTGGCACCGCAACTCACGGATGACTATCACGTTATCACTGTCGACCTGCCGGGTTTCGGCCTGTCGGCCAAGCCGGCGGTGTTCAACTACGATAATGAAAACCAGGCCAAAACCATGGGCGATTTCATTCGTGCCCTGGGCCTGGAGCGAGTTATTATCGGCGGACACTCTTTAGGAGGCGCCATCGCTCTGCGAGTGGCAGTCACCGAGCCCGAAGTGCGCGGCCTCGTCCTGATGAATCCGGGCATCATCAACTCAGGTGTGCCGTGGATCGCGCAGTACTATTTCTTTCCGCTGCAACGTCTGTCTGCCAAGCAAATGGGCGATCGGGACTTCCGCGAGGCCATGATCAAAGGGTCCTTCATGAATCCGGACATGATTACCGACGAGGTGATGGATGACCTGCAGCTAGCCGTGCGCAGTGAAGGTTACCTGGCCAGTGCCACGACCATGATGGGCCAGTACGAAGAACCCGACGAAGAGCCTCTGCTGGCCGATGTCCGGGTACCAACCCTGATTGTCTGGGGCGAAAAAGACCGCCGCAAGACACCGGAAGAACTGGCGCGGCTGGAAGCCGGACTGCCCGATAGCCGAACCCTCAAAGTCCCCGACTCCGGCCACTATGTTCAGGAGGAAGGCGCCGACCAGGTCGCTGAAGGCATGGCGGCAGCCAAGGGTTACCTGAGCTCTGGATGAACATCCGACCGACAGAATATGGCCGCCGCGGCATGCTGGGTATCGGCACCCCGCAGGCAAACCCGACGGTAGAAACCGAGTTCCAGGCCTTACGACCGCCTGGCGTAAATCTCGTCGCCGTGCGGCTGCTGTGTATGGACAAGGATCCGGAACAACGCATTGCCGGCTACCTCGACGGACTCGCCGAGACCCTCACACGCTTTGATGATCTGCAGCTGGATGCCTTTGGCTTTGCCTGCACCGGTTCTACGTATATCCGCGGTTTTACGGCGGAGCGGGCGCTGGTTGAAGAACTGGAGCTACGTTTCGGCTATCCGGTTATTACGGCGACGGCGGCTATCGAACAGCGTCTCACTGCCCTGAGCGCACGTCGCATCGCCATGGTGTCCCCCTATCCGGACTGGCTGCTGAAACAGGGGATCGACTACTGGCAGGGACGCGGCTTTGAAGTTGCCACCGTGGGCCAGGCGACTCTGCCCGGCGACAATCTGCACCAGATTTATGAACTCACCAGCCGGCAGGCTCTGGACGTCCTGAACAGCCTGGACCTGGGTGGCGTCGATGCCATTCTGTTTAGCGGGACGGGCATGCCCAGCTTGCGGGCTATCGCCGGGGCCCAGGAAAGCACCGGCTTGCCGGCCCTGTCATCCAACCTGTGCCTGGCCGCGGCCCTGTTCCAGACCCTCGATATGGAGGGGGCAGAACTCACGGAACCCAGGCACTGGCTCGCCCGGCTGGACGATTACTAAGCCAGAGTGCGCGAGCTTCAGTCGGCCACCGGATCCGGTACGGGAATAAACAGGAAGTAAACGCCCATGCCAACAGCAAGGGCCGCGCCGCTGAGAAATGGCAGACTCGGCGAAAAGTTATAGATGATGCCGCCCAGGGCGGGGCCGAAAATCATGCCGAAAGCCGGGGCGGCCGCCAGCAGGCCGGCCACCGCGCCCTGCTCATGGGGCTCAACATTAAGACTGGCCGCCGCGTTCAGGCCGGGTGTCGCCAGGGCAACAGACAAGCCCATGAAAGCGAACAGGCCATATAGCTGCCAGAGCTGATCAGCGCCGGCAAGTAAAGTCAGGGCAGTCCCGAACAGAAAGAAGGAATAACGCAGCAGGAACCGCGGGCTGAGTTTCCAGACCTGCATCACCACGATCTGCACCACCAGCGTGACCAGGCCCATGGACAACAGGGCGAACATGGCAACCTGGGTAATCGCATCACGACCGCTGATGCCAAAGCGATCCTCAATATAAAAAGGTGTCACCACCTGGATTCCGGTGAACACCATGAACACCACGAACCAGCCGAAGAGATAGGGAAACACACGCTGATCAAAGATCCGCAGGCCCGGCATGTCCTTCTTGTGCACATGGCGCGGCGGTTCCGCCAAACGCAGCACGGTGACCAGAACCGCGACGAGGGCCAGGGCCGAAGCGGCATACATGGGCAGCAAGGCACCGAAACGGGCCAGCAAACCACCGAAGGCCGGCCCAAGAATCGTTCCAATACCACCGGCGCCTGCAATCAGGGCCATGCCCTGACCCCGGGTGGCTTCATCGGTGGTATCCGCTACATAGGCCGTGGCTGCCGGCTGAATAGCTGATGCCATCACACCGTAGACCAGGCGCGCGCCAAGCAGGGACAGAAAAAGGGGCGTGGGTGCCAACCAGCCCATCAGGCCTGCCTGAATGCCAAAAGCCAGGGCCGCATAGCCGATGGCAAAACCCACCAGCCCAAGCAGGTAAACGGTCTTGCGCCCCATGGACTCGCTGGCCCGGCCCCAGTACGGCGAGCAAATGACGATGGCGACATTAGAAGCGGCAATCAGAACGCCGAACTGCCATTCAGCCAGTCCGATCTCGCGGGCCAGTGGCCCGAAAATGACGTAGAGCAAGGACTGACCCATGCCATAGGTCACCAGGCCGAAAAGCAGAATCAGGCGGGCGCGTGATGATGCGTCGCTCATGGTTTTTTGTGCCAACGAAAGAGTTTCAGACAGTCGCCAGGGGGCGCGCGGCGCCGGCGGAAAGCCTGCCGGCAGCGGGCCGGGACTATAGCAGATCCGCTTTATAGTCGCTGAACGAATGTCTAGTTAATACAGATTACGCGAGACCATCTTGGGGCCCATTGCCACCCTCGTGCATCGCCTTGGCGGTGCCGCCTACAGACTGGCCTTTTTCACCGCCGGGCTGTACCTGCTGTGGCGCAGCGTCGTGGACGATGATGCCACCACCTCCCTGGTAAGCCTGGGTCTGGGCTGCCTGTGTTTCATGCAGTTCGTGGTACTCGCAATTGTTGATTACCATCGGGCCCGGCAACGCGCAGCCCGATCGGGTAGCGCATCCCGCCACTGAAGCCGAACGGCGCGGGCCGCGCGCATTGGCTGTCACCGGGCTTTTACCTATCATGAAGCCGTCCCTTTTCCCGGTTAACCCCCCATGTCCATCGCCCGCGTAGCCTTTGCCTTCGATGCCGGCACCTTTGGTGTCATGAAGTCCCTGCTGGAAAGCGAGGGCGTCGGTGTCCTGGACCTGGCCTATGGCGGCCACGTAGCCATCGCCGGTGCCGACCAGGGCTATTACCTGCAAGTGCTGGAGGAAGACCAGGACCAGGCCGCAGAACTATTGCAGGAAAATGGCTTTGGCAAGTATCTCGTGCAGCGCCAGGCCTGATACCAGCGGCCAGTTCAGGCCTTGTAGAGCCCCTGCACTTCACTCACCAGGGTGCGAATCTGCTCACGCAAGGCAGCCGGCGCCAGCACCTCAACGTCGGGGCCGTACTTGAGCACATCCATGATCAGCTCGCGGGGGTCTGAATAAGGCACCTTTAATACATAGGCCCCATCCAGCTCGAATTGACCGTCCTGCTCCGGATGCCAGACTTCCCGGGCAACCCAGCGCGCGCGCATGGGCGAGAAACGCAGCACAGCGGTGTGGGCAGCACGGCCGGAAAAAATACCGAAACCTGCGCCCAGGTGATCATCCAGCGTCGTGTCTTTAATTTCGCGCGCGCGCCTGGACAGCACAATGGCCTGGGCAATGGCATCGACGGAAAAGGTCCGCAGGCCCTTGCGCAAATGACACCAGGCATCCAGATACCAGTTATCGCGGTAGAACACGAGGCGCTGGGGCGATACATCGCGGCTCAGGGTTTCATTGGCAGCACGGCGAAAATGATCTATTCGCAGGCGACGGCGAGATAGCAGCGCCGAGGAAATCGCCTGAAAGGACTCGGCGTTTACCGGCCGCACGCCCATTTGCAGAATTCGGATACGCCGACTCAGGTCAGCAGCGCTGAAGTCCCCGCTGTCGAGAATTTTCCGGATACGCTCACGCAAGGGTCGCACCTGGGCGCCCAGCAGCCCGGGCTGCAGCCGCTCCAGCAATTGCTCCATGGTCAGCAGGGCATGGACCTCCTCGGCGCTGAACCACAGACCCGGCAGCTGAAACAGGTGGGCCTGGGGTGAATTCTCGTCCAGCCGATATGCGCCCTGATCGCGATCCCAGACCACGGGCATATTGAAGCGATCACGCAGATACTCAAGATCCCGTTTAAAGGTGGCGCGAGACACGCCCAGCTCTTCCTGAAAAGCTTCCCGGGATACGAAACGCCGCTGCGTCAGCAGGCGATGAATTTTGTAGAAACGTTCCGTGCGGTCCATGGGCTAATCACATTATTCCAGGCCGAGAATGAAAGCCCAATCAGCTTCGCTCACCGGCAGAACCGACAAACGATTGCCTCGCCGGACCGGCGAAAAATCCTTCAGGGCCGGCTGGGCCTTCAATTCCGTGAGACTGATTGTGCGTTTGAGTTTTTGCTGGTAACTGACATCCGCCATCAGCCAGCGGGGATTATCCGGATCGCTCTTGGCATCGTAATACTTTGAGTCAGGATCGAACTGGGTGTCGTCCTCGTAGCCACGGCTCACAATGCGCATCAGCCCGACGATGCCCGGCTCCTTGCAACTGGAGCGAGAGAAAAAGGCCCTGTCCTCTTTACGCATATCGTCACGCATCATGTTGCGAACCTGGTAATTGCGAACGCCTTACCAGCACTCGCGGCGAGCGCGCTTCAGATCGTCGATGCTGTAAACGTCAGGCTCGGATTTCGTCAACCAGAAAGCCAACTGCTTATCCTTTTCCTATGACCGGAAGATTGATAGTAACCTAGGCTCCGGGGCCTGCGTCAGCACAGCAGAGAGGAGACAATCATGAAGATTTTCAGTGACTTGATCATCCGGTTTTCGCGATCCTGGCCGCTGTTTCTGCTGGCCGCGGTGGTGACCTTTGGGTCCCTGTACCTGTTTATGGGCGTCATCCAGCCGCGTTTCGAGACCCTGACCGGGGGAGCGGTTCCCTACGATCTGCAGAACGAACTCACGGTGGAGCAGGTCTATACCCAACTGGCCACCTATCCCGCTGAGGCCCGTCAACTCTATTACGTATTCTCAGCCATCGACTTTGCCTTCCCCCTGTTCGCCAGTCTTTTTCTGGCTGCCATCACCGCCTTTTCCCTGCGCTACCTATGGCCGACGGCCTATGAGTGGATAGGGGAAAACAAGCTCTGGTGGCTACTGCTGGTGCCCGCCCTGTTCGACTGGGCAGAGAATATTTTTGCCCTCACTGTGATTACTAATTACGGACAAGAACTGCGGGGCGCAGCAGCGGCCATGATCTACGCCAAGATGGGCAAACTTACCCTGGTGACATTGAGTCAGCTCCTTGGGTGGAGTCTCCTGTTACTCGCAACACTTAAATGGGCCTTTCTCACGATCCGACGGAAGCTTTCGGTCCGCTAATCGAAGCTGGCATTAGCCTGCGGGTTAATGATCAGCAATTTCCGGCGCGCAAATGCCTGGGAAAAAAGGCTGCAAAGGACTAACGACGAGCTGCTGCTATCTGCTCCCGATAGGCCTCCGGATCACCAAAATCCGCAAAGCGTGCATAGCGCCGATGGGGATCCAGGATTTTCCCGGCATGCTTGACCGGACACCAATACTCTTCAGTACGTGCGCCAATCTCCCGAGCATAAGCGAACAGCCCGTTCGCATAGCCACAGTATATGCAGTTAAGTTTTTCGATCACGTTCAGATAAGACAGCTTGTGCCGGTCAACCACAATGTATTTGCGACGATCGACCTTGGGCATGCGATACAGGGGAAAGCAAATAGCCTGATAGGCCGAGATAAACAGGTCAAGCACCAGAAAAGGCAGAATCAAGGAATAGATAAAAGGTGCTGAAATCACATTACGAAAGCGACTTTCACGTAACCAGCGAAACAGGCCAACCTTCAGCTGCTGGTGGGCCTTCCTGACCGTTTTTTCAAATCTGACCTTGGTGCCGTCGATGCGGTATAGAAACTCCACTTCATGAGTTCTGATGGCTTCTTCCAGTTCTTCTTCAAGACGGCGAATTTCGCCAAGGATATGGCTGACTCGGGATTCCATGGCTGCTCTCCTGTCGAGCATAAGGCCTGACCATGGATTCTAACCGGAGTGCTGGTCAGAAACGCTTGGCCAGCGGCTGCCCAGTCTGTGCGGGTGGCAGCAAGGCCAGATCTTATCCGCTGCCACCACTACGCCAAGCAGGTCGCCAGGGCTATTGCGCGTTAATCGCACCAAGTTTGACGCAGCCGTCAAGGCAAAGAGCTTGTCGTTGCGACGAGCCCGAACAGGGCAATTTTAATTTTCCCCAGCCAGGTCGATTTACCAATAAGACTCGATTCACCTTAATTAACGACGCTTCGTCGCCCCATCCAGACCGCTAGTCCCGGCCGTCTGGTCATTCGTCGCCGGGGCATTGCCACTCATCAGCCGGGGACCGACAGCTGTTAAATGGCCTTCGCCCTGTTCAGGGCCCTGCGTAATAGCCATTTTACTAAAATAATCAGCGACTTAACTACCTTCTGCACAGAGGCCCGTCACGCTGCTATGGATCGACCGCGATTATCGGTCGCTAGCACCGCCCAGGCTGTGTGAACCCCCGCACAGACCCGTCGGCAGCTCGATGGCAAATTCCCCTTGTGCAAATTGCAATGCCCCGGCGAACTGATATGCGTACCTCAATCAACAGGCAACAGGGCTTCACCCTGACCGAACTACTGACGGCTATGGCAGTCATGGCTATTACGGTCTCGGTAGCCATACCAGGCTTCCAGGCGACGATGAACAACAATCGTCGCACGACTGCTGTCAACGAACTGTTTAACACGATGCAGAGTGCCCGCAGTGAGGCAATCACGCGAAATGCACAAGTCACAGTTTGCCCGAGTTCTAACGGCCTGAATTGCGAAGCTGTCGGCTGGGAAAAAGGCTGGATCTATTTTCCGGACACCAACAGAAACCGGACCGTCGATGCCGGCGAGCTGGTTCTCGGCGCGTCTGAAGAGCGCAAACGCCTGACTGTCACGAGCGCAGAATTCGGCGGTTTCCTGGCCTACCGCCCCAATGGGCGCGCCATGGTGAATGTAGCCGCGCAAAACACCGGCAACCTGGTCATCTGCGACCCGCGTGGCGCCGATGAAGCACGTGTCTTGATTATCGATGCGAGCGGCCAGCCCAGGGTCGCCGATCACATGCTCAATGGAGCTGCACCGGCATGTCCTGGTTGAGCAAGGGAAACTCGGCGATGAAAAAACAGTCCTTGAAATCCAGTCTGCATGGCTTTTCGATGGTCGAAGTCATGATTACCTTGCTGGTGGTAAGCGTAGCTCTGCTCTCCTCGGTATCCCTGCAGGTGCTGTCCAAGCGATCCAATTACGACGCCGCCCAAAGAACCACTGCTGCCCACCTGGCAGAAGACCTGCTGGAGCGGATGCGAAACAACCCGACCGCGCTGATCGACTACATCACCGCCGGCAATCTGGGTAACGGCTCCCGGGGTGGATTACCCGCTACCAACTGCGGTGACCCCCTCATTGAGTGCACAGCAGCTGAGCTTGCGACCTTTGACATGTGGCACTGGGAGCAACTGCTGGATGGCAGTTTTGAGGTCAGCGGCGGGGAAAGTGTCGGCGGACTGGTGACGCCCACAGCCTGTATTAACGGGCCCGGCTTTGGCGGTAATGGCGTTTATAGCATTGCCATAGCCTGGCGCGGCATGACCGAACTGACCAACCCGGTTATCGATAACTGCGGAGCCGGCTCAGGCAACTACGGAGCCAATGATGTAAATCGACGCATCATGGTTGTGCGCACCTTTGTGAATGCGAGTTGATCGAATGCTGCAAATAAACAAGACACAATCCGGTTTCACCCTGGTTGAACTGATGATTGCCCTGGTGCTGGGACTCATTGTTGCGGGTGGGGTGGTACAGATTTTCGTGCAGGGACGACAAAGCTACCGCATTGATCAGCAGGTCGCGCGAATGCAGGACGAAGCACGTTTTGCCCTGGATGAAATCAGCAGCGACCTGCGCATGGCCAGCTATCTTGGCGAATCACTTCTGCCTGCTACCGTGACGCAAACCGCGGGTCTGGCCGTGGGCGTAGACTGTGGCCCCGCCGGCCAGGCTAACTGGGTCCTGGGGCTGAGCGATGCGGTTACCAGCGATATAAACACGCTCACCACCGTCGACAACGCCACGGCCGGAACGGCCGCGGCGGCCTATTCCTGTATCGATGGCGGCGAAATGACCCCGAATACGGACGTCGTCAGCGTCAAACGGGTGATGGGCGGTGTCACGGCCCCGGCCAATGTGCAGAATGGCCTGATCTACATTCGCTCCAACGGCGTTCTTGCGGCCATGTACCAGGGGCCCGTACCCGTCGCCATGGCCGGCCCTTTCAGCGATCGCGAATACCAGCCTCGGGTCTATTACATCCGCAATTTCAGCGATACGCCGGGCGACGGCATACCTGCGCTTTGCCGCAAAACGCTCGCCGCCGGCGCACCCCCGAACATGGCCACAGAGTGCATTGCTCGCGGTATAGAAGATATGCAGCTTGAATTCGGACTGGATACCGATGGCGATGGTATTCCCAATCAGTACCTCACTGATCCGACGCTGGTCCAGCTGCAACAGGTGGTCACGGCACGCGTGTTCCTGCTCGCCCGCACCCAGGACATCGACATCCAGCACACAGACAACCGCACCTACCAGGTCAGCAACGCGCCGGCCTATACGCCGGGCGACAATTTCCATCGACGCCTGTATTCCATCACCGTCGGCGTCTACAACCGCCGCAACCTGCAACGGTTGCTGGGGATCTAAGCATGTATCGCAAAAAAGAACGTAACTCGCAACGAGGCAGCGTATTGCTCGTCTCGCTGATTTTCCTGATCGTTATCGGGCTGCTAGGCCTGTCATCCATGCAGACAAGTCGGCTTGAACTGCGCATGGCCAATAACGAGGAGGTCCGCACCAATGCACTGCAGATTGCTCTGGCCCTGGCTGATGCCGTAGTTGCAACGCCTTCCATGACGCCGGTATTCGGGGCCATCGGCTACACACTGTGCACCCCGGGACAGGACAACTGTGATAACCCCAGCCTGTTCATGCCGAGCGCGGACCTGGCGCCGGAAGTGGCTGCCGGCCACCTGGGCGGCACGGTTGTGCTCAGTACCGCGCCCAACAGCCCTCCGCCGCGTGGCCTGGGCTTCAGCGCCGACAAATTTTCCGCCGCCGGCTTTCAACTCACCAGCACCTATGACCGGGCCGACGAAGGCCTGGGCAGCGCTACCGTGAGCCAGGGTCTGCTGATCCTGACCGCCACCAACTAATCAGTCGACCTGACAAGGACCGTGGGACGATGAACTTATTCAGAAAATTTGCAATCACGTTAAGCACTTTTGTGCTGGTGCTCTGCGCCGGCCCCGGCTATAGCGACGATACTGATATATATTACGCAAAAGGCTCGGTGGCTCCTGACAGTGAACCGCTGGTCATGTTCAGCCTCGACTGGCGCCCGAACCTGGGCGCCACCAAAGACTGCGACGACATTATCTGCGACGAGCTGCGGGCCAAAGGTTACCTGGCCGCGGCCGGCCCTTACACCTTCTTCGACATCCTGCGGGCCGTTCTCCAGGAGGTCATGAATCCTCTAGAAGGCGTGAAGGTAGGCCTGATGATCAACCATGATTACCAGGCCCTTTGTGCGGGGAAGCCGACTACAGCAGGCTGCAGTAATGGCGGGTACATGGCCCTGGGTGCCCGTTCCTTCCAGGAAGATGACGCCAACGGCGCCAAAGAGGCCTTCCATACCTACCTGAAAAACATGCCAACGCCCCAGGGTAATGCAAGTCACATGTACCAAGGCAAGGAACTGTTCTTCGAAATGTACCGTTACCTGACGGGCCAGGGAGTTTATAACGGCCACGTCGGCTACCTGGATTACCAGACCGATAAAGATTTCAATATGGACGTGGACACTCCGCTGACCATGTGGGATACCAGCATCGAATCAGGGGATGTTTATATTTCGCCCCTGGACGGTGCCGGCAGCTGCAGCAAAATTTTCACCGTGAACATGATGTTCCAGGTATCGCAGCAGGAAGACGACTCGGACAACGAGCTGAAGAAATCCGTGGCCAACGGTGGCATGAACCAGGGCAAAAAGTCGACTTTTCCCGACGTGATTGGCTGGCTGCGTGACGCCGACCTCGGCGATGGCACTTACGGTACCGTCGGGGATATTGGTGGCATCCAGAACGTAACTTCCTATTTCATCGTCGATCCCACCAAGATCAACACCACAACCACAGGCTACGCGCAGGCGGGCGGCACCGGTGTGCCTCTGCCCTTGTCCGACGACCCCAGCGAGCTGATCGACACGCTGACGGATATCTTCAAGCAGGTTTTGAGCGTCAGCAGTACCTTCGTCTCAGCCTCGGTGCCGGTCAATGTCTTTAACCGGGCTGAAATTATCGACAATGTCTTCATTGCACTGTTCCAGCCCGACGAAAACTCCAATCCATTCTGGGTCGGCAACGTCAAGAAACTCCGGCTGGCCGGCCTGGATGTGGGCTCACCCAGCCTGGTGGATGCCAATGATAACCCCGCCATCGCTGCCGACGGGCGCATCCGCACGGACGCCCTGACACTCTGGACCGATGGCGGCGCGCTGCCGCCGGCTGACGAGACTCAGGGCGAAGCGGAAGGCAAGGATGGACGCTCCGTCGCCCGAGGCGGAAAGGGGCAGAAAATCCCGGGCTATCTTTCAGGCACGCCCGGCCTGCTGAACTCTGACGGTCAGCGTCAGCTCTATTTCGACGACGGCAACAATCTGGATGATCTGGACGCCGGCGACTCCGCGGCCGCTGCGCTGCAAACTGCCCTTGGCGCCGCCAGCACTGCGGAAGCCAAGGAAATGATTACCTGGGCGCGTGGATATGACGTCGACGACCAGGACGGTGACCGCGACACGGATGAACCGCGCGAGTGGATCATGGGAGACCCCCTGCACTCCAGGCCCCTGCCATTGAACTTCGGTACCCGGGATGGCTACAGCAAGACCAATCCGGCCATCTTTATTGCCGTGGCGTCCAATGACGGCTTCATTCGACTGATCCGCAATACCACCACCGGGGGCGCGGAAAGCGGCGAGGAAATGTGGGCCTTTATGCCGCAGGCAGTGATGGGTGAACTGGAGACGCTGCGTATTAATGCCGCAGGTATCCGGCACCCGTACCTCGTTGACGGCGCACCGGTAGCCTACCTGGAGGACAGTAATTCCAACGGCACCATCGACAGCGGCGAAAAAGCCTGGCTGTTCGTGGGCATGCGCCGCGGCGGCAAGGCCTATTACGCCCTCGATATCACTGACCCGGAGAGTCCCGAGTTGCTGTGGAAAATCGAGAAAGGCGGCGACTTTGCCGAACTGGGCCATACTTTCTCGAACCCACGAGTCATCTTGCTGCCTGACGGGGCAGGTTCATCAAAGCCCGGCCTGATTTTTGGCGGCGGCTACGACATGAACAAGGACCAGCGTGGCGCCATTGGCACTGATGACACAGAAGGCAACGCCCTGTACATCGTAGATGCCGAAACCGGCGATCTGGTCTGGAAAGCCGTCGGGGGCTCCGGCACTTCAACCAGTGAAGTCTTTTATCATCCTGACCTGGTGGACAGCGTGCCGTCTTCCGTCGCGATTATCGACAGTGACGGCGATACCCAGCAGGACCGGGCCTACTTCGGTGACACCGGCGGCAATGTCTGGCGCGCCGATATGGTCGGCAGCGACACTAGCAAGTGGAAGCTCAGCCTGCTCGCCAGCATGGGCCGACACGCGCCCCTGGCCGGCGGACTGGCCGATGATCGGCGCTTCTTCCATCGTCCGGACCTGGTGCAAAACTTTGACAAGGACGGTCCTTACGATGCCGTCGTTATTGGCAGCGGCGACCGGGCAGATCCTCTCGATGCGGGCGGCGTCGTCACCAACTGGATGTATATGATCAAGGACCGGGCAGTGAAACCCGGCTCGGGTAGCGATCGATTGTCCAATCACACGAGTTTCGGGGATATCACCAATACCTGCATAATCCCGGATGGCGACTGCCTGGCTAATCTGAGTAACGGCTGGCGGCTGCAACTGGAAAGCCTGGGTGAAAAATCCCTGGCCACGGCATTGACCATTGGCAATACGATCTATTTCTCAACCTATGTGCCAGCGGCGGGATCATCACAGGGTGCCTGCGCCCCGTCTGCCGGCGGTGGCCGACTGTATGCGGTGTCCCTGGCGGACGGCCGGGCACGCAACAATTATGACCAGACGACGGATGAGGAAGAACGCTTTGACGAGCTGGACTCCCTGGGCATCCCGGCGGAGGTGGTGTCACTGCCACCGAACTCGATACTGCGGCCGGATCTGAAAACCGAAGAGACCAACACGACTACTCGATTCCAGACTTTCTGGTTCGAGGAAGAGGATGCCGACCTGTAACAACGGGAACAGCTGACAGACCCGAGGGAGAATCCGGATGAATTGCTACATTAGCCGCATTGGCGGCAAAGGAAACCAGGGCTTCACGCTCATCGAGCTGATGATTGTGGTAGCTATCGTGGCACTACTGGCGGCCGTGGGTTATCCGTCTTACACGGCTTACGTGACCAAGAGCCATCGCCAGGCGGGTAAGAATTTTCTTTACTCCGTTGCTGATCGACAGGAACAGTTCTTTCAGGATAACAAGCGTTACGCAGCAAACATGATCGAACTGGGCTATGGCCCGGGCTTTATTGTCCTTGACGATAACGGTCAGTTTACCGATGCGCTGGATAAAGACGGCAAATATGTCATAGACATGATCAATATCACCGCTACGACCTACACGGTGCGCGCTACGCCCGCCTTTATGCAATTACAACGGGATACTGAATGCATGGCCCTGACCCTCACTCATCGGGGCGAACAGGATGTTACCGGCGACGGGGATAACTGCTGGTAAGCAGTCTCCTGACCGAGGCTGGCCGGGGATGGAACATTTCGCGCCCCGAACAACGGGCAGAACAAGGACCAAACAACAGCTGGCAGACCGCCAGCTCTGCAAGGCAACGGTTGATTCGGCGGCTGTCGTGAAGCTGTGTGCATTGCTCCGACGGCTTCAACGGTCTCAACCCTAAGCTTCCACACCCTGCCTTCCCGAATATTGCTCGCCAGGCAATGCATGCCATCACCCCGGACCTAGACATCCGACCAGATGTAGTTCCGCGGATACTTCAGTAGCGCACTGCCTATTTTGTGGAGCATCCCAATAGAAATCGGCTGCATGGCAATCTTTAGGCTGCTCGAGTCTGTCCTGACTTGCCTGGCGGTACGCAGTTCAGTAGCGGCCAGCGGTTCGTCCTGATGAAGCACTAGCCGGGCATCCCCTGACACCGGCGGCATTGCAGCCAAATACTCATCTATCCAGGCGACTATTGTAGGATTGCGTAAATTCTCTAAAGCACCAGCGAAGAATCACCATGCGAATCGAGATTGCGCTTGAACCTGAATTTTCTGCCACTCAGCTGGCCGAGCTGGCCGTGCTGGCAGAGCAAAATGGCATTGACACGATCTGGGTCACGCACGATTGCCAGGCGCGCGACCTGTTCATGCTGTTCAGCAAAGCGGCGGAGAAAACCCAGCGCATACGCCTGGGCATCATGGCCGTCAGCCCCTTTGAGGCGCACCCGATCAGGCTTGCCACCTCCCTGCTGACCCTGAATGAGATGTCCAACGGGCGGGCTTCCCTGGTTGTGGGTGCCGCGGGCGGCATCATGGCACATACGAAACTGGATCTTTCCCGCCGCGTGCGGGCAGTCAAAGAATGTATCGAGATCCTCCAGGAAGCGGGCGCCGGGAACACGGTTAATGTCAAAGGCGAGATCTATCCCGTCTGGAATTTTCGCGTTCCCTGGACCATCGAAAAACCGCCCCGGGTGCTGGTCGGCGCCAATCGCAAGCAGATGTTGCGCATGTCAGCCCATCGCGCTGACGGTGTGTACCTGAGTGACATCCCAATGCAGTTGATGCCGCAGACCATGCAAAACATCACAGCTGGGCTGAAGAAAAATGGAAGATCGCTGAAGGACTTCGAAGTCAACAATTTCTGGGCATTTCATGTCAAGGACGATAAGGCCGAGGCCCTGCGGGAAGCCCGCAGCCGGCTGGTGCTACGGGGCATGTTGAGCCCCTTCTGGATTGAACCCTTCATGAACGAGGCAGAAGTCAAACAGGTCAGGGACCACATGCCGAGTTTCTGGGGGCAGCTACAAAAGCGCGACGGCGTCATTGGGGATGTACCGGAACCGATAATTGATACCCTGCTTGAGAACCTCACCCTGACGGCATCGACCGCAGAGCTGGATGACCATCTGGAAATACTCCACCAGTTCGAGGCGGCCGGGCTGACAAATATCACCCTGGGCATTCATGACGATCCGGCCGATGCGATTCGTCTGATCGGCGAACGGGTCATACCGGTCTTCGCGGCCGGCTAGGCGTTTTGCTGAACACCCGCCTGGAAAGATCAGGCGGCGCGGCGCGACTCTCTGAATGCCCAATATTGGCGACAAGCGGAGCGCAGGGATGTCTAGCGTACGGCTAGTATCCAGGTGCCGACAATGCCGCAGAGCGCCATAAATCCAGTCGTTAGCTGCACCACCACATCATGCCTGGCTGGCTTTGGGACGCGCCCCATCAGGCTGCCAAGCAGAAGTCCGGCAACAAAGCCCGTCAGGTGAGCAACAATATCCGTGCTGGCGTCGCCGGTACCCAGCCACGTTAGCACCCAGAGGCCGCCAACAAGCGGCGCCCATCGGCGCGCCCAGGTAGCCCGGTTTAAGCGACCAAAGAAAAAATAGAAGGCAGCCAACAGCCCCAGGGCAGCGAATACCGCCGTCGAAGCCCCAATGGCAAGATGCCCCGGCGGCTGCACCAGCGTATTCATGCCATTGCCCAAGGCACCAGCTATCAAGATAGCCAGCCAGGTGACCCCACCTCCCAGCTGACGCGACAGAAAAACGGCGAACAGGGCACCAAAACCAAGATTGCCGAGTAAGTGCCATAGATCTCGATGGAGCGTGAGGGCGGTAATCATTCGCCAGTATTCGCCGGCACGGATTGCCGCGACGTCGACGCGACCCACGGAAGTCCAGTCGATGCCAAAACCGTATCTGCCCTGTAAGGCGAATACCGTGAGCAACACAGTCGCATAGCCCAGAACACCCAGCCGCGCACCGCCTGCCGGCCGCGTTAGCGTGGGCGGCGCTGCGGCGGCACGGTTCTCTTGCTCGTACAGGTCAAGCTGCTTAGTGGCATCAGATACCGTGTCCCCCTCGACTTGCAGGCACCAACCCCACCAATCGCGACGCACCGCATGGTCAATCCCCATGGCAGTGAGAACAAGAGCGCGTTCCATGCATTCCTGAGCATGCGTGGCTCGGTAGACGATAACCATAAGGAGTCCAGACAGACTAATTCTTGATATAGGTTAGCGCCTATTCAGTCGCTTTGCGGAGCTTCTGGGATACAGGGACACCGACGGGCCAGCCTGATGACAGCACCTTCAGCCACGCGCTTAAATTCAATAAATGGTGCTTAGGCTGACTTTCCGCGAGTCGGCCGCCGAATGTCCACTTTCGGCCAAAAGCGGGCATTTGGAAGCACTGCAGGCCGGCAGTCGGAACTTTGTTAAATCGCTGTTTGTGAACTGCGTCACAGTTTGAGCTAACAGCCACCCGCTAATGTGGCTATTATAAAGTCTGCCTGCGTTGATCGAGGAATTTTTGGGTCCCACGCGCCGGCGATCACTCTATGGAAAGAGCATAACGGGCAAAGGCAGCGCGACCAGCCCGACTGATCCGGAGAAGATCATGATCAAACGTCCCTTGGGCCTTGCCCTTGTTGCTAGCCTGCTCCTCGTCCTGCTCGGCTGCGGAGGTGGAGGCGGCGGCGGTGCTCCTGCCACGGGTAATGTCGCGGTTGTCCTGACGGACGGGCCGACGGATCAGTATCAGCGGATCCTGATCTCCCTGACGGGGATACGCCTGATCGGCTCCGGCGGCCAAGTCGATATTTACGACGGGCCTGAAATTACCTTCGATCTGCTGGAGATGAGCGACTGGGCCGACCTTGCCTTCAATACCAAGGTGCTTGCCGGCGACTACAGCAAGATTCGCCTGTTCGTGACCCAGATTGAGCTAGTTGATCTGGTCAACAACGAATCAGTGGTGCTCGACAAGTTGCCCGCCAATGGCAAGATCGACCTCAACCCCAGGGGGCCCTTCGAGGTTAGTCCCGACTACACCACGGTGATCAAGCTGGACATCGATGCCAAACGATCCTTCCAGGTGGTGCAGACAGGTAATGGCGGACTGCGCTTCCGGCCAGTCATATTTGTGGATATTTTCCAAGGGGATATTTTCCTGCCGGACCGGCTCGTTCGAGTTTTTGGCGAAGTCGACGCTGATTCTGTTGAGGGCAGCGGCACAACTGATCCCGCAGATGATTCATTCAGACTTTGCGACCTGCAGCTGATTTCCCAGTCCAACGGGCCCTCAATAGGCGGTCCAGATCAGTGCGTGCGGGTCTATGCCAATGGCAGCACAGGCGTCTTTGACGAGCTGGGCGAAGAGGCCAGCTTTGGAGACATCGGACCCGGTGAGCTCCTGACCGCAATTGGGTTCATCGTAGACACCGATGATCCTGATGCCTTCCTGGGGCTGGATTCGGTTGCTCTGGAGATAGGAGATCGTCAGCCCAGTGCGGTTGATGGCTGGACGACGGCGCAAGGCCTGGTCACGAGCGACCCCGTCTCATGCGACACGGATCAGTGTTTTGATTTTTTACCGGATAACAACGACCCGGTGATAACGACCCGTATGCAGCCGGCAACCCGGGTGTTTCGTGCCGACGGCGTGGAACTCGACCAGGCGGATGTCCGGGACGGCGATACGGCCTCCCTGGATGCCATACCGGTTGGGGACGAGCTCAATGCCGCCCTCGTCGTTTTGTCCACCGCCCCAGGCAGCGGCATCGTTGCCGGCACTCTCGATGATGTGCGTGATAACGCGCCCTTTACCGTTCTCGATGTGATGACTGATATCGGAGGACTGGTGTTTGTCTGTGTGGATCAGGACTCGGATATGGTCCAGGTCCTGGTGGACAACCAGACCGTTACGGTGTTTGACCTGCTGGATCCAACCATTCTGGAGATCGGCTCCACTGTGGAAGCCTACGGCGACGCGGATTCACCGCCAAGCGGCTGCGATTTCGTGGCCGCCCAGGTCATCGTGGAGCCGCCGACTACGCCTTGAGTAAGCCGCTGGCCGATGGCGTCAGGATTTAGCCGCATCAAGTCGTTCAATGGATACGGACTGGATATCTGCGATGGGTCGCTCGATATCCTTAACACTCCTTCTGGTCGTCGCAGAAACTCCGACCAACTGATCTTCTCTTATTGAGGTGATGTCGACGCGACATTTTTCGCCATTGTTGGTGACAACTCGCACCGTATTGCCAACTCTCGATTGCCCAATCACCGAGACCGTATCGGCTTCGTCGATTTGATACAAAGACACGCATCCGCAAGTCAGACCCACAACCAGCCCAAAAAAGAAGTGGCGTATTGAGGCCTCCGTTGCTCATTACTGATCTACGTTAAATCGCATTCAACCTACAGGGATGAAGTGAACCGGCAACTTACAGGAGTATTACAGACGACTTACGCATTATGTCGCCCCGAGAGCCAGAGGACTCAGATCAGCCGAGACAGGCCTGGCTTGAATTCGACCTTCTGGCGAACTATGCGAATGTCAGCTGACGGCTAAAAGCGGATACTCAGTTACTATTAGCTCAATGAGTAGGCGAACATTTATTCGCGCCGGACTGGGGCTGCTTCTTGCGGTCCCGGCTGCATGGACGCAATCAATCGCGAAACAACCGTCGCAGTTTTCCGGGGTTCAGGCGATCTGCTCGCTATCTCGATCCAATGATTCAGCGGTTCGACTGGGCAAGAAATATCTATTACATCATCCTGAGTATCGCAACGTGCGATTGCTTACTGAGTCTATATTCTCCGGCTGGAGCGAATCAAAAAAGCTAATAGCCTTTTCCGAACCACGCATCCTGAAAGAAATACTTAACAGACAAATTCGGCAAGACTTTCGTCTGAATAACGTATCGAGTCTGGATGGGTGGGTGCTGTCGAATACAGAACTCCGACAGTGGGCACTACTGTCTTTGGTCTTTTCATGATCAGTTACCTAGAATCCCTGGCGGACAAATCGAATCTCAAGACTGATATCTGCATCGTGGGAACAGGGCCCGCAGGCATTACCCTGGCCAAAGAGTTGATTGATTCGGGACTCAAGGTAGTCATTCTGGAAAGCGGCGATTTTGAATTCGATCCAGATACCCAGGATTTTTACGCCGGTAATATTGTCAATAACCTGCCTCCGGTTCCATTAGATGTTTCTCGGCTGCGTTATTTTGGCGGAACCTCCAATCACTGGGAAGGTGTCTGCGGGCCATTAGACCCGATTGACTTCAGGGCCCGCGACTGGATACCCAATAGTGGTTGGCCCCTGACGCGAGATGAGCTGAATCCCTTTTACAAAAAAGCCCATCAATTAATTGGCCTCGGACCCTACGAGTATCGATCGTCGGCCTGGAATAATGAAAACTGGGATCTCTTCAAAATTGCCGACACCGATATCACCCACGCAATGCGCCAGTCAAATCCACAAAGGTTTGGCCCTGTCTATCAGAAAGACCTGGAAAAGGCCGAGAATGTGCACGTCATTCTTCATGCCAATCTGACAGCGATTCGCACTAATGAAGCTTTTGACCGTGTCACGGAGATCAAGGCAACCGCTCTTGGCGGCAACTCCATATCGATCGACGCAAAAAATGTCGTTCTAGCCTGTGGCGGGGTTGAAAATGCCCGGTTGTTACTGGCTTTTGGATTTAGTGCAAAGCTGCCTGCAATTGGACGTTACTTTAATTTTCATCCGCATATGCTGACAGGGCAGCTATTGCTTGAGAAACCGACCCTGCACAGCCGTTTCCCCTACCGCTGGCACTCCAACAACGGCACAAGAATACTGAATCAGTTCGTGCTGTCTGAGCAGGCACAGAAACGTGAAAAATTGCCCAATCATGCCGCAACAATTGAAGAAATACGGCTCCCGATGACCAAGGGATACAGCGCAGGAAAACGTCTTTTCAATCGTTTGAGAGGCAGGCAAAATTTCGATCATGTCATGGATGACCTTTATGATTTACTGACCGACCTTGACGGCGCCTATACCCAGTGGAACAGTCGTCATGCAGAGCACCAGATATCCCTGCTGAATGTTGAAACTTACCTGGACCAGCCGCCTCACCCTGATAGTCGAATCACGCTGTCTGAGGATAAGGACGCGCTAGGAATGCCTCGGGCGAAAATCAATTGGGCATATTTTCCTCATGAACCCGCCAGCGTACAACGATTCAATGAAATATTGGCTTCATCGTTCGGTGCCGCTGGTGTTGGAAGGATGAAGATCGCTGACAACATGACTGCTCCGGTCAATTTTGAAGAACTCGTCAGGGAGCAAAGCACGGGCGAACACCAGATTGGCGCAACCAGAATTAGCGAAGATCAAGAGAGCGGTGTAGTGGATTTAAACTGCAAAGTGCACGGTTTTGATAATTTATTTTGCGCCGGCAGCTCAGTTTTTAGTACGGCCGGCTGGATGAATCCTACGACCACCATCGTAGCTCTCTCTGTGCGTTTAGCTGAACATTTACAGTCACAGTCGGAGGAATGGGCCTAAGCCGAATCTTCTAGCGCCCACCAAATCTTAATACAGGTTTCTCGTATTTATCATCAGCGAACATTCGCTTTCGGCCAAACACGGACACTTACACCAGGGAACGTCGGGCACTGGCAATGAGAACGATACGTTTTTACGGGGCCTGAATCAGCTCCAGAACCAAAACCTCATCGACAGTAATAGGTGTCGTTGAATCAAATATGGTGACCTCGGCAAGGGCGTTCAGATCCAGACCGGCCGTGGGGATGGGAAAGGTACCGCCCTCTAAATAGACAGCTAGCAGCAGCGCGTAGGTGTTCGGTAGCTGACTGTCGGCTGGCAGTTTTACCGGAATATCATAGATTGCGCGGGTGCCCGGCGTGACTACGCCAAGATCGATATCGCCATTGAGTATGAACTGCGGGGCGCCTGAAATGGGCAGGGTCGAGCCCCCGGGATAGAGAAACAGGCCAACCACATCGATCGGCGCAAGGTCTGCCGGGAATTCAATTTCCACCGTCATCGTGGTTGGAAATGTCTGTGTCAGGTTCCCATTACCGCCGCCGGGCGGTGGGTCTATCGTCGGCTCGACGATAGGCAGACTGGAGAAAAAGTTCCAGATGGCCCCATCCGCCTGCAACCACCAGGCATGGCCGTCGGACTCGCCGGTGTCATGCAGGCACCATTGCACCGGATACGCAGAGGCGCCCAAACCATAGTCAATGCAGGGCTCGATGATACCAGGTGTCGAGATGTTCAAGTCAAAACCGTTGTAAAGAACCCAGAGATCCCGCGTGTCGGTGACCACGGCGGTCGGCACGATGGCGTCGAATTCACTTTGTATCTGCAGGACCGCCACGGATCCCACGCAGCGGGGTGAAAGACTGGAGGTGATGGAGCCAGCGGACGGCGCGATGGCTCGAATAATGTCACCGAACCGGCAGCCCAGCTCGTGCGCCATCAAGGCGCCCGCACTATGCCCGGTAATGAAGACTCGGCGTTTGTCGTAAGTAATTCGCTGATCGAGCTCTGAGAACAGGTCCAGAAAGAAGCTGTAGTCGGTTTCGTTGCCGGGGTCCCAGATGCGCCGGCCCTGCTCGTTGGCGCGGGCGTTCGGAACAATGACAATCGCATCCTCGCCTGCGAGCTGTAACAAACCGTCACCCTGGAAGCCACCGGGCAACCAGCCCTCATAACTGTCGCCCGCGCCATGCAGGGCGATCAGCAGCGGGGGGGCATCTTCGATCCGGGCATAGGCCGGTGGCGAGGTGAGATTGCTTTCTTTCGACAGCGAGATGGCAGCGTTAATCGGAGCAGCATCAGGTGGCAACTGCACATAGTACTCACGCTCTATGCCGGAAGACAGCAACGTGTACAAACCGTTTTGCGTGATCGGCTCTGCCCGCGGCCCCCCGCCATTGTTGTTATCACAAGCGCTAAGAATTCCAAGCAGCAATACGGCGGCAAGACCCAAAATAAGATTATTGAGTTCAATGTTGGAATTCAAAGTCATTCACCTTTTTATATTTAACGAAGGTCAGCCTTTCAGTGACCCATCCCATTTACGATATTTGCAAGTTCCGAGTCAATAAAATGTCCACTTTCGACCAGAAGCGGTCATTCCGGGACAAGAAAAACCCGGTACTGGACCGGGTTCCTTAATCCTCCGAAAATCTGATTCAGGCGGCTTTGCGCCTCACCCAGCCCAGCAGGCCGAGAGCGGACCCAAAGAGCCAAACCGCGGCCGGGATGGGGACCACCCCAACATCACCATCCTTTACAGCCCAAGCTGCTATGTTGGTGGCCTTACCAGCGATGGTAAAGGTGCCTTCTGAGAAGTTAAAGAAATACGGTAATGATCCGTTAAGAGTACTTGACCAGTACCAGTCTGACTGGACATCAGTGAACGGAGACGCATCTACATCCGGGTCAATTTCATTACCATTGCCCTTGATTGTGTCAGCACCGTAATAGAATAAATGGCCGTACTCGTTGTCTGTGCACTCTGCCTGAGTGCTTGTTGCGCAATCGAAGATTCCTCCGCCATCAACATCGATGCTGGGCAACCGCCAACCAGTGACGCCATTGATATCAAGAGCCGCAGCCCAAGCCACCTGGGCATCCCAGTCATCAGCACCGTTGATGTTGGCATCCGCCGTCCACGTGATATTTAGCACATCATCGTAATACGCTTGGCCACCCAAGCGGCTGACTAACGCCGCATCGGACGATGCGAACACAAATAATAGCAATAGTCCCAAAATGCGTTTCAAGATCTTCCCCTCTAAACTCCCACGAACTGTCAAGCAAAAAAAAACGCAAAGCCCCCCGAAGAGGGTTTTGCGTCATCAGTAAAAACACTACGCCTCTTGGAGGCATATAGCTAATCTATTTTTTGCCGCTAGCATGTGTTAACGGTATCAGTGGCTTTCCAGCCCAAAATCTCGAAGCGGGGTGGCTCAATGAGTCGCCGCTATGCGCAATGTTTCACGTTATGTGGAATGGTAAGAACCTGGCAGAACATCCGCTTTGGGCCAAAAGCGGATACTCAACACACTCATCGCCCGGTGCAATAAATGTGATCTAAGTCCCACTCGTAGGGTAGTTGAGGACCGTAAAGTCATAGCACCTTAGCGAGCTTGGAGAGGGCGATGCGCATCCTATTGATGGCTTTGATTACGCTTGTATGCGGTTACAGCAGCGTTCAGACAGTTTTTGCTGATGAATATACGCCTGCAGGTGCTCCCCTCTCAGCCAATAAGGGCAACTTTGAGATTGCCTTTAGCGAAGATGAAATAAGAATCATACGCTCTTACTTTGAAACCAATCGGACTGGGACTGTCCGAAAAGGTAAGAAGAAGGGGCTCCCGCCCGGGATTGCAAAGAACCTGCAACGTGGCAAGCCACTCCCTCCTGGAATTGCCAAACGGGCCCTTCCATATGACCTGCAACAGGAACTGCCTGAACTGCCAACTGGCTACGAAAGGGTGATCGTCGCCAGTAAAATTTTGTTGATAGAACTAGGTACGCAAATTGTTCGAGACATCCTGATCGACGCAACTGTGCGATAGCTTCAGTCAAGATAATTGAATGTCCGCTTTCGGCCAA